>DASTGT010000101.1:0-27637 GCA_035718935.1 Casimicrobiaceae bacterium
GTGATCCTCGCGTTCGTCATCTTCATGATGATGAAGGGCGTGAACCGGTTGCGCCGTCAGACGCCGCCGCCCGCGCCCGCGGCGCCGGCCGAGGAGGTCGTGCTGCTTCGTGAAATCCGCGACGCCGTGCGCGCGCGCTGATTCGTTTGCAGAAATGAGCCACGCTCCTCGGGGCGGGTCCGCGCGAGCTGTAGCGTGCAAGTTGCGCCGGCATGTTCTCTGTCGCCGATCTTTTCGATCGTCGTTCGGGACGTGCGGGCGCGTGCACGTCGGGTTGCAACGTACGCGAGCAGGAGATCCCGACGGTCCCCGAGCCGCAAACGCTCGCGCTGATTGCCTTGGGCCTGCTCGGCATGGGCGTGTCGCTGCGCGCGCGCTCGGCGCCACAGCTGATTTCGACGGCGCGCGACGCGCGCCGCCCGACCGATCGCACTGCCCGGTCGCCGCTTCGCGGTGATCGGGCATAATCGCGCCCACGCGCCGCGAGGTACGGCGCGGTTCCACCACGATCCGGAGCCTCCATGTCTCGTTCCATTTGCTCGACCGTCGCGGCGTTCGCGCTCGGCGTCGCCTTTGCCCCCGTCGCCCTGGCCGACGTGACCATCGGCGTCACGCTCTCGGCCACCGGGCCCGCCGCATCGCTCGGCATCCCCGAGAAGAACACGATCGAGCTCCTGCCGCAAACGATCGGCGGCGAGAAGGTCAAGTGGATCGTCCTCGACGACGGCTCGGACACCACGCGGGCGGTCACCAACACGCGCAAGCTCATCAGCGAGGACAACGCCGACGTGATCGTCGGATCGACGGTCACGCCGAACTCGCTCGCGATGGTGGACATCGTCGCCGACGCACAGGTGCCGATGGTGTCGATGGCCGCTTCGGCGCGCATCGTCGATCCCGCCAATCCCAAGACCAAGTGGGTGTTCAAGGTGCCGCAGAACGATTCGCTGATGGCCGATGCGATCGCGAAGCACATGAAGGCGCATGGCGTGAAGACGCTGGGCTACATCGGCTTCAACGACGCGTACGGCGAGAGCTGGCTCGCGGAAATCAAGCGCGCCGCCGCCGCCAACGGACTCCAGGTCGTGGCCGACGAGAAGTACAACCGCAACGACACGTCCGTGACCGGGCAGGTGCTGAAGCTCGTCGCGGCGAATCCCGACGCGATCCTGATCGGAGCGTCGGGCACGCCGGGCGCAACGCCGCAGAAGGAACTGGTCGCGCGCCACTACAAGGGCAAGATCTATCAAACGCATGGCGTCGCCAATCCCGACTTCCTCCGCGTCTGCGGCGCCGACTGCAACGGCACGCTGCTGCCGATCGGGCCGATGCTCGTGTTCGAGCAGTTGCCCGAATCGAATCCGGTGAAGAAGGTCGCCGCGAAGTACATCACGCAATACGAGGCGAAGTACGGGAAGGATTCGCGCACCACGTTCGGCGGTCATGCGTACGACTCGTACGTGCTGCTCGAGCACGCGATCCCCGAGGCGCTCAAGAAGGCGAAGCCCGGCACCAAGGAGTTCCGTTCGGCGCTGCGCGACGCGCTGGAGAAGGCCGACGTCGTCGGCACGCACGGCGTGTTCGTCATGAGCCCTCAGAATCACAACGGCCTCGACGAGCGCGCCGTGGTGATGATCACGATCGACAACGGCAAGTGGATGCTCGCGAAGTAACGGATCGCTGACGTTTCCGATTTGCCTGGCGGACGGGCCGCGAAACACGCGGCCCGTTCCACATTCGACGAGGCGTTCGCGCATGGACCTTTCGATCGCCGCGTTCCTGATGCAGGACGGCATCACGAACGGGGCGATCTACGCGCTGCTCGCGCTCGCGCTGGTGCTCGTGTTCACCGTCACCCGGATCATCTGGATCCCGTCCGGTGAGTTCGTCACCTACGGGACGCTGACGCTCGCCGGATTGCAACTGGGCAAGCCGCCGGGCACGGTGGGGCTGCTCGTGGGCGTCGCGATCGTGGCCGCTATCGTCGAAACGATCTCGACGCTGCGACACCGCGAGACGCGCAAGCTCCCCCTTCGCCTCGGGCTGTGGCTCGGCGTGCCGCTCGCCATCGCGTGGACCGTCTGGTGGTTCGCGCCGCGCGGTCTTCCGCTCGCGCTGCAGATCGTGTTGACGCTCGCCGCCGTCACGGCACTGGGGCCCCTCATCTACCGGATCGTCTATCAGCCGATCGCCGATGCGAGCGTGCTCGTGCTTTTGATCGTGTCGGTCGCCGTGCACTTCGCGCTGGTCGGACTCGGCCTGTGGTTCTTCGGCGCCGAAGGGTCGCGCACGCCGGCGTTCACCGGTGCGTCGTTTCGCGCGGGCGCGCTGACGTTCAGCGTTCAGAGCGTGCTCGTCGTCGTCACGAGCCTCGTGCTGATCGGCGCGCTGTATCTGTTGTTCGGACGCACGCTGTACGGCAAGGCGCTGCACGCGACCGCGGTCAATCGGATCGGCGCGCGGCTCGTCGGCATCTCGCCGAGCTTCGCCGGCTCGCTCACGTTCGTGCTCGCGGCGCTGCTTTGTGCGTTCTGCGGCGTGCTCATCGGCCCGATCACGACCGTCTATTACGACTCGGGCTTCCTCGTGAGCCTCAAGGGGTTCGTCGGTGCGATCATCGGGGGACTGGTCAGCTACCCGCTCGCCGCTGCGGGTGCGCTTCTCGTCGGCGTGCTCGAGGCGTTCTCGTCGTTCTGGGCGAGCGCGTTCAAGGAAGTGATCGTCTTCACGCTGATCATTCCCGTCCTCCTGTGGCGAAGCCTCGCCACCCGCCATCACGAGGAGGACGAATGACGGGGCCGCGTGCATCGGTCCAACCGCGCCGCACGCTGCCGCTCGCCGCGATCGCCAGCGCGGTGTTCGTCGCCGCACTCGCCGCCGTGCCGCTCGCCGCGCCGCCGTTCTGGGTGACGCTTGCAAATTACATCGGGCTCTACAGCATGGTCGCGCTCGGCCTCGTGCTGCTCACCGGCATCGCCGGTCAGACGTCGTTCGGGCAGGCGGCGTTCGTCGGTCTCGGAGCGTATACGACGGCTTTTCTCACGACGCACTACGGCGTCTCGCCGTGGCTCACGTTGCCCGCGGCGATCGTGATCACGCTCGTGGTGGCGCTTGCGCTCGGGTTCATTACGCTGCGCATGCAGGGGCACTACCTGCCGCTCGCGACGATCGCGTGGGGCATCAGCCTGTTCTTCCTCTTCGGCAACCTCGAATCGCTGGGCGGCCACACCGGCGTCACCGGCATCCCGCCGCTGTCGCTCGGGCCCCTCGAGCTCAAGAACGAGCGGCACTTCTGCATCCTGATCTGGGTCGTCACGCTCGGCGCGCTGTTCGCGACGCACAACCTGCTCGATTCGCGTCCGGGACGCGCGCTGCGGGCGATGAAGGGCTGCGTCGACATGGCGGAGGCGTTCGGCGTCGACGCCGCGCGGCTCAAGATCCTCGGCTTCGTCTACGCGGCGCTGCTCGCCTGCGTCTCCGGCTGGCTTTACGCGCATCTGCAGCGCTTCGTGAATCCGACGCCCTTCGGCATCAACCAGGGCATCGAATACCTGTTCATGGCGGTCGTCGGCGGTGCCGGCAGCGTCTGGGGTGCCGTCGTGGGCGCGACGCTCATCACCGTGCTGAAGCAGGTGCTGCAGGACGTGCTGCCGACGCTCCTCGGCCGTAGCGGCAACTTCGAGATCGTCGTCTTCGGCGTGCTGATGATTCTGCTCCTGCAATTTGCGCGAAACGGCGTCGTGGACTGGGTGCTGCGCGTCCTGCCGCGGCGCGCGCCTGCACCGCCGGGCGACGCGCCGCCGCTGCCCGCAGGGGACAAGCCGCCGCGCGCTCCGGGTGCGCTGCTCGACGTGCGCGGCGCGCGCAAGGCCTTCGGCGGCCTCGTCGCCGTCGACGACCTCTCGTTCGAGGTGCGCGTCGGCGAGATCGTCGGCCTCATCGGGCCGAATGGCGCGGGCAAGAGCACGACGTTCGCGCTCATCAGCGGCGCGCTGCCCATGTCGGGCGGCGACATCGTGTTCGGCGGCGCGTCGATCGCCGGCAAGCGGCCGTGGGAGATCGCGCGCCTCGGCATCGGCCGCACGTTCCAGCACGTGCGATTGCTGCCGACCATGTCGGTCCTCGACAACGTTTCGCTCGGCGCGTATCGGCGCACGCGTGCGGGCGTGCTTCGCGCCGCGCTGCGCCTCGATCGTGCCGAGGAGCGGCGCACGCGCGCGGTCGCGTTGCGCGAGATCGAACGCGTGGGCCTCGCCGAACATGCCTACGACGAGGCGGGCAGCCTGCCGCTCGGCAAGCAGCGCATCGTCGAGATCGCGCGCGCGCTCGCGGCGGATCCGTCGCTTCTGCTGCTCGACGAGCCCGCTGCGGGCCTGCGCTATCTCGAGAAGCAGGCGCTGGCCGAATTGCTGCGCGTGCTGCAGCGGGATGGCATGACGATCCTGCTCGTCGAGCACGACATGGAATTCGTCATGGGGCTTACCGATCGACTGGTGGTGATGGATTTCGGCGAAAAACTCGCCGAAGGATGTCCAGCGGACATTCAGCGCGACCCGCGCGTGCTCGAGGCGTATCTCGGCGTCGAAGAGGCCGGGGCGTAAATGCACGGCCGCGACGATGCGCTCGACGTGCGCGACATCAGTGTCGCCTATGGCAAGGTGCACGCCGTGCGCGACGTCACGGTGCGGGTGGCACCCGGCACGATCGTCACCGTCATCGGTCCCAACGGCGCGGGCAAGACGACGCTGCTCTCGGCGATCGCCGGGCTTTTGCCATCGACCGGGGAGGTGCGCTGCTTCGGCGAAATCGCCAACGGCTGGGCGGTCGAGAACCGCGTGCGCCGCGGCGTCGTGCTCGTGCCGGAGCGCCGTGAGCTCTTCGCATCGATGAGCGTCGCCGACAACCTCCTGCTCGGTGCGTTTGCGCGACGCGGCGGTCATCCCCGCGCCGAGCGTCTCGCCGACGTCTATCGGCGTTTCCCGAGGCTCGAGGAGCGGCGGGTGCAACTCGCCGGGACGCTGTCGGGCGGCGAGCGGCAGATGCTGGCGCTCGGCCGCGCGTTGATGTCGTCGCCGCGCGTGCTCCTCCTCGACGAGCCCTCGCTCGGACTGGCGCCGCTCGTCGTGCGCGACATCTTCGCCATCATCGCCGCGCTACGCTCGACGGGCGTCGCCATTCTGCTCGTCGAGCAGAACGCGCGCGCCGCGCTGGCGATCGCCGATTACGGCTACGTGCTCGAGACCGGCCAGGTCGCGTTCGAAGGCGACAGCCGCGACCTCTCGGCGAATCCGCGCGTCGCCGCGACGTACCTCGGCAAGGGCCACGCGGCGAGCGTCACGCCGGCGCTCAGCGGTTGAACACTGAGCCCGCAAGCCCCATCGTCAAACGAACCCCCGCCGAAATCGCGGGGTCAGATTCCTCGAGGGGCGATCGCCCTTCGAGGCCGCCCCCCCACCAAGGACCCCGGTGAACGATACGACCCTCGCTCCGATTGCCCCCGCACTCCTCGCCGAGGCCGACCGGCTGCTGCTCGCGCCGGCCGACCTCGACTTCGACAAGATCTCGCGCGTGCTCGCGTCGATCCATGCGCACGATGTCGATTTCGCCGATTTCTACTTCCAGCACGCGTGCTTCGAGAGCTGGAGCCTCGAAGAGGGCATCGTCAAGGCAGGGACGTTCAACATCGACCGCGGCGTCGGCGTGCGCGCCGTGTCGGGCGACAAGCAGGCCTTCGCCTACTCGGACGACATCTCGCTGCCGGCGCTCGAGGAAGCCGCCACGGCGGTGCGCGCGATCGGCCGGCAGGGACAATCCGCGTCGGCAGCGCTGGGACGCACGGCGGATACACGCCTGCTGTATCCGACCGCCGATCCGGTCGTGAGTCTCGGCGACGCCGCCAAGGTGGACCTGCTGACGCGTCTCGAGAAGGCTGCGCGCGCGCTCGACCCACGCGTCGTCCAGGTGATGGCGTCGCTCGCCGGGGAGCATGAGACGGTGCTGATCGCGCGCAGCGACGGGCTGCTCGCGGCGGACGTGCGGCCGCTCGTGCGCGTGTCGATCACCGTCATCGTCGAAGAGCATGGCCGCCGTGAGCAGGGCCATGCCGGCGGCGGTGCGCGGCTCGATTACGCGTTCTTCACCGACGCGCAACTGCACGCGTTCGCGACGCAGGCGGTCCATCAGGCCGTGGTCAATCTGGGCGCGCGGGAGGCGCCGGCGGGAACGATGACGGTCGTCCTCGGCAACGGCTGGCCGGGCATCCTGCTGCACGAGGCGATCGGCCACGGACTCGAAGGCGATTTCAATCGCAAGGGCACCAGCGCGTTCTCCGGACGCATCGGCGAGCGCGTCGCCGCGCCCGGCGTGACCGTCGTCGACGACGGCACGCTCGGCGAGCGTCGCGGCTCGCTCAACCTCGACGACGAGGGACATCCGACGCAGCGTACGGTCCTGATCGAGGACGGCGTGCTGCGCGGCTACATGCAGGATCGTCTCAATTCGGGATTGATGAAGACCGGCGCGACGGGCAACGGGCGCCGCGAATCGTTCGCCTATCTGCCGATGCCGCGGATGACGAACACGATCATGCTGTCCGGTGCGCACGATCCTGCCGAGATCATCGGCTCGGTGAAGAGGGGTCTCTACGCGGCGAACTTCGGCGGTGGCCAGGTCGACATCACGAGCGGCAAGTTCGTGTTCTCCGCGGCCGAGGCCTACATGATCGAGGACGGGAGGATCACGTACCCGGTGAAGGGCGCCACGCTGATCGGCAACGGTCCCGATGCGCTCACGCGCGTGTCGATGGTCGGCAACGATCTGCAACTCGACGCGGGCGTCGGCACCTGCGGCAAGGACGGGCAAAGCGTGCCGGTGGGCGTCGGTCAGCCTACGCTCAAGATCGACGGCCTGACCGTGGGAGGAACGTCAGGCTAGGGTGGCCCGTACGGGTGACTAGTTGTGATTTCTACGGCCGTTGTTCAGCGAATTGAGCGATTCGGCTGATCGGTGTTCGTCGATGAAGGCTAGCATGCGGTCGGTCCTCATTGTAGAAACGCAGCCAGCTGTCGAGTGCTGCCCGCCGGTGCGCCGAGTTGGCGTAGGGCACGGCGTACGCCCATTTGCGCAGCAGCGTTTGGATCACGCGCTCGGCCTTGCCGTTGGTCTGCGGACGATACGGGCGGGTGCGTTTGGCGTTGATCTGCAGCCAGCGACATGCCTTGCGAAAGGGCCGCGACCGGTACGCGCCGCCGTTGTCGGTGAGCACGCGTTGCACGCGAATGCCTTGGCGACGGAACGCGCGTACCGCGCGCAGCCAGAAGCGAGTGGTGGTGTAGCGCAACTGGTCGGGCAGGATCTCGACGTAAGCAAAGCGCGAGCAGTCGTCGATGGCGACGTGCGCGTATTCCCAGCCGCTGCCGCGCACACTGTCGCGGCGATTGCCGGTGATGCGATGGCTCGGTTGGCTGATGCGGCCCAGCTTTTTGATGTCGACATGGATCAACTCGCCGGGCCGGCTCCATTCGTAGCGCTGCACCGGCGGCGGTGGGTTCAGGTAGCGCAAACGTCCCAAACCCAAGCGGCGCAGCACCCCGCTGACCGTCGAGCGCGCCACCGGCAAGCGCGCCGCAATCTCCGCCGCTACCAGCTTGGCGTGGCGCAGCAATCGAATGAGGGCGAGCCAGAGGCCCGACAAGGCGTGCGGCCGACGCCGCGCCACCGAGCGGCGATCCTGCAGGCCGGCGATCCCATGCGCCCGATAGCGCGCCAACCATTTGTAGACGGTGCGCTCGGAAATGCCGAAGGCGACGGCCACCGAGCTCACCGACCAATGCTCCTCGAGCACCCGATGCACCAGCAAGGCTCGACTCTGCGGCGTGGTGCGGGCATTCTGATGAATGTTCATCCGGCTGTCTCCTCTGAAGATGGTCGGCTCGCACCAACCAGCTTCTCGGATTCAGACCGGATGAACAACCCTCATAGAAATCACAACTAGTGCAGCGGGCCCGACTGCGGCGCCTCGCTCACCGGTGGCGACGGCGACGCGTGGTGGCACACGACGCGCCATCCGTAGGGCGTGCGCATCAGCACGTTGGTGGCGATCGCGGCACCGCGCGGACCATCTTCGCCCGCGCGCAAATGCTCGATCGTGCTTTGCATCGCGAGGCCGACCGTCTCGATCGCGACGAGACCGTCGATACGGAACGAAACTTTTCCCTCGCTTGCGAACATCTGCTCGAAGCTGTGGCGCACGGCTTCGTAGCCGACGTGCCGCACGCCGCTCGGATGAATGCAGACGATGTCCTCGTCCTCGGCCCACGTCGCCATCATCGCGTCGAGATCGCGCGCTTCGAACGCCTGGTAGAACGCCTGCGTGACGTCCTGCGGCGAGGTGTAGATCGGCGGCGTGCGTGCCGTGGGCATGATCAACGGGATGGTGCCTGCAGAACCAGCGAACTGCGCGCGAGATTGTAGACCATGTCCGGCGACAAATCGCGCATGCAACGGAAATGCCCGAGCGGGCATTCGCGCTTGAAGCACGGACTGCACGCGATGTCGATGCGCGCGATTTTCGCCGTCGCCGACAACGGCGGCGTGTACGCCGGCGACGACGAACCGAACAGCGCCACGAGTGGCGTGCCGACCGCTGCTGCGGCGTGCATGAGCCCCGAATCGTTGCTGACGACGAGCGCCGCGACGGACATGAGGTCGATCGCGCTTCCGAGGTCGGTCCGTCCGGTCAGATCGACGACGCCGCTCGTCGAACCGTCGAGTGCAGCGATGACCTCCGCGGCGGCGGTCCGGTCGTTCGGCGAGCCGAGGATCCAGATCGCGCAACCGTCGTCGCGCAGGCGCCTGGCGAGCGCGGCAAAGTGCTCGGCCGGCCAGCGTTTCGCCGGACCGAATTCCGCACCCGGGCAGAGAATCGCGACGCGCCGCTCACGCGTCAATTGCATTGCGCGCATCGCCGCATCGCGATTCGCGGCATCGGGCACGAGGCGCGGCGCGAGGTCCCGCTCTTCGACCGGTAACGCTTCGCTGCGCGGCGACGCCAGCGCGGCATAGCGCGCAACGAGGCGCGGCACGCGCCGCCGGTCGACGCGCCGGGGATCGGTAAGGAGGCCGTAGCGCATCTCACCCACGTAGCCGATGCGGACGCGAATGCGCGCGAACCATGGCACCAGCGCGGACTTCCAGGTGTTCGGCAGCACGTAGGCGTGCGTGTAGCGCGATGCGCGCAACGCGTGCCCGAGCGCGCGGCGCGCCGCCCAACCGAAGCGGCCATGCGTGAATGGAGCGTCGACGATGCGACGAACGCCCCGTACGCGCGCGTAGACCGGAGCGCACCACGCCGGCGCGATCACATCCACGTCCGCGCCGCGCCTGTGCAAGGCCGCGATCAGCGGTTCGGAGAGGATCGCGTCGCCGACCCACGACGGCGCGACGACGAGCGCGCGCGGGGTGCCGCGCGCATCGTCGGCGTTTGGCGGACGCTGCGTCAGTGACCGGCTTTCGCTTCGCCGACCAGTCGATAGCGCGTGCCGCAATACGGGCACATCGCCTCGCCTGCGCTCGCGACGTCGAGGAAGACGCGCGGGTGCGAGCTCCACAGCGGCATGCCGGGGTTAGGACAGAAGATCGGCAGATCTTCGGCACGCACCGACACGACCGGCAGTTCGGGCGCCTCGATTTCGTGCGTGCGCTCGTTCATGCCGTGGCCTTTTCCGGCTTCGCCGCGCGCGCCATCGTCACGCCCGTTCGTCGACGTAAGTGAGCCAGTCCATGTGCAGGGGATTGCGCCCGTTGACCGTGTCGAAGAACAGGCTCTGCAGCTTGGTCGTGATGGGACCGCGCCGTCCGTCGCCGATGACGCGATTGTCGTATTCGCGAATCGGCGTGATCTCGGCAGCGGTTCCCGTGAAGAACGCCTCGTCGGCGACGTAGACCTCGTCGCGCGTGATGCGCCGCTCCTGCACGGGGATGTCGAGTTCGTTCGCGAACGTCAGCACGGTGTCGCGGGTGATGCCCGCGAGCGCGCCGCCGGCGAGATCGGGCGTCGCAAGCTTGCCGTCGCGCACGATGAACACGTTCTCGCCCGATCCCTGGCAGATGTAGCCTTGCGTGTCGAGCAGCATCGCCTCCTCGTAGCCGTCGTGCGTGGCCTCCTGGTTGGCGAGGATCGACACCGCGTAGTTCGTCACCGCCTTCGCGCCGCACATCGTCACGTTCGGGTGATGGTGCGTGAACGACGACGTGCGCACGCGAATGCCCTTCTCGAGTCCTTCGGCGCCGAGGTACGCGCCCCACGGCCACGCCGCGATCGCGACGCGCACCGGGTTCGAACGCGCGGCCACACCCATCGCCTCCGAGCCGTAGAACGCGATCGGCCGGATGTAGCACGCCTCGAGCCGGTTCTCGCGCACGCAGGCGCGCTGCGCCTCGAAGATCTCGTCGGGCGAGTAGGGGATCTTCATCGCGAAGATGCGCGCCGAGCGAAAGAGGCGATTCGTGTGGTCGCGCAAGCGGAAGATCGCGGCGCCTTTCGCGGTCGCGTAGCAGCGTACGCCCTCGAAGACGCCCATGCTGTAGTGCAAGGTGTGCGTCAGCACGTGCGTCGTCGCGTCGCGCCACGGCACCATCTTCCCGTCGTACCAGATCCACCCGTCGCGGTCGGCCATCGACATGGCGCGCGCTCCTTCGTCCTCGGAAGCCGGCGATTTTAGCAGCCGGGTGCTTACGGCTCGGAGCGCGAGGGAAGGAATCCGCGCCGCGCGCCGAACACCGCGCTCCACAACGCGTCGACGCTCGCGCGGCGCGCTGCCTGCGCCTCCGACTCGACGCGTGCATGCGCGGCGCCGGTGAGCCGCACCTGATGCTGCAGCCGCCGGTACTCGCGATACGCGTCGGCCGCGGCGCGCGCGACGGACGCATCGACGAGTCCCGCCTCCGCGGCGATGCCGAGCAGTGCGATGTTGCCGGCGTTGCGCGTGAGCTCCGGGTGCGCGTGCGCATGCGCGAGCACGAGGTACTGCACGGCGAACTCGATGTCGACCATGCCGCCGGGATCGTGCTTCAGGTCGAAGAGCGGCGTGCGGTTGGGATGTCCATCCGCCATGCGCGCCCGCATGTCGACGATGTCGCGTGCGAGCTGCGCGCGATCGCGAGGCAAGCGCAGGATGCGCTCGCGCAACGCCTCGAACGCGACGCCGATCTCCGCGTCGCCGGCGACGAAACGCGCGCGCGTCAGCGCCTGGTGCTCCCACGTCCACGCCTGCTCGCGCTGGTAGCGTTCGAACGCCGCGGTACTCGAGACCAGCAAACCCTTGGCCCCGTCGGGCCGCAATCGCAAATCGGTTTCGTAGAGGCGCCCCGCACCGGTCGCGCTCGTGAGCCATGTATTGATGCGCTGCGCGAGCCGCGCGTAGCGCGCCTGCGCCTCCTGCGCCTGCACCGGGTCGTCGTCGCTCCCGTGCAGGAACACGAGGTCGAGATCGGAGGCGTAGCCGAGCTCCTTTCCGCCGAGCTTGCCGTAGCCGATGATCGCGAAGCGCGGCGGCGACGCGCCGTTTCCGTAGAGCATGCGCCAGCAATGCACGAGCGTCGTCGCGAGGATCGTGTCGGCGAGCGCGGAGAGGTGATCGGCGAGACGCTCGACGGTGAGCTGTCCAGCGAGATCCTGCGCGAGCAGGCGGAACGCCTGCGCATGCTGGAAATGACGCAGCGTATCCATCGCCGCTTCCGCGTCGCCCGCATTCGCCGCGAGCAGACGCTCGAGCTCGCTTCGCCACGACGCCCAGTCCGGCTCGGCGAGGAGCACGCGGGCGTCGAGCAACTCGTCGAGCAGGAAGGGGCGCCGCGTCAGGTAATCGGCGGCCCACGCCGAGGCGCCCATCAGCGCGGCAAGTCTGGGCAGCAGCGGCGGATGCTCGACGAGAAGCGCGAGGTACGCGCTGCGCCCGCTGACGGCGTCCAGCAGATCGAGCAGGCGCCGCAGCACCGTTTGCGGCGTTGCGCCCGGTTGAGGATGCCCGGCGGCGACGGCCATCAACGCGGGCACGAGACGATCGAAGCGCTCGCGCGATCGAGCGGGCAATTGCAGGTAGCGGCGGCTTGCGCGCAGGCGCGCGAGCATCGCCACCAACTCGGCCGGTGCCTCGAATCCGGCGCGCGCCAATTCGTCGAGCGTTTCCCTGCTCTCGTCGGGATCCTCCCAGACTGCGGCGAGCCGCGTCGTCGTCTCGTCGCTCGCGCTCGCGCGCTCCGGCGTCTCGAACACGGCGTTGAACTGCCGCGACACCTGCGTGCGTTGCACGGCGAGCGCCGCGTCGAACGCCGCGACCGACGGCAAGCCGAGCGATTCGGCGACGAGTCCCCGCTCGGCCGCGTCGTCGGGCACGCGGTGCGTCTGCCGATCGTCGCGGTACTGCAGCCGATGCTCGAGGGCGCGCAGGAACAGATAGCCGTCGCGCAACATCGATGCGGCGTGCGGCGCGATCAGGCCGCGCTGCGTGAGCGCGTCGAGCGCGGGCAATGTCCCGCGTACGCGAAGGTCCGCGTCGCGGCCGCCGCGCACGATCTGCAGCGCCTGCACGACGAATTCCACTTCGCGAATGCCGCCCGCGCCGAGCTTGACGTCGTCGGCATGGCCGCGGCGCGCGCCTTGCTCGCGGATCTGGCGATGGATGTCGCGCAGGCCGTCGTACGCGTCGTAGTCGAGGTACTTGCGGTAGACGAAGGGCGTGACGAGCGCTTGCAGTTCGTCGTGCGCATCGCCGGCGATCGGCCGCGCCTTCTGCCACGCGTAGCGCTCCCACGCACGGCCCTGCGTGACCAGGTACTGCTCGAGCGCGCCGAAGGAGACGGTGAGCGGTCCGCTTTCGCCGTACGGCCGCAGCCGCGTATCGACGCGAAAGACGTAGCCTTCCGCGTCGAGCTGGCCGATCGCGGCGATGACGCGCTGCGCGAGCCGGTCGAAGAATTCGCGATTCGACACGACGCGCGCGCCGTCCGTCTCGCCCTCCTCCGGGTAGACGAACACGAGGTCGACGTCGGACGAGACATTGAGCTCGCGGCCGCCGAGCTTGCCCATGCCGACGATGATGAGACGCTGCGCGTCGCCCGTCGGTCCCCGCGGCACGCCGTGCATCTTCGCGAGCTGTGCCGTGTGGACGTCGACGGCCGCCACGAGCGCCGCCTCGGCAAGCGAGGTCATCGCCCCCACGACTTCGGCGAAGGCGGCGCGGCCGGTCAGGTCGCGCACCAGCGTATGCAGGAAGACGCGCCGCCGCAAGCGACGCAAGGCTCGGGCAAGCGCGTCGGCGTCGGCGCAGGTGACGACCTCGGCGAGCGTCGTGCGTGCGCCATCCCAATCGAACGGTGCGTCGAGCGTCGCCGCGAGCGTCTCGCGCAGCAACGGCTCGGCGGCGAGCGATCGCCCCGCGTAGTGGCTGAAGGCGAGCGCGCGCTCGACGTCCATCCGTTACAATCGTTCGCGCGTCATCTCTCGCCCATTATGCCCTCCACCGCGCGGGCGCCGACTTGGGCGGGTCGCCTCGCGCGGCTCGTCGCGAAGCTGGCGGTCACCGCTCTCGGCGTCTTCCTCGCGCTGCTACTGGGCATCCGCGTCGTCGCCTATCCGCAGCTCGAGGCGCGTCATGCGGACATCGCGCGCTGGGTCGGCGCGCGCATCGGCCAGCCGGTCGAGATCGACGAGATCGCCACGGGCTGGGACGGATGGAACCCGAAGCTTTCGATTCGCGGCTTCCGCCTTCGCGATCGCGTGCACGACAAGGTCGTCCTCGACTTGCCGCGCGTCGATCTCCGCGTGGCGTGGACGTCCATTCCACGAATGGACCTGCGCCTGTTGGAGATCGAGATCGACGCGCCGCGCCTCGCCGTGCGCCGCGACGCCCAAGGACGCCTGCACGTCGGCGGCTTCGAATTCCGGACCGAAGAGGCGAGTGACGATTCGCCGTTCGCCGAATGGCTGCTGCGCCAGCCCAACGTCGTCGTGCGCGATGCGCTCGTCTCGTGGGACGACGAGTTGCGGCAAGCGCCGCAACTGCTTCTCGACCGCGTGCAGTTCCGGCTCGTGCAGCGCGCGGGGCGTCACCAGGCGGGATTGACCGGCGTTCCGCCGGCGGAACTCGCGGCGCCGATCGAAATCCGCGCCGATCTGACCGGTGCATCGCTGAAAGACCCCGGCTCGTTGCAGGGCAGGTTTTACGTGCGCCTCGATTACGCGGACGTCGCGGCCTGGCGCGAATGGCTGCCGCTGCCGTTCGCGCTCGACAGCGGCCGGGGTGCGTTGCGGTTGTGGGTCGACGTGGCGCAGGGGCAGGCGCGCGCCGGCACGGCCGACCTCGAACTCGCCGACGTCCAAGCGGTGCTCGGCCGCGACCTCGCGCCGGTCTCCGTCGCGCATCTCGCCGGACGCGTGCAGTGGCGGCAATCCGACACCGCGCGCACGTTCAGCGCAAGCGACCTCGTACTCACGCTTCCCGACGGCAGCGGCGTCGACTCGACGAACGTGACGCTGGCGTTGCGGGAGCCGCGCGGAAGCGTCCCGGGCGGCGGCACGCTGTCGTTCAGCGCGCTCGACCTCGCACCCCTCGCGTCGCTGGCGGCGCATGTGCCGTTGCCCGACGCTGCACGCGCCGACATCACGCGACTCGCCCCGAGCGGCACCCTGCGCAACGGCCACATCGAATGGACCGGCGAAGCGCGCGCGCCGGTTCGCTATGCGATCGCCGCCGACGTGCGTGCGCTCTCGGTCGCATCGCACGACGGCGCGTTGGGCGTGACGTCGTTGTCGGGCCGATTGGCGATGAACGAGGCGGGCGGCGACATCGACGTCGAGGCGGCCGATGCGTCGGTGACATTGCCGCACCTTTTCGCGGAGCCGCTTGCGCTCGGCAGGGTACGCGGTGCCGTGTCGTGGCAACGCGTCGACGGGCAGACGAGCGTGGCCTGGCGCGACCTGACGTTCGATAGTCCGAGCCTTGCCGGTGCGACGTCGGGCGCGTGGCATCCGCGTGCAGCGGCGCCGGGCACCATCGATCTGCAGGTGAAGCTCACGCACGCGGCGCTCGCCGACGCGCATCGCTACGTGCCGACCGTCACGGCGCCGTCGCTTCGTGAATGGCTGCGACGCGCGATCGGCGGTGGAACCACCCGCGATGCGACGCTCGTACTCGCCGGCGACCTCGCGCAGTTCCCGTTTCGCGACGGCAAGGGCGGTCGCTTCGCGCTGCAGGTGAAGGCGAGCGACGTGACGCTGACGTATGCGGACGGCTGGCCGGCGATCGAAGGCATCGCGGGCGATGTGCGCATCGACGGCGCGCACGTGTCGATCGACGCCACCCGTGGCAGCATCGGTGACGCTACGCTCGGGCCGACGCGCGCCGAGATGATCGATTTTCACGACGCCCAGCTCGTGGTGGACGGACGCGCGAGCGGGCCCACGCGCGCGTTCCTCGACTTCGTCGCCGCGTCGCCGGTGGCGGAATGGACCGCGCATGCCGCCGATGCGACGCGCGTGACCGGCGACGGCGAGCTCGCGCTGCGCCTCGCGTTGCCGCTGCACGATATGGCGCACGCAAGCGTCGGCGGCCGCTACCGCTTCGCGCAGAACTCGATCGAGCGGCCGGGCGCGCCGGCGCTCGCGGCATTGAGCGGCGAGCTTGCCTTCACCGGGCACGACGTCTCCGCCTCGGGCATCACGGCGCAAGCCCTCGGCGGTCCGCTGACGCTCGCGCTCTCGGCAACCGGCGCGCGCATTCACGTCGACGCGAGCGGGCGTGCCGAGATCGCCCAGGTGCGGCAGGCATTCGACGCTCCGTTCCTTTCGCGCGTCGACGGCACCACGGACTGGAAGCTCGCGCTCGATGCGGTCGATCGCGACGTCGCATGGAGCGTCGAGAGCTCGCTCGTCGGTGCACGCGTCGATTTGCCGGCGCCGTTCCGCAAGGCCGCCACCGATGCGGTGCCGCTTCGCGTCGAGCGCAAGCCGCTCGCGACGGCGGATGCACGCACCGCCGGTGAGCGCAAGACGTCGAAGGCGGCGGAAGATCGCGTCACGATCGACTACGGTCGAATCGCGCGCGCGGTCCTGCGCCGGCGTGTCGTCGAATCGTCGCCGGCCATCGAGCGCGCCGTCGTCCTCGTCGGCAAGTCGATCGGCGACAACGTCGATGCGTTGCAATCGGGCGTATTCGTTCGCGCGAACGTGGCCGAGGCGAACGTCGACGACTGGCTCGATTTCGCGTCCGGTGAGCAGCCGTCGGCAAACGGCAGCAGCAGCGACGTGCCGGTGGTGCGGGGCATCGATCTGCAGGCCGCGAAGGTCACCGTGCTCGGGCGATCGTTCACCGATGTCAAAGCCATCGCGCGCCGCACCCCTGCCGACTGGCGCGTCGCGCTCGATGGTCCGGAACTGGCGGGCAGCGCGAACTGGCGCGCGCCGTCACGCGATGAGCCCGATGGACGGCTCGTCGCGCACCTGACGCGCCTCGTGTCGACACCGGCACCGGATGCGAGCGCGAGTGCGGAGGTCACGCGTCCTGCGAGCGATGCGAGCCACTGGCCCGCGGTCGACCTCGTTGCCGACGATCTGCTGCGCAAGGGTCGCTCGCTCGGGCGACTCGAAGTCCGTGCACAACCCGTCGGCGGAGCGTGGCAGATCGCCAAGCTCGTGCTCGCGAACGATGCGGGCGCGATCGAGGCGCACGGCGCGTGGCACGTCGCGGCGTCGCCGCCACGGACCGAGCTCGACATCGCGATCGACGTCAAGGAGGCGGGTGCTTTCCTCGGCCGCTTCGGTTGGCCTTACGCGGTGAAGGGCGCGGCGACGAAGATCGACGGACGCGTCGTCTGGGCCGGATCGCCCGGCGACTTCGACTACCCTTCGCTCGGCGGGCGTCTTGCGCTACGCGCCGGCGCGGGTCAATTCACGCGCCTCGAGCCGGGCGTCGGCCGGCTCCTCGGCGTGTTGTCGCTGCAGGCGTTGCCGCGGCGCATCTCGCTCGACTTTCGCGACGTGTTCAGCGAAGGGTTCGCGTTCGATACGATCGCCGGCAACATCGTGATCGATCACGGGATCATGCACACGGACGACCTGCGGCTCGCCGGCCCCGCCGCTGCAGTCGACTTGTCCGGCGACGTCGATCTCGGGCGCGAGACGCAGAAGTTGCAGGTGCGCGTGAAGCCTTCGCTTTCGACCGGGGTTTCCGCCGGTGCGGCGGCGCTCTTCATCGCCAATCCGTTGCTCGGCGCGGCGGTCGGTGCCGGCACGCTGCTCGCGCAGAAGATGCTGAACAATCCGTTCGACCAGCTCTTCAGCTATCGCTATGCCGTGACCGGCACGTTCGACGATCCGGTCGTCGCGCGCATCGGCGCGACGGCGACGAGCACGGACTCCTCGGCGTCCCGATAGAATGACCCGATGAACCACGCGACCCCGTTTCGCGTTGCCGCGATTCAGATGACGTCGGGATCCGACGTGGGGGAAAACCTTCGCCGCGCGCGCGAGCTCATCGGCCGTGCGGCGGACGCCGGTGCGTCGCTGGCGCTCCTTCCCGAGAACTTCGGGTTGATGGCGCTGCATGCGGCCGACAAGGTCGCCGCACGCGAGCCCGACGGCGACGGAGCGCAGCAGGCTTTCCTCGCCGAGATGGCGCGGGTCCATCAGGTGTACTTGATCGGGGGGAGCGTGCCGCTCGCCTGCGACGATCCCGCACGAACGCGCCAGTCGCTGCTCGTCTACGCGCCGGGCGGCGAGCGCATCGCGCGCTACGACAAGATTCACCTGTTCCGCTTCACGCACGGCGACGAGGACTACGACGAGGCGAAGACGATCGTCGCGGGCGCTGCGCCTGCCGCGTTCGACGCGCCGTGCGGGCGCGTCGGGCTGTCGATCTGCTACGACCTGCGCTTCCCCGAGCTCTACCGTGCGCAGGGCGATCTCGCGCTGATCGTCGTTCCCGCGGCGTTCACCGCGCGCACCGGCGCGGCGCATTGGGAAGTCCTGTTGCGGGCGCGTGCGATCGAGAACCAGTGCTACGTGCTCGCCGCCGCGCAGTCGGGCACGCATCCGGGCGGCCGTCGCACCTTCGGACACTCGATGCTCGTCGACCCGTGGGGCGAGATCGTCGCGTCGCAGGCGGAAGGCGAAGGTGTCGTCACGGGCGACGTCGACGCCGCGCGCATCGCCGACGTGCGCGTGCGGCTGCCCGCCGTGTTCCATCGCCGCCTCGGCTCGTAGAATGTCGACGACGCGAAGGACGAAACGATGAATACCAACCGGCCGTTGCGCGGCTTCGTGATCCTCGTCGTCGACGACGACGCCGACAACCTCGAGCTTTCGGCACAGGTCGTGCGCTCGCTCGGATGCGACGCTCTGACGGCATCGTCGAGCGACGAGGCGCTCGCGCTGCTCGACACCGGCGCGCACGTCGATCTCGTGTTTTCCGACGTCGTCATGCCGAAGACCAGCGGTCTCGCGCTCGCGCGCGCGGCGCGGGAGCGCGGCTTGCCGGTCGTGCTCGGGACGGGCTACCCGGACGCCGCGGAGGAGGGCACCGATCGGGGCGTCATCTCGCTGATCAAGCCCTATTCGATTCAGCGCCTCGAGGCGGTCTTCGCCGAGCTGCTGCACGTCGATCGCGACGCGGAACCGGGCTGATCGCGCGCACTACGCGGCCGTCTCCCTGCCGTCGTCGCCGGCAGCATGCGCGCGCTCGTGGACCAGCCGCACGATGAGATCGAACAGCGCGTTCATGCCGAACGGCTTCGCGATGTGCGCGTCGAACCCGGCGCGAAGCGCGCGGGCGTGGTCCTCGTCGCGCGCGTAGCCGGACACCGCGATCGCCGGCGTCGACGTCATCCGCGCCGAATGCTCTCTTCGCAGGCGCGCAATGAGCTCGTAGCCGTCGTGCACCGGCATGCCGATGTCCGAAAGGAGCGTCGCGATGTCGGGGTTCGCGGCGAACGCCGCCAATGCCGCGTTGGCGCTTTGTGCGGTCGTCACTTTGGCGCCGCCGAGCTCGAGCATCGAGCCGAGCATCGACAGCGCATTCGCATCGTCGTCGACCGCGAGGACGTGCAGGCCGGCGAGGCGATTCTCCGGCTGCATTTCGCCGGCGTCCGCGACGTTGGCGCTCGACTGCGCGCGCTCGATCTCCGCGGGCAGCGTGATCGTGAAGGTCGCGCCGCGGCCGGGTCCGTCGCTTCGCGCAGCGATCGTGCCGCCGTGCAGGTCGAGGATGTGTCGTGCGATCGCGAGGCCGAGGCCCATGCCGCCGTGGCGCCGGGTAATCGAGCCGTCGGCCTGACGGAAGCGTTCGAAAATGAGAGGCAGGATGTCGGCGGCGATGCCCTCGCCCTGATCGGCGATGGCGATCTCGACCTTGTCGTCGTGCACGCGCATCGAAACGTCGATGACCCCGCCGTCGGGCGAGAACTTGATCGCGTTCACGAGCAGATTCGACACGACCTGCTGCAGTCGCATCGGATCGCCGAAGACCGTGATCGGCACGTTTCCCAACTCCGCTCGAATGGCGATCGTTCGCGCATCCGCTTGCGGCCGCACGCTTTCGATGGCTGCGTCGACGACGACCGACGGATAGACGTGATCGCGCTCGAGCCGCAGCCGTCCCGTGATGATGCGCGACACGTCGAGCAGGTCGTTGATGAGCTGATTCTGCAGGTGCGCGTTGCGCTCGATCGTCTCGAGCGCCTGTGTTTGCTGCGCACTCGACAGGCGCCCGCTCTTCAGCAGATGCAGCCAGCCGAGCACCGCGCTCATGGGCGTTCGCAATTCGTGCGAAAGCGTCGCGAGGAATTGATCCTTGAGCCGCGCGGCGTCCTCGGCCGCCGCCCGTGCGGCGGATTCGCGCGCGAGGAGCGCGTTGCGCTCGACATCGGCGTGCCGGCGCTCGGTGACGTCGAGCATGACGCCGATGAAGCGCGTGCGCCGGCCGGTCTCGTCGGGATGGAAGAGCCCGGTCGGTGCAAGCCAGCGCTCTTCGCCGTCGCTCGCGCGGACGATCCGATGCTCGTGGCGGAAATGGGCGTTCGCGTCGCGCGCGGCGTCGAAGGCCGCGGTGGTCGCCCGCCGATCGTCGGGATGGATGCGGTCGATCCATTCGCTCATGCTCGCGAGCCCGGGCGCCGCCGGCAACCCGAGGATGTCGAACATCGCCGGGCTGAACACCGCATTGCCGGTGCGCAAGTCGATGTCGCAGGTGCCGAAGCCGGCACTCTCCGTTGCAAGGCGCAGGCGTTCCTCGCTGGCGGCGAGTCCGGCTTCCATCTGGCGCAGGCGCAACAGCGTGCGCACCACGGTGATGAGCTCTTCGGGCGCGAGGGGCTCGACGAGGTAGATTTCGGCGCCGCTCTCCATTCCCACCTGCTGGTCCGTCTCGCTGATATGCGTGGCGGAGATGTGGAGCACGGGGATACGGCGCGTCGCGGGATCGCTCTTGATGCGCCGGCACACTTCCAGACCGCTCACGTCCGGAAGCTGGACGTCGAGGAGCACGAGCTGCGGCATGGACTGCGCAACGAGCCGCAGGGCCGTGGCGCCGTCCTGCGCCTCGAGCACGTGGAAGCCGGCACGGCGCAGGATGCGCGTCTTCGCGTAAAGCGCCGGCTCGTTGTCGTCGACGTTGAGGACCGTCGGTGCGGCGGCGAGCTTCATGCGGCCTCGGAGCGTGAAAGCCGTGCGCGTGCAACCGCCGTGCGCACGCTGACCGTGAGCGCGCGCGACATCTCGTCCTTCGCGAGCACCGCATGGACGACGTCGCCGAGGTGCGCACGCTCGACGTCGTCGAGCGTGCGCGACGTGCAGACGACGATCGGAATGTCGCGGGTGGCCGGCGCGCCGCGCAGCCGCTCGACCAGCGCGAAGCCGTCGATGTCGGGCAAGCCGAGATCGAGCACGATCGCATCCGGCAGCAGCGTGCGCGCCGATTCGATGCCCGCTTCGCCGGTCGCGACCGCGACCACGTGAAACGCGGCGCTCTCGAGCAGCCGGCGCATGGCATAACTCGCGCCGGCATCGTCCTCCACGACGAGCACGCGCGCGCCAGTCGGCCGTCCCGTTCCGGCGTCCGACGGCGAGGGCTGCGCACCGATGCGCGCGCTCACTTGCGCAGGCGCCATTGGCAGCGTGAGGAAGAAGCGCGAGCCGCGACCGAGACTGCTGTCGACGGCAACGTGACCGCCGAGCGCGTGCGCGAGACGCCGGCAGAGCGGCAAGCCCAGACCGGTTCCCTTGGCACGCGCCTGCAGCGGCCCTCGCACCTGCACGAATTCCTCGAAGATGCGCTCGTGATCCTCGGGTGCGATGCCGATGCCGGTGTCTTCGACCACGAACTCGACGATGTCGGTATGCCGGCGCGCCGCCACGGTGACGCTCCCGTGCTCGGTGTACTTGAGCGCGTTGGAAATGAAGTTTCGCAAGATCTGCGCGACCTTCCCTTCGTCGGACACCAGGGGGGGCAGGTCGCTCGCCGGCACGAAGTGGAGCGCGACGTTGTTGCTCACGAGCGGCCGCAGCATGCCACGCAGCGTACTGAAGAGCCCGTCGACGGTGAACTCGACGTTGACGATCTCGAGCTTTCCGGCTTCGATGCGCGCGATGTCGAGCAGGTCGTCGACGAGCTCGGCAAGGTCGTTGGCGGCCTTGGCAATCAAGGTGACCTGATGAGCCTGTTCCTGAGTGAGCGGCCCGTCGACGCGTTCGAGCAGCAGTCCGGCGAGCGCGCGGATCGAGTTGAGCGGCGTGCGGAATTCATGGCTCATGTTGGACAGGAACCGAGATTTCATCTCGTCGGCCTGCCGCAGGCGCGCGGCCTTTTCGTCGAGCTCCGCGTACAGCGCGACGACGCCGCGGTTCGTGTCCTCCAGCTCGCGGTTCAAATGGGCGAGCTGCTCTTGCCGATCGCGCGTTTCGGCAAGCGCCGCCAGGAGCTCGCGTTGTTGCTGCAGCAACTCGTCCGCGGCATTTCCGGCAGGCGCCTGTTGGAGCGCGCGGCGGACGCGCGCGAGCGACTCGCGCATCGGCGCCGCGTGGCTCGGGTCGAGCGTCTTCGTCATGGAGACGCGCGTACCCCGGCTATCCGATGCGATGTCGCAGGCATCCATCAGTCGTCGTGCGCCGGCGATTCCGAGGCCCATGCCGTGGGGGGAGCGGTAGCTTCCGTCGAGAATCGACGCCAGGTCGCCGATGCCGGGCCCCTCGTCGGCGATGCGAATCGCCAGTGCCCGACACACGTTCTCGCCTTCCACCGCGAATTCGATTCGCCCGCCGTGCGCGTAACGCACCGCATTGCGCGCGATCTCCGAGACCGCCGTCGCGATGCGCGCCTGATCCTGACTGTCGAAGCCGACGAACTGGGCGATCGTGCGTGCGCGCTGGCGCGCGACGACGACGTCATGCTCGTTGCGAAGCGTCAGCCGTTCGACCAGTTCGTTCATCGAGACTGTACAGCGAGGTGGCACATCACCGCGACGGTCGCGTCGTCGTGCCCGCGCGCGTGGTCGCGATGAATGACCGCCGCGATCACCGCGGGATGATGCCGCGTGAGTCCGGGATAGGCATCGAGGCTCCAACGCGACGCGATCCCATCGGAATGCATGACGAGCACCGCGCCGGCTGGAAAGGCGAAATCGAACGCTTGCAGCTTGCGCACCTGCTGACCCAGCGTGCCGTTGTGCGAGACGAGGCCCCGTACGCGGTCGTGCTCGTGCACGACGCCCCGAATGTTGCCGACGCCGGCGTAGATCCCCGCCGCCTTGGTCGGCCACACGTGCGCGACGGACGCCGCAGCGCCGCGCGTGCTGCGCAAGGCGCCGTGCATCGCCGAAAGCAGCGCCTCCGGCGCGAGCGCCGGCTTCTCGGTGGCGATGCGGACCGCAGCGATCGCGGCCGCCGCCGCCTGCGGACCATGGCCGAGGCCGTCGACGACGAGCAGCCGAAGCGGCGTCGCGTCTCCCGGCGCCGTCCAGCTATCGCCTGATACGGGCTCCCCCGACTTGGCGGTGCACACCCCGCCGACGACGAGCGCCGACGTGCGCTTCGGCACGTGTTCCCAGAACTCGAAGCGCAACACGGTGCCGACCTCCGGCTGCGAGTAGATGTCGAAATCGGTGGCGAGCCTCGCGATCGAGCCGAGCCCGAGCCCGGGACTGCCCGCCGTGGAGTGCCCGTCGCGCATGCTCGCGCTGACGTTCGCCATGCCGGGCCCGCGATCGACCGCAATCACTTCGACGCCACGTGCCCCGTCGGCGGTGAGCGGGGCGAGCAGGATGCGGCCCTCGCGCGCGTGCTTGACGAGATTGGTGGCCGTCTCGGTCACGGCGAGCGCAAGCTGGTCGATCGACGCGGCGTCCAGCGCAACCGACTGCCCGAGGCGAACGGCCTCGCGGCGCGCCTCGGCGACCTGACTGCGCTCATCGACGCGGATGACGCGATTCATCGCCACCGTACGATCGTGACGCGCGTGCCCTGTCCCGGCGTCGACTCGATCCGGAATTCGCTCGCGAGTCGACGCGCACCGCCGAGGCCGAGACCGAGGCCCGAGCCGGTGGTGAATCCATCCTGCATCGCCTGCTGAATGTCCGGGATGCCCGGGCCGCGATCGATGAACTCGAGGCGCAGCCCGCTGCGCTCGCCGGCGCGCAGTGCGGTGACCTCCGCCTCGCCGCCACCGCCGTGAATGAGCGCATTGCGTGCGAGCTCGCTCGCCGCTGTGACCAGCTTGGTCTGGTCGACGAGGCCGAAGCCGAGCGCGACCGCGCGCTCGCGCACCACCTGGCGCATGCGCACGATGTCCTCGGAGGCGCGGATCGGCAGTCGGAGATCGCATCTCCGCGCGGCCTTCGTCGAATCGCCGTCGCCTTCAGGCATCGCGCGCTGCCACCTTCTCCCGCAGCAGCGCCATGCCGCGCTCGACGTTCAACGCGGTGTGCACGCCTTCGAGCGACAGTCCGAGCTCGACCAGCGTGATCGCCACCGCCGGCCGCATGCCGGTGACGACGGTATCGGCGTCGAGGACGCGCGCCATCGCCGCGATGTTGGCGATCATGCGTCCGATGAACGAGTCGACCACGTCGAGCGACGAGATGTCGATGAGCACGCCGGCCGCCCGCTCGCGACTGATCCGCTCGGTCAGGTCCTCCTGCAGCGCCAGCGCGAGCTGGTCGTGCATGTCGACCTGGATCGTGACGAGCAGGTACTCGCCCATCTTGAGGATCGGGATGCGGTCCATGGCACTTACGCCGTCGGATCCCTGTGCGCGCCGTGCGACGCATCGCGCGTGCGCTTCAATGCGACGGCGAACGCGTCGGCGAGGGTCGCCTTCGTCACCACGGTGCCGAGATCGACGCCGAGGTGCACGATCGTCTGCGCGATCTGCGGGCGAATGCCGCTGATGATGCAGTCGGCGCCCATGAGCCGCGTCGCCGCGATCGTCTTCAGCAGGTGCTGCGCGACGAGCGTGTCGACGGTCGGGACGCCGGTGATGTCGATGATCGCGATCTCCGATCCGGTCGCGACGATGCGGTCGAGCAGGCTTTCCATCACCACCTGCGTGCGCGAGCTGTCGAGCGTGCCGACGAGCGGCAGTGCGAGGATGCGATCCCACAGCTGCACGACCGGTGTCGACAGCTCGAGCAGTTCCTGCTGCTGGCGCACGATGATCTCCTCGCGTGTCTGCTGATAGGCCTCCATCGTGAACAGGCCGAGCTGGTCGAGCAGCGCGGAGATCTGCCAGGTGTCATGCGCGAGCCGCTCCGGCGCAACGTCGCGCGCGTCCTGCGCGTCCCGCAGCAGCGCGAAGAGCGGCTGCTTGAGCGAGAACACGAAAAGCGCCGTCTCGCTCGGCTTGAAACCCTGCAGCGCGCGCGAGCGCGAAATCTCGCGCAGGAGATCGCGCACGTCGGACCACCCGGGTTGCGCGATGTCGTCGAGATCGCCGCTTGAAAGCGCGGTGCGCAGGCCGCGGAGAAATCGTCGCGACTGATCCTCGAGCTCCGATTCGCCGAGCAGGTCCAGACGGGTGCCACGCGCCGCTTTCTGCTGCTTCATCCAGTCGGTGAGCAATGTCGCCTCGTTGGCGGCAATCAAATCGGAAAATCGCGGCGGATCGGCGGACGGCATGGGTTGCTCCTATCGACGGGACGCGCGGGGCCCGCGGCGGTGCCGGCTCGAGCTCCGCGGCCGTATCATCGGGAAAGTCGAATTGTGACGGATCGGGCGGCCGTCGTGCGCGGCGACGTGAATCAGCGGCCGCGAAGCAGGGTGACGACCGCACCGCTGCCGCCCGCGTGCGGCGGCGCCTCGCAGTACGCGAGCACGTCGTCCCACTGCGCGAGCCAGCGGCGGACCTTGCCTTTCAGCACCGGCTCCCGATTCGGCGACGTGAGGCCTTTCCCGTGGATGACGCGCACGCAGCGCAATCCACGGTTGCGCGCGTCGAGCAGGAAGTCGGCGAGCGCATCGTGCGCCTCGGTCTGCGTCATGCCGTGCAGATCGATCACCGCCTGCACGACCCAGTGCCCACGGCGCAGCTTGACGAGCACGTCGCTGCCCAGCCCGGCGCGTACGAACGTCTGCTCGCCCTCGAGCTCCTGCCCGATGTCCCAGGTATGCGGCGCAGGCTCGGTGCCGTACTTGGCGAGCTCGAGCACCTCGCACTCGTCTCGCATGCGGGAGCGAGCGTGCGGCGCGGGCCGCGCGCGGGTCGATGCGGCGCGATTGCGCGGCGGCAGCCGGGTCACGTCGGAGAACGCCTCGCCGATGTCGATGTCGTCGTGGGCGTGCTTGGTCGCGCCGAGGTGACGCTTTCCCGACAGGGGCCGCGGTGCGACGTGCGCCGCATGCTGCTTCCCGGCGACGGCGTGTCCGTTGCCGCGCACGGGCGGCGGTCCTTCGTTGTGCCCGGCGCGCTCGCGCGCGTTGCCACGCGGTGCTTCGCGTTCGGCACGGCTACGCGCCGCATCGAGCAGCGACTTCAGTTCATCGAGTCGCGCCACGGCATCATGCGACCGCGGGCTCGACCGCCGTCAGCGCCGACGTCTCGAGGAAGACTTCGGCGTCGAGCGCCGCCATGCAGCCGGTCGCCGCCGACGTGACCGCCTGCCGATAGACCTGATCAGCGACGTCGCCGGCGGCGAAAACGCCGGGGACGCTCGTCGCTGTCGCGTTGCCGTCGGCGCCGCCCTTGACGCAGATGTAGCCGTTGCTCATCGCGAGCTGGCCTTCGAAGATCTGCGTATTGGGCGTGTGACCGATCGCGATGAACACGCCGTGCACCGGCAACGTCTTGGTCGCGCCGGATTGCACGTCGCGCACGCGCACCGCGGTGACGCCGCTCGCGTCGCCTTGCACTTCGTCGAGCACGTGGTTCCACAGGATGCGGACATTGCCGTCGGGGCCGGCCTTCGCGTGCAGGCGGTCGACGAGAATCGCCTCCGCGCGCAGGCGATCGCGGCGATGTACGAGCGTCACCGTTCGCGCGATGTTCGACAGGTAGAGCGTCTCTTCGACGGCGGTATTGCCGCCACCTACGACGACGACGTCCTGGCCCTTGTAGAAGAAGCCGTCGCAGGTCGCGCACGCCGAGACGCCGCGGCCCATGTACGCTTCTTCGGAAGGCAACCCCAGGTAACGCGCGGACGCGCCGGTCGCGATGATCAGCGCGTCGCACGTGTATTCGCCGCTGTCGCCCTTCAAGCGGAACGGCCGTTGCGACAGGTCGACCGCATGAATGTGATCGAACACGATCTCGGTGTCGAAGCGTGCGGCGTGCTTCTCGAAACGCGCCATCAGTTCGGGACCGAGAACGCCGTCGGTGTCAGCCGGCCAGTTGTCGACCTCGGTCGTCGTCATCAGTTGACCGCCTTGAGCAAGACCGGTGATCAGCACCGGGTGCAGGTTCGCGCGGGCAGCGTAAACGGCGGCGGTGTAGCCGGCGGGACCGGAGCCGAGGATCAGGAGGCGAGCGTGCTTGGCGGGCATGATCGAGCGAGGGAAAGATCGGACCGGGCGCCCGGTGCACGGAAAGCGCGGGGGCGACGGTGATTTTACTGGGAGATGGGGATCGGGACCCGACGCGCAAGGCGTCTGCCCACGGTGCGCCGAGGACGCGACGTCGACCGGCCGGTCGTTGCGATTACAACACCGGTACTGCAGTCACGGCCACGTCGTTGGTCAGCGCTATTGCGCGTACGGCCGCGCCCGTATAATGGCCCGCATGAGCTTTGGGCGCTAGCCTGATGTTTTCCAAGCGAAACGGCAATGCCCGCAGGCGGCGTCCGCCGCCGGCCCCGGAGCTTTCGCCGCGCATGGCGCGGCTTCTGCGCGAATCGTGGTGGCTGCTCGTCGCCGCGTCGTTTCTCTATCTCGCGCTGACACTCGTCACGTACACGAAAACGGACCCGGCGTGGTCGACGACGGGCGTGGGCGGCGCGATCGCCAATCGCGGCGGCATCGTCGGCGCGTGGTTGTCCGACCTGTTGCTCTATCTGTTCGGCTTCTCCGCCTGGTGGTGGGTCGCAGGCGGCATTTCCCTCGTCGTGCTGGGATATCGGCGCGTCGTGCATCCGGACCGCGAGCACGAGCATCCGCTCGTGCTCG
>DASTGT010000102.1:0-101656 GCA_035718935.1 Casimicrobiaceae bacterium
CGTCGTGCTGGCGCTCGCAGGCGGCGCACCCGGCGCCATCGCGGGCGCCTCGCTTTGGGGGCTGCACATGGCGCTGACGCAGGGCTTGCTGGCCGCCCTCGTCGCCGCCACCGCGCCGCCGGAACTGCGCGGCACGGCGGGGATCGCGGGGTGGGCGGAGTCGTTCATCGCAAGATCAAGCTTACGCCAGATCCGAAGGCCAACAGCGAAAGCGCCGGAAAGCTTCCGCCTCGTTTCCCGGCGCCCGCGGTCAGCGCGGCGCGCCGAGCGACGGGACGTGGCGAACGTAGCGCGCGAGCGCGAGCGCGGCGACGATCGTGAACGAGGCGCCGGCAAAGAACGTCGCGGGCGGGCCGATCGCGTCCCACAGGAAGCCGGCGAGCGCGCTCGCGACGAGCAGCGCGACGCCGCTCGCGAGGTTGAACACCCCGAACGCCGTTCCGCGCAATTCGGCCGGCGCGGTCGCGGCGACGAGCGCGGCGAGCAGTCCCTGGGTCAACGCCATGTGCAGCCCCCACAGGGCGGCGCCGGTGAGTGCGCCCCGCGCCCCAGCCGCGAGCGCGAGCACGAGGTCGCTCGCGACGAGCGCAGCGAGGCCGGCAAACAACAACGCTTTCGCATGGCCGCGATCGGCGAGGTGCCCGGCGGGATACGAGAACGCGGCAAAGACGATGGACATCGCGACCATGACCCACGGCGCACCGGTGATCCCCATCCCGACGTCCTGCCCGCGCAACACGAGGAATGCCTCCGAGAACCGGGCGAGCGTGAGCACCGCGGCGATCGCCGTGACGACGTAGAAACCCGCGCCGAGCCGTCGCACATCCTTCCACGACACGCGCTTTGCATGCCCGGCGTGGCGCGACGCGGGTTCCTCGACGCCGAACACGAGGAGCGCAACGCAGAGCACCGCCGGCAGCACGGCGATCCAGAACACGGTGCGGAAATGACCGGCGAACGTTGCGATCAGGAGCACCGCGAAGAGCGGACCGGCGATGGCGCCGACGCTATCGAGCGCCTGGCGCAAGCCGAACGCCGCACCGCGCACGTCGGGCGGTGCGAGGTCGGCGACCAGCGCGTCGCGAGGCGCGCCACGGATGCCCTTGCCGACGCGGTCCACGAAGCGGCCCGCGACGACCATCCCGAGCGACGACGCGAGCGGGAACGCCAGCTTCGACAACGCACCGAGACCGTAGCCCAGCACGACGAGCGCCTTGCGGCGCCGGAACGCGTCGGACGCGTAACCGGAGAAGACCTTGACGATCATGGCGATCGCCTCGGCGATCCCCTCGATCAAGCCCACGACGAGCATCGACGCCCCGAGCGCATCGACCATGTAGAGCGGCAGGAGCGCATGGATCATCTCGCTCGACGTGTCCATCAGCAGGCTGACGAACCCGAGGATCCATATGCCGCGGGGCACGCGCGAGGTCAGAACTCGAACGCCCCCGTCATATCTCCCGCCTCCGCGCGCACGCCGGGCAACGGCGCGAGATCGAAGCGCTTCGTGATGAATTTGAGAATCGACGTCGTGTCGTAGTGCGTGTGATCGACGTAGTGGCGCTTCGCGAACGGCGAGATGACCATCGCGGGAATGCGGGAGCCGGGGCCCCAGCGATCGCCCTTCGGCGGCGCCACGTGATCCCAGAATCCGCCGTTCTCGTCGTAGGTGACGATGATCGCGGAAGTCGACCACAGCGGGCTCGCCTTGATCTTCTCGACGATGTCCGCGATGTGCTCATCGCCGGACAGCACGTCGGCGTAGCCGGGATGCTCGTTCAGCGATCCCTGCGGCTTGTAGAAGACGACCTGCGGCAACTCGCCGTTCGCGATGCCCGCGCGCAACTCCTTTTCGTCCTTGAGATGCGCGGCGCGCGCGGCAGTGCCCGGCGCGTAGTTCCTGAAATAATTGAAAGGCTGGTGGTGCGTGATGAAGTTCTTGCCGCCCGGCTCGCGATAATTGATGACGACGCGCTTCGCTTCGGGCGGCTGCATCCCGTCCTGCAATGCGTCGTCCCACGCGCCCGAGTACCACGTCCACGTGACGCCCTTGGCCGACAGCGTGTCGCCGATCGTCGTCGACGTCTGCGGCGGCAGCGTGTATTGGGCGGGGTCGGTGAGGCGAGGATCGCCGTTTTTCGCGGGCGGCACGAGCGACGGCTGATAGGGCGGCTGCGTCGTATTGACCGAATAGCCGTCGGGCGTGAGCAATCCCGACTGCGCGAACTTAGGCGGTCCGTCGAGCACCGACGGAGGCGACGACGGCGCGCGCACGAGCCAGCCGCGATCGTCCAGCTTCGCGCGCAGTTTGGCCGGCGCGTTGGCGTCGACCGGCGTACACGCGCAGATCAGCCAGACGTGATTGAGATACGAGCCGCCGAATGCGCCCATGAAGAAGTTGTCGGCGAGCGTATATTCCTGCGCCCACTTCCACATCGGCAGTTTCGAACCGTCGTAGTAGCCCATCACGAGCCCGCCGGCGTCGCTTGCCTGCGCGAAACGATCGTTGCGGCCGCCGTCGATCTGCTCCTGGTTGCGATAGAACGCGTGGATCAGGTCGCGCGTCTTCACCGAGAGCGGCAGGTCGATGGGCGGTGCGTCGATGCGATACGGCCGGTTGGGCAGATCCTTCGGAAAGGCAGCGTCGGCCTCCGCGGCGTTCCCTTTCCACACCGGCGGCAAGTGCGGCAGCGGCTTGCCGTCGTGATCGACTTGCGTGGCTTGCGCGGCCGTCGCATTCGCCAGCCCGTTGGCGCCCGGGAACAAGCCGTAGAGGTTGTCGAAGCTCCGGTTCTCGGCGTAGATGACGATCACGTGCTCGATGCGCTCGAGGCCGGCGCGCTGCGAGGCGGGCGGCGCCGCGCATCCGGCGACGAGCGCGATGGCGACCAGCGCCAATAGGCGAAGCGTCGGGCGCTCGCGAAACGTTGGCGAAAAATGAACCACCCGCCGCTTCCCTGCATTCATTCGCCCCTCCCCTGGTCGGCTCGCGTCGCGGTTCTCGTCGTGATGCGACGAGGCCCGTGCGTTCAGCCGAGCACGACGTTCGCGCGCACGGTCCCCGCACGCTCGTGGCGCGCGACCACTTCGATCGTCGCACCCGGCTCGGCGCGCACGACCCATTCGAGCTTCATGCGATCGTCGGTCACGTTGTAATCGGGCCAGAACGAAACGCCGGTGTGCTTGTACGCCTTCCCCTCGAGCTGCCCGACGTCATCGTGCGCCTTGCCCGAGACGAGCGTCGCACCCTGCGGCAGCGCGATCTCGGCGACGATGCCGCGCACCGTCTTTCGCGCGAGCGCGCGCTTGGTCACGTACGTCGGCAGCCATCCGCTGTTCTGCAGCACGACCGTGATCTTCCACGTTCGGTCGCCGACGGCGGCAGGGCCCGCGTGCACGAGCTCGAGCTTCGGCGAGCAGAGCGCCTGCCAGAGCAGCCACCGGGGAAACTTCGCGATCTCGCGCTCGAGCAGCGGCAGCGGCGGGTTGCCGAACGCGTGAAAGCGATCCCAGCCGCCGATCTCGACCTTGCCGAGCTGCGGATGATCGAACGCGCGCCATGCGCGATGCGCTGCACCTCCGAGCTTCTCCTCGTTCCAGCGATAGAGCTTCAGATCGTCGGCGATCGGGTGATCGCGGAACCAGTCGATGAACTTGTAGTCGCCGATGCCCGCCTCGCGCATCGGCGACCAGATCTCGACGACCCACGAGAAGATTCCGAGATGCTCGTAGATCCAGTCCGACGTGCCGCCGATCACCGCCTTGGGGTGGTAGCGGAATTCGTGGAAAACCGAGATCGCGGGATAGCCGGTGAGCTCGGTGCCCTTCTTCCCCGCGCGCTGGTAGAACCAGAGGTCCTCGGCGTCCATGTTCTCGTCGGGCTGGTGCTCGAAGGGCCGCAGCAGCACGCCGCTCCACGTGTGGAACGAGGTGCCTGCCGTGATGTTCGGATGTTTGACGATGAAATCGACGAAGGCGCGGATCTCGGGTTCGGAAGTCGGATACGGTCCGGCGCCCTGCTGCTCGAACTCCTGTCGCCAGCTCGCCGGGAAATTGCGGTTGAGGTCGAGGCGCTGCCGCGGCGGCTTGATCTTCAGCGTGTAGCCGTCGTAATCGTCGTAGCGACCCTCCGGCAGGATGCGATAGTACGTGCCGCCGGCTTCGGTCGGCTCGCGGCGCACCATCAGTTGCGGTGCGTCCGGATGTGCTTTCCACAGGCCGTTCGGATCCTCGATGCGCATCTGCAGGATGCGCCCGTCGCCATCGATGTCCTCGACGACGAGTCCCTCGCTCGGCTCCTCGTCGTACGGATACGCACGCGTGCTCGAGCGAACCCATTTCGGCTTGTCGGCGAGCGCCCATTCGGCGCCGTCGGGATTGACGCGCGGGCAGACGTAGAACGCGCGCGTGTCGAGCGCACGCGTGACGTCGGCGTCGCGGCCGTAGTGCGTCACGAGCATGTTCAGGAAATAGAGCGCGGCGGCCGAGGCGGCGACTTCGGTCGAATGGATGTTGCCGTCGACCCAGAACGCGGGCTTCTCGCTCGCAGAACCGGTCTTCGTGTGGGTGGCCGTCAGCACGAAGATGTCGCGTCCTTCGTGGCTCTTGCCGATCGATTCGACGCTCACGAGGTTGGGATGCTCGCGGGCCAGCGCGTGCACGAGCTCGGTGAGCTCGTCGTAACGGACGAAGCGATCGGAGGGAATGACGGTCATCGAGGTTTCGTGGGGAAGAAACGGAGGGGCGCCCCGACCGTTCATTGCGGCGCGGCGGCATGGACGGCAGCGCCGAATTTTACGTCACGCGCCGTGGACCGGGCACGAAGACCGTATACTTGTACGGTATGCGGTCGCCCGACCTGCTGCCGGCCTACGCCGAGCTGCACTGCCTGTCGAATTTCTCGTTCCTGCGCGGCGCCTCGCATCCCGAGGAGCTCGTCGAGCGCGCGAAGGCGCAGGGCTACACGGCGCTTGCGCTCACCGACGAATGCACGCTCGCAGGCGTGGTGCGCGCGCATCTCGCGGCGAAGGAAGCTGACCTCCCCTTCGTGATCGGCAGCGAAGTGACGCTCGCCGACCGCACGAAGCTCGTGCTGCTCGCGACCGATCGCGAAACCTACGGCGACCTGTCGCAGCTCGTCACGCGCGGGCGCCGGCAGGCGAGGAAGGGCTCGTATCGGCTGACGCGCGACGACGTCGCGAGCGTTGCATCGCGCTGCCTCGCACTGTGGCTGCCGGCGCTCGACCTGCGAGGCTGCGACGTGGACGAACGTTCGCGCGCCTCTGCCGGATGGATGAGGGACGTGTTCGCCGAACGCGCGTGGATCGGCGTCGAACTGCTCGCGCAAGCCGGCGACGCGGCACGGCTCGCGCAGATGCAGGCGTTGTCGCATCACGCCGGCCTTCCGCTCGCCGCGTGCGGGGATGCGCACATGCACGTGCGCGCGCGCCGTGCGCTGCAGGACACGCTGACGGCGATTCGCCTGCGCATGTCACTCGCGGACTGCGGGCATGCGCTGCATCCGAACGGCGAGCGGCACCTGCGTTCGCGCGCGCGCCTCGCCAACGTGTATCCACCCGAGCTGCTCGCCGAAACGCTGCGCATCGCCGAACGCTGTCATTTTTCGCTCGACGAGTTGCGCTACGAGTATCCCGAGGAGATCGTGCCGCCGGACGAGACGGCGACGACGTGGCTGCGCAAGCTCGTCGAGCAAGGGCTGGCACAACGGTATGGAGAACCCGATTTTCTTCGCGGTGACAGCGCATTCCGGTGCACGAGCGTCCCCGCCAACGTCCGCGCGCTGATCGAGCACGAGCTCGCGCTGATCGCCGAGCTGCGCTACGAGCCGTACTTCCTCACCGTGCACGACATCGTCGCGTTCGCGCGCGCGAAGGACATCCTCTGCCAGGGACGCGGCTCGGCGGCGAATTCGGCGGTCTGTTACGCGTTGCACATCACCGAGGTCGATCCGGCACGCAGCGAAATGCTGTTCGAGCGCTTCATCAGCAAAGAGCGCAACGAGCCGCCCGACATCGACGTCGACTTCGAGCACCAGCGGCGCGAGGAAGTCATGCAGTACGTGTACGGCAAGTACGGCCGCCACCGCGCGGCACTCGCGGCGACACTCATCACCTATCGGCCGAAGAGCGCGGTGCGCGACGTCGGTCGCGCATTCGGCCTCGACCTCGCGCAGCTCGATCGCCTGTCGGGCGTCTTCGCCTGGTGGGATGGCCGCGCGATTCCGCCGGAACGCATCCGCGAAGCGGGCTTCGATCCCGAGCATCCGAAGATACGCCGCATCATCACGATCGCGGGCCAGCTGCTCGGCTTTCCGCGGCACCTGTCGCAGCACGTCGGCGGCTTCGTGATCGCGCGCGATTCGCTCGAGCGCATGGTGCCGGTGCAGAACGCGGCGATGGCCGATCGCACGGTGATCGAATGGGACAAGGACGACCTCGACGCGATGGGCTTGCTGAAGGTCGACTGCCTCGCGCTCGGCATGCTGTCCGCGATCCGGCGCGCGCTCGACCTCGTTTCGGCGCATCGCGGCACGAGGCTGCGCATGCAGGACATTCCCGCCGAAGACCCGGCCGTCTACGCGATGATCCAGGAGGCCGATACGATCGGTGTGTTCCAGATCGAATCGCGCGCGCAGCAGTCGATGTTGCCGCGCTTGCGGCCTGCGACGTTCTACGACCTCGTGATCGAAGTCGCGATCGTGCGGCCCGGGCCCATCCAGGGCGGCATGGTGCATCCGTACCTGAAGCGGCGGCAAGGTCTCGAACCGGTCACGTATCCGAGCGACGCCGTCAAGGCGGTGCTCGAACGCACGCTCGGCGTGCCGATCTTTCAGGAACAGGTGATGCAGCTCGCGATCGTCGCCGCGGGCTTCACGCCCGGCGAAGCCGATCGCCTGCGCCGCTCGATGGCGGCGTGGAAACGCAAGGGCGGCCTTGCGCACTTCGAGCAGCGGCTCGTCGATGGAATGGGCGCACGCGGCTATGACGAGGCGTTCGCGCGACAGATCTACGGGCAGATCCTGGGCTTCGGCGAATACGGCTTTCCCGAGTCGCACTCGGCGTCGTTCGCGCTGCTCGTCTACGTGTCGTCGTGGCTCAAGCACTACGAGCCGGCCGCGTTCTGCGCGGCGCTCCTGAACTCGCAGCCGATGGGCTTCTACGCGCCGGCGCAGCTCGTCGCCGACGCGAAGCGCCACGGGGTCGAGGTGCGGCCGCCGGACGTCACGGTGAGCGAGTGGGACTGCACATTGGAGAAAGCAGGGTCAGACTCCACTTCGGCGGGTGCCGAGGCCAAGGAAGACGCTGCGCTCAAGGGGAGTCCGACCCTGCTTTCTCCGGCGCTTCGCCTCGGCCTGCGCCTCGTCCGCGGCCTGACGGAAGCCGGCGCGCAACGCATCGTCGACGCGCGGCGCGAGCGCGAGTTCGTCGACGTCGCCGAACTCGCGCACCGCGCGAAGCTCGATCATCGCGATCTCACCGCGCTCGCCGACGGCGATGCGCTCGCGCACCTCGCCGGCCATCGGCACGACGCCGTGTGGAACGTCGCCGGCGTCGAGCGCTTGCCGGCGCTCCTCGCAGACAGCGCGTTCGACGAGGCGCAGCCCACGCTTCGTGCGCCCACGGAAGGCCAGGAGATCGTCGCCGACTACCGTCGCCTCGGTCTCACGCTGCGTCGTCACCCGCTCGCGCTTCTGCGATCCCAATTGCGCGCGCGCCGCCTCGCCACATCGGAAGACATCCGTGCCGCGCCGCACGGTCGCATCGTGCGCACCGCGGGCATCGTCATCGGCCGGCAGCGACCGGACACCGCGAGCGGCGTCGTGTTCGTCACGATCGAGGACGAGACCGGCGCGACGAACGTGATCGTCTGGCGCGATCTCGGCGACCGCCAGCGTCGCGAACTGCTCGGCGCGCGGCTGCTCGCCGTCTACGGCCGCGTCGAGCGCGAAGGCAGCGTCGTGCACGTGCTCGCCGGCCGGCTCGTCGATCTCACGCCGATGCTCGGCGCACTGCCGACGCGCTCGCGCGACTTCCACTGATACGCCGCTCACCCCGACGCCTTCCCCGCTCGCGCGGAGAGGAAATCCGGCGGCGTCGTCCGTCCCGCGTCGCTCGCCCCTCGCGCCTCGCCGTTGAACGCACCCGCCGATCTTCCGGTCTGAACGAACGTGCGCCGCAGCCCGTGCACGGGCGACAACGCCCGCCGCCCCGAAACGGCGCGTCCCCCGAGGGAGGACTCGCGTTGAAGCCCGAATTCGATCTCGCCGTCATCGGCGCAGGTGCCGGCGGCCTTGCCGTCGCCGCCGGCGGCGCCAACCTAGGTGCAAAGGTCGCACTGATCGAGAAGAACCGTCTGGGCGGCCAATGCCTGTGGCATGGCTGCGTACCGTCCAAGACGCTGCGCAAATCGGCGCGCGTCGCGCACACGATGCGCCACGCCGACCGCTTCGCGCTGACGCCCGCCGACCCGAAGCCCGACGTCGCACGCGTGATGGAGCGCGTGGCGTCCGTCGTCGCGAGCATCGCGATCGAGGACAGCCCTGAACGCTTCCGTGCGCTCGGCGTCGACGTCATCCACGGCAGCGGCCGCTTCCTCTCGCCGACCGAATTCGACGTCAACGGCCGCACGATCACGGCGAAGCACTTCGTGCTTGCGACCGGCTCGCGTCCCGCGATCCCGCCGATCGCCGGCCTGGCCTACGTGCCGTACCTGACGAACGAGACCGTCTTCGACCTGCGCGAAGCGGTGCCGCGCCTGATCATCATCGGGGCGGGGCCGGTCGGATGCGAGATGGCCCAGGCACTGCGCCGCCTGGGCAGCGACGTATTGGTCGTCGACATGGCGACGCGGATCCTCCCGCGCGAGGACGCCGACCTCGCCAACGTCGTGCAGCACCAGCTCGAGGAGGAAGGCATCCGCTTCCGTCTCGGCATCACGGTCGGCGGCGTGCAGTCCGGCGAGCCGCACGCGGGACGCGTGCGCATGACGCTGCGCAACGCGAACGGCGCCGTCGAGCAAACCGCGGCGACGCACCTGATGCTCGCCGCGGGCCGCGTCCCCAACGTCGAAGGTCTCGGCCTCGACGCCGCCGGCGTGCATGTCGACAACGGACGCATCGTCGTCGACGACGTGCTCACCACGACCAATCCGCGCGTGCACGTCATCGGCGACGTCGCCGGCAAGTTCCCGTTCACGCACGTCGCGGAGCACCAGGCCGGCATCGTGCTATCGCAGACGATCCTCGGCAGGAGCTGGGCGAAGCCCTCGCCCGTCGTGCCGTGGTGCACGTACACCGATCCCGAACTCGCGCGCGTCGGGCTCTCCGAGACCGATGCTCGACGACACGGCCTCGAGCACTGCGTCTATCGCTTCCCGTTCGTCGACGTCGATCGCGCGCGCGCCGAAGGCGAGACCGAGGGGTTCGCGAAGCTCGTCACCGACAAGCGCGGACATCTGGTCGGCGCGGCGATCGTCGGCGCGGATGCGGGCGAGCTCATCGCCGAATGCGTGCTCGCGATCGACAAAGGCCTCAAGGTCGACGACATCTCGGCGTCGATCCACGCCTATCCGACGCGCTCGCAAGTCGCGCGACATTGCGCCGACGAGCGGCGCAACGAGGCGATGCGCACGACGCATCGGCGTGGACGCCGGATGTTCGGGTTGCGGCGCGCGGCCTGAGCGTCATCGTACGCGCGCTGGTCGTCGCGCTCGTCGTCGCGGCGCTCGTCGCGTTCTTCGCGTTCGACGTCGAGCAGCACCTCACGCTCGAGGCGTTCGCAGCGCATCGTCAGGCGCTGATCCGCTTCGCCGACGCGCATCGTTGGGCCGCGATGGCGCTCGCCTTCGGCCTCTACACGCTCGGCGTCGCCTTGTGCTTGCCCGGCGGGCTGGTCTTCGCGCTCGCGTGCGGCGTGGTGTTCGGGCGGGCGCTCGGCACGTCGATCGGTGTTGCGGGCGAGACTGCCGGCGCGACGCTGGCATTCCTCGTCGCCCGATTTCTGCTCGCAAACCCCGTGCAACGCCGCTTCGCGCCCCTCATCGCACGCATCGACGAGGCGCTCGAGCAAAACGGCTTCTGGTGGCTGGTGTTCTTCCGCGCCGCGCCGATCTTTCCATACGCGGTCGTCAACGTCGCGCCGGCGCTTTCGTCGGTGCCGACGCGGACGTTCGCGCTCGCGACGCTCGTCGCCGCGATCCCTGCGACGCTGGTCTACGCGAATCTCGGCGCGACGCTCGGGGGCGCGACGACGCTCGACGAAGCGACGTCGTTGCGCACGCTCGGCGCGTTGGGGCTCGTCGCGCTGCTTGCACTGCTGCCGATCCTCGTGCGCCGGCGACGGCGGCGCGCGTGATCGGGGATCAAACCGTGCGCGCGCCCACGATCCTGCCGCGCACCTCGCCGAAGCCCACCCGATAGTCCTTCGCTTGCGCGAAGCCGGTGAGGATCACCTCGTCGTCGTCTTCGAGAAAGCGCCGCTCGCCACCGTCGAGCGCGAGCGGGTTCGCGCCGTTTCTGGTGATCTCGAGCAGCGACCCGCAACTGTCCGGCGTCGACCCGCTGATCGTGCCCGAACCCATGAGGTCCCCGACGCGGGTGTTGCAACCGGAGACGGTGTGATGCGCGAGCTGCTGCGCGATCGACCAGTAGAGCGTGCGGAAATTGGTGCGGCTCACCGTCTGCGGCGGCTTGGCGTCGATCACCAGCGCCGCTTCGAGGTGAATGTCGTAGGCCTGCGGACCGTTCGTCGTCAAATAGGGAAGCGGCGGCGGATTCTGCGCGGGGCCGTCGACGCGAAACGGCTCGAGCGCGTCGAGCGTGACGACCCACGGCGAGATCGACGTCGCGAACGTCTTGCTGTTGAACGGGCCGAGCGGGATGTATTCCCACTGCTGCAGGTCGCGTGCGCTCCAGTCGTTCATCAGCACCATGCCGAACACGTGCGACGGCGCGCGAGCGACGGGGATCGGCTCGCCGAGCGCGTTGCCGACGCCGACGACGAACGCCATCTCGAGCTCGAAGTCGAGGCGCTCCGAAGGCCCGAAGACCGGCTGCGACGTGTCGGTGCGCTTCTTCTGGCCGTTCGGCCGGATCACCGGCGTACCGGAGACCACCACCGAGCTCGCGCGTCCGTTGTACGCGATCGGCACGTAGAGCCAGTTCGGCAGCAGCGCGTGCGCCGGGTCGCGGAACATCGAGCCGACGTTGGTCGCGTGCTCCTTCGACGAGTAGAAGTCGGTGTAGCCGGGGATCGCCAGCGGCAGCAGCATCTTCGCCGTCGATTGCGACGTGAACGAGCGCGCGCGCAGCAGCACGTCGTCGCGCAGGCGCGCATTCTCCGCACGCAGCAGCTCGCTGATCGCCTCGCGCGCACGCCGCCACACCTCGGGACCGCGCTCGATGAACGGATTCAGCGTCGGCCGATTGAAGATCCGCTCGCCGGGAACGACCTCGAGCACCCCCGCCTGCTCGAGCACGGCGAGATCGAGCACGAGGTCGCCGATCGCGACCCCGACGCGCGGGGCGTAGTTCGCCGGCGTCGTGAAGACACCGTACGGCAGGTTCTGGATGGGAAAGTGCGAGTCCCGCGCGACGGGAACGAACGACTTGAGCTTGGGATCGTTGGGATTCACGCGAAGTGCTTGCGCAGTCCCTGCCAGCACGACGCGTAGTCGGCCTGCAGTTGCGGCGCTGCGAGCGCGCGCTCGGTCGGCTGGATCACGTAGCGGCTTTCGAACATGAAGGCGAGCGTATCGGCGAGCTTCTGCGGGACGAGCTCGTCGCTCGAAGCGCGCTCGAACGTCGCAGCGTCCGGACCGTGTCCCGACATCGCGTTGTGCAGGCTTCCGCCGCCGGGCGCGAACCCCTCGGCCTTCGCGTCGTAAACCCCGCGTATGAGCCCCATGTATTCGCTCATCGCGTTGCGATGAAACCACGGGGGCCGGAACGTGGCTTCGGCCACCGTCCAGCGCGGCGGAAAGATGACGAAGTCGACGTTCGCCGTGCCCGGTGTGTCGGAGGGCGACGTCAGCACCGTGAAGATCGACGGGTCCGGATGGTCGTACGTGACCGTATTCACCGCATTGAAGCGGGCGAGGTCGTACTTGTACGGTGCGTAGTTGCCGTGCCACGCGACGACGTCGAGCGGTGAGTGATCGATCGGCGCGCGCCAGAGTTTCCCCCCGAATTTCGCGATCAACGCGAAGTCGCCTTCGCGCTCGTCGTACGCCGCGACCGGATGCAGGAAATCACGGGCGTTCGCGAGACCGTTCGCGCCGATCGGCCCGAGCTCGGGCAGGCGCAGAATCGCGCCGTAGTTCTCGCAGACGTACCCGCGCGCACGATCGCCCGCGAGCGCGACGGTGAAGCGCACGCCGCGCGGGACGACGACGATCTCGCCGGGCGCGGCGTCGAGCACGCCGAGCTCGGTCGCGATGCACAGCCCGCCTTCCTGCGGAACGATCAGCAATTCACCGTCGGCGTCGTAGAAGAAGCGATCGCGCATCGGGCGATTGCACGCATAGACGTGCACGCCCATGCCGGCCTGCAACGCCGCGTTTCCGTTGCCGGCGATCGTCAGCAGGCCGTCGACGAAATCGGTCGGCGCGTCGGGGAACGGAAACGGATCCCAGCGCAGCTGATTCGGCGACGTGTCGACCGCCGCGATCGGCGCCGTTGCGAGCGCGGGCTGCTCGAACGGTGCGAACCGCCCGTGCAGCACCGCCGGTCGAATACGGTAGAGCCACGCGCGGCGGTTCGCGTGGCGCGGCGCGGTGAATGCGGTACCGGAAAGCTGCTCGGCGTAAAGACCGTGCGGCGCGCGCTGCGGCGAATTGCGGCCGACAGGAAGCGCACCGTCGAGCGCTTCCGTCGCGAACTCGCTGCCGAAGCCGGACAGATAACGCCGCTCGCGCATCGTTTGCGCTACGCGTCGCTGCGCGCAGCTTCGGGTTCGAGCACGCTGCACACCGGCGACTTCGCGAACTCGGCCTTGCCTTCAGCGACCGACGTGATGCGCGCCGGGTCGACGCCGTTCTTGATCGCCGTGATCTCGGCGAGGATGGAGATCGCGATCTCGGGCGGCGTGCGGCTGCCGATGTAGAGGCCGATCGGCCCGTGCAGGCGCGCGATTTCCTCGACGGTGACGTCGAACTCGCGCAGCCGCTCGCGCCGCTTCTCGTTGTTCGCGCGCGAGCCGATCGCGCCGACGTAGAACGCGCGCGACTTCAACGCTTCCATCAGCGCGAGGTCGTCGAGCTTCGGGTCGTGCGTCAGCGCGACGACCGCCGAGCGCTCGTCGAGCTTCATCGCCTGCACGGTGTCGTCGGGCATCGTGCGCACCAGGCGCACGCCGGGCAGGTCCCACGTCTCCGTGTACTCCTCGCGGGGATCGCAGATCGTCACCTCGTAGCCCAGGCCCACCGCCATCTCGGCGAGGTAGCGCGAAAGGTGCGACGCGCCGATGACGAGCATGCGATAGCGCGGCCCGTGAATCGTGCGCAGTACCTTGCCGTCGAACGCGAGCCCGTCGGTCGCCTGCGCGGGATGCAGCGTGGCGAAGCCCGACGCGAGATCCAGCCGGCGCGCGACGAGGTGGCCCGTCTCGACTTCGCGCAGCAGCGCGCGAATGCCCGATTCGCGCGACAGGGGCTCGAGCACGAGCTGGATCGTGCCGCCGCAGGGAAGCCCGAAGCGGTGCGCCTCGTCGGCACTGATGCCGTAGGTGACGACTTCGCATTTCGTCGCGTGCACGCCTTCGCGCCGCGTGCGATCGACGATGTCGTCCTCGATGCAGCCGCCCGACACCGAACCGGCGACGAGACCGTCCTCGCGGACCGCGAGCATCGCGCCTTCGGGACGCGGCGAACTGCCCCACGTCTTCGTGACGGTGACGAGCAGGACCCGCCGGCCTTCGTCCACCCATTCCGCGCTTTTGCGCAGCACGTCCAGATCGACGCTATCCATGTCCGATTCCTCTTCCTGCGCGCTTCAGTGCGTTCCGCGCGCGTACAGCAGGATGATCACGATCGCGATCGCGACGATCGCCGCGTAGCGGATCCACGCCGCGCCGCCTGGTGGTGCGAGCCGCGTGAGGCCTTTCGCCGCAGGCGCAACGTCCACCGGCGCAGCGGCGGGCGCCGGTGCCGGCGCGACCCGCTCGATGAAGCGCGCAAAGAAATCGTCGACGAGCTTCGCCGCGGCACCATCGACGAGCCGCGACCCGATCTGCGCGAGCTTGCCGCCGATCTGCGCCTTCGCCGCGTACGTGAGCGCCGTGTGCTGCTCGCCCTCGGGCGCCAGCGTCACGCGCGCCTCGCCGCGTGCAAATCCCGCCGCGCCACCCTGCCCTTCGAAGCGCAGCGTGTATCCGTTCGGTGCATCGACATCGGTCATCGTCATGTTGCCCGTGAACTTCGCCGAAACCGGGCCGACGCGTGCTGCCATCACGACCTTGTAGCGGTCCTCACCGGTTCGCTCGAACGATTCGCAGCCGGGCAGGCACGCGGCGAGCGTCGCCGGGTCGTTGAGTGCGGCCCATACCACCGACGGCGATGCAGGGACGATGCGCGTATTTGCGAGTTCCATGCCATGACCTCGATCAAGTCGCGTGGGCGAGCCGGGCCGGTCGCACGGCGCGCTCTCCGGCGAGCGCGTGCGCGAGGCTCGTGAGCGTATCCAGATTGTGCACCGGCAGGAAATCGTCGACGTGCGGCAGGATCGCGCGAACGCCCGCGGGCCGCGCCTCGAACCCGGCGTAGCGCAGCAGCGGATTCAGCCACACGAGGCGCGCGCACGACTTCGCGAGCCGCTCCGCCTCGAAGGCGAGGCCCTCGGCGGCGTCGGCGTCGAGGCCGTCGCTGATCAGCAGCACGACCGCGTTCTGGCCGAGGAGCCGCCGCGACCACTTCCGGTTGAAGTCGGCAAGACACGCACCGATGCGCGTGCCGCCCGACCAGTCCAAGACGGCGCCCGCGACGCGACCGAGCGCGACATCGACGTCGCGGTGGCGCAGGTGGCGCGTGATGTTCGTAAGCCGCGTGCCGAACGTCAGCACGTGCACGCGATGGCGGTCGTTGGTGATCGCGTGCAGGAAATGCAGGAGCATGCGCGCATAGCGATCCATCGAGCCCGAGACGTCGCAGAGCACGACGAGCGGCGGTGGCCGGCGTCGTCGCGCACGATAGCGCAGCGGCGTGATCGACGCGTTGGCGCCCACGCTCTGCCGCAACGTCGCGCGCAGGTCGATCGCGTGCCCGCGCGGCGAGGCGCGCGTGCGACGCACCGGACGGTCGGGAACCGGCAGTTGCATCCTGCGCAGAAGGAGCTTCGCCTCGGCCAGCTCCTCGATGCTCATCGTCGCGAAATCCTTTTTCTGCAGCACCTCGCGCGGCGAGAAAGAAAGCGTCGCATCGAGCTCCGTCTCCTCGCCTTCGGCGTGCCGCGCGCGCACCGGTGCGGGCAGCATCGCCTGCGCGAGCCGCGCCGGAAGCTCCTCCTCGGCTTGTCCGCCGGGTCCGCGCACCTTCGGCAACAGCGCAGCCAGCATTTTCTCGAGCAGCCTGGGATTGCGCCAGTAGAGGTCGAACGCCTGCTCGAAGATCGACAGGTGCTCGTGACGCGAGACGAGCACCGTCGCGAGCGCTTCGCGAAAGTCGCTGCGCTCGGCGATGCCGACGGCTTCGACGGCCGCCAGCGCGTCCTGGACTTTGGCCGGCCCGAGCGGCAAGCCGGCAGCGCGCAGCACGCGCACGAAATGCAGCACGTTTTCCGCGAGCCGGCCGCGCGGGAGCGCCTCGAGAAACGCATTCGCACCGAGCAGACCGGTGCCGGACGAGTGCATGCCCGACGTCATGCCTTGGCGGTCTCGGCTTGCACCTCGCGCACGAGGCGCGCCGCGACGTCGGGCGTGATCGCGCCGACGTCGTCCTGGTACTTGAGGAGCGCCCCCAGCGTGTCGGCGACCGTCTGCGGATCGAGCGTGATGCGGTCGAGTGCCACGAGCGCCTCCGCCCAATCGAGCGTCTCGGCGATCCCCGGCGACTTGAAGAGGTCGAGCGTGCGCAGGCGCTGCGTGAACGCGACCACTTCGCGCGCCAGCGACTCGGCAGCGTGCGGGCACTTGCGCCGCACGATCTCGAGCTCGCGTGCCGCGTCGGGATAGTCGACCCAGTGATAGAGGCAGCGGCGCTTGATGGCGTCGTGGATCTCGCGCGTGCGATTCGACGTGATCACCACGATCGGCGGCGTTTCCGCGCGAATCGTGCCGAGCTCGGGAATCGTCACCTGGTAGTCGGAAAGCACTTCGAGCAGATACGCCTCGAACGGCTCGTCGGTGCGATCGAGCTCGTCGATCAGCAGGACGGGCGCGCCGCCTTCCTCCGAGGACAGCGCCTGCAACAGCGGGCGCCGCAGCAGGAACCGCGTGGTGAAGATGTCGTGCGCGAGCTCACTGCGCTCGACATCCCCCGCGGCCTCGGCGAGGCGGATCTCGATCATCTGCCGCGGATAGTTCCATTCGTAGACGGCGGCCGCGGTATCGAGGCCTTCGTAGCACTGCAGACGAACCAGCGGGCGCTGCAAGCCCGCGGCCAGCACCTTCGCGATCTCGGTCTTGCCGACACCCGCCTCGCCTTCGAGGAAGAGCGGCCGTTGCAGCTTCAGCGCGAGGAAGACGGCGGTCGCGAGGCGGCGATCCGCGACGTACTCCTGCGCGGCGAGGAGCGCGAGGGTTTGGTCGACGGACGCGGGGACGTGGGCGGAGGGCGCCATGGCGAGCGCCGTCGTCGTGGGTGAGGACGGCGATTCGATTCTACGACAGCGGTCAAAGTCTTCCGGCACGTCGGTGCCGTTGGCGATCGCAGCGCGCCCGCGAAGAACAGGGTCGGACCCTGCTTCTGGGGCCGGACTCGATTTCGGCGGAAATCGCGTCCGATCCCCATTCGATCAGGCGATCGCCGCGACCGCGCGCGACGCCATGACGGAGACGAGGTGCGCGCGGTACTCGGCCGAGCCGTGCAGGTCGTTGTTGAGTGCGCCCGCATCGATCGTTACGCCCTTCGCCGCCGCAGACGTGAAGCTCTTCGCCAACGCGTTCTCGATCGCGGTTGCGCGAAACACCGACGGCGCGGCGCCCGTCACCGCGACGCGCACGCTGCCGTCGGCGAGTTGCGCGACGAATACGCCGACGAGCGCAAAGCGCGACGCAGGATTCGGGAACTTGGCGTACGCCGCGCGCTGCGCGGCCGGAAAGTCCACGCCGGTGATGATCTCGTCGGGCGCGAGCGCGGTCTCGAACATGCCCCTGAAGAATTCGTCGGCGCCGAGCCTGCGCTGGTGGGTGCGAATCGTCGCGTTGCACGCGAGCACGGCCGCGGGCCAGTCGGCCGCAGGGTCGTTGTTCGCGATCGACCCGCCGATCGTGCCCATGTTGCGCACCTGCCGGTCGCCGATGCCTTCGGCGAGACTCGCGAGCGCCGGCATCGCGGCCTTCACCACGTCGGACGACGCGATCTCCGCGTGCCGGGTCATCGCGCCGATCACGAGCCGGTCGCCATCCTTGCGGATGCCCTTCAGTTCGGGAATCAGCGAAAGATCGACGAGCGTCCCCGGCTGCGACAGCCGTAGCTTCATCGCGGCCACGAGGCTCTGTCCGCCCGCGAGCGCACGGCCGCCGGTCGACGCGAGGATCGACGCGGCGTCGGCGAGGTTGTTCGGTTGCTGGTATTCGATGGCGTACATGACGCCCTCCTTACGCGTGACCGTGCGCCTGCCTTATCGCGTTCCACACGCGATGAGGCGACGCGGGCATGTCGAGATGCGTGACACCGACGGGCGCCAACGCATCCATCACGGCATTCATCATCGCGGGCGGCGCGCCGATCGCGCCTGCTTCGCCGCAGCCCTTCGCGCCGAGCGGATTGTGCGTGCACGGCGTCACCTTCGTGCCGACGTGGAACGAAGGCACGTCGTCGGCGCGCGGCAGCGCGTAGTCCATCAGGCTTCCGGTCAGGAGTTGCCCGCTCTCGCGATCGTAGACGCATTGCTCGAGCATCGCCTGTCCGAGGCCCTGTGCGACGCCACCGTGCACCTGCCCTTCGACGATCATCGGATTCACGATGTTGCCGAAGTCGTCGCACGCGGTGAACGCGGCGACCTCGACGACGCCGGTATCGGGATCGACCTCGACCTCGCAGATGTGCGTGCCTGCCGGATAGGTGAAGTTCGTCGGATCGTAGAACGCGGTCTCGTCGAGTCCCGGCTCGACGGTGGCGAGCGGGTAGTTGTGCGGCACGTACGCGGTGAGCGCGATCTCCGCGAACGTCTTGCTGCGATCGGTGCCGGCGACGGCGAACTTGCCGTCGCGAAACTCGATGTCCGTTTCGGCGGCTTCGAGCAGGTGCGCGGCAATCTTCTTGCCCTTCGCGACGATCTTGTCGATCGCCTTCACGATCGCGGTGCCGCCCACCGCGAGCGAGCGCGAGCCGTACGTGCCCATGCCGAACGGAATGCGGCCGGTGTCGCCGTGAACGATCGTGACGTTCTCGATGGGGACGCCAAGCCTTCCCGCCACGATCTGCGCGAACGTCGTCTCGTGTCCCTGGCCGTGGCTGTGCGAGCCGGTGAACACCGTGACGCTGCCGGTCGGATGCACGCGCACCTGCCCTGCCTCGAACAACCCGGCGCGCGCGCCGAGCGAGCCGGCGATGTTCGACGGCGCGAGCCCGCACGCCTCGATGTAGGCGGCGTAGCCGAGGCCGCGCAGCTTGCCGCGCTTCTGCGCGTCGGCCTTGCGCGCCGGGAACCCGGCCACGTCCGCCATCTGCATGGCAGCATCGAGCGTCTGGTCGTAGTTGCCGGTGTCGTAGGTCAGTGCCACGGGCGTCTGGTACGGAAACTCGCGAACGAAATTGCGCCGCCGGATCTCGTCCTGCGCAATGCCCATCTCGACCGCCGCCTGATGCACGATCCGCTCGACGACGTAGGTCGCCTCGGGCCTGCCCGCGCCGCGGTACGCATCGACCGGCGCGGTGTTCGTGAAGGCCGCGGTGACCTCGCAGTAGATCGCCGGCGTCGTGTACTGACCGGCAAGGAGCGTCGCGTACAGGATGGTCGGAATGCACGAGGCGAACGTCGACAGGTAGGCGCCCATGTTCGCGGTGGTGTGCACGCGCAGCCCGAGGAACTTGCCGTTCGCGTCGAGGGCGAGTTCCGCGTGCGTGACGTGATCGCGGCCGTGCGCATCGGAGAGGAACGCTTCGCTGCGCTCGGCCGCCCACTTGATCGGGCGACGAATGCGCTTCGATGCGAACACCATCGCCGTCTCTTCCGGATACAGGTAGATCTTCGAGCCGAAGCCGCCGCCGACGTCGGGCGCGATCACCCGCACCTTGTGCTCCGGCAAGCCCAGCACGAACGCGGTCATCAGCAGACGCTCGACGTGCGGATTCTGGTTGGCGACGTAGAGCGTGTACTCGTCGCTCGCGCGGTCGTAGTTCGCGAGCGCCGCACGCGGCTCGATCGCGTTCGGCACGAGGCGGTTGTTGACGATGTCGAGCTTGGTGACGTGCGCCGCCTTCGCCAACGCCGCGTCGACCGCCGCCTTGTCGCCGAGCGCCCACGTGTAGCACTTGTTGCCCGGCGCCTGTTCGTGGATCTGCGGCGCGCCATCCTTCAGCGCGTCGAGCGACTGCACGACGGCGGGCAGCACGTCGTACTCGACGACGATCTGCTCGGCCGCATCTTTCGCCTGCACCCGCGACTCGGCGATCACCAGCGCGACCGGATCGCCGACGTAACGCACCTTGCCTTGTGCGAGCACCGGATGCGGCGGCTCGTTCATCGGCTTGCCGTCGGTGCCGGTGATGAGCCAGCCGCACGGCAGGCCGTTGACACCTTGCAGATCGGCGCCGGTGAACACGTCGACTACACCCGGCGACTGCTTCGCCTTCACCGCGTCGACCGACACGATGTTCGCGTGGGCGTGCGGCGAGCGCAGGAAGTACGCGTACGTCTGCCGCGGCATCGACACGTCGTCGGTGAACTGGCCCGTTCCGGTGAGGAAGCGCGCATCCTCCTTGCGCAGCACCGCCTGCCCGATGACGCTTGCGAGCGTCGCGGTATCGTTCGCACCCATCGTCGCCTCCTATTGGCCCATCACGGCCGCCGCCTGGCGCACGGCCTTGACGATGTTGTGGTAGCCGGTGCACCGGCACAGGTTGCCCTCGAGCTCGGCGCGAATCGTCGCCTCGTCGGCGCCCGGATGCCGCTGCACGAGGTCGATCGCGCTCATGACCATGCCGGGCGTGCAGAAGCCGCACTGCAGCCCGTGACAGTCGCGAAACGCCGCCTGCATCGGATGCATGGTGCCGTCCTCGGCCATCAGGCCTTCGATCGTGAGCACGTTCGCGCCCTGCGCCTGGACGGCGAGGACGTTGCACGACTTCACCGCGTTGCCGTCGACGTGAACCGTGCACGCTCCGCATTGCGCGGTATCGCAGCCGACGTGCGTCCCGGTCAAACCGAGGTGGTTGCGCAGGAAGTCGACGAGCAGCGTGCGCGGATCGACTTCTGCGTTGACGGGCTTGCCGTTGACGGTCATTGCAAGGGAAACGGACACGTTGTCCTCCGATGGCGAAGTCTCGGCGCGAGCAGCGGATTTCGCGCGGGGGAACAAGGATACGCCAGCGTGCGAAGCGGTTGAAGGGCCCGCGATGCGTCCGTCGCGCGCGCATCCGCGCGATGCTCGCTCCCCCCGGTCCCTGGACCCTGCTTCAGTAGAGGTTCGCCACGAACTGCGCCAAATCGTCGATTTGCTCGTCGGTGAGCGTACTCGTCACGCTCGCCATGTTGCCCGCGTCGTTGGTGCGCCGCTTCGCCTTGAAATCCTCGAGCTGCTTCTTGACGTACGCGTAGTGCTGTCCCGCTTCGCGCGGGATCTCGTTCTGCCCGGCGAAATTGCCGCCGTGGCACATCGAGCACAACACGGCGTCGGCGACCTTGCGCCCTGCCTCCACTTTCGCGGGATCGGGCTTGAACCCCGTTGGCTTCGCCTTCTGCCTCGAGAACCAATCGGCGAGCGCCAGCATGTCGTTGGATTCGAGCGTCGCGGCGACCGGACTCATCAGCGGATCCTTCCGCCGGCCTTCCTTGAAATCCTTGAGCTGCAGGAAGATGTAGCGCGCGTTCTGCTGCGCGAGGATCGGATACTGCGGGTTCGTCGAGTTGCCGTCCTCGCCGTGGCACGCGGCACACACGTCGACCTTCGCCGGCTTCGCCTCTCCCGCCGAACGCTGCGCGGGCAACTGAGCGGCGACAGGCGCCGCGAGCACGACCGCGAGCGCGGCGGCGAATATCGATCGCTTCATCGGGTCGAAGAAAGGCACGCGAACGGCTCGCGTCCGAGCTAGACATGCGAACGGCCACTCCGTTCGGAGTGGCCGTTCGCCGGCGATGCGCTGCGATTAAGGCAGCGCGAACACGAACACGCTGTTGCCGCGCTTCGCGTCGATCTGATTGTTGCCGCCGGCGGCAACGGCGATGTATTGCTTTCCGTTGACCATGTAGGCGACGCCGGGGGAATTGACGCCCGCGCCGCATTGGAAGCTCCAAAGCACCTTGCCCGTGCGCGCGTCGTAGGCGCGATACCAGCCGTTCGCTTCGCCGTTGAACACGACGTCGCCCGCCGTCGCAAGCACGCCGCCGATCAGCGGCTGCGGCGTCTTGTGCTTCCACGCCACCTTGCCGGTATCGAGATTGACCGCGACGAGCTGCCCCCACTGCTCTTCGGATGGGATCGTCTTGAACGCGCCGCCGAGCCACAGCTTGCTGCCCCCCGGATACGCCGCCTCCTCGACCTGGTAGGTCATCGGCTGATGCAGGTTCGCCGCGAACGCGAGGTGCAGCTTGGGATTCACCGCCATCGGCGACCATTCGACGCCGCCGTTCGCGCCGGGCAGCATGCGCGCGCCCTGCGCGGTCGGCAGCGTGTACATGTTCTCGTGGGGGATCATCGGCTCGGAGTAGCGAATGAGCTTGCCGCTCGCACGGTCGTGCACGTACACCTCGCCCGTCTTGCCGGCGTGGATCACCACGTCGCCCACCTTGCCGCTCGCATCCTTCGCCTGGGTGAGGATCGTCGGACTCACCGAGTCGAGGTCCCAGACGTCGTGCGGGATGTATTGCGTGTGCCACTTGTACTGCCCGGTGTTGAGGTCGATCGCGACGATCGAATCCGTGTACAGATTGTCGCCGGGACGGATCGCGCCGTAGAGGTCGGGAGACGGATTGCCGACGACGAAGTACACGGTGTTCGACTTGCGGTCGATCGACGGCGTCATCCACACGCCGCCGCCGAGCGTCTGGTAGAAAGACGCGTCTTTCGCGAACGCGGCTTTCTCGGCGGCGATGTCGCGCTTCAGGTCGCGCCCGGCAGCGTCCTTCGTCGCAAAGACGCCTTCGTGACCCTTCTCGGGAATCGTGTAGAACGTCCACAGCAGATGGCCGTCCTTGGCGTCGAACGCCTTCACGAAGCCGCGGATGCCGTACTCGCCGCCGTTCGTCCCGATCAGCACCTTGCCGTCGACGACCGCCGGCGCCATCGTTTCCGAATAGCCCTTGTCGGGCTCGGCGATCTGCTGCTCCCAGACGAGCTTGCCGGTCTTCGCATCGAGCGCGACGAGCTTCGCATCGAGCGTGCCCATGAAGAGGCGGTCGCCGTCGATCGCAACGCCGCGGTTGTTCGGACCGCAGCAGAACGTCGTGATCGGCCCCATCCGGTGCTTGTAGTGCCAGTACTCCTCGCCGGTCGTCGCGTCGATCGCGTAGACGTGGTTGAACGACGTCGTCAGGAACATCACGCCGTTGACGACGATCGGCGCCGTTTCCATCGACTCGAGGACCGCGGTCTGGAACACGAACGCGGGCTTCAGCTTGCCGACGTTCGAGGCGTTGATCTGCGTGCCGGGGTAGTAACGCGTCTGCGCGTAACTGCCGTTCGAATGGATCCAGTTGTTCGGATCCGACGCGGCCTTGTCGAGCATCGCCTGCGTGACGGGCGCGAGCTTGCTCGACATCGGCTTGGCGACCGTCGTGTCGGCGGTGCCGGTTTCCTGCGCGCTCGTCGCGAGCGACAGTGCCAAGCTCGCTGCCGCGACGACGAGACGAATGCCTGTGTTGCCTGGGATCATGTCTGTGCTCTCCTTGGGTGCTTGTTCTTCGGAACGCAACCGCCGTTCGAGCCTGCTTCAACGTCGCGGCAAACGCCGTTATAGTGCGTTTCCGTACAACTTGCAAACGCCGGCGATGCCGCCGACCATTCGACATGGAATCGAACGTGGACAGGACGCGACTCATTCCCGCCGGCGCCATCCGGCGCGCGGTGGCGAGGCTCGGCGCGTGGTTTGACGTAGCGACCGGCGCAGCGCTGCCGTTCGTGCTCGGAACGCTCCTCGTTGGGCCTGGAATCGCGCTTGCGACGAGCGATGCCGAGCTCGCGACGAACGCGCGCCTGCTCGCTTCGGTACGCAACGACGATGTCGCCGGCGTCACGCGAGCGCTGCACGAAGGTGCGGCGGTGAATTCGCGCAACCGCCTCGGCGAAACGAGCTTGCTTCTCGCCTTGAAGACGAGCCGCGCCGACATCGCGCACGCGCTGCTCGACGCCGGCGCCGACGTGAACGTCGCGGCCATCAACGGCGTGACACCGTTGATGGCGGCCGCCTATGCCGGGCAAACGGACTTGGCAGAACTGCTTCTCGCGCGCGGCGCCAACCCGTCGGCCACCGACCAGCTCGGAAAGAACGCGATCACGTACGCGGCAGGCGAAGGCCATACGGAAGTCGTGCGGGTCTTGCTTCGCCACGGCGTCGACGCCAACGCCGTCTACCGCAACAAGCTCACGGCGCTGATGTGGGCGGCAGGCTACGGCAAGACCGATACGGTTCGCGCGCTGATCGAGGCCGGCGCTCGCGTCGACCTCGTCGACGATCGCGGCAAGAGTGCGCTCGACATGGCGCGCGATTTCAAGCACGCCGATACGGTGCAGCTGCTCGAGCAGGCGCTTCGGGCGCAGCGGCCCTGACGCGCCGACGTCGAGCTGCGACTCAGGCATGTTCGCACCCACGTCGACGCGCACGCCCCGCGAACCAAGGCAGCCGCCGTCAACCGGCATCTAGTCCGCATTCCATCACCGCGGTCCACACGCTCAAGGCATCGCACGTCTCGCGCACGTCGTGAACGCGGACGAGCGATGCGCCGCGGGCCACGGCCGCGAGCGCAGCGGCGACGCTCGCCGCGATACGCTCGCCTGGGGCGCGTCCCGGCAGGGTGGCGATGACGTTCTTGCGGGACAGCCCGCAAAGGATCGGGAACCCGAGATCGCGGAGCACGCCAAGATTGCGAAGCAGCGCGACGTTCTGCGCGCGGTTCTTGCCGAAGCCGAAGCCGGGATCGACGACGATGCGCTCGCGCGCGATGCCGGCATCGAGGCAGGCCCGCGTTCGCCCTTCGAGGTAATCGCGCACTTCGCGCTCGACGTTGGCGTACGCAGGTCCTTCTTGCATCGTCGACGGCTCGCCTTGCATGTGCATCAGGCACACCCCGGCGGCGCTCGCTGCGATCGCCTCCAGCGCACCGGGCGCGCGCAGGGCCTGCACATCGTTGATCATCGTTGCGCCTGCGCCGATCGCCGCCCGCATGACGGCCGGCTTGCGCGTATCCACCGACAAGACGACGTCGCGAAGCGACCGCTCGCGGACGAGCGCTTCCAGCACCGGCATGACGCGGTCGAGCTCTTCACGCTCGGACACGGGATGCGCTCCCGGACGCGTCGATTCGCCGCCGATGTCGATCACGTCGGCACCCGCCTCCCGCATCGCGCACGCGCGCTCGACCGCATGCTCGAGCGTGAGGAACTGTCCGCCATCGGAGAACGAGTCCGGCGTGACGTTGAGCACGCCCATGACGCGCGGACGGTCGAGCGCCAGCCGGTGCCGGCCGCAGGCGAGCGTCGTCGGACACGGGGCCGTGCGACAATGCTCGGGCTTCGGTTGCGGGCTCGTCATGCTGGAAAAGGACACGCTATCGCTGCTCCGCGACGCGCTCGGGACGATGGAACGCGCACAGGACCCATTGCCCGCGTTCGCCGAAACGTCCTGCGATCCACGGGCCATCGCCGACGTACTTTGCGACGTGGCCGTTCGACTGGGCAGCGATTATCCGTTCTTTCATCCGTTGTACGCGGGACAGATGCAGCAGCCGCCGCATCCGGTCGCCCGTCTCGCGTACGCGTTGGCGCTCTGGACCAATCCGAACGCGCATTCGTCCGGGGGAGGACGCGCGAGCGCGCAGATGGAGCGGGAAGCGGTCGCGCAGGTCGCCAGGATGTTCGGCTGGTCGCGTTTCGCCGGCCATCTGTGCGGCGGCGGCACGATCGCGAATGCCGAAGCGCTCTGGGTCGCTTCCCGGCGCCGGCCCGGTGCAGGCATCGTCGCTTCCGATCAGGCGCATTACTGCCATGCACGGACGAGCCGCGCGCTCGGGCTGCGGTTCGAGTCGCTGGCGAGCGATCGGGCGTTGCGCCTCGACACCGCCGCGCTCGCCGCGCGTCTCGCGCGCGGGGGCATCGGGGTCGTCATCGCGACGCTCGGCACGACCGCGAGCGGGTCGAGCGACGCGATCGCCGAACTGCTCGCGCTGCGCGAACGCTACGGTTTCTGGCTGCACGTCGACGCGTCGTACGGCGGCTATTTCGGCCTGGCCCACAACCTGGACGTCACTACGGGGGCAGCGTTCGAGCGCATCGGCGAAGTCGACTCGATCGTGATCGACCCGCACAAGCACGGTCTGCAACCTTATGGCTGCAGCTGCGTGCTGTTCCGCGACCCCGGGGACGGCCGGTTCTTCCGCCAACGATCGCCGTGCACGGAGTCGCCGACCACGACCGCGGCGCGCGAAATCGGCTTCGAGTGCTCGCGTCCGGGTGCCGCGGCGGTGGCGCTGTGGGCGACGATGCGGCTGCTGCCGCTGTCGAAGGACGGGCGATTCGCAGCCATGCTCGACGCCGCACGCGCCGCAGCGGTCGCGCTCGACCGGCGGCTTCGGGACGATGGGCGTTTCGTCGCCGGACCGCCTCCCGACCTCGACGTCGTCGTGTGGACGATCGCCGCCGCTTCCGCCGAGGAAGCGTCCGCGAATGCGCGGCATGTGCTCGACGAATGCGCGCGCCAAAACCTCCATCTTTCGCTCGTGGACCTGCCGCGCCGGGCGTTGGCGGTGCCCGATCGTCTGGCTTGGCGCGACGCACGCGTTGCCTGCCTGCGCTGCGTGCTGATGAAGCCTTCGCACGCGGCGTGGGTCGACACGATCTTCCGTGTCGTTTGCGAATCGACCGCGGCCGTCGTCGAGCGAAGCCGGCAGGACCAGAAGTCGGCGCAGCGAGTTCGCGCGCAGGCAGTCCGCGTTCCCCGCCCGGCCGGGCGTCGCCGGTCGGGCGTCGCGACGAGGTGAACCCGCGCGTGGAGGCGGTGGCGCAGCGTCGGGGGCGATTCGCGTGGGCGGTCACCGGATCGGGTCACTACGTCGAGGAATCGCTCGCGCTCGCCGCGCGGCTCCCCGACGTCGACATGTTCCTGTCCAAGGCCGGGGAGGAGGTGCTGCCCCTCTACCGCATCGGCCGCGAGCTCTTGAAGGAGCGCTTTCGCGTCTTCCGCGACAAGAGCGCGAGCGCGGTGCCGGTCGGCATGCTGTACGAGGACGTCTATCACACGCTGGTCGTCGCGCCCGCGACCAGCAACAGCGTCGCCAAGTGCGCGTACGGCATCTCGGATACGCTGCCCACCAACCTCTTCGCGCAGGCCGGCAAGCGCTCGATACCGAGCATCGTCTTCGCGTGCGACACGGAGCCGTTCGTCATCACGAAGTCGCCGCACGAATGGGTCGAGCTCAGGCCGCGCAGGATCGAGCTCGAGAACGTGGAACGGCTGCGCGCCATCGAGCATTGCCGCGTCGTCTGTTCCGTCGCGGAGCTCGAACGCGTGCTCGACGCGCGGCTTTCCGAGCTCGCGCTGCAATGGAACGCATCCTCTTCCTGACGGGCCATCTCGCGCAACGCAGCCTCGAGCGCGTGCTCGCCGGCATGGCGCCGGCGCCGTTCGCGTGGGACGTTCGCGACATCGGGATCCAGGTCGCAGGGTTGATGACGGCCGACATGATCCTCCGTCGCGTGCCGCGTCCCGAGGCGATCGATCGCATTCTGGTCCCCGGCCGCTGCCGCGGCGACCTCGCTCGGCTGTCCGCCGAATACGGTATCGCCGTCGAGCGCGGGCCAGACGATCTCAAGGACATTCCGACCTATTTCCGGCAGGCGACGCGCGCCGCGGATCTCTCTCGCTACGACATCGACATCTTCGCCGAGATCGTCGACGCACCGCGGCTCGATGTCGATGCGATCGTGGAAGCCGCGCAGCGGCTTCGCGCACAAGGCGCCGACGTCATCGATCTCGGCTGCCTCCCGGACACGCCGTTCCCGCACCTCGAAACCGCGGTCCGGCGCCTGAAGCGCGACGGTTTCGTCGTGAGCGTCGACTCGCACGATGCGGACGAGCTGCTGTGCGGTGGTCGCGCCGGCGCCGACTACCTGCTCTCGCTCACGCTCGACACGCTGTGGATTGCCGACGAGGTCGCGTCGACGCCGATCCTGATTCCGCGGGAGCCCACCGACGAGGCTTCGCTTGATGCGGCGATCGAGGCGCTGGCCGGGCGCGGCCGACGTTTTCTGGCGGATGCGATCCTCGACCCGCTTCCGTTCGGCCTCGCCGCCGCGCTCGCACGCTTCGTACGGCTTCGCGCCCGGTACCCGCAGGCCCAGCTCTTCATCGGCATCGGCAACGTCACCGAGCTGACCGAAGCCGATACGAGCGGAATGAATGCGATCCTGCTCGGCATCGCGTCCGAGCTTCGCGCGTCGGCCGTGCTCACGACGCAGGTGAGCGGACATGCGCGGCGCGCGGTACGCGAAGCGGACGTCGCGCGGCGCATGATGTATGCGGCACGCGAGGCGCAGTCGCTGCCGGTAGGGTTTTCGCCGGCGCTCATGACCGTGCACGACAAGCGCCCGTTCCCCGACACCCCGCAGGAGATCGAGGAGACCGCACGCGCGATCCGCGATCCCAGCTATCGCATCCAGATCTCCGAGCGCGGCCTTCACGTCTACAATCGCGACGCCTACCACGTCTCGGATGACCCGTTCGCGCTGTTCCCGAAGCTCGCGCTCGGGCACGACGTCGGCCACGCGTTCTACCTCGGCGTCGAGCTCGCGCGCGCCGAGATCGCCTGGCGCCTCGGCAAGCGCTACGTGCAGGATCGGCCGCTCGAATGGGGATGCGCAACCGATCGCGTCGCCGAGGATACGACGACGTCGGCGGTGCCTGGGACGACCATGATCGACCGTTCGGGCGACCGATGACGAGTTCCGTCGAGCCGGCAAGCGATCCTCGCGCGCCCGCAAGTGCGTCGATGATCTACGAGACGGTCGTCACGACGGTGTCCGACAGCGGAGTGCCGCACGTGGCGCCGATGGGCGTGCGCTACGAGAACGACTTCGTCGTCCTGAAGCCGTTCAGGCCGTCGCGCACCTACGACAACGTGCTGCAGACCGGCTGCGCGGTCGTGAACTTCACGACCGACACGCGCGTCTTCGCCGGCTGCGTCACCGGCCGCCGGGATTGGCCGTGCGTGCGTGTCGAGGCCGTCGACGGCGTGCGGCTCCTCGCCGCGCTCGGGCATGCGGAGCTGCGTCTGGACGCGCATATCGACGACGCGAGCCGGCCCACGCTGCGCATGCGCAAGGTGCGCGAGCAGATCCACGCGGCATTCACCGGCTTCAATCGCGCGCAGGCGGCGGTGATCGAGGGCGCCGTGCTCGTGAGCCGGCTGCATTTGCTGCCGCGTAGCAAGATCGAGACCGAGATGGCGTACCTGCAGATCGCGATCGACAAGACCGCAGGACCGGCTGAGCTCGAAGCGTGGGCATGGTTACGCGATGCGGTGGCGCGGCATCACGCGGCCGGCGGCGAGGACGCCTGACACGCCGTCGCATCGCCACATTCCAGCGAGCGTTGCATCCGCGCGAGGTCGCCCTTGTGCAGAAGCTCGACCGAATAGCGTGCGCCGCGCACGAGCTTCGGCAGCTCGAGATCGACGATCCCCGCGTCCGCACACTGCGCGAGCGACGCCCCGTATGGGATCGGACAGGACTTGACGAGCACGAGCCGCGACGCCTCGAGTCGATCGGCCAGCCACGCTGCGAGGCTGTCGGAGGTGACGTTCCACGTCGTGAGCGCATCCTCGTGCTCGCGCAGCAGCTCGAACGGCATCCAGAGCGCGACGCCTCCGCCCTCGATCGCGCCGCGCACCGCGGACGGCGACGTCGCGGGAACGAGCGCGTTGCACACGCCGTGCATCAGCATCGCGTATTGAACCATCGCGAGCACGGCCATGTTGTGCGCGACTCGGTCGTCGAAGCGCCACCGCGCCTGCGCGTCGCGCACGCGCGCGGCGAATCCGCCTCCGCCCGGGACGACGACGACGCGTCCCCGGCCCGCGCGAGAAAGGAGGGCGAGCCACCGCGAAAGCGACGGATCGGCATCGAGGCTGCCGCCGATCTTGACGACGCAGATCATGCGATGTGGGCGTTCAAGAGCAGCGCCACCGCGACGCTCGGCGCGCAGACGCGCGCCCACACGCCGGCGTCGGCCGGCACGCCCGCGATCACGTCGAAATCGACGTAGCGCCTTCCCGCCGCGACCGCAAGCCTCGAGGCGAGGTCGCTGCCGCAACCCGCGCCGATGACCGGAGCATCGGGCGCGAGCTTGGCATCGCGAACGACGCGCTCGACGTTCGCTGCGATTTCATCGATCACGGCCGTGCGCCACGCTCGCGCGAACGCAACCCAGTCCTCGTCGCTCGCATCGCGCGCGTCGCGCCCGATCATCCGGGCAAGGCGCCGACGCGTTGCCGGCACGTCCTTGCCCGCGTGGTCGGCGGTCCCCGCCTGGTCGTGCTCGGCGCGCAACTCACCCGTCAGACGGAAGACGTCGGCCGTCGTCGCGAAGAACTCGTTCATGACATTGCATTCGCGACCTCCGAAGTCGATGCGGTGCGCAAGCGCACAGAGTGGCGTGCGCACGACACCGACATAGACCAGCTCCCCGCACGCCAGGCGGTCGGCGTCGTCGCGGGCGCGCGAGGCGACGCGGCCGCCGACGATCGGGACGATGTCGGTCGTCGTGCTCCCCACGTCGACGAGCAACGCGTCGGGAACCGTATTCGCGATGAGACGTGCGGTCGCGGACCAGTTGGCCGAGGCGATGGCGCGCCAACGACGGTGCACGTCGGCGGCTTGCACGAATTCGCCGTCCGCGGCGAAGAACGCGGTGCGTTCGCCGAGCACGCGCGCGACGCATCGCGCGATCGCCATGACACCCGATTCGCGGTCGTCGAACAGGTCGGTCATTTCACCGGTCATCGTGACGGCATGCAGGGTGTCCGCGCGCACAGGAAAGCACGTCAGCGCGACATCGAACGCGTTGTCGAGTTCGGACATTCCGCGCCAGAGCTCGCACGGCCACTGCGCGACGCCGTGCAGGTGTCCCGCGGCCACACTCGCCGCCTTGAGATGCGCGCCCCCGATGTCCCAGCCGACGATCGACGGCTGCGGAGAATCAGACGGTGGCATGGAGCGCGCGCGTCGTGAACCGCGAGAGCACCTCGCGCGCGACGTTGCGGCCGAGCGACGCCGAAAGTCCGACGTATGAACAGGTCAGGCGGGGATTGACCTCGATCACCACGGGAATGCCGTCGCCGCGCAGCACGATGTCGATCCCGACGTAGCCCGCGAGCCCGGGCAGCGCGTGCACGACACGCTGCGCGAGTTGGGCGAGCGCGTGACGCACGGGGTCGCCAACGCCCACGTTCACGCTGACGCCCAGATAGCGGACGCGTCCATCGTCACCGACTTCGATATGCTGGCGATTGACGCTCAGCATGTCGACCGAGCGCGCATCGCAGAGCACCGAAAGACTGAGCGCGTCGCCCTCTTCCCACGCCTCGACGGTCGCCACGACACCGCGCGCCGCGCACGCAGTTCGGTCGGCGCACGCATCGGCATACGTCGAATGCACCCGCGTCTCGACTGCGCCCGCGCCGTCATCGGGCTTCACGACCCAGCGTGCAACGTCACCGATCGCCGGCCCAAAGGGAAGCACGCCTTCGCACGTCGTCGGGATGCCGTAGCACCGCAGCCGGAGCGCCGTGGCGCGCTTGCTCGACGCGATGGCGATCGCCTCCGGGCGACAGCCGATCCATTGCCCATCGCCGATCACGTTGCACAGATCGGCTAGAATGCCGTCGCTTTCCGGTGCGACGACCCAGACGAAATCGTGCGCGCGCGCCTGACGACGCACGAAATCGGGTGCGCACTCCCCGGGCTTCGCGCGGACGGCACGGGCGCCCGGCGCCGATGCCGCGGGACCGATCGTCGCGTAGGTGGTGGCGACGCCGCCGATCGTCGCGAGGTCGTAGACCAGCGCGTCGCGCATCGCGCGTCCCTGCAGCATGAGCGCCTCGTCGGACGCGGTGATGCGTGCGCAGGCCCCGCCGCTCAGGTATTCGTAGACGAACACGCGCATTCGCGATCCCATGGACGTCATACCGGTCGTGGATATCCTCGGCGGAAACGTCGTGCGCGCGGTACGCGGCGAACGCAGCGCGTATCGACCGATCCGCTCGGCGCTTTGCGACAGCAGCGAGCCTCTCCGCGTGGCCCGCATCCTCGTCGAACGCTGCGCGACGCGCAAGCTCTACGTCGCCGATCTCGACGCGCTGCTCGGTGGCGATGCGCAGACCCGCGTGATCGCGGCCCTTCTCGCCTCGATCCCCGAGCTCGAAGTGTGGCTCGACGCGGGATTCGACGGCCTCGCGGCGTCGCGCAACGTCCTCGGCGCACTCGAACCGTACGCGTCGCGCGTGACTCCGGTATTCGGAAGCGAATCGCTTCGTTCGCGCGAGGAGGCGGTGCGCTGCTTCGCCGATCGCGAAGCGGCGATCCTGTCGCTCGATCGACGCGACGGGCGCCCGCTCGACCCCGGCGGCTGCTGGACGGCGGACGCCTTCTGGCCGTCGCGCATCATCGTGATGACGCTCGATCGCGTCGGGGCGTTCGCGGGACCGGATCTCGACACGATCGCCGACGTTCGTTACCGCGCGCCGCATGCCGAAGTCATCGGCGCGGGCGGCATCCGCGACGCCGACGACCTGGAGGCGGCTGCGCGAACCGGGGCGCACGCATGGCTCGTTGCGTCGGCGTTGCATGACCTGCGCATTCCGGCGAATGCCCCGGGCGCCCACCGATTGTCAGCGCCGCGTAACGATGATGCAATGGCGCTCCGCGAGCCGCCTCCCGTCCCGCCAAAGGAGCCCCGATGATCGCCGCCGACGCGGGCAGGTTCCGCCTGCTCCCCACCGAAGACCTGGACGATGCCCCGGCAGCCCGGCACCATGGGTCGATGGATGTCGTGTTCATCGAGGGCTTCGTCGGCGAGACCGTCATCGGGATTTGCGCCGACGAACTGCACCGTACGCAACCGGTCAGGATCGACGTGGCCGCCGGCATCCCGCGCAGTTCCGCCTGCACGACCGACCGTCTGACGGACACGATCGATTACGGCAGCGTGCGCGAGGCGCTGATCAGCCTCCTTCGCGAGCACCGTCATCGGCTCCTCGAGGCGCTCGCCGAATCGATCGCGCAACTCGTCCTCGGACGATTCAGTGCGCACTGGGTCAGGGTCGCCGTGGCGAAGCCCGCCAAGTTTGGTGACGTCGACGCCGTAGGTGTCGTGATCGAGCGTCGGCGTGCAGGCGTCGCTCAGCAGCATGCATGCATCGGCGAGCGATCGCTGCTCGCACGTCTTGGCGCCGGCATGTTCCCGCGCGCCGACGGCTGAACCGAGCCGGCGCAACGCGTCGATCCCGCGAAGACGCGCGGCGCGGGCTGCCAAGACGCTTCGTTCCTGATCCGTCGCATCAGGGATCGTCGGTCAACCGTGCCACGAAGGCGGTGACGACCGTCAGATCTGCACTCGTCCCCGGATTGAGGCCGCGCGATTTCAGATCGGCATCCCACGCGGCGATCTCTTCAGGACGGAGCCCCAGATCGTCGCCGCCTTCGTGCGCGCACTTGTGCGCGGCTTCGACCGACAGTGCGCGTGCGACAGCCAGGCCGTGCTTGCGTGCCACGTGCGAGTCCGGCCAGCCACGAAGATACGCGAGGTAGGCGGCGAGCATGGCGCGTTCGGGCGCCAGACGCGAAGACACGCGCCCGAAGACCGGCAGGCCGACGTCGAACACGTCCGCGTAGCCGTTGGCATATTGGCGCGCGACACTGTCGCGATCAGCCGCCGCACGCATGGCGCTACGAAGGTCGATCGTCGGCGCCATATGAACGTCGTGCCGAGCGACCCGACCGAGTCCGCCCGGGTTCGCGTATGCGATCGCCCGGAAGGCGGCGCGCGCATCCTCCACGTCGAGCCGCTGGAGCACGCGTTCGAGCGCCGCGCGTAGCGTCGCCACCGCGCGTCCGCGTGCCGACTCGCGCGCGGCCGCCACCGGCGCGCACAGGAGCACGATGCCCAGATTGACGTTGCAGCGCGTCGCCGCGCGGGCCGCTGCCACGGCATGCTCGATGCGCACGCCGACCGACGTTCCCCGCGCGAACAGCGGCTCGACCGCCGCCTTCGCAGCGGTGATGAACAGGCCGGCATCCATCCCATGGCCGCCTGAAGCGACACTGACGTTTCCCGGCTTGCGCGCCGCCACGTCGAGCTCGCAGGCATCGAGGAATGCCGCGCGAGCCTCAGCGAGCGTCGACTCGACGTCACCCGTCAAACCGAAGTCTCCGGTTCCCGCGAGTGTTGCGCCGCGGACAGCGTTTGCAGCACCTGCGCGGCCCGCGTGGCGAGCTGCGTGCGGGCCGACGCGATGGACGACCCCCATGCGGATACCGTACAGAGCGGCGCGCCGCGCTCGGACACGGTGCCCGGCATGGGAATGTCGTGGACGAAGCCCTGTTCGACCATCCACGACACGATCCGGCGCGAGAACGTCGTCGTCGCGTTCGCGAATACGATGGACTGTCCGCGCACGCGCTTCTCGCGTCGCGCGGTCGCGGTCACCGACGCGAGCGCCGCTCCCCGGCAGGCTTCGACGTGCGCACGCATGAGCCCGCGCGGCGCCACGTCATCGTACAGCGCCATGCTCGCCGACGGTCGCGGATTCACCTCGAGCACGGCGATCCTCTCGCCGTCGAGCAGGAAGTCCACGCTGTTCAGCCCCACGAGACGCCATTGGGAAACGAGTGCCGCGACGATATCGCGCACGCCTGCCCTCGCGCGCGGCGGCAGTGGCGCCGGTCCGACCGCGCCATGAAACACGTAGGGACGCTCGTCGTGCGCCTCGACGATCAACTCGCTCACTCCGCAGATGCGTGCGTCGCGTCCGTCGGCGAGAAACAGCACAGACATCGAAACGCCGGCGTGCACGCGCTGGTAATAGCGGCTCACCGAGGCGTCGGGCGGCTCGGCGTCGCCTGTGCACGCGACGCGAATGTGCGCGCCGCCGCTACCGCGCGCGTCCTTCGACAGCCATCCCGCGGGGGCGAGGGGCAACGCAAACACGATCTCCGGATGCGGGATGCCGCAGGCTGCGAGCCCCGCGAAGAACGTCGCCGGCTCGCGCACCGCACGCACGGTCGCCGCCGCGTTCCCGAGAAGAGGCAAGCTGTCGCCGGCCGACGCCAGCAGTTCCGGACATCGCTCGAAGCCGCTGCCTGCCACCCATCCGACGAGTCCGGGCACTGCGCGAAGCGCGACAAGTGCGCGCGCCATCGACTGCGCATCGATAGCCAGCGCGCCGGGCGAGCCGATGCACGTCCAATGACGTGCCGCACGCCGCGTATCGAGGTCGCCGAAAAGGTCGAATGCAACGACATCGAAGCCGCCCCGCCGCGCCGATTCGGCCATCAGGCGCGCCGAGAGCGCGGCGACGCAGATCGCTTCGCTCACGACCGCCGGGCTTCGGGTTCATCGCCCGGAGCAGCCGGCACGAGCCCGGCGCCGGCGCGCCGGAAGACGCGCGCGCCGCGGTTGCGTCCGCGGGCAACGACGAGTCGTACATGGGGCGGCACGCTGCCGGATCCACGAAGCACCTTCACGGCGTCATCGGCCGTCCGCTGCGACGGCAGGAAGCCGAAGCCCGTGGGTCCCCAGGAGCTCTGGCCGACCGCCGCAGCGAAGCGCGCGCGCAACACGCTCAGCACGTCGGCGACCGCCGGGCTCACATACGCCGTCCCGCCTTGCGCGGGCGCGAAGTGAGCGCCGTTCGCGTCCTGAATCTGCGTGAGACCCGCCGCGAAGGCGGCGAAGTCGCGTTCCGCGAGACCGGGCAGGACGGCGAGCAGCAGCTGGTGACAAAGTTCGGCCGCGCACGAGCGTGGAAACGCGCCGAGCTTGCCGATCTCGACGCTCTCTTCCCCGCCGTGCAGCCCGTGCAGACGATCATCGAAAACCAGCACGACGCGCCATTCATCCGGAAATTCGAACCGCGACACGACCGGAGGAAGCGTTCCGCCGGCGCCCTGTCCGGCATCCACCAGAAATCCGCCCTGCGCGAACGCGCGGATGCCGACGCCCGACCGGGAACCGCGTGCCAGCGCGAGCGCGATCGATTCCGTTGAGAGTGCAAGGCCGTGCAGCACGGCAAACGCGTGACCGACGGCAAGCGCGAGCTGCGTGCCGGAGCCGAACCCGGCGTGAACCGGCAGGCTGCGGTGCAGCGTCGCACGCAGCGGACGATCGGTTCCCGCGAGCCGGCGCATCGCCGCGACATGGCGCGCGAGGCGCTCGATCTCGGCCGGCTCGGCATCAGCCCCTGCAACGAACGCATCCTTTTCGGCGTGCGCAAGCTCGACGAGCGTCACGAAGTCGCCGAGGGTGACGCCGAGGCTTCCGAAGCGCCGACCGAGCGTGCCGCTCGGATCGAGAAAGCCGAGGTGCAGGCGCCCCGGCGCTTCCACGACGACGGAATCCCCGTTGGCGCCGGGCGTCGGCTTCGAGGCAGCGGGAACGCTCACGCGCGCCGCCACCGGCGACGCCGCGCCGTGCGGCGACTCAATCGTCGTACTTGATGTAGCGGAAGCGCTGATCCGCGTTCGGCGTCCCCTCGAGCGGTCCGCCCTCGCGTCCCGGTTGCCACGAGACGACCTCCTCGATCTTGCGGGCCAGCGCGAAATCCCGGTCGGTCACCCCTTTCGCCGAATGCGTCTTCAGCTTCACGATCACGAATGCGTAGGAAACGGTGAGATCGGGGTGGTGCCATGCCGCTTCCGCCAGATGGCCGACGGTATTGACGACCATCAGCGTGGCCTTCCAGCTCTCGGTGCGGAACTTGCGCCGAATCCATCCATCCTCGAGATACCAGTGCGGAAGCTCGCCCGCGAGCCTCGCGCGTATCTCGTCGTCCGCGTACGCCTGCAATGGCTCGCTCATGCGGAAACGACCGCCGTCGCCTCCGCGAACCCGGCTCGCGCATCGCGGCGAGCCCGCAATCGATCGATCGGCGACTTCCGAAGATCTCGGCCGACGAAACGTGCCGCGAGCGCCTGGGCCCGCCGGCGCGAAACGCGGCCGGTACGCGCGTGTCGCGCGCAAATCGCGCCGCGAAATCCGAGGAAATCCGGATCGCATGGCAAGAGCGTCGCGACGTCGTCCGCATGCAGCGATCCGGCGAGGCCGACGAACAGGCCGAGCGCGTGGCCGCGCGCGACGAACGCGCGCAACGCGGGCACGCCCAGGCAGTCGAGCAGCGTTCCGCTGCGCTTGTCCGCCGTGTCGAGCATCGCACCGGCGAAACGCGCTGCAGCGACCTCGTCGAGCAGCGCGAGATCGGGCGAGCGATCGGCGAACATCACCGCCACGAGGCGCGCGCGCCCCGCGCCGGTCGCGGCAGCGCGCATGCAGGCCGCGCTTCCGCGGACATCGAAAAGTCCGATCTTGACGGCGTCCACACCCGTGCACGCCATGGCGGATGCCGCTGCCGCGATGGCATTCGGACGCATCGGTAGATCGCCTAGCGCCGCACTCAGGGTAAATCGTCCGGCCGACCAGCGCACGACGTCGCGCACGCGCTCCAGCGTGACCGCACCGAGCGCCCCCGCGTGCGCGTCCTTGAGATCGATCACGTCCGCACAGTCAGCGACGAGCTTCGCCTCGGCGAGCGACGATACGCTCGCGAGCATCGCCGTCATCGCACCCACTCCACGCATTCAGCGCGTGCCGGCGGCCGACCACGCCGACGGCACGCGGAAGCTACGGCCGGCGCCACGCCGGCCGGGCCGTCAGACATGCGCTGCAAACGGGTGCGCGGTCGTCTTCGCCTTTTCGATCACGTCCTTTGCCTTCGGCGTGCCGGCGATCGCGCGCGCGATCGACTCCTTGGTCGCCTTGTAGTTGTAGTCCTGGATCTTCGTATCGTCGGCCGCTTCCCAGTGGATGAACACGCCGACGCAGATGAAAAGGTCGTCGGCCTCGTCGGCCGGAATCGTGCCGTCGGCGACGCTGTCGGTGACTGCCTGCGCGACCGCGCGCTGCGCGGGTCCGAACATCTGGACCGCCTGCTTCGCACCCTTGATCGTGACCTTGTTGAACAGGATCGTATTGGGCTTCGCTGGCAGATTCGGCGCTACGACTGCGAGCAGCGACGTGAAGCCGTCCTTGTTGTTGGTCAGCGCGTTGCAGAAGGCCGCCTCGACGGCACTGCCGCGCGGGCCCATGATGAGGTCGATGTGCGCAACCTCGTTGCCTTCGCCGACCAACGACTCGCCGACGCACACCCCATTGATTCTTGCCATGATCGATTTCCTTCCCATTCAGCTGGTTCAGTGATCGGACGGTCGTCGCGTCGCGGACCATGTTGCCGGCCCGGATGCTGCCGTCCACGCTTGCGCGCCAGTCACATCGGCATACGCGGGATCAGACGACGGCCTCGAGCGCCGCCGCAACGCGTCGGGTCACGAAGTCGTGCACTAGTTTCTCCGCAATGTTCCCGCTTGTCACCCCCTGCAATCCCTTCCACGCGGGAACGCTGTTGACTTCGATGACCCAAAGCTTTCCCGCTGCGTCGGCCATGATATCGACGCCAGCATAGTCCATTCCGACGGCGCGCGTCGCTCCCACCGCGAGATCGCGCATCGCCGCATCCGGGACGAGCGCCTCGCACTTCGCACCCTGTGCGACGTTGTTGATCCAGCTTCGTCCGTGCCGCGCCATCGCGGCCGCCGCCACGCAACCGATCACGAGGACGCGAAAGTCGCGCCAGCCGCCATCGGAGCGGCGGCCGTCGACGAACCGCTGCAGATACCAGACGCCGTCGACCGATGCGGCATCGGGAACGTCCATGCCGGCGCCCAGTCGCAGCAGGCCGTTGCCCTGCGAGCCGAACAACGGCTTCAGCACGAGCTCGTGTCCGGCGGCGCATTCGCGCATGACGATGCTTCTCGCCGCCGCCGCCGACTCCGTGACCCAGGTGGGCGGCGTGGGAATGCCGGCGCGGCAGAGAAGGAGACTCGTCATCGCCTTGTCGACGCTTTTCTCGATCGCGCGCGCCTCGTTGTACACCGGAATGCCGAGGTCGCGCAGCGCGTGCAGGAAATCCAGCCGCAACACGACCTGCTCGAGCGAGCCGCCGGGCACTCCGCGCACGAAAACGCCGTCCGGAAGGCGCCGCTCGAAGCCCGGCATCACGATGCCATCGACGCCGCGCGCGAGATCGATCGAGCACTGCGGAAGCGCGACGTAGCGGGCGTCGATGGCCCGCGCTCGAAACGCGCGGCGCAACCGAGGCCCGTGCCAGCCCGGGGCATCGGTCACGATGGCGACACGCATGCGCTCGCGCGGTGGTGCGCGCATACGCCGCGGCTCAACCATCGCCCGCTCCGAACGAACGCGCGAGAAGCGCCGCGTCGATGCGGCCGGCGCGAAACGAGCGCCCGCTCGCCACGTTGCTCACGGTCACCTGTGCGGGCGCGAAGAGCAGCGGATCGATCCGGTAGAAGTCGAACTCGTACTCGGCAAAAACCTGCGCGAACGGCTTGCCGTGATCGCGCGATACGTTGCTCGGGAGCCGTTCCGCGAGTGCGCTCGCCGCCGCGTCGTCGCAATCGACATAGAGCTGCACGTCGCCGCCGAAAAGGATGGCGTCGTTGGTGCGCCCCATGGCGGTGACCAAATCGCGGGAAGGCGGCGGCAACGGCGCGCTGCCCGCGCCGTCGACGATCGCCGCGAGCGGAAAGCCTAGCGCATGAACCTTGTGCAGCGCCACTTCGAGGACGCGCGCTGCGATCTGCACGACGCCGGCGAGACTCCGCGTGGGCGTCAGGATCAGTACGAGGCGCTCGATCGTGACACCGCAATCGCGCGCGATCTTCGCGAGGATCGGCGCGGGCGGCGGCCGGTCGACTTCGAGCACGAGGCACGCCGACTCCGAACGGTCCCGGTAACCGAGCTCCGCGAACAGCGGCTCCCGGGCGGCGAGCGCGCGTCCGGGGCCGGACGCGAGGGCGCGAAACGCGTCCCGCCCCTCGCCGTGCACGAGGCTCCAGCCGGCGTACTGGCTGGCGAGGCAGGCCAGCACCGGGTCGCACGCATGGACGAAAACGCCGACGGAGCCGCCAGCGGGTGCGTTGCCGAACTCGACGCGGCCGAGTCCAGCGAGGCAGATCTCGGCAATGCGCCTGCCCGCCTCGAGCCCGCCGCGATGCTCGATCCCCGCATCGACGAAGACGGCGCCGTCCTCGCTTCTCGTGATGCCGATGCGCAGCGCCTGTGCATCGCGCACCAGCGCGGCGACGTGCGGCCCGGCGTATGCGTTGACGCTCGGCCAGCCGCTGCCGAGCGCGGCGGCCTCAGCCGCGTCTTGGGCGGGTTCGCTCGTCGCCATTTCCCGTCACGCCACGCACTTCCGTGCTGCAAGCAGCGCATCGCGAAAATCGAGGTAAACGGGGGTTTCCGACGCGCGCATCGATTCCAGCATGCTGCGCTGCGTCTGATACTTGACGTTGCCGATCGCAAGCGCGCCGATGCCCACGGCGTTCCCCGAGCCTGCGGCGATCGCGACCCCGTCGTCGGTGGCACCGAGGCCCTCGACGCCGGACGGCGGTACGGCATTCACGTCGGCGACGACGCGGAGCTGCATCGCCGTCGCGAGCTCGCGCTTGCTCAGCAGCTGGACGCCCGGCGCCCCGCAGGCCAGCGCGACGTCGGCGCGTGCGAGGAGGCGTGCGGCGTCGCCTCCCGCCTCCACCGCGGCGATCGCCGTCTTGTACCGGCGGCCGAGATCGGCCGCCGTCTTCTCGGCGTGCTCGCGCCGCCTGCTCACGATCGTCGCGTTCGCGCCCGACTGCGCCGCGAGCACCGCCGCGACGGAACCGACCGGTCCCGTACCGCCGAACACGACGACCTCGCGCCCGGCGAGTTCGGCTTGCCCCGCATCGCGCAGCCGGCGCTCCACGCAAGCGATCATCGCCGCCGCGGTGGTGAACGCGCCGCTCGGATCGGCGAACACCGAGACCGCGAAGGGCGGCACCATCGCCTTGCGCGCGGCCTGCAGCATGTCGGCGGCGAGCGCGATTTCCCGTCCTCCGATGTAGAGGCCAGTGCGCCGCGCGCCCTTCGGACCGCGCGAAAAGATCGCGTCCTGGGTAAGCGAGGCGACGTCTTCCTGGCGCACATCGGCATACGGAACGACGACATCGTAGCCGGCATCGCACGCCATGTTCACGTCGAACGGGCTCGCGTGCCGCGCCGACGTCAACAGATGCAGGATGTATCGCTTCTCCATCGATTCTCCGCTCGCGACGTCAACTTCGGCATGCCGGAGCGAGCCGTGCAGGCGACGCCGCGGCGCGAACGCGCATCATAGCGCCGGGTGCCGGCCTCGGAGCAAGGCGAAGGCTCGGCATCACTCCGGAACGAGCACTTCGCCGACGCCGCCGCAGCTGCGATCGCCGACGTAGCGTCGGACGCGGTCGGGAAGCGCGGCGAAATCCGCCGATCCCGTTCCTGCCGTTGCGAGATGACGGCTCAGGATGCGCAGGAACTCCAGGGCATGAACGCCGCAGTCGCGCAGCGTAACGGGCAGCGCGGGCGGCCGCGCGAGAAGAAGCGTGCCGCGGCGCATGCGGTGCCCGGCGCCCTCGCCCGAGGCGCCGCGCACGACGATCGTGCCGGCGACCATGCGCGCGCCGCAATAGGCGCCGACGTCTCCCCCGATCAGCAGCATTCCCCGGCGCATCGAATCGCCGGCGCGATCGCCCGCGCTTCCTGCGACGATGACGGTGCCGCCGCGCATCCCGTGGCGGTTGCCGGGGCGTGCCGACCCGAGGTGCTCTCCGGCGTTGCCCGCAACGCGCACGAGTCCCGCCTGCATTTCGCATGCGGCGAATGAACCGGCATTGCCGGCGATGAGAAGCGCGCCGCCGCGCATGCCGGCCGCGGCGTACATGCCGACATCGCCTTCGATCGTGAGCGAGCCCGACCCCATGCCGGCGCCGACATTGAGCAGCCGCGCCGATCCTCCGCACACGCGGATGCGCGTCGCATCCTCGCCGTCGATGTCGAACACGTCGCCCGCGCGATACGTGCGATTGCCCGCACGCAGTCGGATCCCCGCAATGTGGGCGATCGCCGTGCCCGCCAACGCATCGGGAATGAGCGGCGACATGTCGAGCTCGCCCGGGGGAAGCGCTTTGGGCGTCAAGGCCAGCGCACGGACCGTCTCGCTCATGGCCGCTCCGCGCGCTCGGGTCCTCTTTTCACCGGCTCGGCCTCACTGCATGATCTCGCGCAGCCGAAACTCGAACTTCCCGAGCTTGCCGCCGTAGTTGCCGGCGGTGATGCGTTGCACACCGGCCGCCGCCCCCTGCCTGCAGACGGCTTCCATGCCGGCACGCATGGCGCCGCGCACGTCGGCTTCGGTCAGTCCATCGATCACGATCTCGAGCACCGCGCCGGTGTCGAGCGTGAGCGCCGAGCGCGTCACGCCGACCAGGGTCGGGCAGAACGCGTCGTTGATCGATGCCGGCAGGCCCTTGTACCGTGAGCCGATCTTCGAGCCGGCGCGCACGATCCCGCCTGGAAACGGCATGACGACGCCGCGCGTCTTGCGCATGGCCGCGATCGCGGCCTCGCACGCGGCGAGCGCCTCCGCCGGTCCCCGTGCAAGCACGAGGAAATTGCCGCCGCCGACCGCCCTCGCGACGCCGGTCGATTCCTCGCACACGAATTCGCCGTCCATCGCGGGCAGGCGCCAGTAGCGACGCGCCCCCAGTTGCTTGGAGATCTGGAAGCCGTCCCCGAAGTAGCGGAGCTTGCGCCCGAGGTCGATTTGTTCCGCGCAATCGAGTCCCGAGAACGCGGCGGACGTCGGCGCGGTGAGGACGCATTGCCCGATGCGCCGCAGGACCTGCTTCGCGAGCTCCTCGCGCGACACGGCGAACATCAGCACGGCGACGCCCGGGCGTCCGTCGGGCGTCTCGGCCGAATCGAGCTCGCGCTCGATCCCCGCCTCGCATCCGCACGCGATGACGGATGTCGCGAAGCCGGTCATCGCCTCGGCGGCGCGATACGCCCAGGCGAGGTTGGTCGCGGTAATGACGATGCGCGTGGCGCGCATGCCGAAGGCCTCGGCGAACGTGTCGTCGATCGCGACGCCGTTCACCTTCACGTCGCCTGCCCCGGCCATCGTTCGTCGCCGTGCGCAGGATCGGCGCCTGCATGCGAAGCCGCCAGTGCGCGCGGCGGATCGTCGCGCCCGCGGCACGGATGCACGACGAGCGCGCGGCTGCCGCATTCCCGGAGCTCGTCTTCATCGATCGGCACGTTCGCCAAACGCTCGCCGCGGTAGCGTTCGAAGTAGGGCGCGAGCGAGCTTTCGATCGCCGCGTCGTAGCCGGGCTTCACCGCATGCGTCGTACCGCGCGACACGTGGACGACGCGCCCGTCGCGCACGACGAGGACACCGTCCTTGAACACGAGCGCCGGGCGGGCAAACATCGCCTCGCGGTCGCCGAGGTCGTCATAGACGGTGACGTCGGCGCAAGCGCCGGGATCCAGGCGGCCGCGATCCGCGAGACCGAGAATGCGGGCGGGCCCCGCACGCGTCATGATGGCGATCTCGTAGAGCGAGTACTCGCGGCCGACCGCGGCGAGAAGACTCGCCGCGCGCGCGCCTTCGTGCACGCGCCCGAGCTGCTCGTTGCGAAAGGTTTTGTCCATCAGCAGGCGAACGAGATGCGGGTAGCTCGTGAACGGCGCGCCGTTCGGGTGGTCGGTCGTGAGAAACACGCGCCATGGATCCTCGACGAGCAGGAAGATCTCGAGTCCGATCGCCCACTGCAGCGCGTTCACGAAGTCCGTGTCGCGATATCGGAACGGGACGACGCCGCAGCCCGCATCGCATTCGATGTCCATCGACACCCACTTCCGCGGACGTGCGAACCGGCGATTGCGATACTGCGCCATCGTGTCGCCCGAGGCAGTGACGGTCTGGCCGAACATCACCTGTCCGACGTCGACCGATATGTTGCGCTGCCCGTTGATCGCCTCGGCGATGCGCGCAGCACCCGAGGAGAAGCGGCGCTCGCCTTCGGTGTCGTAGCTGTGGAACTGGATATGCGTGAGGTGCAGCGGCAGTCCCTCGGCACCGGCAATCGTCGACAGCGTGGTGTCGACGTTGCCCGGAACGCCGAGATTGCAGCCATGCACGTGCAGCGGATGCGGAACGCCAAGGTCGTGCAGCGCGCGCGCCAGCGCGGTCAGTATCCGGCGCGGCGTGACGCCGTAATGCGGAGCGCGCTCGTCGAGGTCGAGCTTGCGCGCGTTGAACTTGAACGCGCTGATTCCGCCCGGGTTCACGACCTTGATGCCGATGCATTGCGTGGCGTCGAGCGTCCAGGCGACGTAATCGTTGATCGCCGACTGCGCGGCATCGCGAGCGAGAAGGCGAAGCAGGAAATCGTCGCTCCCGAGCATCGCGTAGCCGCCCTTGTCGATGATCGGGATGTCGCCCATTTCCATGTGCGCCTGCCGCGCGTTGGCGGGCACGATCGCCGGCTCGAAGCACGCGGTGTACCCCATCTCCGCGTAGCGATAGCCGGTCGCGTACGTCGAAGGCGCCGCGTGCCCGCAGGCCGCGCGCGGGGACGCCGAGCGCGCGTACGCGTGGTTGCGGTGATCCTCGGGCAGCAGCGCCCGCGCGAGATTGAGTTTCCCGCCGCCGATGTGCGAATGGAGATCGATCGCGCCCGCCATCACGATCCGGCCGCTCGCGTCGAATTCGACGTCGGCTTGCGTCGCCGCCGCGGGCGCGGGGACGATCCGTCCATCGCGCCACCAGACGTCGCGAACGACGCCATCGACGCCGGTCGCCGGATCGTAGACGGTGCCGCCGCGCAATCGCGTCAACATGGGCACCCTTCGATCTCCGCGGCGATGCGCCGCACGACGTCCGCGACGCTCGGCAGCGACGATTCGACGGCCCGCTGCAGGCGCACGGCGACGACAGCGTCGCCACGGAAGAAATGCCCGGCATGGTCGAGTCCGGGCACGCCGACGTCGATCCGGACGTCGGGTGCCGGTGCCCTTCCGGGTCCCGGTCGCGAGAGCACGATCGTGGGCACGCCGGTGGGTGGTGGCGCCCGCTCCGCGTCGAAACTCGCGATCCACAGCAGCGCGTCGGCGTCGCCGCTGCCCAGCGCCTGCTCGATGCCGAAGCGGTAAGGGTCGTAGTCGATGGACCCTCCGGCAAACGAGAGCCACGGCGGATAGCCGGTCTGCCAAACGCACACCTGGTGGACGGTCGTGTCGGCATCGTTGCCGGCGAGCGGCAACGCGGCGAATCGTGTCTCGACATTCAACGCGCGCACGCAATCGCACATCGCGTCGACGGCCAGTTCCGCGTGAGGAAATTGGAGATCGGCCGCCACCCACACCAGCACGCCGTAGCGTGCAGCGCGCATACGTTCCGCGAGCACGCGAAGGGTCGCGAGCGGGACGCCGGCAATGCTTCCGTCCCCCGTGACCGTTCCGCCGACGATGCCGGCGAGCGCGCCGAACACCGCGGCCAATGCCGGGTTGTCGCAGGCAATGCGCTGGCACGCGCCGCCGCCCGCCGCAGCGACGCCGTCCGGCACGGCCGGCTGGCCGACGAAGACGACTGCGCGCTCGGCGTCGCGGACGAACATCGCGTCGCCGAACGCGATACGCTCGAAGAAGCGCGGAAAGCGCGAGACGACGTCGGTTCCGGCGACGACGATCATGTCCGCGCGGTTGCGCACCTCCGCGAACGTCGTCGTCATCCAGCCGTTTCTTTGGAAGGAGAGCGTGTTGCGCAGCATGGCGTGGCCGTTCATGTGATCGACGATCGCACCCCGCTGCTCCGCCAGGTCGAGGAGCGCGCGCACGCCGCCCACGTCGGTCGCGAGTCCACCGAAGGCGGGTCGCTCGGCGCGACGCAGGATCGCGCTCGCCTCGCGCACCGCTGCGTCGAGCGACGCCGGCACGCCGCGGATCCAGCACGCGCCTGGCATGCGCGGCATGGGCGTTTGGAAAAGGCGACGGCTGCGCTCGCAACCTTTCTCGACGACGCAGAGCGACCCCGCCCGCGTCTCCACGACAACGTCGTCGCATGCGAGGCCGCAGAACGGGCACGTGATCGCGACGCGGCCATCGTCGCGCGAGGTCGTCGACGACGGGTGCGGGTGCGATTGCGCTGTGCGATCGGGATCCGTGCCGGTTGTGGCCATCGGTCGGCAATCCGCAACGTTCGACGACTCGTTCCCGCTATTTACCGAACGACGCGCGCTCCACGCGAAGAAAGGCGCGGCTCGCGTTCCCAGCGTGCAGTGTGGCATAGCCATCCCATCCGGCAAATTGCGGAAGCGCGCAGCGCGCCGGCACGGCGGCGAGCCCGACTCCCTCGGCGAACGCGCGACGAGCACACGCGTCGAGCGTGGCGAAGTACGCGTCTATCGCGTCGAGCGCCTGGCAATCGGCGACGCGGCCGAACGTCGGCACGAGATGCGCGCACCGCGTTGCACCCAGAACCGAAAGTGCGTCCCGCCAGTCTTCGCCGTCGGTATCGCGCGTGTCGGGAACGCGTGCGACGGGCACGAGATCGCCCGCCACCAGCGTTCCGGTCTGCGGATCGAGCACGGCCAGCGCGCCCGGCGTGCTTCCGCGGCCAGGCACGATGAGGCGAAGCCTTCTGCCGATCAGGTCGAGATTCGTCGTGGCGGCAACGAGCCGATCCGGTACGACGACCCGCGTGCCGACCATCGCGCGCTCGCCGAGCGCGTCGGTGAGCCGGGCGAGGCACGCATCGCATCGCGCCGCCATGAGCGCCGCCGCGTCGTGGTGCATCAGCACCGGAATGCCACGCACCTGGAACGCCGCCGCTCCGAACACGACTTCCGGCGCGACGTGCGTGAGAATCAGGAGTCGAATGGGTCGCCGCGAGAGCCGTCGCGTCGCGGCGATGATCGCTTCGCCATCGCGAAACGACACGCCGCTGTCGACAACGATGACCCCACGCGGACCGACGATCGCCACGGCGTTCGCCACGCGTCCGCCGTTTTGTGGCGCGACGTCGCCTCCGGTGCCCGGGATGACGTAAACGCCGCGGGCAACCGGGGGCAAGGCGGCCCCCCGCGCCGGTGCGCACGGCGCGGAGAGCGACATCCCCAGCGCCAGCACGGCCGACGCGAAGATGGCGGCGCGCAGGCCGCGGTCGCGCGCCGCGCGAACCCCGCACCGCTTCGCTGCGAGGTTCGATGATCTCCCGCGAAGCAGGCGTTCGACGAGCCGGTGCATGGCGCATGGCTGCGTGTGCCGCGCGACATGGCCGAGCTTCATCATCGCGCGTTTTTAGCTGGCAAATTGACTTTGCGCAATCGGAGGCAGACACTTGCTCCCCCCGCGCAACCTTTTCGAGCAAAAGGTCCGCATGTTGGCGTGCGGCCCCTGCGGCGAGAGGCGGCGCGGAATGACACTGTCCTTCAGGAGGCTATATGAGAGGGTTCTCCAAGGCGTCGGTGCTTCCGGCACTCGCGCTGGCATGGGTTTCAACCTCCGGCCCTGCGATTGCGAACGCAGACCTCGAGAAGCAGATCGCCAATCCCAACAACTGGGCGATGCAGGCCGGCGACATGCAGAATCAGCGGTTCAGCAAACTGTCGCAGATCAACAAGCAGAACGTCGGCAAGATGCAGGTCGCGTGGATGTTCTCGACTGGCGTGCTGCGCGGACACGAGGGTTCTCCGCTCGTCGTCGGCAATACGATGTACATCCATACGCCGTTCCCGAACAAGGTTTTCGCGCTCGATCTCGACACGCAGAAGATCAAGTGGCGCTACGAGCCGAAGCAGGACGTCGCGGTGATCCCGCAGATGTGCTGCGACACGGTATCCCGCGGCCTCGCTTACGCCGAGAACAAGATCTTCCTGCAGCAGGCGGACAGCACGCTCGTCGCGCTCGACGCGGGAACCGGCAAGGTGCTGTGGTCGGTGAAGAACGGCGATCCGAAGCTCGGCGCAGTCAACACGAACGCGCCGCATGTGATCAAGGACAAGGTGATCACGGGGATCTCCGGCGGTGAATGGGGCGTGCGCGGCTTCCTTGCCGCATACGACATCAACACCGGCAAGGAGGTCTGGAAGGCGTACAGCACCGGACCCGACGCGGAGATGCTGATCGACCCGGAAAAGACGATGACCTGGACGGACGGCGCGCTGAAGCCGGTCGGCAAGGACTCGTCGTTGAAAACCTGGCAGGGCGACCAGTGGAAGACCGGCGGCGGCACCACGTGGGGCTGGTACAGCTACGACAAGGGCCTGAACCTGCTCTATTACGGCACGGGGAATCCGTCGACCTGGAATCCGGCGCAGCGTCCGGGGGACAACAAGTGGTCGATGACGATCTTCGCGCGTGATCCGGACACCGGCATGGCGAAGTGGGCCTACCAGATGACGCCGTACGACCAGTGGGATTTCGACGGCATCAACGAGATGATCCTGGCCGACATCAACGTCAAGGGCAAGCCGACGAAAGCGCTCGTCCACTTCGACCGCAATGGCTTCGGCTACACGCTCGATCGCACGAACGGCGCGCTGCTCGTCGCGGAGAAATACGATCCCGCGGTCAACTGGGCGACGAAGGTCGACATGAAGACGGGGCGGCCGGAAGTCGTCGACAAGTACTCGACGGCGAAGAACGGCCCCGAAGTCGATACCAAGGGGATCTGCCCCGCGGCGCTCGGCTCGAAGGACGAGCAGCCGGCAGCGTTCAATCCGAAGAACGGTCGCTTCTACGTGCCGACGAACCACGTCTGCATGAACTACGAGCCGTTCAAGGTCGATTACGTGGCCGGCCAGCCGTACGTCGGCGCGACGCTGTCGATGTTCCCGGCGCCCGGCGGCACGAACATGGGCAACTTCATCGTCTGGGATGCCGGGCAGGGCAAGATCGTCCAGTCCAAGCCGGAGAAGTTCTCGGTGTGGAGCGGCGCGCTCGTCACCGACGGTGGCATCGCATGCTACGGCACGCTCGAAGGCTACCTGAAGTGCGTCGATGCCAACGACATCAACAAGGAGCTCTTCAAGTTCAAGACACCGTCGGGCATCATCGGAAACGTGTTCACGTACATGCACAAGGGCAAGCAGTACATCGGCGTCTACTCGGGGATCGGCGGCTGGGCCGGCATCGGCATGGCGGCAGGGCTCGAGAAGGACACCGAAGGGCTCGGGGCGGTGGGCGGTTACAAGGAACTGCGTGACTACACCGAACTGGGCGGATCGCTCACCGTTTTTGCACTGCCGTAACCGGCTGTTGCTTTCCGCGATATCGCCGGCGCGCTCTGCGCGCGCCGGCGGTTGCTGCCCTTCGTCGCCGGAGCGAAACTCGCCGCGCCGGCGGCGCTCCTAGCTCGAATACTCGTCACCCTGACCCGTGGGAACTATCTGCAGAACGCTTGCAGTCTTCGCCGTCGTCTCGATCGGCATCCCGATCGCGCTCGCCCAGGACAAGCCGCAGGCCGCACCCGCCGACGGCAAGCCGGAGGCCGCGGCGAGCACCGATCATCCGTACACCGTCGTCGACGGCTACAAGGTGGACCCGAACACGATGAACGGCTTTCGCGCCTGGCGCGCCGCCGCATGCGATCGCTGCCATGGCGCGAATCAGGAGGGTCTCGTCGGACCTTCGCTCATCCAGAGCCTGAAGACGCTCACGAAGGAAGAATTCAAACGCACGGTCACCGAAGGTCGACTGGACAAGGGGATGGTGAGCTTCAAGACCAGCCCGATCGTCATGGGCAACCTCGACAACCTGTGGGCCTATCTGAAGGGTCGCTCGAACGGCGACATCACCCGCGCGAAGGTCGAAGAGATCAAGCCATGACGGGCGCACCGGAATCGTCGCGGACGACGATGCTCGCGACATCGGGAAGCAGGGTCGCGAGCATTGCAGCATGGATGGCGGCGCTCGTGCTCGCCGGCGTGGCGTTCGGTGCGAACGCGGATGAGGCGCGAACCGCGTTTCGTCCGTGCATCGACCCGAGCAACCTCCCGTTCGCCAATTCGAAGGGCGAAGGATTCGAAAACCGGATCGCTGCGCTCTTCGCGCAGAAGCTCGGACTCCCGGTCGAGAGCTATGCGTTCCCGCAGCGGATGAACTTCATCCGCAATACGCTGCGCTACCGGCTGCCGGGAGAGGATTTCCGCTGCGATGTCGTCATGAGCGTGCCGACGGGATTCGACCAGGCGTCGGCGACGTCGCCTTACTACCGCTCGACGTACGCGCTGGTGTATCCGAAGGGCAAGGGGCTCGATCGGATCAAGCAGGGCAGCGACCTCTTCGCACTACCCCAGGAAACGCGCGGCAAGCTGCGAATCGGCATCTACGACAAGTCCCCGGCCTCCACGTGGCTCGTGAAGCACGGGATGGAAGCGCAAGCGAAACCGTATCCGATGCTTTCGCCCGATCCCGACCAGTCGCCCGGCGATCTCATCGTCAAGGAACTCGCGCACGGCAACGTCGACGCAGTCATCGTGTGGGGGCCGATCGCCGGCTATTTCGCGAAGCGCGTGCCGAACACCGAGTTCGCGGTGATCCCGCTCGCTTCCGAACCGGGCGTCAAATTCGACTATGCGATCGCGATGGGCGTGCGGTATGGCGAGCCCGAGTGGAAGGCGACAATCGAGAAGCTGATCGCGGAGAACCGCGGGGCGATCGAGACGATCCTGCGCGAGTACGACGTGCCGCTTTTGAGCGTGGCCGACGCATCGCCTGAAAACAAGGAACGGCGGCCGTGACATGGGAAGCGTCGGTCGCAGGACAGGGACCGACGCTGTGGCGTCGGTTCCGTCGGCCGTCCTGCGGCGCCGTCGCCCTTCTCGCCGTGGCGGCCATCCTTTCCCCGCGCGCGATGGCGCAGTCGCTGCATCCGGCCGCGTTCCTGCCGCTTTCGGCCGCGGTGGTGCGCGTCGAAGCCAGTCCGGAACGCGGGGTCGCATCGATCGGGAGCGGCGTCACCGTCGCGCCGCAGATCGTCGTCACCAACTGCCACGTGACGCGCGGCGCCGCCGCGATCCGGATCTCCGGCGCGGGCCAGATCTTCGACGTGTCCGCCGAGCACGCCGACGGCACGCACGACGTCTGCTTCCTGCAGGTCCCGGACTGGCAGGGCAAGCCTGTCGATCTCGCGCCGCGAGACGACCTTCGCATCGGCGCGCCCGTCGCCGCGATCGGCTTCACGGGAGGAACGGGACGCTCGCTGCAGTTCGGCCGCGTGCGCGGACTGCACACGCTCGAAGGCGCGCGCGTCATCCAGTCGGATGCCGCCTTTACCTCGGGTGCGAGCGGCGGCGCGCTCTTCGACGCGCAAGGCAGGCTCGTCGGCCTGCTGACCTTTCGCTCGCGCGAGGCGCCGCGCACCGGCTACTACGCCTTGCCGGTGCAGTGGATACGCGACCGGCTGCCGCGCGGCGGGGAATGGGAGCCCGTGCATCCGCTCGCCGATGCCGCGCCGTTCTGGGAGCGCGATCCGGTGACGCAGCCCTTCTTCATGCGCGCTGCGTCGCTCGACGCGGAACGCCGCTGGCCCGAGCTCATCGAGCTGACGTCGGCATGGGCGAAGGCCGACCCCGACGACGCCGAGCCGTTCCGTTTCCGCGGCAGCGCACTCCAGGCGCTCGACCGTGCGGACTCGGCCGTCTACGCGTTCAACGAGGCGTTGCGTCTTGCGCCCGACGACCCCCGATCCTGGTTCGGGCTCGCGCGCGCGTACGCGTCGATCGGCGACGACGCCGCGTCGCAGCAGGCGGAATCGAAGGTCGCGGACCTCGACGAGGACTTGGCGACGAGGCTGCGCGACGAGATCGAGCACGCGACGAGTCGTTGAATGAACCGCCGCATCGCGTTGTCGAGGATCGCAGGTCTCACCGTTGCCGCGGCCGGCGTCGCCACGACGGTGAACGGCGCGCCGGACACCGCCTCCCGCGAAATCTCGGTCGCCGAGCGCCGGATGTTCGTCGACGATCAACTGCGGAGCTTGCCACCGACGGCGACGCTCGAATACACCCTCACCAAGCGCGGATCTCTCGAACCGGGGTTCGAAGATCACGCAATCATCCGTGTAGGAGCGCCGCGCGCGAGCGGCGGTCGCCCGGTGCACATGGACGTGCGAAGCCAGGCGCCCGACGCGGCCATGCCGGATCTCGAAGCGGCCACCGGCAATCCGATCATCCTGTTCTTTCTCGAGCGCGACGTGCGCGAAATGCACCGGCTGACCGGCGGATCGCCGAATCATTTCCGGCAGCGGATTCGCCTGGCGCTCGCCTCGCACGCGGAGGTGGTGCCCGTCGCGGTCACCGCAGGCACGCGGCAGGTGTCTGCCGTCGAAATCCGAATCGCACCCTATCGCGACGATCCGGTGCGAACGCGCTACGAGCGCTTCGCGGAGAAGTCCTACGCGTTCACGCTGTCGAACGACGTTCCGGGCGAGGTGGTGGAAATGCGCAGCGAAGTGCTCGCTCCGGACGCGGCGAGCCGCGACGCACCCGGAATCCTGATCGCCGAGGAGCTGCGCTTCGCGCGCATGCGTTCCGGAGAGTGAATTCCCATCGAGGGGAGGATCCCGATGCCCATACGCACCGCAACGTTGCTCGCGCTCGCCCTTGGCCTGGCCGGCGCTGCATGCGCGAACGACTTTCCGACGCAGGCGCGCGTCGAGTTCGTGCTGACGTGCATGAAGCAGAGCGGCCTGCCGCCCGAGGAAGCGATGTACAAGTGCTCGTGCGCCATCGACGCGATCGCCGAAAAGGTCGCGTACGACAAATGGGTCGACATGTCGACCGTCGCGAACGGCATGACGATCGCAGGCGAGCGCGGCGGGGTCATGCGTGACATCAAGGACGGTCGCGCCATCACGGCCTCGTGGCGCGACCTGCAGGAGCAGGCCAAGAAGGCCTGCTTCATCGGTACGCACTAGCCCGATGCTGCATACACCGGCCCGGCCTGGCGATCGGCTGTCCCGACGATAGCCATGCCAGGCGGACGAATGCCGGGGTCCATGCCGCTCGTGATCGCGATCGCGCTCGCGGCCGCTTGCGGCGCGAGTGCGGCGGCTCCGAACGCGGCCCCGTTTGCCGTCGAGAACCCGGCGCCGGGGGTTTACGTCCATTATGGCCGTCAGGAAGAAATGTCGCGCGACAACGCAGGCGACGTTGCCAATGCCGGCTTCGTCGTCGGCCGACGCTGCGTCGCCGTCATCGACACAGGCGGCACCTATGCGGTCGGGCGTGCCCTGCGCGACGCCATCCGCAACATCACGCCGTTGCCGATCTGCTACGTGATCAATACACACGTCCATCCCGACCACGTGTTCGGCAACGCGGCGTTCGTCGACGATCGCCCGCAATTCGTCGGCCACGCGCATCTCGCCGAAGCGCTGCGACGGCGCGGGCCCAATTATCTGCATGCGCTCGAGCGCGACCTCGGCGATACTGCGCGCGGCACCGAGGTCGTGCTCCCGACGCATTCGGTCGCGGATGCCGAGACGATCGATCTCGGCGAGCGTCCGCTGACCCTTCGCGCATGGAAGACCGCGCACACCGACAACGACCTGACGATCTTCGACGCGGCGACGCGCACGCTGTGGCTCGGCGATCTCGCCTTCGTCGGCCATATTCCAGTCGTGGACGGCAGCGTGCGCGGATTCATCGCGGTCATCGACGAGATCAAGACGATCTCGGCGGCGCGGATGATCCCCGGTCATGGACGCGCCCTCGCATGGCCTGCGGCGCTTGGGCCGGAGGAGCGTTACCTGCGCGCGCTCGTGACCGACGTGCGAGGCGCGATCAAGGCCGGCCGCACCCTTTCCGAAGCCATGGAAAGCGTGGACGCGGTACCCGGTGGCTGGCTCCTCCGCGATGCGTTCCACAAAAGGAACGTCGTTGCCGCGTACGCCGAGCTCGAGTGGGAACGATGAGCTGAAGCGTATGATCGACGGGCGTTCCCGCTGCGGATCTCGACCGATTTCGCGTGCTAGGATGCGACGATTCGCTCGTCCGCTTCGCTCACTGCTCCGAGACCCGGGGGTGGGCGAGTTGCGCGGACGGCCCTTGAGACTGACATGATCGGATGGTGGCTTCGCGTAATGCTCGTCGTGGCGTTCGGGACGGGCGGCGCCTGCGCCTTGGCGCAGACGCCGGACCCGGAGGCGAGCGCCGTCTGGCAGAAGGTCCGCAACAGCATCTTCGCAGGCGCCGTGTTCGAGAGCGCGACCGGTGTGATCGCGCTCGAGACGCCATCACGGGCCGAAGACGCGGCGATCGTGCCCGTCGCCATCCACGCCCAGTTTCGTCAGTCACCCGAGCGCGCGATCGATAAGATCTGGCTGCTCGTCGACAACAATCCCTCGCCCGTCGCCGCCGTGTTTCAGTTCGCGCAGGAAAGCGGCCGCGCGGATATCGAGACGCGCATCCGCATCGAGGAATACACGTTTGTTCGTGCCGTCGCGCTGACCAGCGACGGCAAGTACCACCTCGCGACGAATTTCGTGAAGGCCTCGGGCGGCTGCTCGGCGCCGGCCGGCAAGGATGCGGCCGCGGCGAGAGCCAATCTCGGGAAGATGCGGCTTCGCATCGACGACGCCGCCGCTCCGGGCGAGCCTGTGCGGGCGCAGCTCATGGTGAGCCATCCGAACGACTCGGGTCTCGCCATGGATCAGGTGACCCGAACCTATGCATCGCCGCATTTCGTGCGCAAGATCGACGTGCGTTACGCAGGAAAGCCGGTGCTGACCGCGGATGTCGATTTCTCGATCAGCGAAAACCCCAACTTCCGGTTCTATTTCGAGCCCGGCGACGGTGGCGAATTGGACGCAACCGTCGTCGACAATCAGGATCTCGAGTTCAGGACGTCGGTCAAGCTCGCGGCAAAGCACGCGGAGGCAACGCCTGCGCGGTAGCGCGGCGGATGCGGCGCATCAGGGACGCGGCGTGGCGATCCCCGGGCGGTGGATCGGAGGCGTGGCATCGTCGCCACCCAAACTCATCCGCGCCATCACCCGTTCCCCCGCGATCGCGTGCTTGATCGTCCCGGCGACGTGCAGGCTGGTCGACGCGAGCAGGATCCAGCTCGTCGCAAGATGCACGCTGCTCATCAGCTCCTTGATCGCCGGGTCCGCCCATCCCCACGCCGGAAGGATCAGGCCGAACCACTTGATCGGATAGCCGCTGAACACGGATCCGAGATAACCGGATAAGGGCATCGCGACCATCATCGCGTACAAAAGGACGTGGTTCGATCTGGCGAGGACGGCTTGCCAGCGCGCGACGGGCAGCAGCACAGGCGGGCGATGCGCGAGGCGCCACCCGAGCCGGACCAGCACGAGGGCGAGCAGCAGCAGGCCGACAGACTTGTGCATGTTGAAGGCGTCGGCACGGATGCCGGGAGGCTGTTTGGGAATCTCCTGCATCCACCACCCATGCGCGAATTCCGCGAAGAGCAGCGCCGCGATCATCCAGTGCAGCAGGACGGCGGTGCGAGTGTAGCGTTCGAAGCGCGGCATGCTCAAAGCTTGACGTCGGCGCTCACGCCGACGAACCAATTGCGTCCCGGTGCCGGCTCGAAGAACCTCCCGTTGGTGTCGCCGACGATCACCGATCCCGCGTAATTCCGATCGAAGAGGTTGTTGAGCCTCACGAATTCCCGCCACGTCACGCGCGGCGTCGTTTGCGCAAAACCGGCGCGTACATTGATGACCGCGTACGCGGGTGCCGCATCGGCATCGCGATCGTTCACGTACAGCTTGTCGACGTAAACGGCCTCGAGCGCGGTGTCCAGTCCCGGCCAGCCGGTCGGCGCCCAGGCGATCTCGCCGTAAGCCTCCTTCGACGGCACGCCGGGCAGGCGGGTTCCGGCGGGGACGGGCGCGGGCGGCGACCCGGTCGTGAACGCGTCGGCGAATTCGGCGCGCAGCCACGTCAGCGCGACGTGGGTGCGCAGCCCATACCGGTAGCGGCCGTCCCACGCGACCTCGGCGCCGCGCCTGCGCGTTGCGCCGGCATTCTTGAACGTCGTTCGGCCACCCGTCGCGGCGTCGACGACGATCTCGTTCGATGTGTCGACGTTGAAGATCGCCGCGGTCAGCCGATGGCGGTCGTCCAGGTACTTGACGCCGACCTCGTAGGCGCGGCTCGTCGCCGGCCGCAGCGCGAAGTTGAGGCCCGAGGCGCCGTTGCGATAGGCAAGCTCCGCGAACGTCGGCGTCTCGAAGCCCTCGCCGTAGCTCGCGTAGACGTTGGCGTTCGGCGTGAGATGGAACACGACGCCGCCGACGGGGCTCGTGTCGCTGAACCGTTGACTGCCACTGTCGTTCGGATTGAGCGAAGTCACGTAGTGATCGACGGAGGAGTAACGGACGTTGCTCGTGCGGATGCCGGCAGTCCCCGACCAACGCGGTGCGAAGTCCCACTCGGCCTGCGCGTAGAAGTCGTTGCTCTGCACCGTGTCGTCCTCGTCGCGGCGCAGGTCCCCCATGCTGCCGTTCAAATTGACGTAGCCTCTGCGCCGTTCGTGCTGACGATCGTAGTCGGCGCCGAATGTGACCGCGAGCGGCCGACCGAGGATGTCGTTGCGCCAGACGAGCCGCGCGCCGACGCCGCCGTAATCGCGATCGAGGTCGGGGATGCCCCCCGACGACAGCGGCCCATCGCCGGTGAGCGCGAGGTACTGCCGCACGGCGCGTTGTCCGCCGTACGCGTCGACGTGCAGCTGCCACGCGTCGCTGAAACGATGGTCGAGCGCCGCGCCGCCCTGCTGTTGATTGATGGTCTTCCGCGTATCGAACTTGATCGCGGACGGGTCGACGCTCCTGGGATCCGCCGCCCACTGCGCACGGGAGAGGCCGAGCGGATCCTCGGTTTCCGGCTGGTACTGCGTATTGCCGATCAGCGTGATCCGCGTCGCCGCCGTCGCGTCGATGACGAGCTTCGCGTTCGTGAGATCGCGGCGCGCCCACGAATGCTCGCGATAACCGCTCGTGACGAACTCGCTCGCCGCGGCCACGCCGCCGATCGCGCCGGTTCTTGCGCCGAGCTTGATGCCGAACGTCCCCGTGCCGTAGCTGCCGCCACCGCCGCCGATGGACAGCAGCGGCGCGGCAGGCGGATCCTCGGTGAATACCGAAATCACCCCGCCCGATGCGTTGCCGTAGAGCGCCGAGAATGGGCCGCGCAAAACCTCGATGCGCTGCGCGGAGAACAGGCTGAAGCTGCCGGTCTGTCCCTGGCCATCGGGCATCGTGACGGGAATCCCGTCCTGGTACAGGCGCACGCCGCGCACGCCGAACGCCGCGCGTGCGCCGAAGCCGCGCGAGCTGATCTGCAGATCCTGCGCGTAGTTCTGGCGATTCGCGGCGAACACGCCGGGAACGCGAGACAGCGTCTCGGACAGGTTCACCTGCGGCTGTCCCATGTGCAGCGTGTACGCGTCGATCGTATCGACCGACGCCGGCACATCGAACGCCCGCTCCGCACGCCGCGTGGCCGTCACCGTGATCGGATCGATCACCACCACGTCGCTCGAGGTCGCCTGCGCGTGTGACGATGATGATGTGCCGCACGACAACGTCAGCGCGGCGAGCACCAAAGCCGGCCACGCCTTGCGGCCCGACTCGGCGCCATCGGCAAGTCCACGCATGTTGATCACGGAGGAAGAAGACGCAACTCGGTTAGGATACGGGAATCGTTCGCACCCGGCCAGTTGCGACGTCCGAATTCGACGACACTGCGCCGGGGCTTTGGAGGCTGCGATGCGCCGGATTTCGGGGTTTTTCTCGCTGCTCCTCGTCGCGTTCGCGCATACAGCATACGCGGCGCCGATGGCCTACGCGTCCAACGAAGGCTCGGGTTCCGTTTCGATCATCGACACGGCGACCGATCGCATCATCGGCACGATCACCACAGGCGGCAAGCCGCGCGGCATCGCCGCGGCGCACGACGGCAAGCGGCTTTACGTCAGCGACCAGGCTGCCAACGCGCTCGTCGTCATCGATCTCGCCACCCGCGCCGTGGCCGCCCGCGTGAAGCTCGGCAACTCGCCGGAAGGCGTCTATCTTTCCGCCGACGATCGATGGCTGTCGGCGGCGATCGAGGAGAACAACCAGGTGCTGATCATCGACACAACGACGTTGTCCATCGCGAAGCGCATCACCGTGAAGGGCAAGAATCCCGAGCACGCCGTATGGAGTCCCGACGGCAGATGGATCTACACGAGCGCCGAAGAGGCGGACAGCGTGGACATCATCGACGTCGCGCGCGGCGAGGTCGTGAAGTCGCTGACCGTCGGCGCGCGGCCGCGGGGCATCGGCTTCCTGCCGGACGGCAGCCGCGCGTACGTGGCTGCCGAGCATGCGGACACGGTGTCGGCCATCGACACGCGGGCGCAGACGGTCGTGGCATCGATCAAGGCGGGATTGCGCTCCAATGGCGTCGCCGTGCACCCCGACGGCAAGCACGTCTATGTGACCGCGGGAGGAGACGCAACCGTTCAGGTCATCGACACTGCGACGAACGCGATCGTCGCCACCATCCCGGTCGGCAAGCGCCCATGGAACATGGCGCTCACGCCGGACGGGCGAAAGCTTTATGTCGCATGCGGCCGATCGAACGCGGTCTCGGTGATCGACACGCAATCGAACCGGAAGATCGCCGATGTTGCGGTCGGTGCATTGCCGTGGGGTGTCGCGATCCCCTGAACGCCGCGACGATCCACCGCCGTTCAGCACCGAACGCGACCCGCTCGTGACCGCGGTTCGCCGGACACGCCCACAGAGGCGCGCCCGGGCTCGTGCCATGGCGCTCGCCGCGGGCTGCCTCGTCGCGTCCGCGAACGCCGCCGACAATCCGGCCGAAATATTCGAGCTGCCGTCCGTCGAAGTCGTGGGCACGGCACCGCTGCCGGGTCTCGGTACGCCGCTGCGCGACGTCCCCGCCAACGTTCAGCTCTTCGGCAACCGCCTGTTCGCCACGACGCGACCGCTGTCGCTCACGCAGTTTCTCGATCTGCATGCGAACAGCGTCAACGCTGCATCAGGGCAAGGCAATCCGTTCCAGCAATCGCTCGACTTCCGCGGCTTCGCCGCTTCGCCGCTGCTCGGCACGCCGCAGGGATTGTCGGTGTTCCAGGATGGCGTGCGCGTCAACGAGGCGTTCGGCGACGTGGTCAACTGGGACCTTTTGCCGCGTAGCGCGATCTCGAGCGTCCAGCTCGTCCCGGGATCGGTCCCGGCGTACGGGCTCAATACGCTCGGCGGCGCGCTCGCGATCTACACCAAGAGCGGGGCGCAATATCCCGGCACAGCCGTGGAGGCGTCCGGCGGGTCGTTCGGGCGGCGCTCGCTGGAATTCGAATACGGGCGAGCCGGCACGAGCGTCGACGCGTTCGCGACCGGTCACTTCAGCGACGAGAACGGCTGGGCAAAGCACAACGCGAGTCACGTTCGGCAATTCTTCGGCAAGCTGGGAGTGCAGGACGCGAGGAAGGATCTCGATCTCAGCGTCACGCTCGCCCACAACACGCTGGAGGGGGCGCAAACGCTACCGCTGTCGTTCCTCGATCATCCGCGCGACGCCTACACGTATCCCGACGTCAACGAGAACCGGCTCGTGTTCGTCGTTGCGCGGGGCAGTCGCTTCATCGGCGACGACCAGCTGATCGATGCGAACGCCTATTACCGTCGCTTCCGCAACTCCAACCTCAGCAGCAACGTCAACGACGATTTCGGCAAGACCGGCGCAGACGGCAACCTCTCGACCAATCCGGCGACGAACGACATCGGCACGAGCGATACGACGTCGTATGGCGGCGGCGTGCAATGGTCGGCGCGGAAAACGATTGCCGGTCACGCACATCAGTTCGCCGTGGGCGCGGACGCCAACGTGGGTCTGACGCAATTCTCGCAGGCGTCGCAGCCCGCCGCGTTCAACTTCGATCGCGGCACCGTCGCGACCGGCGACTATGCGCAAACGACGCGCGTCGCGCTGCGCAACGTGTACGCGGGCCTCTACGCGAGCGACACGATGCAGCTGGCCGACGCCTGGACGCTCAGCGCCTCGGCACGCTACAACCTGGCGCGCGCCGGAATCGAGGACAGGAGCGAAAACGACGCGTCGCTCGACGCGACGCATCGCTTCGCGCGCGTCGACCCCGCGATCGGCGTCACCTTCCATCCGGCGCCGATGCTCACCGCGTACGCGAGCTACAGCGAGGGCATGCGCGCGCCGACGCCGATCGAGTTGACGTGCGCCGACCCGAGCGCGCCCTGCAAGCTGCCCAACGAGTTCCTCGCCGACCCGCCGCTCGCCAAGGTCGTCGCCTCGACCGTCGAGATCGGTGCACGCGGGCACACCTCGCTCGTCACGTGGTCGGCGGCGCTTTATCGAAGCGAACTGCACGACGACCTTGCGTTCATCGCGAGCGGGACCGGCGCATCGAACGCGGGCTACTTCCAGAACGTCGGACGCACGCGCCGGCAGGGGATCGAACTCGGCGCGACCATCGACGTCGCGCCGGTGACCCTCACGTTGCGCTACAACCTCATCGATGCCCGGTTTCGTTCGACGTTCGAAGCGGCGAGTCCCAACAACTCGGAGGCCGACACGGCGGGGGGCATCATCGTGCATCCCGGCGACCGCATCCCCGGCATTCCGGCGCAAAGCGCCAAGCTTAGAATCGAGTGGGATGCCACGCCGCGGCTCGCGATCGGCGCTTCGGTGGCGGGCGCCTCCAGCCAGTACGCCCGCGGCGACGAGAACAACGCGGACCGCGGCGGCAGGCTGCCCGGTTACGCAGTCGTCCACGTCGACGCGCAGTACCGCCTGACGCCGAGCGTGACGCTGTTCGCGCAGGTCGAGAACCTCTTCGACCGTCGATACGCGAATTTCGCGCTGCTGGGATCCAACGTCTTCACGGGTCCCGGCGGCACGTTCGGGCCCGCGAGCGGCGCGGCGCCGATCGCCGAGCAATTTCGCGCCCTCGGTGCGCCGCGCGGCGCGTGGGCAGGCGTTCGGGTCAGCTTCGATCACCCGCCCGCGCAACCGTAACCACCGCGCAGCGGTCGCCCGCTTGCCCTGCCATTCGCTTGCGCGAGCGTGCGCCGCTCGGAGGTGGCGTTACTGCTTGCTGCCGTGGGTGGACGCGTCGTCGCTCGATGAGCCTTCCGGCGTTCCCCGCGACTTCTCGTCCGGAGCCGCGCGATCCATCGCACCCGTTGGCGGATGCTTGTTCAGTGCGGCGTTCGGCGGCGACTTGTCCGGCGGCGTCGCACGATCCATTCCGGCCGTGGGTGGATGCTTCTTTCCGACCGACGTGTCGCGATCCTGCGCGGGTCCGGCACGATCCGTGTCGTTCGTCGCCGGGTTGTTCTTCATCGATTCATCGCTTTGTGCCTCGGCGACGCGATCGGTCACCGCCGCCGTCGCATCCCGCTGGCCGTTCCCATACGCGATCGCAGGAAGCGCGAGCACCACGGTCATCGCCGAAATAGCCGCTGCAAGACGTTGTCGATTCATAGGATGCCTCCGTAGTTGAACGACCTGCCGATCGTCGCGTGCAGGCCGGCATGCGCTGACCATTCCGGCGGTGGATCGACACGATCGTCGCCTGGAATTCGTGAACAGCGATACACTTCGACCGCGGCGCCGAAGGACATCGCTACGATGCGCGTTCGGTGTACCGCGTTCTATCCGCGTCGGTCCGACATCGGCGTAGGCGCGGATCGGTTTGTGCCGGGAACGCCTGTGATGACCCCGATGCGAGGACGCCGCGCCTGTCGGTCGTCAGTACCGGGCGATGAGCAGCACTGAACGCATCGTTGAACGTGTCGACGGAGGAACCCCATGGCAGCAGCAAAGCTCATCGTGATGTACCCGATTCCGCGGGATGTCGAAGCCTTCGAGCGCGCATATAGCGAGGAACACCTCCCGCTGGCGGCGCCGATCTTCAAGGCGGCGGGCGCCACGAAGGTCGTCCTGACGAAGATCACGTCGGCGGCGAACGGCACGCCGCAGATCCATCGCATGGCGGAAATCCATTTTCCCTCGTTGGATTCGTTGAACACCTGCGCGGCGTCGCAACCGGGACGAGACGCCCTGGCCGACGCCCGGAGGATCTCCAACGGGGGAGCACCTACGGTGCTCGTCGCCGAGGAGACCGTCGTGACCTTCTAGTCGAAAGGAGGACCGCTCTCGCTCAGTCGGCGGCGCGCGGCGCCGTATCGTCGCGACCGATGCCGCGCGTTTTCTCGGCAGGCAACAGCAGCACGACGCAGAGCGTCACGAACGCGATCGCGGCCATCAGCAGCAACAGCGAGCGAAAGCCGCTCGCCTTGACGATCGGGCCGAGCAACCACACGGCGAGCGAGCTCACGCCGAACGCGACCGCGAGGCGCATGCCGGACACGCGCGAACGCAGGCGGTCGTCGACGTAGCGGACGATCAGCGCATCGGTGAACGGGATCGCGCCGAACACGAAGATCATGAACGCGAACATCAGCGCGTACAGCGCCCATCCCTGCGCATCGGCGGCGACGAAGAACAGCGGGGCCTGCACGGCCACGATGCCGACGTAGAGCGCCTTGATGGACACGCGATCGAGCAGCATGCCGACGGTGACCTGCGACAGCGCGCCGACGACGTAGACGGCGGCGAGCAGCGCACCCAGCATCGCGGGGTCGTCGACGATGCCCGCGAGACGCTCGCGCAACAACTGGCCGTTGCCGTTCGTCGTGAAGTTGAAAAGCAGGCTGCCGGAGATCGACGCCGCCGTGACGACCGCGAAGATGTGCGCGAGCGCGCGGCGCCCCGGCATCGCGCGCGTTGGCGCGCGCCGCGCCGGTGCTTCCGTTTCGAGGGGCGCGACGCGCGCGAAGAGGAAGCCGAAGGCGATCGCGGCCACACCCGGCACGACGAACGCCCCCTTCCAGCCTACGTACTTGACGAGCGCACCGGTGACGATCGCCGACAGCGCGACGCCCAGGTTGCCGGCGAGCCCGTTGAAGCCGATCGTGAGACCCGGCCGCGCGGAGCGCTGCACGAGCATGGGAATGCCAACCGGATGGTAGATGGCGGAGAAGATCCCGAGCAGCGTCAACGCGATGCCGATCTGCCAGGGAGAGCGTGTCGTCGCGACGAGCAGCGCGGCGATGCCCATCCCGAAGAAGAACACCAGCATCATCGGGCGGCGACCCCAGAGGTCGCCGAGGCGTCCGGCGGGCAGCGAGCAGAGCCCGAACATCGCGAACGCGCCGACGCTGTAAGGCATGAGGTCCTCCCAGCGCGCGATGCCGAAATCGGCCGCGATCGCCGCCACCGACGTCGCGAAGATCAGCAGGAACATGTGGTCGAGTGCGTGCGCGAAGTTCAGCATCAGCGCGGTCGGTCTCGGCAGAGGTGAACTCATCGGATGCGCGTGGAAGCGGGACGAAAGCGAGACGTCGTCGCCCACGGTTCGGAATCCTCGACCGGGAGCGGTCTCTCGACATGGTACCCCTGCACGGCGTCGCACCCTTCGCGTGCCAGCGCGCGCCACGTCGGCTCGTCCTCGACCGCCGCGGCGAGCGCTTCGCGCGCCGCGCGGTTCGGCAGGCCGGTGACCGGCTCGCGCAACGCGATGCGAGGGATCGTCTGCCGTACGTCGCTCATGCGGCGAGCGCGCGCAACTGGTCGGCGAGCGCCTGCGGAATGTCGACGCCGCCGGCGTTCGCCTTCCGCGACAGCGCGCCGCGTCGCGCGCCAGGAAGGCGCACGTCGGCATCCGCGAGCATGGCGCCGATCAGCGTCTCGATGCGTTCGACATACACATCGCGGCCGGCGAGCGCGTCGGGATCGATGACCAGGAACGCCTGGCCGATGCGCGGGCGATTCCCCTCCTCCACGAAGAACGAACTCGCCTCGAATCCGAGCGCGGCGCCGGTGAGCGCCGTCACGAGCAATTCGACGACGAGCGCGAGCATCGCGCCCTTCGTCCCGCCCATCGGCAGCATCGAGCCTTCGAGCGCCGCCTTCGCATCCGTCGTGGGACGGCCGTCGCGGTCGAGCGCCCAGCCGACCGGAATCGCGTTGCCCGCCTTGGCCGCCACCATGATCTTGCCGCGCGCGACTTGCGACAGCGACAGGTCGATCGTCAGTGCATCGCCGTCGCGGCGCGGGAAGACCGCCGCGATCGGGTTCGTGCCGAACAACGCGCGCTTGCCGCCGGCCGCCGGCATCGCCGCGGGCGAATTGCCGAACGCGAGACCGACGAATCCGGCAGCCGCCACAGGCTCGAGATGCCACGCCGCGACGCCGAAATGATGGCTGTTCGTCACGCCGGCGAACGCAACGCCGAATTCGCGCGCACGGCGGATCGCTTCGCCGACGGCGAGCTTGCACGCCGGGAACGCGAGCCCTTCGCGCGCGTCGACGAGAATCGCGCCGCCACGCACGCGCGCGATCACCGGGACGGCGGCGCCGATCGCACGGCCGTTGCGAAGATGCATCGCGTATTGCGGCACGCGTGCCATGCCGTGCGACGACAACCCTTGGGCCTCGGCGGCGGCGAGCGCATCAGCCGTCGCTTGCGCCATCGATTCGGAGGCGCCGGCGCGAAGCAGCGCGCGGCGGGCGAGATCGCGTACTTCGGCGAGGGGCAGCGTCGGCATGCTCAACGTCCTTCGAGCGCCGCGGCGACGCGCGCCGCGATCAGCGACGACACGCGCTCGTTCGATTCGCGCGTGACGCCTGCGATGTGCGGCGTCAGCAGAAGATTCGGGCAGTGGGCAAGCGTCGAGCCGGCGGGCAGAGGCTCGTGCTCGAACACGTCGAGCGCGGCGCCGCCGAGGCGTCCCGCGCGAAGCGCAGCCGCGAGCGCGTGCTCGTCGACGACGCCGCCGCGGGATGTGTTGACGAGGATCGCGTCGGGTTTCATCCGGGCAAGACGCGGCGCGTCGATCAGGTGTCGCGTCCGATCGGTCAGAGGAACATGCAGCGAGACGACGTCGGCTTCCGCGAGCAGTTCATCGAGCGTCCGCCGTCCCGTAGCCTCCTCGTGCCACACGCGCGAGTCGTCGGGAAGCTGCGCGTCGTGCGCAATGACCGCCATGCCGAGCGCGCGCGCGAGCCGGCCCGTGAGGCGGCCGATCCCGCCGAATCCGATGAGACCGAGCGTCTTGCCCGCGAGTTCGCGCCCGTTGGATAGCGCCGGTCGCGGCCACGCGCCTGCCGAGACTTCGGAAGTCGCTGCGTACGCACCACGCAGCAGCTGCATCGCGGTCGCGATCACGTATTCGGCGACCGCCTGCGCGTTCGCGCCGGTGGCCGGAATGACGACGATGCCGCGCGCCGCGCACGCCTCGACGTCGATGTTGTCGAGCCCCACGCCCAGGCGCCCGACCACGCGCAGGCGCGTGGCTCGCTCGAGCAGCGCACCGAGCACCTGCGTCCGATTGCGCACGATCAGCGCGTCGGCGTCCGCAACGATGTGCACGAGCGCGTCGGGGTGGTCGACGAGGTCCGGGTCGTAGTGAACCGTGAAGCGCGCGGCGAGCGCGTCGACGGCGGCGCGGTCCATGAATTCGCTGATGACGATGCGCATCGCGCGCGCCGCGCTTTCGCGGGTCAGGATCTCGCGAAGAGCCGCCGGCCGCCCTGCGTCGAGCCGTGATTCAACTCTGCAATCCCCATTTGCGCACCGTCTTCGCCTCGAGCACGCGGAACACGACGTTCTCGACGAGAAGCCCGATGACGATCACGGTAAAGAGGCCGGCGAATACGTTCGGGATCTCCAGCTGGTTCTTGTTCTCGTAGATGTACCAGCCGAGCCCGCCCGAGCCCGACGAGACGCCGAACACGAGCTCGGCGGCGATCAGCGTGCGCCACGCGAACGCCCAGCCGATCTTGAGGCCGGTGAGGATGCTCGGGAACGCCGCCGGAATCAGGATCCGCGCGACGTAGCGCAGGCCGGTCAGTCCGTAGTTGCGGCCGACCATGCGCAGCGTGTTCGATACCGACAGGAAGCCCGAGTGCGTATTGAGCGACACCGCCCACAAGACCGAATGGATGATGACGAATACGATGCTGCCGGTGCCGAGGCCGAACCAGATGAGCGCGAGCGGCAGGAGCGCGATCGCCGGCAGCGGATTGAACATCGACGTCAGGAGCTCGAGGAGATCGGTGCCCACGCGCGACGTGATCGCGATGACGGTCAGGATCGCGGCGCAGCCGATGCCCGCCGCGTAGCCCATCAGCAGCACCCGCAGCGACGTGACCGCCTTGGCGAAGAGGTCGCCGCCGAAGATGCCCTTCACGAACGACGTCACCGTCGCGGAGAACGTCGGGAAGAGCAACGCATTGTCGAGCTGCCGCGCGTACACCTCCCAGATGATCGCGAGCACGACGAGCAGCGCGAGCTTGCGCACCCAGCCCTGGTTGGTGACGCGCTCCCAGATCGAGAGCGGTTTCTCGACGATCCCGAACGACGCCGACGAGACTGGCTCGCGCAGGACCTCCGGACGTGCTGCCGGGGCGTTGGTGAGGTTCACGGTCGAAGTTTCCATCGCGACGTCAGGCATGCGCCGGCTCGGCCACCGGTTCCTCGACCGCATCGGCGAAGAGCATCGAATGGATCCGCTGCTCGAGCGCCGTCACCTCGGCGCCGCTCGCGCCCGGCGGCAGGCTGTCGAGCTCGGCCTTCACCTGCCCGGGGTGCGGTGACAGGAGCAGGATGCGGCTGCCGATCTTGATCGCCTCGGGAATCGAGTGCGTGACGAAGAGCACGGTGAAGCGTGTGCCCTCCCACAGCGTGAGCAATTCGTCCTGCATCTTGCGGCGCGTCAGCGCGTCGAGCGCGGCGAATGGCTCGTCCATCAGCAGAATGTCCGGCTCCATTGCCATCCCGCGCGCGATCGCGACGCGCTGCTTCATGCCGCCCGACAGCGTGTGCGGATAGTTGTCGGCGAACGCCGTCAGGTTCACCTTGGCGATGTACTCCATCGCCTTCTCCTCGGCCGCCTTGCGCGACAGGCGCCCCGCCGAGCGCAGCGGGAACATCACGTTTTCCCTGACCGTGCGCCAGGGCAGCAACTGGTCGAATTCCTGGAACACCATCATCCGATCGGGTCCGGGACGGGTCACCGGATCGCCCTTGAGCCGAATCTCGCCTTCGATCGGCTTCATGTAACCGCCGACGGCCTTCAGCAGCGTCGACTTGCCGCACCCCGAGGGGCCGAGCAGGATGAAGCGGTCGGAGCGCAGCACGTCGAAGTCGACGCGATACGTCGCGGTAACCAGATGGTCCTTCGTCTTGTATTGCAGCGTGACGCGGCGCACGGCGAGGAGCGGCGCCTCGGGAACGGCTTTCATCCTGTCCATGGGAGCTTGTCCAGGTCGACGTTGCCACCGGTGACGATGATACCCACGCGCGCACCGCGCACGTCGAGCGTACGCTCGAGCAGGCATGCAAGGGGCACCGACGACGACGTCTCGACGACCTGCTTCATCCGCTCGAACACCATCCGCATCGCACGCACGATCCCCTCCTCGCTGCAGGTGCCGATCGCCTCGACGTTCGCGCGGATCGCCGCGAGCGTGCGCGAGGACAGCGTCGTGCGCAACCCGTCGGCGATGGTCGTCGTCGCGGGCACCGGCTCGACGCGACCGCTGGCGAAACTCCGCATCGCATCGTCGGCGTTGGCCGGCTCGGCACCGAGCACGCGGATGCCCGGACGAAGCGTCGTCGCGGCGATGGCCGTTCCCGACAACAAGCCGCCGCCACCGCACGGTGCGATGACGACGTCGAGTTCGGGAACGGCGTCGAGCAATTCGACCACGGCCGTCGCCTGACCGGCGATGACCTGCGGGTCGTCGAACGGATGGATCAGCGTGGCGCCGGTTTCGCGCATCACCGCGTCGCACGTGGACTCACGTGCCTGAAGCGTCGGCGCGCAAAGGCGTACGGTCGCGCCGAAGCGACGCACGTTGGCCTTCTTCACGTCGGATGCGTTTTCCGGCATGACGACGTAAGCGGGAATGCCGCGACAGCGCGCGGCATAAGCGATCGCCGCGCCGTGATTGCCCGACGAATGGGTGACGACGCCCTTCGCCGCGGTGCCGTCGTCGAGCGAGAACACGGCGTTGCACGCGCCGCGCGCCTTGAAGGCCCCCACCTTCTGCAGGTGCTCGCCCTTGAAGTACAGCGACGCGCCGACCTCGTCGTCGATCGCGCGACATGTCATCACCGGCGTGCGGTGCACGTACGCCGCGATTCGCCCCTGCGCGGCGCGAATCTCGACGAGGTCGGGCAGATCTCCTCGCGCGCCCGCGAATTGCATCAACTGCCCGGCAGCTTCTGCGCGTTCGGGAAGTACATCTCCTTCCACGACTCGGGCTTCGCCTTGATCGAGCCGACCTTGTACATGAAGTCGACGTACTTCATCGTATTGTTCGGCGTCGTCGTGTACTTGATCTCGGGATCGTTCAGCATCTTCAGGATGTCGTCGAGGCTGTCCTTGTCCTTCGAGATGCGAAGGTAGGTCTCCGCCGCCTTCTTCCTGTCCTGGTTGATCTGGGCGGTGGCGTCGTCGAGCGCGGCGACGAACGCCGCGTAGATCTTGGGGTTCTCGTCGTGGAACTTCTTCGTCGTCCACACGACGTTGAACGTCGCGGGTCCGCCGAGGACGTCGTACGAATTCAGCACGCGATGCATGCCCTTGTGCTCGAGCTCCTGATACTGGAACGGCGGCGACCCCAGATGCGCGGTGATCTCGGATCGGCCGGACAGGAGCGCCGTCTCGGCGTCGGGGTGCGACATCGACACGGTCAGATGGTCGAGCTTGTTCTGTTGCCCGGGACCGAACGCCTTCTCCGCCGCCATCTGCAGCGTGACGGCCTGGATCGAGACCTTCACTGCCGGCAGCGCGATCTTGTCCTTCTCGGTGAAGTCGTTGATCGTCTTGACGTTGGGATTGTTGGTGACGAGGTACAGCGGCATCGAATTGATCGCCGCGACCCCCTTGACGTCGAGATTGCCGCGCGTCTTCGCCCACAGCGTGGTGAACGGCGCGACGCCGCCCGACGCGAACTGCAGATTGCCCGACAGCAGCGCGTCGTTCATCACCGCGCCGCTCGCGAACTTCGACCAGTCGACCTTGACGTCGACGCCCGCCGCCTTCGCGTGCTTCTCGATCAGCTTCTGGTCCTCCATGATCATCAGCGGCAGGTAGCTGATGCCGTACTGCCGCGAGACGTGGATCTCGCTCAACTCTGCGGATGCCGGGGCCGCGAGCAGCGTCAGCGACGACGCGGTCGCGGCGAGCACGAGCGCCGCCTTGAGCGCGCGCGGAAATCGCCTTCCTCCTTCCATGTCTCCTCCTCCAGTCTGTCTTGAATGATGTGGGCCGATGCTACGTGTCGGCCTCGTCGGGATGGTACGTTAGGCGAAACGTATTCTGTCGGCTATCTCCCTTTCGCTCGGCTTCGCCTCGCCCGCCGCGATTACGCACTCTCGTAGAGTCGCGTCAGCACGAACTCGCGATGACCGAGCGCCTCGGCCGCGGTGAGCCGGCCATTGACCGTGCGGAACATCATGTCGAGCAGCTTGTTGCCGGCGTCGTCGAGCGTCAGCTCGCGCTGCAGCAGTCCCGTCGTGTCGACGTCGATGTGCTCGCTCATCGTGCGCACCGTGCGCGGGTTCGCGCAGAGCTTGATGACCGGCAGGATCGGGTTGCCGATCACGTTGCCCTGCCCGGTCGGGAAGAAGTGCACGACGAACCCCGCCGCCGCGCAAAGCGTCACCATTTCGGCGGCAGCCGACGAGCTGTCCATGAACCAGAGGCCGGGATGCGTCGGCGTCTCCGCCTTGTCGAGGACGCCGTCGACCGTGCACTTCTTGCCGATCTTCTGGATGTTGCCGAGCGCCTTCTCCTCGATCGTCGTCAGGCCGCCGGCGATGTTGCCCTTCGTCGGCTGCGAATCCGACAGGTCGTTCGTCTTGTGACGCTGCACGACCTCCTGGTAGCGGTCGAACATGCGCATGAAGTCCGCGCGCACCTTGTCGTCGCGACAGCGCGCAGCGACGATCTGCTCGCCGCCGGTCAACTCGGTCGTCTCGCCGAAGACGAGCGTGCAGCCCGCCGCATAGAGCTTGTCGAACGCGTCGCCGACCGTCGGGTTGGATCCGCAGCCCGACGTCGTGTCCGACTCTCCGCATTTCGTCGAGACCCAAAGCTCGGAGAGCGGGCATTCGCTGCGCGTGCGCTCGCTCGCCCACTGCACGTATTCCTTCGCCGCCTTCGACGCGCGCATGATCGTGTCGTGGTCGCCGTGCAGCTCGATGCCGAAGCCCTGCACCGGCTTCCCTGTGGCGGCGATCCCGTCGACGACGCGCTTGGTCCACTGCTCCTCGATACCGATCACGACGACGGCGGCGACGTTCGGGTTGCTGCCCGCGCCGATCAGCGTACGGAAATGAAGGTCGAGGTCGGCGCCGAACTGCAGCCGGCCGTACGGGTGCGGGATCGCGAGCGTGCCCTTGATGTTGTTCGCGACCGCCTCGCAGGCGGCGTTCGACAGGTCGTCGACCGGCAGGATGATCACGTGATTGCGGACACCGACGCGGCCGTTCTCGCGGCGATAGCCCATGAAAGTCTTTTGCATGCTCACCACCGCTTCGTCTTGATGTTCTGGACATGGGCGTGCTCGCCCTTCCGGATCGGCTGCACGACCTTGCCGATGTCGACGCCGTACTTGATGACCGTATCACCCACGGCCATATCCTTCAGCGCGACCTTGTGGCCGATCGGAATGTCCTGCCGGCACTCGAGCTCGATCGTGCGATCCTCGTCGAGGATCAGGCCGGTGAGCGGCGTGCCGGCGCGAACGCCTTCGACGACGACGACCGCCACGCTGTCGTTGGGATCGTGCAAGACGCAATGGATCATGGTGTTCCTTCGGAGGTGCGCCCCGGGGCGCGGGCTTGCGGGAGGAAGCCGGCGCGGCCGACGCCGCGCGGCGATTCGCGGATCGTAGTTCGCCACGGCCCGTTCGTCAACCAGCTCATCTAGATGATTTGCATAATTTTTACGCAACGCCTAGACTGCGCGGGCGGGCGCTGGCGCGAGGATCCCCGCCCCACGGCGCCCTTGCGCCGGCCACCATTTCACGCACCGTGAAAGACGCGACGACGCGACCCGAGGCCACCGAAGACGTTCCGCTGTACAAGGACGTCAAGCGCCGCCTCACCCGGGCGCTGACGTGCGGCGAGTGGAAGCCCGGCGCCGTCATTCCGGCCGAGCGCGAGCTCGCGCAGCGCTTCGGCACGAGCATCGGCACCGTGCGCAAGGCGGTCGACGAGCTCGCCGCGGAGAACATCCTCATTCGCCAGCAGGGCCGCGGCACCTTCGTCGCGCGGCACACGCGCGAGCGCGAGCTCTTCTACTTCCTCCACGTCGTGCCGCGGCGCGGCGCGAAGCGATACCCGGACGTCGAGCTGCTCTCGTTCGCCCGCGGCAAGGCCGATCGCGCCGCCGCGCAGGCGCTCGGCATCGCGCCAGGCGAACGCGTGTTTCGCATCCGCAACGTGCTTCGCCTCGACGACGCGCCGGTGATCGTCGACGACATCGCGCTGCCCGCCGCACGCTTTCCGGGGCTCACGCACGCCGTCGTTCGCGATCGCGCTTCGACGATCTACAACCTCTACCAGGATGCCTTCGGCGTGTCGGTGGTGCGCACCCGCGAGCGCGTGCGCGCATCGCTCGCCGACGACGCGACCGCGCGGCTGCTGCGCGTCGACGCCGGCGCCCCGTTGCTCGCGATTCGCCGCGTCGCCCTCACCTACGACGACGCGCCGGTCGAGTATCGCGTGTCGCTCGTCAACACCGCGCGCCACGAGTACTGGGCGGAAATCGGCGCCTGAAGCCGCCCGAATCGCCATCCCGTGAGCCGGCGCGTCCTCTTCGCCATCCACGACTGGGGACTCGGGCATGCGACGCGCAGTCTCGTGCTGATCCGCGCGCTCGTTGCGCGCGGCGATCACGTCGTCGTGGTGATGGCCGAGAGCCCGGGACTCGCCCTGTTGCGAAGCGAGCTTCGCGACGCATGCGAGTTCCACCCCTACGAGGACATTCCAAAGCCGTTCAGCCGCTATCCGGCGCTCTTCTATCTGCGGATGAGCCTGTCGGTCCCGCAAATCCGGCTGCGCTTCGCGCTCGAGCATCGGCTGACCGAGCGGCTCGTGCGCGAGCGCGGGCTCGACGCGGTCGTTTCCGACAGCCGCTTCGGCGCCTGGTCGCGCGAAGCACCGAGCTACTGCCTGTTTCACTCGCTGCGGCAGATCATTCCGGGCCGTCCTCGATGGCTCGAGCGGCAGGTCGAGCGCGCGCAGCGCCATCTGCTGGCGCCGTATCGCGCGATCCTCGTCCCCGACGCGGAAGGCGCGGATTCGCTCGCCGGTGACCTCGCGCACGACGTCGATCTCGATTGGGGTGGCGAGCGCATCGTTTATCTCGGGCCGCTCACCGAGCTGCAGCCGAACGGTGCCGAAGAGGACGTCGACTATTTCTTCTCAATCTCGGGCGTCGAGCCGCACCATTCGATCCTCGCCGCGCGCGTGCTCGACGCCTTGCCTTCGCTTCCCGGCCGCATCGTGGTCGCGCTCGGACGCCCGGAAGCCGCAGGCGAGACGCGCCGTGCGGGCAGCGCGACGATCCACGGTTATCTCGACCGTCGCGCGCAGGGTGACGTGCTCGCGCGCTCGCGGGTCGTCGTCGGCCGTTCCGGCTATACGACGCTGATGGAGCTCTCCGCGTGGGGCAAGCGTGCGTTCTTCGTGCCTACGCCCGGTCAGAGCGAACAGGAATACCTCGCAGCCCTGCACCGCGCGCGCGGCCACGTCGCGAGCCACGCGCAGGCGTCGCTCGATCTGCGGCGTGGGCTCGAACAAGCGGAAGCGGCGTCGGGATTGCCGCGCCTGCGGGCCGATACGGCCGTACCCCGCTTTCTCGCGGCGCTCGACCGAGGGTAGCGTCAGACCCTGCTTTTCGCTTCGCCGCGCGAAGCAACGTTGGACCCTGCGCCCCACAACGCCGCAACGACCGGCAGATTGCAAAGCCACATCGCGCCGGTCCACACGACGCGAAAGCCGAGCATGAGCGTGAGGCCCTCGGCGTACGGGATGCCCCACGCGGCCTGCGCCGCGCCCATGCCGAGCACCTCGACGGTGCCGATCTGGCTGATGAGTCCGCCGGTCAGGAACACCACGGCGAGCGCGAATGCGTAGGTGGTTGCGGCCATTACGAATCCGAAACGATCGAGCCCGACATGACGGCCGACGGCCATGAAGGCGACGACGAGCGCCGACAGGTACGCCGTCGCGATCAACACGTTCGCGCCGAGGAAATGGACGTTCGAGAGCCTGCGCACCCCGGCGAGCATGTCGATCAGGCCGTCGAGCAGCCTGTGCAGCGTGGGCTGCGCAACGCGCCGACATAGTTTTCGCACGCCCTCCTCGAAATGCAGCACCACGGCGAGCAGCAGGCACAAGCCGACGCCCGCACCGATGGCGATCGGCCGTACGATCGGCCATCCGCGAATGCCGACGACGGCAAGCAGCAGCAGCACGACGAAGATCTCGACGAGCAACATCACGACCGTCGCCGCGGCCGTTTCGCCGAAGTGCGCGCGCCCGGTGCGCGCGAGCACCCAGTTCTGCGCGAAGAGGCCGAACGGCAGCGTGAGTGCCAGCTCGCCGACGCAAAACGCGAGGCCGAGGCGTCGCCAGTCCGGTCGGATGCCGAGATTGGCGAGCAGCAGGTGCAGCTGCCACGCCTTCAGCGCGAGATATACGAGCGCCATGGCGAGCGCGAGCGCCAGTACGCGTAGCGGCAAGCCGCGGATGTGCGCCATCGCCCCGCCGAGATCGCCGAGCTTGATCGCGAAGAAGAACAGCGCTCCGGCGAGCACGATCGGCGCGAGCACCGCCGCGGCCTTGCCAAACCGGACGTGACTTCCCTTCGCGCTTCGCGCTTCGGACCCCTTCGGCCTCACGGCGCGAACTTGCCGGCGAGACCCGAATCGAGCGTCGCGAGATCGTCGAGCGCGTTGTGCAGATACGAGACGACGCCGGCCGGCGTCGCCCACGCCGGCTCGACGCCCGCTGTCCAGCGATTGCGCCAGCCGCTGCCGGCGGGCGCGATCAGCGCGCGCCGCGCGAGCCACGCGAGCCGCTCGTCGGCGAGATCGTCGGCGACCGCGTGGCGCAGCAACGGATCGACGGTGAGTCCACCCTGCTGCGCCGCGCGCGCCGCGTGGCGCAGCCACAGCGAGAAGCGATACGTCGTGAACTGGCGCGGACCCGCGGCGATGAAACGGCTCGCGAGATGGCTGCAGGTCACCGCGGACAGTCGAAGGATCTCGACCCGCAATCGCGCATCGAAATCGCGGCGGCAAGCGGCGTCGATTGCGGGGATCGTCTTGCCGATCGCGACGATCGCGCGCATGCGTCCGCGGCACAGCGGGTCGTACGAGAGCGCCACGGGCAGCACCGGCGGCGGCTTCGCACAGCGCCGGTAGACCTGCCACGCGCCCGCGCGCACGCCGCCGAAACGGCCGCTATGCGACGTCACGCCCTCCGGCGCGAGGTAGACGACGCGCCCGCTCGACAGCAGCTCGACGAGCCGGCCGATCTGCCCGGAGATCGTGGCGCGGAATGCCGGCGCGAGCGCGCGCAGCACGTCGACGCGCAACCTGCGCAGTCCCCAATGGGCGAGGCGCAGGGCGCCGAGCTGCGTCTCGTCGATCGCATCGACGCGCGCAGGCAGCAAGCCGACGGCGCTTTCGAGCTCCCGCAAACCGCGTGAGCAAAGCACGTCTTCGAGACGCGTCGCGCCGAAGCTTGCCGCGCGAAGCGCGGCCAGCGTCTCGCCGAACGTGAACTCGCGAATGCGCCGGATCGGCTGCACGCGCAGGATGCGGAAGAGTCCTGCGAGCGGCACGCGACCGAGCATCCACGTCACCGGCCGCGGCCACGTGTGCAGGAGGTCGCCGATGAAGCCGCGCCGGAAAAGGTCTTCGCGCGCGGCGCAGAAAGGCAGCGGATTGAGGATGCGCATGCCGCGACGCCGGCACAGCACCGCGGTGAGGACGGGAACGTCGCAGTCGCGCAGGTGATTCGACACGACGAGCGTGCCCGGCGCGACCCGGAAATCGGGGGGAATGATCTCGGCGTTGCGGACGACCGCGCGCACCGCGAGGTCGAAGCAGCACGCCGTCAGCCAGGTGAACGGTGGATGGGGATCGAGCTCGGCGTCGGACAGCCAGTGGAACGACATCGCTCGGTTCGAGGGACGGGCCGGTGCGCTGCAGGTCGCTTCGCGCCCCGACCATCGCCGGCGCGAGCGCCTCCGTGGCGGCGCGAACGAGGCAATCGTGGGACCGCTGCGCCGGCGAAAAGATCAACCGACGCTTGCGCGGGGACGCTCACCAGAACTCGAACGACGTCTGGAGGACCGGGGCGAAACTGCGCCGATGGGCGGGACACGGGCCGTGCAATCCGAGCGCGGCGAGATGCTCCGGCGTGCCGTAGCCCTTGTGACGCGCGAAGCCGTAGACCGGATAGTCGCGATCGAGCGCGACGAGCATCGCATCGCGCGTCGTCTTGGCGATGATCGATGCCGCCGAGATCGCCGGAACGTCGCGGTCACCCTTGACGATGGGATACGCCCGGCACGGCAACTCCGGGCAGCGGTCCCCGTCGATCAGCACCTCGACCGGCAGCAGCGAAAGTGCGTCGAAGGCGCGGCGCATCGCGAGAAGCGTCGCGCGGAGGATGTTCAGCGTGTCGATCTCGCCGACGTCGGACGATGCAACCGCCCAGGCGAGCGCCTTCGCGCGGATCTGCACGGCGACTTCCTCGCGCGCCTCCGGCGTCATGACTTTCGAATCGCGCAGGCCGCGAATCCTGCGCTTGGGATCGAGGATCACCGCGGCGGCGACGACCGGGCCTGCCAGTGGACCGCGCCCGGCTTCGTCGATGCCGGCGACGAGCATCAGTGCCTTCCCTCGCGCACCGCATGGTCGACTTCGGCGAGCACGGCGTCGGCGGCGAGCGTCGCGGTGTCGACGGCGAGCGATGCCGCGATGCCGTCGAACACGGTCTCGATGCGCCTGCGCGTCACGGTATCGTCGAAGAGGTTCAATGCGGCCTGCGCGAGATTGCCCGGGGTTGCGTCGTCTTGCAAGAGCTCCGGCACGACAAAGCGCCCGGCGAGCACGTTCGGCAGGCCGACCCAGGGCACGAGCAGCTTGCGCGCGACGATGCGTGCGGTGAGCGGACTCACGCGATAAAAGATCACGTGCGGGCAGCCGGCGATCGCGGCTTCGAGGGTCGCCGTTCCCGACGCGACGAGCCCCACGTCGGCGGCGCGCAGCGCGTCGCCGGCGTGTCCGTACAGTACGGTGAGCGGCAGCGCGTCCGCGCCGTGCCGGTGTTGCGCCTCGAGGAACGCATCGCGCGTCGTCCGCGAGACGAGCGGCACCAGGAAGCGCGCGTCGGGGCGCGCCTCGACGATCCGTGCGGCCGCCTCGAGCACGAGCTGCGCGTGCATCTCGATCTCCGAGAGCCGGCTGCCGGGCAGCAGCGCGAACAGCGGCGCGACGCCCTTGTGCTTCAGCGTCTCGCGCGCTGCCGCGCGCGTGCCCGGACGCGCGCGCTCCTGCGCGAGCGGATGCCCGACGTACGTCACTGGCGTTCCGTGCGCCTCGTAGAGCGCGGGCTCGAACGGGAACAGCGCGAGCATGCGATCCACCGCGCGATGGATCTTCGGCAGGCGCTCGCGCCGCCACGCCCATACCGACGGACTCACGAAGTGCACGGTGCGAATGCGACGCCTTCGCAGGCGTCGCTCGAGGCCGAGGTTGAAGTCGGGCGCGTCGACGCCGACGAACACGGGGACGCGAAGCGCCGTCAATCGGCGCGCGATCTGTCGACGCAGGGTGATCAGCGCCGGCAGGTGCGCGACGACTTCGGTCAGCCCGCGCACCGCGAGCCGGTCCTGCGACGCGAGGACGTCGCATCCCGCCGCCTGCATACGCGGTCCCGCAATCCCGGCGAAGCGCACGTCCGGCCGCCGCGCGCAAACGGCTTCGATCAACGTTGCGGCGAGCGCGTCGCCGGACGCCTCGCCCGCGACGATGCCGATGGTGATCGCCGGCAAGCTCGGCCCTAGCGAATGATGCCGCGTCCCTCGCGGGCGAGGAACGCGACGAGCGGGGTCACGACCGGCGCCGACGCCGCGGCCTCGGCGAGCGCGGCACGCGCCTCGTCGAGCGTCAGGCCGGCGCGATACAGCGTGCGATAGGCGCGGCGCACCGCGCCGATGTCGTCGGCGGTGAAGCCGCGCCGGCGAAGTCCTTCGTTGTTCGTGCCCGCCGGCTTCGCCGGGTACCCTTGCGCGGTGACGTACGGCGGAACGTCCTGCAGCACGATCGCGCCGGCGGCGAGCATCGCGTGCGCGCCGATCCGACAGAACTGATGGACGCCCGCGTACGCGCCGAGCACGACGTAATCGTCGATGACGACGTGCCCTGCGATCTGCGCGTTGTTCGAGAACGTCGTGAAATTGCCGACGACGCAATCGTGCGCGACGTGCGTGTAGGCGAGGAACAGGTTGCCGTTGCCGATCGTCGTGTCGCCGCGGTCCTGCGCGGTGCCGGCGTGGATCGACACGAATTCGCGAACGACGTTGTCGTCGCCCAGGGTCGTCGTCGTCGGCTCGCCCGCGTACTTCCGATCCTGGGGAATCTCGCCGACCGACGAGAACTGGAAGATGCGGTTGCGCGCGCCGATGCGCGTGCGTCCCGTGACGATCGTGTGCGGGCCGATCCACGTGCCTTCGCCGATCTCGACGTGTGCACCGACGATCGAGTACGCTCCGACCTCGACGCTCGCCGCGAGCCGCGCGCCCGCGGCGACCTGCGCGGTGGGATGGATCGTCGGCACCGTGACGTTACCTCGGCAGCTCGCGCGGCGTCGGCACATCGCGAATCGCCGCCATCAGCCGCGCTTCGCACACCCGTTGTCCATCGACGCTCGCGCGCGCGATGAAGCGGCCGATGCCCCGCACCGCGCGATCGAGCTCCGCCTCGAGCAGGAGCCGGTCGCCCGGCACGACCTGGCGCTTGAACCGCGCGTTGTCGATGCCGGCGAAAAGCACGATCTGGCTGCCGTCACGGCGCGCGACGTCGGAGAGCATCACGAGCAGTCCCGAGATCTGCGCCATCGCCTCGATGACGAGCACGCCGGGCATCACCGGATACGTCGGAAAATGTCCCTGGAAAAATGGCTCGTCGACCGTCACGTTCTTGATGCCGCGGATGAACTTGCCCGCCTCCCAATCGAGCACGCGGTCGACGAGCAGCATCGGATAGCGATGCGGCAGAAGGCGCTGGATCATGCCGACGTCGAGCTCGCGATCTTCCCGGCGTTGCTGCGGCTTCGAGTCCGTCATTTGGGCGTCTCCTTGTCGGCCCCGTCGCGTCGCGCCGACTCGAGGGCTTTCACGCGGTCCGCGAGCTCGCGCAGGCGCCGCGTCTGCGACGCGACGTACTTCCACTCGCGGTGCGGCAATGCCGGGAACGTCCCGGTGTAAACGCCGGGCTCGCGAATCGAATCGAACACCTGAGTCGACGCCGAAATCACCGTGCCGTCGGCGATGTCGAGATGGCCCGAGATCATCGCGGCGCCGCCGATGCGGCAGTGCGCGCCGATGCGCGTCGACCCCGCGATGCCCGTGCAACCCGCGATCGCGGTATGCGCGCCGATCACGCAGTTGTGCGCGACCTGGATCTGGTTGTCGAGCTTGACGCCGTCCTCGACGATCGTATCGTCGATCGCGCCGCGATCGATCGTCGTGTTCGCGCCGATCTCGACGTCGGCGCCGATCACGACGCGGCCGATCTGCGGGATCTTGTGCCAGCGCCCGTTCTCGTCGGCGAGGCCGAAGCCGTCGGCGCCGAGCACGGCGCCGCTGTGCACGAGCGTGCGCGCACCGACGATACACCGCGGATAGAGCGTCACGCGCGCATCGAACACGGCGTCGTCTCCGACCACCGCGTCGTCGCCGACGACGCAATGCGCGCCGATCGCGCTGCGCTCGCCGATCGTCGCCCGCGCACCGATCACCGCATAGGCGCCGATGCTCGCCGATTCCGCCACGCGCGCCGACGGGTCGACGCAGGCCGTCGGGTGCCGGCCGGCGGGCGCGCGCGACAACGGGTGCAGGATCTCTGCGACACGTGCATAAGTCGCGTACGGATTGGGCGATACGAGCTTCGGCAGCGCAGTCGAGGCTGCCGCCGCGGCGGCGACGATCACCGCGCCGGCGCGCGTCGTCGCGAGTTGCGCGCGGTACTTCGGATTGGCGAGGAACGCGATGTCGCCGGCGCCTGCATGCTCGAGCGTCGCGACGCGCGCCACCCGCACGCTACCGTCGCCGTCGAGCGTCGCGCCGGTGCGCGCCGCGAGATCCGCGAGAGGCACGCCTTCGGGAGCGCGCAGGGACGCCATCGGGGCGGGCCGCGAGTGCGCCGTTCCGCTTTCGCGCTACTTGTCGGCGAGCGCCTTGATCACCTTGTCGGTGATGTCGATGCGCTGGCTCGCGTAGACGACCGGGTCCTGCAGGATCAGGTCGTACTTCTCGGATTCGGCGATCTGCTGGATCACCTTGTTCGCGCGTTCCTGCAGCGCCGAGATCTCCTCGTTCTTGCGCAGGTTGACGTCCTCGCGGAACTCGCGCTGCATCCGCTGCAGGTCGCGCGTCTGGTTCGCGAGGTCGCGCTCCTTGTTGCGCCGGTCGGTGTCGGCCATCGTCGCGCCGTCGCGGTCCAGCGCGGCCTGCAGGTCGCGCACCTGCTTCGCGAGCTTCTGGATCTCGGCGTCGCGCGTCGCGAACTCCTTCTCGATCTTCGCCTGCGCACGCTTGGCCGGCGTCGCTTCGCGGAACAGCCGCTCGGTATTCACGAACCCGATCTTGTATTCCGCCGCGCTCGCCGTTCCCGCGGCTGCGACGAGCACGACGGCGGCGAACGTGCACAGGCGCGCGGCCATGCGAATGGAGACGGCGCGATGAAGGGAAATGCGGGTGGCGATGGGCAAAGCGATCTCGCAAACGGTGCGGGCGGCGGCGCCGGGTGCGTAGTTTAGTCCACGCGTCCGGTCCGCTTCCTAGAAGGACGCGCCCGCCTGGAACTGGAAGCGTTGCTCGTGGTCGCCGGGCTTCTTGTTGATCGGGATCGCGTAGCTGAACTTGAGCGGTCCGATCGGCGAGCTCCACGCGACGCCGACGCCGGTGGCGAAGCGAAACGCTTCCGCGTCGGATTGGCGCCCGTTCTGGTAGATCTGCCCTGCGTCGAAGAAGACGCTCGCACGCACGGCCTTGTCGCCGCGCAGGATGGGATAAAACGCCTCGAAATTGCCGATGATCTTGCGCCGGCCCCCCAGCGCGTTGCCGAACTCGTCCTTGGGCCCGAGCGACGCGGTGTCGTAGCCGCGTACCGAATTGACGCCGCCCGCGAAGAACGACTTGAAGAACGGCAGCGGCTTGCCCGACAATCCGCCGCCGTAGCCCAGGTCGGCGCGCGCCATCAGCACGAGGTCGCCCCACACGGGCCAGTACACCGAGTGCGTGTACTGCGCCTTCCAGTACGCGAGGTCGCCGAACGGCAGTCCGGTCTCGAGCAGTACGCTCTGCAGGCGCCCCTTCGTCGGGTACAGGATGTCGTCGCGCGTGTCGCGCGACCAGCCGGCCGTCAGGATGTACGCGTTCGACGACGTCCCGAAGTCCTGGACGAACTGCTGGTAGACCGGCGGGCTGTTGCTGAAGAGCGTGATCCGCGTGTGCTCGTAGCGGCCGCCGAAGTTGATGCTGTCCGTCTCGGTGATCGGCACGCCGAAGCCGAGCGCCGCACCGAGCGTGCTCGACGCGTATTGCGAGATGTCGAGCCCGGTCGGGTCGAGGCTCTTCTGGTACGCCTCGATCGTGCGCGACACGCCGTCGGTCGTGTAGTAGGGCTGCGTGAACAGCACCGAGTACGTGCGATCGTACTTGCTGGTGTTGACGCCGAGCGACAGCGCGTTGCCGGAGCCGAAGATGTTCTGCTGCGAGATCGACGCGTTGAGCACGATGCCTTCCGCGCTCGAGTAGCCGACGCCGGCGAGCAGGTTGCCTGTCGACTTCTCGGTGACCGCGACCTCGACGTCGATCTGGTCGGCGGTGCCCGGCACCGGCGGCGTCTCGACGGTCACGTCGTCGAAGTAGCCGAGCCTTCGCACGCGCACCTTGGAACGCTCGATGCGCGGCCCGTCGTACCACGCGTCCTCGAGCTGGCGGAACTCGCGACGGATCACCTCGTCCTTGGTCTTCGAGTTGCCGCTGATGTTGATGCGGCGCACGTACGCGCGCCGGCCGGGATCGACGTAGAAGGTGAACGACGCCTTCGCGTCGTTGCGGTCGACCTCGGGCACGGCGTTCACGTTCGCGAAAGCGTAGCCCTCGGCGCCGAGCCGCGTGCTGATGTCCTTCGCCGACGCCTGCAGCTTCTCGCGCGAGAACACGTCGCCGGTCTTCAGCTGCACGAGCTTCTGCAGCTCGTCGGCGGGGACCACCAGGTCGCCCGCGATCCGCACGTCGCCGACCGTGAAGCGCGGCCCTTCGGTGACGTTGACGGTGATGAAGATGTCTTCCTTGTCCGGAGAGATCGACACCTGCGTCGACTCGACGTTGAACTCGAGGTAGCCGCGGTTCTGATAGAAGCTGCGCAGCGTCTCCAGGTCGGCCGAGAGCTTCTGCTTCGAGTACTGGTCGTTCTTCGTGTACCAGGTGAACCAGCCCGGCGTCGTCAGCGTGATCTCCGACAGCAGCTGCTTCTCGGTGAACGCCTTGTTGCCGACGAGGTTGATGCGCGCGATCTTCGCCGCCTCGCCTTCGGCAACCGTGAAGTTGATCGCGACGCGGTTGCGCTCCTGCGGCGTCACCGTCGTCTGGATGTTCGCCGCGTAATAGCCGCGCGTGATGTACTGCCGCTTCATCTCCTGCTCGGCGCGGTCGAGCGATGAGCGGTCGAAGATGCGCGCCTCGGCGATGCCGATGTCCTTCAGCGCCTTCTTGATCGTGTCGGTGTCGAACTCCTTGTTGCCCACGAAGGTGAGCGAGCTGATCGTCGGGCGCTCCTGCACCGAGACGATCAGCACGTCCCCCTGCGCCTCCAGCCGCACGTCCCGAAAGAAGCCGGTCGCGTAGAGCGCCTTCACCGCATCGGAGACGCGCTGATCGTCGACGCGGTCGCCGACCTTGATCGGCAGATAGCTGAAGATCGTGCCCGGCTCGGTGCGCTGCACGCCCTCGACGCGAATGTCGCGCACGACGAACGGCTCGATCGCCCACGCGGCGCACGACACCGCGGAAGCGACGAGGCTCGCGACGAGCGCGGACAGCGCTCCGCGCTTGCGCTTCATCGAAGTGCGTTCAGAACAACCGGGAAACGTCATTGAAGAGCGCCAGCGCCATCAGCATGAAGAGCATCGCCATGCCGATGCGTTGACCGACCTCGAGTGCTCGGTCGGATACCGGACTGCCTTTTATGAGTTCGGCGAGATAATACAGTAAATGCCCACCGTCCAGTAACGGCACGGGCAGCAGGTTCAGCACGCCGAGACTGATGCTGATCAGCGCGAGATAAGAGAGGAACACGAGCGGTCCTGCCAGCGCCGACTGGCCGGCGATGTCGGCCATCGTGATCGGCCCGCTGATGTTGCGCAGCGACGCGTCGCCGGTCGCGATGCGACCGAGCATGCGCACGGTGAACGCGGATAGCTCCCACGTCTTTCGCGCGCCCTGCACGACCGCTTCGCCGGGGCCGTAGCGCACGACGACCGCGTGCCGCATGGCGGCGGCGGGATCGGCGCGCAGGCGCACGCCCGCCTGGCCTACGCGGCGACCGTTCTGATCGACGCTTTCGATTGCGACGCGCACGTCGCGCGTCGCGTCGCCGCGCTTGATCGTGTAGACGAGCGTCTCGCCGGGATGCGCGTGCGTGAGGTTCGCGACGTCGGCGGGCGAGTGCATGTCGACGCCGCCGATCGCGACGATGCGATCGCCTGCTTCGAGGCCCGCCTTCGCGGCCGGCGTGTCCGGCAACACCTGATCCACGAGCGGCGGACCGAGATCGACACGCAGACCGAGCAGCGCGAGCGGGTCGCCTTCCCAGTCGGACGTCGTCATCGCGACGAGCGACAGGTCGCGCGTGACCGGCGCCGCCGATGCATCGCGCACGAGCGACAGCACGACGTCGTCGTGACCCTGCGCGCGCACGATGCGCCAGCGCAGCTCCTGGAAGCTGCCGACCGGCTCGCCGTCGACCGCCACGATGCGGTCTCCGGCGCGAACGTCGGCGGCCGCGGCCGCGCTCGCCGGCGGCGGCTCGGCAAGCACCGCGTCCTGGCCGGGTATGCCCATCACGTACGTCGCGCTGAACAACACGACGGCGAGGAGCAGGTTCGCGATCGGCCCCGCCGCCACGATCGCCATGCGTACGCCGACGGACTGCCGGTTGAAGGCGCGCGACAGATCGCCAGCGGACACCGGCGCCTCGCGCTCGTCGGCCATCTTCACGTAGCCGCCGAGCGGAATCCACGAAAGCGCCCATTCGGTGCGGTCGCGGCCCAAGCGGCGCGACCACACGATGCCACCGAAGCCCACGGAGAAGCACAATACCTTGACGCCGGCGAGCCGCGCGACGAGGTAATGGCCGAGCTCGTGGAACACGACGAGGACGCCAAGGGTGATGGCGAAGGCGAGGATCTTGATCAACATCGGGGATCAGACATCAGGTATCAGGTATCAGCGCATCGAAGCGGTATCGGCATCTTACCGATCCCTGATCCCTGATACCTGATGGCTGACACCGAGCGATTCGCGGGCGATGGCGCGCGCTTCGTCATCCGCCGCGAGTGCATCGTCGAGCGACGCGATGCGCGTGAGCGTACGGCGTTCGAGTGCGACGCGACACGCGCGCGGGATGTCGGAAAAGCGCGCGCGGCCGTTCAGGAACGCGTCGACCGCCACTTCGTTCGCGGCGTTGAGCGCGATCGGTGCGGCCGCGTCGGCTTCCAGCGCATCGTAGGCGAGATCGATGCAGGGGAAGCGCCGCCGGTCGGGCGCTTCGAACGTCAGCGTCGACAGGCGCGCGAGGTCGAGCGGCGCGCAGCCGCTTTCGAGCCGGTCCGGCGCACCGAGCGCCTGCGCGATCGGCGTGCGCATGTCGGGGTTCGACAACTGCGCGAGCACGGAGCCGTCGACGTACTCGACGAGCGAGTGCACGACGCTTTGCCGGTGCACGACGATCTCGATCTGGATCGGCTCGACGTTGAAGAGCCAGCGCGCCTCGATCACTTCGAGCCCCTTGTTCATCATCGTCGCCGAATCGACCGAGATCTTGCGGCCCATGTTCCAGTTCGGATGCGCGCACGCCTGCGCCGGGGTCACGTGATCGAAGTCGACGTCGGGACGCGGATGGAACGGGCCGCCCGAGGCGGTCAGGAGTATGCGCCGCACACCGGCCTGCTGGGGCCTTCGCGCGTAGGTCGGCGGAAGACACTGGTAGATCGCGTTGTGCTCGCTGTCGATCGGCACGAGCGACGCCCCGCCTTCGGCGACGGTGTCGATCAAAAGCCGCCCGCCGATGACGAGCGCTTCCTTGTTCGCGAGGAGGATTCGCTTGCCGTGACGTGCGGCGGCGAGCGTCGCCGGCAGGCCCACGGCGCCGACGATCGCCGCGAGCACGGTGTCGACGTCGGGCAGCGATGCGACTTCGATCAGGCCCTCCTCGCCGGCGACCACGCGGGTGGGCAGCCGTTCCGTCGCCACCGCGTCGGCGAGCCTGCGCGCCGCCGCGCGATCCGCGAGCGCCGCGACGCGCGGGCGAAAGCGCCGGCACAGTGCGAGAAGCTTCTCGTGATTGCGGTTGGCCGCGAGCGCGGCGACGACGAAACGATCCGGGTGTCGCGCGACGACGTCGAGCGTCGAGTCGCCGATCGAGCCCGTCGCGCCGAGTAACGTCAATGTGTGCGAACTCATTCCGAGCGCACGAAGGCGAGCGACGCGAGCGCGACCGGCGGCATCGTGGCGAGCAACGCGTCGATCCGATCGAGGACCCCACCGTGACCGGGCAGCAGCGTGCCGCTGTCCTTGACGCCGGCGCGCCGCTTGAGCAGCGACTCGTGCAAATCGCCGACGATCGACAACGCGACGAGCGCGATCGCGAGCAGGATCCAGACGACGATCGCCGTCGCATCGATCTCCGCAGCGAACCCCGCGCGGCGTGCGAGCGGCACGAGCAGCAGCGCGTAGGCGACGACGGCCACGACGGCACCGGCCGCGCCTTCCCACGTCTTCCCCGGGCTTATGCGCGGCGCGAGCTTGTGCCGTCCCAGCCGGCGTCCCGTGAAGTAGGCGGCGGTGTCCGCGATCCAGACGATCGCCATCGCGGCGAGGGCGAAAGCGGCCGAGCGCGCCTGCAACGCGACGATCGCGACCAATGCGCCCTCGAGGACGACGAACGCGGCGAGCGCGCGCGCGACGGGTGACGACGGCTGCCAGTTCGCCAGGACCGACGGAATGCCGGCCGCGAGCCAATACAGTGTCGCGATGCCGCAGGCAGCCGCGACGACGGGCGCGAACCCGCTCGCGAGCATCAGCGCGAGGAGCGCGGCGCCCACGACGAACACGAGCGCGGTGAACGCGATGACCGCGCCACCGCGCAGTTCGATCAGTCGCGCCCATTCGTGCGCGGCGATCGAGACGATGGCGAGCATCACGAAGGCGAATCCGACCGGTGGCAGCAGAAAGAGCGCCGCGAGGATCGCGGCGACGAGCACGACGCCGGTGCCGATGCGCAGCGCGAGATTCGAGGCCACGAACCGACGGCTCGCCCGCGCCGTGCGCCGCTCAGGCGTCCTGCGCCTGCACCTGCGGCTCGATCACGGCGTCGTTGCGCGCCTGCACCTGCTCGCTCGTGCGGCCGAACCGGCGCTCGCGCGTGCGATACGAAGCGATCGCCGCGGCGAGCGCCGCCGCATCGAAATCCGGCCACAGGAGATCGGTGAAATACAACTCGGTGTACGCGAGCTGCCACAGCAGGAAGTTGGAGATGCGCTTCTCGCCGCCGGTGCGGATGAAGAGATCGGGCTCGGGCGCGTACGCCATCGCGAGGTATTGCTCGATCGCCTCCGCGTTGAACGGCCGGCCGTTGGCGAGCGCTTCGGGATGCGCGGCGAAGTAGCGCGCGGCCGCCTGGCCGATGTCCCAACGACCGCCGTAATTCGCGGCCACCGTCAGCGTGAGCCGCGTGTTGTTCGCGGTGAGCGCTTCGCCCGCCGCGACGAGCTCGCGAATTCGCGGATCGAAACGCGACGTGTCGCCGACGACCTTGAAGCGGATTTCGTTGCGATGCAGCTTGACGACCTCCTGCTCGAGCGCGCGTGCGAAGAGGTCCATCAGGATCGAGACCTCTTCCTGCGGGCGGCGCCAGTTCTCGCTCGAGAACGCGAAGAGCGTCAGGAACTCGACGCCCTCGTCGATCGCCGCGCGCACCGTCGCGCGCACCGCCTCGACGCCCCTGCGATGGCCGGCGACACGCGGAAGCAGCCGCTTGTTCGCCCAGCGGCCGTTGCCGTCCATGATGATCGCGACGTGCCGCGGCACGTCCCGCCGTTCGGGGACGGCGCGCGTCGAGCTCGTGAAAATTGGCATTTAGGGCCTGTTCACACTATTTCCGCGCATGCGTTGCGCGGCGAAAACGGCTTTGCGCGAGGCGCGAAAGCGAAGGCGGGTCGGGAACCCGGCGAGCTTTTGCAACGACGCGCAAAGCCGTTTTCCCAGCCATCCGAAGAGAGCGGCCACCATGGCTCGCCACTCTTCGTTGCCCTCCTCGCAAAGACACTCGGTCTTTGCTTCGTCGTGCGCCTTGATTGACGAGCCATGGCACCCGTTCGCATCCGTGGAAACAATGTGCACAAGCCTAGATGGCAAGGAGGTCTTGTTCCTTCGCGGCGAGCATCTTATCGACTTCGGCCACGAAGCGGTCGGTGAGCTTCTGCAGGTCGTCGTGCGCGCGGCGCTCCTCGTCCTCGGAGCATTGCTTGTCCTTGGCGAGCTTCTTGAGCTGCTCGTTCGCGTCGCGCCGGATGTTGCGCACCGCGACCTTGGCCGCCTCGGCCTCCTTGTGCACGACCTTGATGAGCTCCCTGCGGCGCTCCTCCGTGAGCGGCGGCATCGGGACGCGGATCATGTCGCCGGATGTCGCAGGGTTGAGGCCCAGGTCGGAATCGCGGATCGCCTTCTCGACGACCGGGATCATCTTCTTCTCCCACGGCGTGACGCCGATCGTGCGCGGGTCGGCGAGCGTGACGTTGGCCACTTGCGGCAACGCCATCGACGTACCGTAGTAGTCGACGTGGATGTGATCGAGCAATCCCGTGTGTGCGCGACCGGTGCGCACCTTGGCGAGGTCGGTCTTCAGCGTCTCGAGCGAGCGCTGCATCTTCTGTTCGGCGGATTTCCTGACGTCGGAGATCATGGGGACTCCCATTCGCCCCTCACCGCCCTTCGGTCACCCTCTGCGCGGGCGCCGAGAGGGCCGGCGTGAGAGGTCGTCAACAATGGACGAGCGTGCCCTCGTCCCCGCCCATCACGACGCGCCGCAGCGCGCCGGGGACGGAGATCGAGAAGACCTTGAGCAGCATGTTCTGGTCGCGGCATAGCGCAAGCGCCGTGGCGTCCATCACGCGCAAATTGCGAAGAATCGCTTCGTCGAAGGTAAGCGTCGAATAGCGCTTCGCGCTCGTGTCCTTCATCGGATCGGACGTGTAGACGCCGTCGACCTTCGTCGCCTTCAGCACGATGTCGACGCCCATCTCCCGGCCGCGCAACGCGGCCGCCGTGTCGGTCGTGAAAAACGGATTGCCCGTGCCGGCCGCGAAGATGACGACCTTGTGCTCTTCGAGATGGCGCAGCGCGCGCCCGCGAATGTAAGGCTCCGCGACCTGATCGATGCGAAGCGCCGACTGCACGCGCGACTCGACGCCGGCGCGGCGCAGCGCATCCTGCAGCGCGAGCGCATTCATGAGCGTCGCGAGCATGCCCATGTAGTCGGCGGTCGCGCGATCCATGCCGGCGGCGCCGGGGGCGACGCCGCGAAAAATGTTGCCGCCGCCGATGACGATCGCCACTTGCACGCCGAGGCGCACGACCTCGGCCACCTCGGTGACGATGCGATCGATCGTCTCGCGCTCGATGCCGTAGCTGTCGCGTCCCATCAGCGCTTCCCCGGACAGCTTGAGGAGGATGCGCCGATAGGCGGGCGGTGTCGCCCCGACCTCGCCGGAAACCCCGACTGGCGTGCGCCGCTCGGGGTGTCCGATCGCCTCGGCCGGCGCGAGCGGCTCGACCGCCGCGGTGGCTGCGCTCTCGATGGGGCTCATGCCGGCTCCGGCGGTCCAGGCGTGTGGGTCAGCCGCGCGCCATCGCCGCGACTTCCGCGGCGAAGTCGTCCTTCCGTTTCTCGATGCCTTCGCCGACGACGAAGAGCACGAACGCGTTGACTTTCGCGCCCTGCCCCTTCACGAGATCGGCGATGCTCTGCTTGTCGTCCTTCACGAAGGGCTGCGGCAGCAGCGTGACCTCGGCGATGAACTTGCGCACCGCTCCTTCTACCATCTTTTCGACGATATTGGCAGGCTTGCCCGATTCGGCGGCGCGCGCGGCGGCGATCGAGCGCTCCTTCTCGACGACGTCCGCCGGCACCTGCTCGCGCGACAAGGCGATCGGCTTCGTCGCCGCGATGTGCATCGCGAGATCCTTGCCGAGCGCTTCGTTGCCGCCGGTGTAATCGACGACGACACCGATCTTCGTGCCGTGCACGTACGACGCGATGCGCCCCTTCGCCTCGACGCGCACGAACCGGCGCAGCGAGACGTTCTCGCCGATCTTCTGCACGAGCGCGACGCGCCGCGCATCGACGGTCTCACCGGAGGCGAGCTTGCGGCCGGCGAGCGCGTCGACGTCGGCGGCGGCCTCGCGCAGCACGAGCGCGGCGATGTCGTTGGCGAACGCACGAAACTCGTCGTTCTTCGCGACGAAGTCGGTCTCGCAATTCAGTTCCACCATGGCTGCGACTTTCGCGTCGTTCGCGACGGCGAGGCCGATCACGCCTTCGGCGGCCACGCGGCCGGCAGCCTTGCTGGCCTTGGCGCCGCTGCGAATGCGGAGAAGCTCCTCCGCCTTGTCGAGGTCGCCTTTCGCCTCGGTCAATGCCTTCTTGCACTCCATCATGCCAAGCCCCGTGCGTTGCCGGAGCTCCATCACCCTGCTTGCCGAGATCTCAGCCACTTGCCACTCCTTGTTCGTTCGCGGAACGGGTCGCGCTCCGCGTCAGCGCACGGCGCGGATGGCGCCGTGCGTCGCATTCATCGGTATCGCGCGTGCTTACGCCTCGGCCTTCCCAGTCCAGATCGGTTCGCCCAGCGCTATCTGTCGGCCTCGCCGCGATCGGACGGCGACAGGCCCTTCGGGCCTTCGCCCGTCTCGCGGCTCGCGCGCCATCCTCACGCGGGCTGTTCGTCGACGAATTCGTCGGCGCTCGTCACGATTTCCTGGATGGCGCTGTTGCGTCCCTCGAGCACGGCGTCGGCGACGCCGCGCGCATAGAGGCGGATCGCGCGGCTCGAATCGTCGTTGCCGGGAATGACATAGTCGATCGGGTCGGGGTTGTGATTCGTGTCGACCACGGCGACGATCGGAATGCCGAGCTTCTTCGCCTCGGTGACCGCGATCTTGTGATAGCCGATGTCGATGACGAAGACGGCGTCGGGCAGCGTGCTCATGTCCTTGATGCCGCCGAGGCTCTTCTCGAGCTTGTCGAGCTCACGCTGGTGCGACAGCGCCTCGCGCTTCGACATGCGGTCGAACGTGCCGTCCTGCTTCATCGCCTCGAGGTCCTTGAGACGCTTGATCGACTGCTTGACGGTCTTGAAATTCGACAGCATGCCGCCGAGCCAGCGGTGGTCGACGTACGGCATGCCGGCGCGCTGCGCCTCCTCGGCGATGATGTCGCGCGCCTGGCGCTTGGTGCCGACGAAGAGGATCGTGCCGCGGTTCTGCGCGAGCTGCCGCACGTACTTCATCGCGTCGTTGTACATCGCCAACGTCTTCTCGAGATTGACGATGTGGATCTTGTTGCGCTGGCCGAAGATGAAGTCGGCCATCTTCGGATTCCAGTAACGTGTCTGGTGGCCGAAATGCACGCCGGCCTCCAGCATCTGACGCATGGTGACGGACATCGGGACTCCTGGTTCAGGGTTGGCCTCCACCGGTGGATTGCGCTCGGACGCACCGCGACCCGAGACCCTGACGCACCGGTGTGCGAAATGGGCAGCACGTGGCTGCCCGGTAAGCTTCCGCGAGCTGCTCGCTCGCGAAGACGTCCGCGGAGCGCGTGACCCCTTGGCATCGGTCAACGCGAGCGTACGATAACTCGTTATTCTAGCACGACTTGTGCATCCGCACATCCTGACCGCCGCCGCCGAATCGCACCCGTCGATGCTCGATTCCCTCCCCGCCGCCTGCCCCGATACGCGTCGCGCCGTCCTGTACGTGCGCGGCGACGACGCAATCGAGTTCCTGCACGCCCAGCTCTCGAGCGACGTCCGGGCGCTCGCGCCCGGCGAGGGACAGGCGTGGACGTACAACTCGCCGAAGGGCCGGGTGCTCGCCAACGGCGTGCTTTGGCGGGCGCCGCCCGGCCTGCCGGCGGGCGTCGCGCTCGTGCTCGCCGCCGATCTCGCACCCGCGATTCGGCAGCGGCTCGCGATGTTCGTGCTGCGCGCGAAGGTGACGATCGAGGGCGCCGGCGCTTCATCGACACTGATCGGCATCGCCGGCGACGGTGCGGTCGAAGCGGCACGCGCGGCCTTCGGCGTGACGTTGCACCCCTGCCGCGCCGTGCCGATTCGTGACGCTGCAGTGGCGTTCACGCTGCCCGACGGGCGGGCGCTGATCGTCGCCCCCGGGGCGGAGGGGCCGGTCCTGCAGGCGGCGCTCGCGCGCCACGCGAGCCGGGCGAGCGACGACGAATGGCGATGGTACGGCATCGTCGCGGGCGTCCCGCTGGTACGCGCCGCGACGACCGATCTCTTCGTCGCGCAGACGTTGAACCTCGACCTGCTCGGAGCGATCAACTTTCGCAAGGGGTGTTATCCGGGGCAGGAAATCATCGCGCGCATGCAATACCTCGGCCGCCTCAAGGAGCGCATGTTCGCGTTCCAGGTCGACGCACTCGACGTCGCGCCTGGCGCACGGCTTTTTGCGCCGAGCGGTGCGAGCGACCCGCCGTGCGGGACGGTCGTCGACGCCGCGCCCGATCGCGCGCGCGGCACCGTGCTCCTCGCCGTCGCGCAACTTGCGGCCGTCGAAGCAAACGATCTTGCCCTCGGCGCGCCCGACGGCCCGAGGCTCGTGCGCCGGCCCCTCCCCTACGACGTCCCCGGGGTTGCGACGACCGCGTCGGCAGCGCCCGGCTGAATCGGGCGCGCGAACGATGTGTCTCGCCGTCATCGCGCTCGACCTGCACCCGCGCTATCGCATCGTCGCGGCCGCGAATCGAGACGAGTTTCATGCGCGCCCGACGCAAGCGGCGCATTGGTGGGCGAATTCGACGCCCCCGCTGCTCGCGGGCCGCGACCTGCAACAAGGCGGAACGTGGCTCGGCGTGACGCCGTCAGGCCGTTTCGCGTTCGTCACGAACGTCCGCGAGCCCGCGCGCCACGACCCCGACGCGCCCACGCGCGGCGCGCTCGTGCCGGCATTGCTTCGTGACTCGCGGCCGGTCGCGACGGCGATCGCGAGCGTCGTCGCGAACGCGCAGCATTACAACGGCTTCAACCTCGTCGCCATCGACGAATCGGGCGGCGCGTTCGGGTCCAATCGCAGCCGCGGCGTGAAAGTGCTCGATCGCGGACTGTATGGCGTCTCGAACGCCGGACTCGACACGCCCTGGCCGAAGATCGTGCGCGCCAAAGCCGGCGTTGCGGCGTGGCTCGCCGGAGGCAACGAACGGATCGACGCGCTGTGGCCCGTGCTGGCGGATAAGACGCGCGCGAGCGACGAGGCGTTGCCGCATACCGGTATCACGCGCGAGCGCGAGCGGCTCCTCTCGGCGCCATTCATCGTGAGCGAGGCCTACGGCACGCGCTCGTCGACGATCGTCACCCTCGATCGCGACGGCCATGCGCGCTTCGTCGAGCGTTCGTACGATGCCGGCGGCACACTCGAAGGCGAAGCCGCCTTCCAATTCCGCGTCGATCAGAGCGAGCGCTCCATCGCCTGATGCGGTATGCCCGCTTCGTCGAACGCGGCACCGCGGGCGACGAAGCCGTGGCGCGCATAGAACGGCATGGCGTCGACCTGGGCATTGAGCAGGACGCTACGGTGACGCTGCCTTCGCGCCTCGTCGATGAGGCACCGCAATAGCGCGCTGCCGACGCCGCGCCGCCGCCACGGCGCGAGCACCGCGACGCGTCCGATGTGCCCATCGGGCAGCAGCCGTGCGCAGCCGATCGGCTCGCCTTCTATGTCGACGGCGAGCGCGTGCAGCGAAGAAGCGTCCGCATCGTCCCATTCGAGCGGCGCAGGAACGCGCTGCTCGACGATGAAGACGGCATGCCGCACGAAGCGGAGCGCCTGTTCGTTCCCATCCCACGAGCCGGTGCGGACCGTGAACACCTCGGCCGTCATCGCTGGTAATCGGACAGCGCGAGTCGCCCATGCCCGTCGCGCACGTCGAGCTCGCATCGGCCTCCGACGGGAAGCGTCAGCTTGTCGCGCACGTGGCCGAACGGCAGGCCCGTGAAGATCGGCACGGACGTGACCGCTCGCATCTGCGCGATCGCCGCGTCGAGGTCGTAGCCCGCGTCGTTCGCATTGAGCTCGTATTCGGTGAACGCGCCGAGCAGCAGCGCGCGCTGGCGCGCGAGCACGCCCGCATGGTGCAACTGGTACAACATCCGTTCGATGCGGTACGGATGCTCGGCCACGTCCTCGAGGAACAGGATGCCGTCGTCGATCGTCCGAAGATACGGCGTGCCGACGAGGTGCGCGACCATCGCGAGATTGCCGCCCCACAGCGTCCCGGACGCCTGCAGCGACGGGCCGTCGAGCGTGCATTCGATTGTCCAGCGCTCGTTTCGCAGCACGCCGAAGCATTGCTCGAGCGTGAACGCCGAAGGCGTCTCGGCGCCGAAGTCGTAAGCCGCGTGCGGACCGGCATACGTCACCATGTCGGCGCGTGCCAGTGCGGCGAGCTGGAACGCCGTGAAGTCGGAGTGGCCGATCCAGCGCTTGCGCACCCGGGCGAGCGACGCGAAGTCGATCCGCTCGAGGAGCCGCGTGAAACCGTAGCCACCACGCAGCATCAGCACGACATCGGAATCGTCGGCAGCCGCGCGCGCGATGGCGGCGAGACGCTCGTCGTCGCCGGCCGAGAAGCGTTGCCAGCGCGTACGCGCGGTGGGATCGATGCGCACGCGATGGCCAAGGCTGGCGAGCAGCGCTTCGGCGCGTGCGACGGCCGCGGGGTCCGTGGCAAAGCCTGCGGGCGCGATGATCGTGAATTGCACGCCGCGCCTTACTCGCCCGCGCACGCGCGACGCGCGGCGAAGAATTCCGACAGCAGTCGACCGCACGCGTCCGCGGCGACGCCGCGCGTGACCTCGGTGTGATGATTGAGCCGCGGCTCGGCGAAGAGATCGACGATCGACCCGCACGCGCCCGTCTTGGGATCGCTCGCGCCGTAGACGAGCCGCGCGAGACGCGCATGCATGATGGCGCCCGCGCACATCGCGCACGGCTCGAGCGTCACGTAAAGCGTGCAGGCGGGAAGCCGGTAATTGCCGAGCGTACGGCCCGCTTCCCGCAGTGCGACGATCTCGGCGTGCGAGGTCGGATCGCTGCGGGCGATCGGCGCATTGCCCCCGCGGCCGACGACGACGCCGTCGCGCACGACGAGCGCGCCGACCGGCACTTCGCCGCGACGCGCCGCCTCGCGCGCGAGCGCCAGCGCCTCGCCCATCCACGCGTCATCGATCGCGAGCATCCTCGAGGTGGAAGCGATGCAGCAACCGATGAATCACCGGCGTGAACATGAGGCCGGTGGCCGCGAGCAGGATCACGCCGCAGAAGAGCGCGTAGATCGCGTCGAAGAGCTTGCCGCCGTCCGACTTGACGTCGACGGTCGAACCGACGCCCGACAGGATCAGCGCCGACTGGTGGAATGCGTCGAGCCAGCCCATGTGCTCGAGCACGCGATAACCGACCGAGCCGATCACCAGCGTCGCGACGACGAGCGCGAGCGCATAAGATGTCGCGCGCCGCACGCGCCGCAGGAAGACGTCGCGCGATGCGAGGGGAACGCGACCGGGTCGCGTCGTAAGCGCGTCGGGTCGCAGCGGCTTGCCGCGTGCGGCCACGCTACTCCCACTCGATCGTCGCTGGCGGCTTGCTCGACACGTCGTAGACGACGCGATTGACGCCGCGCACTTCGTTGGTGATCCGATTGCTGACGCGCGCGATCAACGCATGCGGCAGCGGCGCCCAGTCGGCGGTCATGAAGTCGGTCGTCTGCACGGCGCGCAGCGCGATCGCGTGCTCGTACGTGCGGCCGTCGCCCATGACACCGACCGACCGAATCGGCAGGAACACCGCGAACGCCTGCGACACCGCGTCGTACCACGCGCGTCCCTCGTCGTCGTGCGCGGCGCGCAGCTCGTCGATGAATATGCCGTCCGCCGCGCGCAGGACGTCGCAACGCTCGCGCGTGACTTCGCCGAGGATGCGCACGGCGAGTCCGGGACCCGGGAACGGATGCCGATACACCATGTCGTGCGGCAGGCCGAGCTCCTGGCCGAGCTTGCGCACCTCGTCCTTGAAAAGCTCGCGCAACGGCTCCAGCAACTTCAGATGCAGCGTCTCGGGGAGACCGCCGACGTTGTGATGCGACTTGATCGTGTGCGCCTTCGCACCCTTCGCCGAGGCGGACTCGATCACGTCGGGATAGATCGTGCCCTGCGCGAGCCATTGCACGCCGCGAAGCTTCGCCGCCTCGCGCTGGAACGTTTCGACGAACAGGCGGCCGATGATCTTGCGTTTGGCTTCAGGATCTTCGACGCCGGCGAGCGCCGCGAGGAATTCGCGGCTCGCGTCGACGTGGATGACGCGCACGCCGAGGTGCATCGCAAACGTGTCCAGCACCTGCGCCGCTTCGTTCTGGCGCAGCAGGCCGTGGTCGACGAACACGCAGACGAGCTGGTCGCCGAGCGCGCGATGGAGCAGCGCCGCGGCCACCGATGAATCGACGCCGCCGGAGAGCCCGAGCAGCACCTGCTCGCCGCCGACCTTCGCGCGGATGGCACTCACCGCCTCGTCGGCGTAGTCGTGCATGTTCCAGTCGTGCCCGCAGCCGCAGATCTCGTGCGCGAAGCGCGCGAGGATCGACGCGCCCTGGCGCGTATGCGTCACCTCCGGATGGAACTGGACGCCGTAGTAGCGGCGCGCCTCGTCGGCCATCGCGGCGATCGCGCAATCGTTCGACGATCCGGCGAGCACGAAGCCGGGCGGCAGCTCGACGACCTTGTCTCCGTGGCTCATCCAGACGTCGAGCAGCCCATGACCCTCGTCGTTGCGGCGATCTTCGATCTCGCGAAACAGCGTTGTATGGCCGCGCGCGCGCATCTCGGCGTAGCCGAATTCGCGCACGCGTCCCGGTTCGACCTTGCCGCCGAGTTGCGCCGCCATCGTCTGCATGCCGTAGCAGATGCCGAGGATCGGCACGCCGAGCTCCCACACCGCGCCCGGCGCCCGCGGCGACGCCCCTTCGGTGACGCTCGACGGACCGCCGGAGAGCACGATGCCGCACGCGCCGAAGCTTCGCACGTCATCGTCGCCGACGTCGTACGGATGGATCTCGCAGTAGACGTTCGTCTCGCGCAGACGGCGCGCGATCAACTGCGTGTACTGCGCGCCGAAGTCGAGGATCAGGATCCGGCAGTGCTGGGCCAAGTCATTCCACGCGGTAGTTCGGCGCTTCCTTGACGATCTGCACGTCGTGCACGTGCGACTCGCGCATGCCGGCAGCCGTGATCTCGACGAATTCCGCGCGCGTCGACAGCTCGCGAATCGACGGACAGCCGCAGTAGCCCATCGCGGCGCGCACGCCGCCCATCAACTGGTGGATCACGTTCGCGAGCGGCCCCTTGTACGGCACCCGCCCCTCGATGCCTTCGGGCACGAGCTTCTCCGACGCGCCCTCGCCTTCAGCGTCCTGGAAGTAGCGGTCGGCACTTCCCGTCTGCATGGCGCCGAGCGAGCCCATGCCGCGGTAGCTCTTGTACGAGCGTCCCTGGTAGAGCTCGATTTCACCGGGCGACTCCTCGGTGCCGGCGAAGAGGCTGCCGAGCATGACGGCCGACGCGCCGGCGGCGATGGCTTTCGCGATGTCGCCCGAGTAGCGGATTCCGCCGTCGGCGATGATCGGAATCGCGTCGCCGACGCCGCTCACAGCATCCTGGATCGCCGAGATCTGCGGCACGCCGACGCCCGCCACGATGCGCGTCGTGCAGATCGAGCCCGGCCCGATGCCGACCTTCACCGCGTCGGCGCCGCATTCGGCGAGCGCCTTCGCGCCCGTCGCGGTGGCGACGTTGCCGCCGATCACCTGCACCTGCGGGTAGCGCTTCTTCACCGCCTGCACGCGATCGAGAACCCCCAGCGAATGCCCGTGCGATGTATCGACGACGATCACGTCGACGCCCGCGGCGACGAGCGCCTCGACGCGCGCATCGGTGTCGTCGGCGGTTCCCACGGCGGCGCCGACACGCAGTCGCCCATGCTCGTCCTTGGACGCGATCGGATGCTCGTGCGACTTCAGGATGTCCTTGACGGTGATGAGCCCGCGCAACTCCTGGTTTCTATCGATGACGAGCACGCGCTCGAGCCGGTGGCGGTGCATCAGCGACTTCGCGGTCTCGAGGTCGGTGCCCTCCGGGACCGTGACGAGCCGCGACGCCGGCGTCATGATCGCCGAGACCGGCTGGTCGAGATTGGTCTCGAAGCGCAAGTCGCGATTGGTGACGATGCCGACGACGCGGCGGCCCTCGACGACCGGCAACCCCGAGATCCGATATTGATGCGTGAGCGCGAGCACCTGCCGGACCGTCATCGACGGCGGAATGGAGATCGGGTCCTTGACCACCCCGCTTTCGAAGCGCTTGACTTTCGCGACCTCGGCCGCCTGCCGCGCGGGCGGCATGTTCTTGTGCACGATCCCGAGCCCGCCTTCCTGAGCGATGGCGATCGCGAGGCGCGAATCGGTCACGGTGTCCATCGCGGCGGACAGCAGCGGCACGTTCAGCGCGATCGAGCGGGTGAGGCGGGTGACGAGCGAGACGTCGCGGGGAACGACGTCGGAGCGGGCGGGAACGAGGAGGACGTCGTCGAACGTCAATGCCTTGCGGACGACTCGCATCGAGCTCTCCTGCGCAAAAATCGATTATACCGGGCGGCGCGCTCGCCACCGCGCCGCGTCGCCTCGGCGCGACAGGAAACCGTGGTGAATCTGCATTAAGTCCTGCGGACGATTGACGACGGCGCAAGCGGCGGGGTAACTTGCCAATGTCATAGCCCCCGGGGACGCCGATGTCGCGTGCTTCGCTGACCGCGATGGCCGTTGCATTGCTCATCGCGCCTTGCGCGGGCGGTGCGCTGGCCGCTCTCTACAAATGGATCGATGCGCAGGGGCACGTCGTGTACTCCGACCAGCCCCCGCCGACGAACATCAAGTCCGAGCAGTTGCGCGCAGCGCCCCCGCCGGCCAATCCGAACGCCGCGAAGGAGCTCGCGCAAAAGCAGGCGGAGTTCGAGAAGCGCCAGGCCGACGCCGCGAAAGCGGCGGAAAAGTCCGGCAAGGACCAGGCGTCGACTGCGCAACTCGCCGAAGCGTGCGCGAACGCGCGCGGGCAGGTCAAGCAGCTCGCCGAAAGCCAGCTCGCCATCTACCGCTACAACGCCAAGGGCGAGCGCGAGGTGATGGACGACGATGCGCGCGCGAAGGAGCGCGCCAAGCTCAACGCGTGGATTCGCGACAACAAGTGCCCGTGAAACGCAGGGTCGGTTCCGCTCGACCCTGCTTTTACTGTTCCTTCTTCTCCAGCGCGGCCTGATTGATCTTCACTTCGGTGTCGGCCTTGAGGCCCGCGAGATACGCGTTCATCAGCTCGCGGCCCAGTTCACCCGCGACGCGCGCTGATGCCTGCTGCACCATCGCGGGCTGCGGTGCCGGCGGCGCGATCACCTTCTCGACCTTGTAGATCGAATAGCCGCCCTTCTCGTTCGTCGCGCCTTCGTACGCCGGCAGCTTGCCGGCGTTCGCGTCGAAGATCTTCTTGACGGCGGCCGGCGTGAATCCCGGCTGCGTCTGATTGCGCCCGATCGTCACCGGCTTTTCGAACGTGAGTCCCGCGTCCTTGCCCTGAGCGATCAGCGCGAGCTTCTCCTCGCCCGCCTTCTCGGCCATCTCGCTCGCCTTTTGATGCACGAGCTGCTTGCGAATCTCGTCCTTCACCTGATCGAACGGCTTCGGCGCGGCCGCCTTGTGCTCGACGATGCGCCCGGCCATCAGCGCGTTCGGCCCGACCTCGATCGCCTCGGTGTTGCGCTTGCTCTGGATCGACTCAGGTGAGAACAACGCCTGCACGAACTTCGTGCTGCCCATCGCGAGCTCGCGCACCTTGTCGCGCGTGAGGAACGGCGTCGACTGCACCTCGAGCCCCAGCGCCTTCGCGGCGGCGGCGAGCGAATCGGCCTGCTCGTAGACGAGGTTCTGGAACTGCTCGGCCGACGACGCGAACTTCTGCGCGGCCTTTTGCCGCTTGAGGTCGGCTTCGATGCGGCCCTTGACCTCGTCGAAGCTCTGCACGTGCGGCGGCGTGATGCCGGTCACCTTGATAACGTGATAACCGAAATCCGTCTGGATCGGTCCGACGATGTCGCCGACCTTGGCGCCGAACACCGCATCCTCGAACGGCTTCACCATCGCTCCGCGCGAGAACGATCCGAGATCGCCCCCCTGCGCCGCCGAGCCCGGATCCTGCGAATTCTGCTTCGCGAGCTCGGCGAACGCGTCGGGATTCGCGCGCGCCTTCGCAGCGATCTCTTCGGCCTTCTTCTTCGCCGCCGCCTTCTCGGCGTCGCTCGCGTCCTTCTTCACCGCGATCAGGATGTGCGAGGCCTTCCGCTCTTCGTTGGTCGTGTACTGCTTCGCATTGGTGTCGTAGACCTGCTTCACCTCGGACGGATCGACCTTGATCTGCTTCGCGATCGCGTCCTGCGTGAGCAGCAGGTAGTCGATGCGCGCGGTCTCCGGCGTCTCGAACGCCTTGGGATTCTTGTCGTAGAACGCCTTCACGTCGGCGTCGCTGACGCTCACCGCTTTCTCGTATTGATCGATCGGAATGGTCGCGACGGACACTTCCCGCTTCTGGTCGAGGAGCGTCAAGTAGTGCGCGACCGACGACTGCGCCGCGATGCTGCCGCCGACGATCGGATCCTGCAGCGGCGAGAGGACGAGGTCGCCGCGCACGCGCTGCTCGAACATCAGCGGCGACATCCCCTGCGCCGCGAGCGCCTCGCGATACTTGTCCTGCGAGAACTTGCCGTTGTCCTGGAACACGGGCAGCCCCGCGATGAATTGCGCGAGCTGCGTGTCCGTCACCCGGAAGCGCTCGGAGCGCGCCGCGTTCTCGAGCAGCCGCTGGTTCACGAGTTGGTCGAGCAGCGCATAGCGCATCTCCGGCGAATCGAGCATCGACGAGTCGAAGTTGTCGCCGAGCGCCTGGCGCATTCGCTGCTGCTGGTCGCGCAGCGCCTCGTCGAAGTCCTGCTGCGTGATCTTGTTCTTGCCGACGCTCGCCACGGTCTGCTGATCGCTCCCGCCGGTGAAATACTGGTACGTGCCGAAGAACACGAATGGCAGCGTCACCGCGGCGAGGATGAATTGCGCGGCGGTCTTGTGTTTGTGAAGCAGGTCGAACATGGCGGGACGATCCCCAGGCGGCGCTCGCGCCGCGTAAGAAAAAAGGGCGAACTCGCGTTCGCCCTCGTGCATTCATTGGCGGAGTGGACGGGACTCGAACCCGCGACCCCCGGCGTGACAGGCCGGTATTCTAACCAACTGAACTACCACTCCGGGTACGGCGCTGGTGGGTGCTGACGGGCTCGAACCGCCGACATTCGCCTTGTAAGGGCGACGCTCTACCAACTGAGCTAAGCACCCGGGAAATCGGGGTCAGAGATGCGTTGCCGCAAGCGCCGGGGGAACGCATCTCTGACCCCGATTTTCCGGACACACCGTGCCGAAAGCCGCGGCAAACGCGTCGAGCTTTCGGAAAGCCGGCTAGTTTATCGCATCCTTCAGCGCCTTTCCAGCGCGGAACTTCGGCACCCGGCCGCCCTCGATGCGGATCGCGTCGCCGGTGCGCGGATTGCGTCCGGCACGCGGGCTGCGCTTGCCCACGTAGAACGAGCCGAAACCGACGAGCGTCACGATGTCGCCCTTGCGCAGCGTCGACGTGATCGCGCCGACGGTCGCATCCAGCGCGCGGCCGGCCGCCGCCTTCGAGATGTCGGCGTGGCGCGCGATCGCGTCGATCATTTCCGATTTGTTCACCCAAGCCCTCCTAGTGCTTGATGACGGCGCTCTTGTCGTCGGCCGCCGGCGCCGGCGGCACGCTGGGTTCCACGGCCTTGAGGGCTTCTTCGACGATGCGCGCCGGCTGTCGTTCGAGCGCGCGCTCGAGCACCTGCTCGATCCAGCGGACCGGATGGATGTCGAGCTTGTTCTTGATGTCGTCGGGAATCTCGACCAGGTCCTTCACGTTCTCCTCGGGGATCAGCACCGTCTTGATGCCGCCGCGGCCCGCCGCGAGCAATTTCTCCTTCAAGCCGCCGATCGGAAGCACCTCGCCGCGCAGCGTGATCTCGCCGGTCATCGCGACGTCGCAGCGCACCGGAATGCCGGTGAGCGTCGACACCATCGACGTGGCGATCGCCGTGCCCGCCGACGGCCCGTCCTTCGGCGTCGCGCCTTCGGGCAGGTGGATGTGCAGGTCGGTCTTCGTGTAGAACTCCGGCGCGATGCCGAGTTCGCGCGAGCGGTGCCGAACGACGGAGAGCGCGGCAGCGATCGATTCGTTCATCACGTCGCCCAGCTTGCCGGTCGACGTCGTCTTGCCCTTGCCCGGCAACGCGACCGACTCGATCGTGAGCAAGTCGCCGCCGACTTCGGTCCACGCGAGCCCCGTCACCTGGCCCACCTGGTTGCGGCGCTCGGCGATGCCGTACGTATAGCGCCGCACGCCGAGGTACTTGTCGAGGTTTTTCGAGTTCACCTCGACCGGCCCGCGCGCCTTGCGCGCCTTGCCCTCGCTCTGCTTCAAAAGCAGGCTCTTCACCACCTTGCGGCAGATCTTGCTGATGTCGCGCTCGAGGTTGCGCACGCCCGCCTCGCGGGTGTAGTAGCGCACGATGTCGCGCAGCGCGCTCTCGGCGACGTGCAGCTCCTCGGCCTTCAGCCCGTTGTTCTTGATCTGCTTCGGCAGCAGGTACTGCTTGGCGATCGCGATCTTCTCGTCCTCGGTGTAGCCGGAGAGACGGATCACTTCCATCCGGTCGAGCAGCGGCGCCGGGATGTTCATCGTGTTCGCCGTCGCCACGAACATCACGTCGGAGAGGTCGTACTCGACCTCGACGTAGTGGTCGACGAACGTATTGTTCTGCTCGGGATCGAGC
>DASTGT010000103.1:0-5652 GCA_035718935.1 Casimicrobiaceae bacterium
TCACGTACGAGCTCGGCATGCAGTTGCGAAGTCGCGCGTGGGGCCAGGCATTTCCGGCACCCGCGTTCGACGTCGTGTTCGACGTCGTCGATCAGCGTTTCGTCGGCGAAGGCGGGCATGCGAAGCTCACGCTCATGCACGAGCGGCAGCGCTATCCGGCGATCGCCTTCCGCGCCGAGACCGCGCTGCCGCCGCGAATCCACGCGTTGTTTCGACCGGAGATCCGCAGCTTCCAGGGCCTGTCGGCCCTCGAGCTCGTCATCGACTACTGGACTCCCGCGCCGTCGTGATTTGACGCACAGCGGCATCGCGCGGCCCCTCGGACGCGGCGCCGGCGCCCTCCAAGAACCGCACCAGGCGCGAGCCTCGGGTGGGATTGGTGCCCTAAGGCATTGGTTTTGCATGGAAACGGTTGCGTCGTCCCAAAACGACGCAGCGAGCCGTTTTGCACGACAAATACCGATCCCGCCCTTGTGCGGTGCAATATCTTCGGCTAGATTAGGTAGGTTTGACCGCCGAAGGCTTTTCCCGGGCCACCTCTTCATTCCGAAGGAACACGAGCAATGCGCTTGACTGACAAAGTGTCGATCATCACCGGCGCGGGCCAGGGAATCGGCCGGGCAACGGCCCTCAAGTTCGCCGCCGAGGGTGCGCGGGTGGCCGTCTGCGACATCAACGACGAAGCGGTCGAGGACACGGTCCGCGCGATCGGCGACGCCCGCGGCGAGGCGGCCGGGTTCCACGTCGACGTCACCGACAAGGAAAGCATCGCCAGGATGGTCGCGGGCGTCATGGCGAAGTGGGGCCGCATCGACACGCTCGTCAACAACGCCGGCATCGTCCAGGACGCGCAGTTCAAGAAGATGACCGACGAGCAGTTCGAGCGCGTCATCGACGTCAACCTGAAGGGCGTCTACCACTGCACGAAGGCGGTCGTCGACATCATGCTCGAGCAGAACTCGGGCGTGATCCTCAACGCCTCGTCGATCGTGGGTCTCTACGGCAATTTCGGCCAGACGAACTACGCGGCGACGAAGTTCGGCGTGATCGGCATGGTCAAGACGTGGGCGCGCGAACTCGGCCGCAAGGGCATTCGCGCCAACGCGATCTGCCCGGGTTTCATCGAGACGTCGATCCTCTCGTCGATCCCCGACAAGGTCATCAAGATGATGGAAGAGAAGGTGCCGCTCGGCCGGCTCGGCAAGCCGGAGGAGATCGCGAACACGTACGCATGGCTGGCCTCCGACGAGGCTTCCTATATCAACGGCGCCGTCATCGAGGTGTCGGGCGGCTGCACGATATAGCCGCGCCGCGCGGCGCGCTGGCGAGCTCGGCGAGCCGTCGCGGACGACGGGCGTTGACCACGACGGAACCGGCAACGCGCATCGGCTGATTTGAACGCTCATCCATCCGTCGGGTTGAGCGCGAACGCCGCGGCGGGTAGCATTCGGCATCCCGATTTCTCCAAGCCGCCGCCGATGAATCGCCTTTTTGCCCTGCCCGTCGTCGCCCTCGCCTGCGCGTTTCTCGGGGCGCGCGCGAGCGCCGAAATGATCGGAGGCAACCCGGGCCCCGCGCACAACTACGTGTGTCCGCACGCCGACGGCAAGCCCGCGATCGACTGCTATCTGGACGCCGTTCAGCACCTCTACACGATGTGCCGGAACGTGAAGTCGATCGAGATCATCGAGTTCGGCTACGAGAATTCGACGGAAGGCACGAATGGCGCGAAATCCGAGTCGTGCCTCGACAAGCAGAAGCAGAACATCGAGCACCCGTTCAAGGCTGCGCTCCGGGAGGCCGGCAAGTCCAAGCCGGCCGTCGAAGGCCTCAAGAAGCTGCACGAGCTGTGGCTCTCGGCAATGAACGCGCTCGCCTGGCATCGCGGCGAGTCCGACGCCGAGTACAAGGCGCGCGTCGCGAAGCCGTACGACGAATTCTCGCAACGCATCGCGATGATCCGCACGAGCATCGTCGAAAGCGAGACGAAGGTCGCGACGAAGAAGGAAGCGAAGCCGTCGTCGCCGAAGCACGCGGCGAAGAAGGTGCCGGACGCCGCGACGAAGACCGCGAAGGCGAAGAAAGACTGAACGCGGCGCTGCCCGCTGGCGTGTCGACCGACACGCAGGACGAAGAGCTCGCCGCGATCCTCGGCGAGAACGGCACCCTCGCGCGCACGCTTCCCGGATTCCGGTTCAGGGCGCAACAGCTGGCGATGGCGCAGGCCGTCGCACGTGCCATCGCGTTGCGCCAGCCGCTCGTGGCGGAGGCCGGCACGGGCACCGGGAAGACCTTCGCCTACCTCGTTCCGGCGCTGCTCTACGGCGGCAAGGTCATCGTCTCGACCGGCACCAAGACGCTGCAGGATCAGCTCTTCGAGCGCGACCTGCCGCTGATCCGCGACGCGCTGGCGGTGCCGGTCACCGTGGCGCTGCTCAAGGGGCGCGCGAATTACGTGTGCCTGCATCATCTGGAGCGGACCGCACGCGAGGAGCGCCTGCCCTCGCGGCAGGACGCGCGTCACCTGCCGAAGATCGTCGCGTTCGCGCGCGCCAGCGAGCGCGGCGATCGCGCCGAGCTTGCCGACGTCCCGGAGAACGCGGCGATCTGGCCGATGGTGACGTCGACGCGCGACAACTGCCTCGGGAGCAATTGCGCATTCCATCGCGAATGCTTCGTGATGAAGGCGCGCAAGGACGCGCTCGATGCCGACGTCGTCGTCGTCAATCACCACCTGTTCTTCGCCGACGTCACGCTGCGCGACGAGGGCCTCGCCGAGCTGCTGCCCGCGTGCAACACGGTAATCCTCGACGAGGCGCACCAGCTTCCGGACACGGCGACGCTGTTCTTCGGCGAGCAGACGGCCTCGAGCCAGTTGACGGAGCTCGCACGCGACGCCGAGGCGATCGCGCGCACCGAGCTTCGTGACATTCCCGAGCTCCCCGACGCGGGCGCCGAGATCGTGCCGCTGATCCGCAAGCTGCGCCTGGCCGCCGGCGACACGCCGGGCAAGCTTGCGCAAACCGCGGTTGCATCGCGCGCCGATTTCGTCGAAGCCCTCGACGCGCTCGCCGCGGGTGTCGAGCGGCTGGCGGGCGAGATGCAGCTGGTCGCCGAGCGCAGCGAGGACGTTGCGGCGATTGCGCGTCGCGCCGACGCGGCGGCCGCCGCGCTCGCGCGCTGGCGCGCCGGCTTCGGCGGCAATGCCGACGACTGGATCCGCTGGGTCGACGTCGGCGTCGCCGGCTTCCAGCTGCACGCATCACCGCTCTCGATCGCGGACGTGTTTCGTCGGCAGGTCGAGGACACGGGCCGGGCGTGGATCTTCACGTCGGCGACGCTCGCGGTCGGCCGCGATTTTTCGCACTACACCGGCCAGCTGGGCCTCACGGACGCGCAGACCGGTTGCTGGGACAGCCCGTTCGATTACGGTGCACAGGGGCTTCTCTACGTCCCGCGCGGATTGCCGCCGCCGAACAGCATCGAGCATACGAACGCGGTCGTAGACGCGGCCCTGCGCGTTCTGAAGGCGAGTCGCGGACGCGCGTTCCTGCTGTTCACGACGCTGCGCGCGTTGAATGCGGCCCGCGAGCGGCTCGCCGCGCACCTCGAGCACGAGCGTCTCGACTATCCGCTGCTCGTGCAGGGCGACGGCTCGAAGACCGACCTGCTGCTGCGCTTTCGCGCGCTAGGCAACGCGATCCTGCTCGGTAGCGCGAGCTTCTGGGAAGGCGTCGACGTGCCCGGCGAGGCGCTCTCGGTTGTCGTCATCGACAAGCTGCCGTTCGCACCGCCCGACGATCCGCTGCTCGCGGCCCGGCTCGCGAAGCTCGCGTCCGACGGCGGCAACGCGTTCATGCAGTGGCAGCTGCCGCAGGCGGTGATCAGCCTCAAGCAGGGCGCGGGTCGACTGATCCGGACGGAGAGCGATCGCGGCGTGCTGATGCTTTGCGACCCGCGCCTCGTCGACAAGCCTTACGGCAAGCGCATATGGCAGAGCCTGCCGCCGATGCGGCGAACGCGCGAGATTGCGGACGTCGTCGCGTTCTTCGAGACGGCGGCTGCTATCGACGAGCGGCCATCGCCGGCATAGCGCTCGTTGTTTTCAGCATTGCCGCGCCTTCCGCGCAGGGCCGTCCCGGGCGGAAGGCGCTGACTCAACCGCCGCTTCTACCAAATTTTCCACCACGGCTTCGACGGCGCGTTCTGCGCGAGGTAGACGCTGTTCGGATAGGTCTTCTCGAGAATCGCGTGCGCATCGTCGGCGAGCTGCGTCAGTCCCAGCTTGCGATAGCTGTTGACCATGATGTTGAGCGCGATCTCGTTCGACGGCGTGCGCGGATGAGCGACGAGCGAGGCCTGCGCACGGTCCGCTGCCGCCACGTAGGCGCCGCGATTGTAGTAGTACTGCGCGACGTGTACCTCGTACATCCCGAGCGCGTTGGTGAGATAGCGCATCCGCACCTGCGCGTCTTCGGCGTAGCGGCTCTGCGGGAACTTCGCCACCAGCTCCTTGAACGCCGCGAACGACTCGCGCATCTGCTTCGGGTCGCGCTCGGAGAGGTCGAGCTCATAGATGTAGCCGAATAACCCCTGATCCTCGCGGAAGTAGACGAGTCCCTTCAGGTAATAGGCGTAGTCGACGTTCGGGTTGTTCGGATACGTCCGGATGAAGCGGTCGCACGCGGCGGTCGCCGCGGCCTGCTCGCTGTTGCGCCAGTTCGAGAACGCACCTTCGAGGATCGCCTGCTGCGCGTACTTGCCGTACGGGAAGCGAGCCTCGAGCGTGTCGAACAGCTTGACTGCCCGCGTATAATTGCCGTCGAGCATGGCGTTGTGAGCGTTCCTGTACAGCTGCTCAGCGCTCCAACCGGCCGTTTCGTCCTTGACGTCGGGAAGCAGCCCGCATCCCGCCGTCACCAGCGCCATCAGCGCCACCCCGATCCAGCGTTGCCATTTCGGCCATTGCGACATCGTCATCGGCATCCTTCGTGAATCGCGCGGATTATAGCCGACGATCGCCGCACACCGACGAGGATCCGGCTCGTGCCGGCGCGCATTCGATCAGCCGTGAAATCCCCTCCGAACTCGCCGGCATGCGGCTCGACCAGGCGCTTGCACGAATGCTGCCCGCGCATTCGCGTACGCGGCTTCGCGCCTGGATCGATGCCGGACACGTCAAGGTCGACGACGCCGCGTGGGAGGCGCGGCGCCGCGTCGTAGGCGGCGAGCGGATCGACGTCGAGCCGCTGGCGAACGAGGCGCCGCTCGCCGACGTGCCCGAAGACATCGGTCTTGCGATCGTCTTCGAGGACGACGCGATCCTCGTTCTCGACAAGCCCGCGGGACTCGTCGTTCACCCGGGCAGCGGCAATCGGTCGGGCACGCTCCTGAACGCGCTGCTTCACCACGATCCCACGCTCGCGTCGCTGCCGCGCGCAGGCATCGTGCACAGACTGGACAAGGACACGAGCGGCCTGATGGTGGTCGCCAGGACCGAGGCGGCGCAAACCGCGCTGGTGCGCGCGCTCGCCGCGCATCGGGTCGCGCGCGAATACCTGGCGCTCGCGCACGGCGACCTGGCGAAGGCGATCGTGATCGACGCACCGATCGGCCGCCATCCGACGCAGCGCACGACGATGGCGGTCGTCG
>DASTGT010000104.1:0-29926 GCA_035718935.1 Casimicrobiaceae bacterium
CGAGCCATGCGCTCGCGATCGGCGCGATGTGGGCCGTGATGATGGCCGCGATGATGCTGCCCGCCGCGTCGCCGATGATCCTCTTCTACACGAGGATCGCGGGCGAGCGGGGCGCGACGCGTACGGCGGCCGGCGCGACCGGCGTCTTCGTGCTCGGCTACCTCGCGGTGTGGGCGTTCTTCAGCATCGGCGCCGCAGCACTGCAGCTCGCGTTCGAGCGCTATGCGCTGATATCACCTGCGATGCGCGCGACGAGCACCGTTCTCGCGGGTCTCGTGCTCGTCGCGGCGGGCATCTACCAGTTCACGCCGGCGAAGCGCGCGTGCCTGCGCCGTTGCCGCTCCCCGCTCGAATTCGTCATGCTGCATTGGCAGCCGGGCACGCGCGGCGCGTTCGCGATGGGCGTTCGCCACGGCGCGTATTGCGTCGGCTGCTGCTGGCTGCTGATGCTGCTGCTCTTCGTCGGCGGCGTGATGAACGTCGCGTGGATTGCCGGTATCGCGCTCTACGTGCTCGTCGAGAAGACCGTTCCCGCCGGGCACTGGGTGAGCCGCGCCGCGGGGGTCGTACTGATCTTGTCCGGTGCAGCGACGCTGCTCGCGCTCGCCTGAGCCGAACTGCGTTACTCAGTGTCGAGTCGTCGTATCCACTCGAAGGAGTGACGTCAGCACGTTGACGTCGTCGAGCGCTTCGATCCTCCACGCGAGGTCCAGCACGCGCTCGGTGCGCTGGCGATCGAGGCCGCCCCACGCCGCGCATTGCCTGAATTTTTCGGAGAGCTCGTCGTCGCTCATCGGATTCGCGGGGCTTCCCTTGCCGAAGTCCGCCGAGCCCTCGACGACCCGTCCGTCGTCGAGCGCGATCTCGATGATCGTCGTCATCTTGTCGAAGCCCGCCGCCTCGGCGTAGGGATGCACGCCGAAGTCGACCTTCCGGATCATCGCCTGCACGTCGTCGCGGTTGACGACGTCGTCGGTGAATTGCTCGAGGCCGGCGCGGCGCTCGAGGAGCAGGATCGCCATGCAGAACTCCATGCTGAACTTCGCCTGCAGCTCGGTCGTCGGCCGATGATGGATGAGTGCGTTCGGCATGTTGTGGTTGGTGCCGACCGCTACGTGCCTCACGCGCTCGGGACGGATGTCGTGGCGGCGAATGAGGTCCTGCATCACGGCCATGCCCGGATGCGTCAGCGAGCCGCTCGGATGCGGCTTGATCGACACGCCGGGAGACGCGAACGTCCACGGATTCCCGAGCCGCCCGTCGATCATCTCCGCGGTGTAGCCGCCACCCGCCGCGCGGAAGAAGCCGCGGTCGGCCTCGATGCCGTTCGGCGACGCGGTGAAGCCAAGCGCCGCGAGCTCGGCGGCGACGACGCCACTCTCCGCTGCACGGCCTGCGTGGAACGGCTTGGTCATCGTGCCGAAATTTTCGCGCAGCGCGCCCGCCTGCGTCGCGCCGAGCGACAGGGCACGGCGCGTCGTCTCGCGATCGAGGCCGAGGAGCTTCGCGGCGACGGCGGCTGAGCCGATTGCACCGACCGTTCCGGTGGTGTGGAAGCCGTGCTGGTAATGCCGCGGCAGGATCGCCTCCGCGACCTTGCATTCGACCTCGACGCCGACCTGGTACGCGGTCATGAGGTCGCGGCCGCTCCTGCCATCGCGCTCGGCGAGCGCGAGCGCCGGCGGCAGCGCGGGTGCCGTGGGGTGCATCAGCAGGCCATACACGCGGTCCTTCAGCACCGCGAGCTGCGTGTCGTCGTAATCGTCGGCATGGATCGACACGCCGTTGGCGAATGCGGCGAAGCGCGCCGGAACGCGCATCGTGCTGCCGATGACCGTACAGCCGCCTTCGTTCGCGATCCCGAGCGAATCGAAATAGCGACGCACGATCGCGCACGTTCCCGACGCCGCACCGGCGAGCGCGAGGCCGAGACCGTCGAGCACGGAACGCTTGCCGAGATGCATCACGTCGGCGGGGATGTCCTCCGCACGCGTCGACGTGATGAACGACGCGGCGTCGTCGGTGATCGGGCGGGTGGCAGCGGGGGCGGGGGTGTCGGGCATCCTGGAATCCTGTCAGTGCGGCGTGGAAGGGTGGGAGGAGGAGGTCGGAGAAGATGCAGGCGTCGCCGCGAGTCGCGCCGCGAGGCGGATCGCCTCCTCGAGCGCGCCGGTGTTCGCCACGCCGCGCCCGACGATGTCGAAGGCCGTCCCGTGCGCGGGCGTCGTGAATATCGTCGAGAGTCCGGCCGTGACGGTGACGCCACGGTTGAAGCCCCTGAGCTTCGTGGCGATCTGCCCCTGGTCGTGGTACATCGCGAGCACGCCGTCGAATTCGCCGTCGAACGCCTTGATGAACACGGTATCGGCAGGGTAGGGGCCTTTGCAGCCGATGCCGCGTGCGGCCGCGGCCGAGACCGCTGGCGCGATGATCTCGATCTCCTCGCGCCCGAAGAGCCCGCCTTCGCCTGCGTGCGGATTGAGCGCCGCGACCGCGATGCGCGGCGACGCGATGCCGGCACGGCGCATCGTCGCGTCGGCGAGCGCCAGTGCGTCTTCAATGCGCGGCGGCGTGATCTGGTCGAGCGCGGTGCGCAGCGACACGTGCGACGTCACGCGCGACATCCACAGGCCGTCGAGCACGTTCATCTCGCTGAAATGGCCGCGATGCCGCGTCATCGCGGCGAACATCTGGTGCTCGTCGTTGTAGCGAAAGCCGCCGGCGTGGAGCGCCGCCTTGTTGAGCGGCGCGAACGTGATGGCGTCGAGCTCGCCGGCTCGCGCGAAGTCGATCATCGCCGCGAGCGTCTCGCCCGCCGCGCGGCCGGCTTGCGGCGAGACGCCGCCGCGGGTGAGGGACTTCGGGTCGGCGTTGCGCAGGTCGATCATCGGAACCGCATCGCCCTCCCACGCGACGTGCGCCGGCGCCGCGTATTTCGCCACGTCCAACTGCACGCCCGCATCGCCCATTCCCTGTGCCAGCGCGCGGGCGTCGCCGACGACGACGAGTCGCGCGACGTCGCGCATGCGCCGGTCGGCGAGGATCTTGGCGCACTGCTCGGGACCGATCCCGGTCGTATCGCCGAGCATCAGTCCCACGACCGGCAGCCTCCGCGCGCTCATCGCAACCTCGCATTGGTGAAACGATGCACGATCGCGAGCAGCACGAACGTGATCGCGAGCATCGTGAGCGACAGCACCGCGATCGGCCCCCAGTCATTGCTCTCGCGCAGGTCGAACATCGTCACCGACACGGTCTTGGTGCGCGCCGTGAACAGCAGGATCGTCGCCGACAGTTCGCGGATCGAGCCGATGAAGATGAAGATCCACGTCGCGATGACGCCGTTGCGGATCAGCGGTGCGGTCACGTCGACGAGCGCGCGCAGGCGCGTCGCGCCGAAGATGCGGCTCGCGTCCTCGAGCTCGGGGTGTACGGCGCGCATCGCGGAAGCGATCTGCTGGTAGCCGACGGGCAGCTCCTTCGTCACGTAGGCGATGAAGATGATCGCGAGCGTGCCGTAGAGCACGAGCGGCGGATGCGTGTAGGCGAGGAACAGGCCGACGGCGAGCACGATGCCGGGAATGGCAACGGGCGCGGTCGCGAGGAACGCAAGATAGCGGTGGCCGCGAACGAGCTTGCGCAGGCTCAGGTAGCCGACGAGCGTGACGAGCAGCGTGCCGGCGGTCGCGGCCGACACACCGAGCAGGAACGTGTTCGAAAGCGCGGCGCGCGTCTGGCTGAATTCGAGGAACACGAAGCGCCAGTGCTCGAGCGACACGTTGCCCTCGATCGGCGCCGACCAGTTGCGCAGGAACGCGGTGCGCGCGAGCACGCCGTAGGGAAGCACGACCGAGCAGCCGAGGACGAGCACGAAGAGCGCGAGCGCGGGAATCGTCCACGCGCCGAGACGAACCGGCCGGCCTGCGCTCCCGCGCTTGCCGCCGATCACGGAATAACCGCGCCGCCCCATGAGCATCGTCTGCGCGCGCAGCAGCGCGACGGTGATGACGAGCAGCGGCAGCGATGCCGCGGCGGCGAGCCCGAGGCGCGGCGGGAACTGGAAAAGACTCCAGATCTTCGTCGTCATCGTATCGACGCCGGCGGGCAGCGCGAGGATCGCCGGCGTGCCGAAGAGCGTCATCGCCTGCAGGAACGCGACGATGAACCCGCCGATTAGCGCGGGCAGGACGAGCGGCAGCGTGATGTGCGCCGCGGTGCGTGCGGGAGGCGCGCCGAGGATCGCCGACGCTTCCTCGAGGTCGGAGGGAATCGCGTCGAGCGCGTTCGCCGCGAACGTGAATACGTACGGGAACGTGTAGAGCGCGGTCACGAAGACCATCCCCCATGCCGAAAAGATGTTCAGGAGCGCGGCGGCCTCGAACGGCCTGACGCCGCGCAGCGCGTAGTACGCCTGGTTGATGAGGCCCGCATTGGGACCGCCGAGCAGCACCCAGGCAAACGCGCCGAGAAACGGCGGCGTGACGAACGAGGCGAGGATCAGCGTGCGCCACGCGCGCTTGCCGGGGAGGTCGCTGCGCGAGACGAGCCACGCCATCGGCGCGGCGAAGGCCACGCAGCCGATACCGACCGCGGCGGACGTCCAGAGCGTGGTCAGCAGCGGCTTCGCAAACGCGGGATCGGCGACGAGCTGGCGGTAGTTCGCGAGCGTCCAGTGCTTCGCATCGTCCTGAACGCTCGTCACCGCAAGCCAGAACAGCGGCAGCAGCACGAGCAACGCGAGCAGGACGACGATCGCGGCGGACAGCGGCGCGCTCCAATCGACCGCCATGCGCCGCCGCGAAGCCGGCATCCACCCGGCGACCCTCGCACCCGCGCTGGACGACGCGTCGCGCACGCTTCCGTTCACCACGCGCGATGCCATCCAACGCCGGGGATCGACGCGCTTGCCGGCGAACGCGCGATCTCGAACTCCTAATTGCCGAAGATCTCGGTGTACCGCTTCTTGATCTCCGCGACGTGCGGCAGCATCGCGGCGGGATCGTCGGGCAGAAGCTTGATGTCCTTGAGCGGCGTGCGGTTCGCCGGCTCCCTGACGTCGGGGTGCACCGAGCGGAGGCCGCCCTGGTCGACGAGCAGTTGCTGCACCTTCGCGGTGTACAGGAAATTCTGCAGCACGCGGGCCCCGTTCGGGTGCGGGGCGCTGGCGAATATCGCCGTGGGTGACGTGACGAACGGCGTCCCCTCCTTCGCGTAAATGATCGCGACCGGGCTTTTCGCCTGGATCTCGATGAACATGTTGTACTCGTTGCCGTCGACCATCACCGCGCGCTCGCCGCTCGCGATGCTCTTCGGCGGCGCCGTCGTCGATTGCAGCTGCAGCACGCCCTGCTTGGCGAGCTTCGCGAAGTAATCCCAGCCGAGCAACTTCTCGAGTGCGTACGTCCCCGTGAGGCTGGTGCCGCTGTAGCCCGGGTGCGACTTGACGAGCTTGCCCTTCCACTTCGGGTCGAGCAAATCGGCGTAGCCCTTGGGCGCCTCGTCGGCCTTCACGAGATTCGTGTTGTAGCCCATCACCGACAGCGACGCGCGCCACACCGCGTAGTAGCCGTCGGGGTCCTTGTATTGCGCGGCGAAGCGTTGCACGTCGGGCGGCACGTGCCTGGCGAGCAGGTTCTGCTGCTTCCACAGCAGGAAGTGCGAGGCGTCGGACGAGTTGACGACGTCGACGTTGTGAATGTTCGAGCCGAACTCCTGCGTGATGCGCTGGAACACGCGCTCCGAGCCCGAACGCTCGACGTCGAGATCGATCTTCGGATACTCCGCGCGAAACACCTTCGCGACCGCTTCGGCCACCTTGACGTCGACCGCCGTGTACCAGACGACCTTGCCTTCCTTCTCGGCGGCAGCGACGATCGCCGGCGTCGTTTCCTGCGCGTACGCACGGCCTGCGATTGCGCAGAAGATGATCGCGGACAGCGCCGCGGCGCGAAGCCACTGCATGTCGCCTCCTGGCGTGGTGGCCGCGCCCTCAGGCGCAGCGTGTCATCGGACGATGCCTCGGCAGCGTTCAGCCGGCAAGCGCACCCTCACGTTCGAGCCTGGCGGTATGTTGAGCGATGCAGGCGCGGCGATCAAGACCGGCTGGCCGACGTCGACCACGTAATCGCGGTGGCTGCCGAGGTACGCCTGGCTCTTCACGACGCCGGGCAGCAGATTGCCGTCGGCGGCGCACGAATCGACGACGAGATGCATGTCGTGCGTCTTCACGCAGATGCTCATCGGCCGGCCCGGACCCGCGAACTCGCCCTGGTCGACGGCGAGCGCATGTCCGGCGACGATCACCTGCTTGCCGTTCGCATGCGTACCGTCGAGCACGTTGCTGCCCCCGATGAACCGCGCGACGAAGCGCGAGTGGGGACGGTCGTACACCTCCTCGGGCGTGCCGATCTGCTCGATGCGGCCGGCGCTCATGACGACGATCCGATCGGCCATCGTCATCGCCTCGACCTGATCGTGGGTCACGTAGATCGACGTGTTCCCGTACGCGTCGTGCAGTCGGCGGATCTCGAAGCGCATTTCGGCACGCAGGTTTGCATCGAGGTTCGACAACGGCTCGTCGAGCAGCAGGATGCCCGGATGCGGCGCGAGCGCGCGGGCGAGCGCGACGCGCTGCTGCTGGCCACCCGACAACTCTCCCGGATAGCGTTGTGCATGCGGGCGCAGCCGCGTCGCATCCAGCGCCGCGTCGGTGCGGCGCTCGCGCTCCGCCGCCGGAACCGACTGCATGCGCAGCCCGTAGCCGACGTTTTGGCGCACCGTCATGTGCGGCCAGATCGCGTAGCTTTGGAAGATCATCCCCATGTTGCGGCGCTCCGGCGGTACGACGGCCGCGGGCGTCGAGATCACCCGCCCGTCGACGCGAATCTCGCCGTCATCGGGTGCGATGAAACCGGCAAGCATGCGTAGCGTCGTCGTCTTGCCGCAGCCCGACGGGCCGAGCAGGCAGATGAACTCGCCGCGCTCGACGTGGAGGTCGATGCCGTCGACCGCCGTGCCGTCGCCGTATCGCTTCGTCAGCCGTGAAAGCTCGAGGTGCGCCATGCGGAAATCGGGGTATGCGCCGGCAGCGCTAGACCGTCTTGCGCGCCTGGAGCACGGCAGGATTCACGACGTTGGTCGGCGCGCCCGCCGCGTACGCGACGATCTGGTCGAAAATCTCCCCGAATTGCAGCTCGTATTCGTCGCGCGTCACGTAGCCGATGTGCGGCGTCGCGACGACCTGTTCGAGCCGAAGCAGCGGATCGGACGGGTCGCGTAGCGGCTCGTGCTCGAAGACGTCGACCGCGGCCATGCCCGGCCGGCCTGACCGCAGCGCCTCGACGAGCGCACCTTCCTCGATCAATCCGGCGCGGCTCGTATTGACGAGCAATGCGGTCGGCTTCATCCGCGCGAGATCGGTTGGCGTCACGATGCCGCGCGTCGCTGCCACGAGGCGCATGTGCAGCGTCACGACGTCGCAATCAGCGAAGAACGCATCCTTGCTCTCGGCGATGCGATAGCCGTCGGCGCGCGCGCGCTCGCGCGAGGCTTCGCGTGCCCACACGACGACGTCGCAGCCGAACGCCCGCGCGTATCCGGCGACGACCGCACCGATGCGCCCGTAGCCGTAGATGCCGATCGTCTTCCCGCGCACCGTGTGGCCCACGCCGATCTGCCAACGGCCCTGCTTCAGCGCTTCGATCTGTTGCGGAAGCTGGCGCAGCGCCGCGAGCACCAGCGCCCACGTGAGCTCCGCTGCGGCATACGACGGCGTATCGGAATGCAGGCTCGACGAAACGACGATACCGAGCCGCGTGCAAGCATCGATGTCGATATGCGGGTACACGCTGCGCTGACTGATCAGGCACAGCGCGGGCAGGCGCTCGAGCAGCGGTGCGCGGATCTGCGTGCGCTCGCGGATCAGCACCAGCGCTTCGGTGTCGGCGAGCCGCGCCGCGAGCGCGTCGACGTCCTGGACGTGATCGTTGAAGATCGTGACGTCGTGCCCAGCGAGCTTGCGGAAGCAGTCCAGCGTGCGCAGCGTGTCGTGATAGTCGTCGAGGATCGTGACGCGCATTGTCGTCGCTCGCGCTCGTAGCGTCAGACGCGAATTCGCAGGAAATCGAGACCGACCCTATTTCCGCAGGCTCACGCCGAAATCGCAGCCGGTCTTGGCGCGCACGTCCTCGACGGTGACGCCGTCGTGCAGCTCGCGCAACACCAGGCCCTCGCCGTGCGGCAGCACGTCGAACACGCAGAGGTCGGTGATCACGAGGTCGACCACGCCCTTGCCGGTGATCGGCAGCGTGCACTGCTCGAGGATCTTCGGGCTGCCGTCCTTGGCCGTGTGCTCCATCAGCACGATGACGCGCGGTACGCCGGAGACCAAGTCCATGGCGCCGCCGGGACCCTTGACCATCTTCCCCGGCACCATCCAGTTCGCCAGGTCGCCGTTTTGCGCGACCTCGAGGCCACCGAGGATCGAGAGGTCGATGTGGCCACCGCGTATCATCGCGAACGAGTCCGCCGACGAGAAGAAGCTGCTGCCGGGGATCGTCGTGATCGTCTGCTTGCCGGCGTTGATCAAGTCCGGGTCGACCTGGTCGGCGGTGGGGAAGGGACCGATGCCCAGCAGTCCGTTCTCCGATTGCAGCGTGACGTTGATCCCCGGCGGGATGAAATTCGCGACGAGCGTCGGGATGCCGATGCCGAGGTTGACGTAGTAACCGTCGCGCAGCTCCTGCGCGGCGCGCCTCGCCATCGTCTCGCGGATCGGCGAATCCTTCTTGCCGGCGGTGCCCGCGATCGTGCGGAACTCGATGCGCTTCTCGTACTTCGCCCCCTGAACGATGCGATCGACGTAAATGCCCGGCGTGTGGATGTCGTTCGGATTCAGCGCACCGACGTCGACCAGCTCCTCGACCTCGGCGACGGTCACCTTGCCGCACGTCGCGATCATCGGGTTGAAGTTGCGCGCCGTCTCGCGATAAATCAGGTTCCCCGCCTTGTCACCCTTCCACGCCTTGACGATCGACACGTCGGAGCGGATCCCTTCCTCGAGCACGTAGGCGCGGCCGTCGAACATCTTCGTCTCCTTGCCGTGGGCGAGCAGCGTCCCGAACGCCGTCGGGGTGTAGAAGCCGGGAATGCCGGCGCCGCCAGCGCGCAGCTTTTCGGCGAGCGTACCCTGCGGCGTCAATTGCAGCTCGAGCTCGCCCGCGAGCACCTGCCGCTCGAATTCCTTGTTCTCGCCGACGTACGAGGCGATCACCTTTTTCACCTGATGCTTCTGCAGAAGCAGGCCCATCCCGAAGTCGTCGACGCCGGCATTGTTGCCGACGATCGTCAAGCCTTTGATGTCGCTGTCGACGAGCGCGGCGATCAGGTTCTCGGGGATGCCGCAAAGGCCAAAGCCGCCGGCGGCGATCGTGATGCCGTCGTGGAGGAGGCCGTCGAGGGCCGCACGTGCGTTCGGATAGACCTTGTTCATCGCGTTCGCCTTCCTGGGTTGACGTGATTCATGCGTTGCGCGGGTCCGCGCTCGCGTGCGTGTCCTCGCGGACGCCCGCGCGCGCCCGGGTCATCGCCTCGCGCAGCACCGCGAGATCGCCGACGTGATTGGCGAGCAGCAGGATGAGCCGTGCGTTCACCATCGCGCTCTGCTGCGCATCGAGGCCGCGGTGCATGTCGATCAGCGCCTCGTAGAACTCGTCGGGCGCGGCGAGGTTGGGCTCGATGTTGAGCACGCCCGTCATGGCCGTGGAGGCGAGCTGGTTGCACGCGACACCGCCGCCCGGATCGCATCGGGATCGAAGCGTCGCCAACGCGCGCAGGCGTGCTGATCGGGACGGAACAGATACGTGGTGCCGGGTGTCGCGTCGTAGCGCGACGCGACGAAGCCGTCGACGTCGACGAGCACTTCGCCAGGCGCCCTCGCACTCGCATCGGGCGGCGCAACGTCGAGCGTATCGACGCGAACGCCATCGGCGTCGAGCCCATTCGCGTGGCCGATCGACGTGTCGCCCCGATCGGCAAAACGCATCGCCACGAACCGGCCGCCGAGATGGCGCAGCAGCCAATCGCGCTGTCCGTCGCGCATCACGGGAGCGTCGCACGCCGGTGCGCCCGGCACCATCGCGCCTTCGAAGCGGTCGGCGTCCGGCGTGTTGAGCGGCGAATCCGCGTGCGTCGACGGCGTCGACAGCCGCCCCGAGTTGACGAGGCGGCGCGCGAACGGATGGTCGCGCGCGAGACCGAGGACCGCGTCGCGAAACGTGCGGCTCGCGTCGCTCTTCGGCGTCAGGAAGTCGGCGCTCCGCGTCGAATGCCGGATATTCTCGTCGGCCGCCTGCTCGCGCTCGCGGCAATACGAATCGAGGAGGGCGTCGGACGCCTCGCCATGCAGTACGTAATGCAGCTTCCACGCGAGGTTCGCAGCGTCTTCGACGCCGCTGTTGGCGCCGCGCGCGCCGAACGGCGACACGCCGTGCGCAGCGTCGCCTGCGAACAGCACGCGCCCGTGGCGGAAACGGCCCATCCGCGTGCACGAGAACGTGTAGACGCTGCACCAGACGAGCTCGAAATCGACCCCGTCGCCGACCATCGCGCGCACGCGGGGGATGACGCGCTCGGGCGCGCGCTCCGCGACGGGATCGGCGTCCCAGCCGAGCTGGAAGTCGAGCCGCCAGACGTTGTCGGGTTGCCGGTGCATCAGCGCGGACCCGTGGCGATGAAACGGCGGGTCAAACCAGAACCGTCGCTCGGCGGGCAGATCCGCGCGCATACGCACGTCGGCGATCAGGAAGCGGTCGCGAAACACCTGCCCGTGCGTCTCGAGGCCGAGCAGCGCGCGTACCGCCGAGTGCGAGCCATCGCACGCGACGAGATAGTCGCAGTCGAGCGCGTACCTGCCGTCGGGTGTGTCGACTTCGACGCGCACGCCGTCGTCGCGCGCCTCCACGCCGCTGACGCAATGGCGAAAACGCATGTCGAGGGCCTGCACGCCGAGCGCGTGGTCGTACAGCAGGCCTTCGACGCAGTATTGCTGCAGGTTGACGAATGCGGGCCGATGGTGGCCGGGCTCGGGGAGGAGGTCGAACTGATAGACGAGGCTGTCGCCGAAATAGAGCTTGCCGACGTTCCACGACACGCCGCGGCGGGTGATCGCCTCGCCGCAGCCCAGACGGTCCCAGATCTCGAGGGAGCGCTTCGCGAAGCAGATCGCGCGCGAGCCCGACGCGAGCTTGTCGTCGTCGTCGAGCAGCAGCACCGGCGTGCCGTAATGCGCGAGATCGATCGCGGCGGTGAGGCCGACAGGGCCCGCGCCGACGACGATGACGGGGCGCCGCGCGACGACCTGCCGGCCGATCTCCGGCGCCCGCACATAGGGCAGCGCGAGGTTCTGATAATCGGTGCACGTCGCCATCGCGTCGGCGTGCGCGCGCGCCGCCTCGGGCTCCGCCGCGATCATTCCGCGAGCGCCTGCCACATCTCCCGGTCGCGGGCGGCGGTCCAGATCCGCGGGTGCGCGTGCCCCGTCGCCTCGTCGTAGGCGCGGCTCACGTCGAACGGCAGGCAATGGTCGAAGATCACCCAGCTTCCGTATTTCGGCTGCAGCTTCTCGTACGCGCTACGGTAGATGTTCCGCATGTCCTTGCCTTCGCGCGCCCCCGACGCAACCGCTTCGTAGAGCTCGCTCACGAACGCGCGCGTGCCGGCGAGCGCTTCCGCGATCGCGGCGCGCCCCGACAGCGCGGGCCCGCGCCCGGGCACGAGCTTCTCGGGCTCCAGGCCGGCGAGCGCATCGAGCGTCTTCGGCCAATCGGCGAAATACGCGTCGCCGGCGTACGGCGTTGCGCCGAACTCGACGAGGTCGCCGCTGAACAGCACGCGCTCCTGCGGCAGCCAGACGATCGTGTCACCCTTCGTGTGGCCGCGCCCGAGCTGCATCAGCTTCACCTCGAGCTGGCCGAGCCACAGTGTCATCACGCCGCGGAACGTGAGTGTCGGCCACGTGAGCCCCGGCACGCTCTCGACCGCGCGGAACAGGCGCGGAAAGCGCTCGATCTCGCTTTCCATGTCCTGCGCGCCGCGCTCGACGATGAGTTCGTACGTATCCTCGCTCGCGATGATCTCCTGCGCTCCGTAGCCGGAGGCGCCGAGCACGCGTACCGCGTGATAGTGCGTGAGCACGACGTAGCGCACCGTCAGGTCCGTGACGCCGCGAATCCGTTGCATCACGTCCCGCGCCATCACGGGCGTGGCCTGCGCATCGGCGACGAGAACCGCGTTGTCGCCGACGACGATGCCGGTGTTGGGATCGCCTTCCGCGGTGTACGCGTACGCGTGCGGCGACAGCTTGTCGAAGCTCACGCGCTTCTCGGCGAGATCCGCGCGCGATGCGAAGTCCTTCGTCATGGGAAAATCCCCGATCCGTAATGCACGAGTCCCCGTGCGCGATTCGTTATTATGCGTCAGCGCCCTCGTCGACGCGGGCGCGCGTTTCCCTTGAGCGAGGAGTCATGGCCGAGAATCTGTTGATCGAGACGCGCGAGCGCGTGGGCTTCGTGCGCATCAACCGCCCGCAGCGGATGAATGCGCTCAACAACGACGTTGCGCGTGAGATCAACGACGCGTTCCGCGCCTTCGATGCGAACCCGGACATCGGTTGCATCGTCATCACCGGCAACGAGAAGGCATTTGCTGCCGGCGCCGACATCGGCGCGATGGCCGAATGGGATTATGCGAAGGTCTACGGCGACGATTACATTACCGCCGATTGGGAAGGCATTCGCAGCATTCGCAAGCCGATCGTCGCCGCGGTGGCGGGCTACGCACTCGGTGGCGGCTGCGAGCTTGCGATGGCGTGCGACATCCTCATCGCCGCCGACAACGCGTGCTTCGGCCAACCCGAAATCACGATCGGCACGATGCCGGGCTTCGGCGGAACGCAACGCCTGCCGCGGGCGATCGGCAAGGCGAAGGCGATGGACTGGTGCCTGACGGGACGCATGGTCCCCGCCGAGGAGGCGGAACGCGCGGGGCTCGTCGCGCGCGTCGTGCCGGCGGCCGACCTCGAGCGCGAGGCGCTCGCGCTTGCCGCCAAGATCGCGTCGTTCTCGCTGCCGGTGATCATGAAGATCAAGGAATCGATCAACCGCGCCTACGAGATGCCGTTGACCGAGGGCCTCGCGTTCGAGCGGCGCGAATTCCACTCGACGTTCGCGCTCGCCGACCAGAAGGAAGGCATGCGCGCGTTCGTCGCGAAGCGCAAGCCGACATTCGCTCACCGATAGTGCCGCAGCTCGCTCGCACGTGAATTTGCGCACGCTCGTCACGGCGCTCGGCGTGGCGCAGATCGTTTCCTGGGGCACGCTCTTCTATTCGATCGCGGTGCTCGGGCCGCCGATGGCGCACGCGCTCGGCGTCTCCGACGTGATGCTCTACGGAAGCTTTACCGCCGGGCTCTTCCTTTCCGGCATCGCATCGCCCTGGGTCGGCCGGCGCATCGACCGCGACGGCGGCCGCGCGGTGCTGGCCGGCGGCTCGATCCTCGGCGCGCTCGCCTGCGCGCTCCTCGCCGCGTCGATCAACGGCGCGATGATGCTCGCCGGCTGGCTCGTCGCCGGCATCGCCATGGCCGCGTGTCTCTACGATCCCGCATTCGCGACGCTCTTTCGCGTATCGGGATCATCGTACCGGCGCGCCGTCACCGCGCTGACGCTGTTCGGGGGCTTCGCGAGCACCGTCTTCTGGCCGTTGTCGCAGTATCTGCTCGAAGTCGGCGGCTGGCGGCTGGCGTTCGCCGTGCATGCGGCGCTCAACGCCGCGCTGTGCCTGCCGCTTCACCTTCTGTTCGTGCCCGGTCCGGGAACGCGCGCCGTCGCCGCCGCTTCGCACGAGCAGCGCGAAAGCGGCGTGGCCGCGCCGGGCACGTTCGTATGGCTCGCCGCGGCGTTCGCCATCGCCGCCTTCCTCGCCTCGGCGGTCTCGTCGCACCTCGTCGTGCTGCTCGCCTCCGGCGGACTCGCGTCGCGCGACGCGGTGCTGGTCGGTGCGCTGATCGGGCCGATGCAGGTCGCCGGACGCGTGATGGAATTCGCGTTCTCGAACCGCTGGTCGCCGATCATGGTCGGCACGCTCGCGTTCACGCTGCTCGCCTCGGCGCTCGTCGTGCTGTGCCTCGTGCGCGGCATATGGATCATCGCACTCGCCTTCGCGCTGCTCTACGGCTGGGCGAACGGCGTGATGACGATCGTGCGCGGCACCGTCCCCGGCGTGCTGTTCGGCGCGCGCGACTACGGGGCGCTGCTCGGACGGCTCGCGCAGCCGCAGTTCATCTTGAAGGCGTTCGCCCCGGTCGCGCTGACGCTGGTGTTCGCGCTCGATCCGTCGCGCCGGCTCGCGCTCTACGCACTCGCCGTCGCCTCCGTCCTCGCCCTCGTCGCGTTCCGTCTCGCGGTGCGCGGGGCTCCGTCGCATGTCGCCGCTCATTCGTGACCGCTTCGCCGTCGATGCCGAGGACGAGCGCCGCGTGCTCGTGGCCGGACTTCGGGCAACGCCTGCTTCGATCGCCCCGAAGTACTTCTACGACGCACGCGGCTGCGACCTCTTCGCCGCGATCTGCGAGCTGCCGGAGTACTACCCGACGCGAACGGAAGCGTCGATCTTCGCGACGCAGCGCGCGGCGCTGCGCGCGATCGTCGGCACGCGCAAGGAATGCATCGATCTCGGCGCCGGCGACTGCAGCAAGGCGCCGCTGTGGTTCGATCTGTTCACGCCTTCGCGGTACGTCGCCGTCGACATCGCGCGCGATGCGCTGGCGCGCGCGCTTCCGCCGCTCGCCGCGCGGCATCCGGGCGTCGAGATGCTCGGCGTGGTGGCCGATTTCACGCACGGCCTCGATCTCGCGCGCGATCTTCGCGGCGGGCCGGTCACGTTCGTGTACCCGGGATCCTCGATCGGCAACTTCGCGCCGCACGATGCGGTGCAACTGCTTCGCGCGATCCGGCGTCATTGCGGCGACGACGCGAGCGGTCTACTGATCGGGGTCGACACCAAGAAGGACGTCGCGCGGCTATCCGCCGCCTACGACGATGCGCAAGGCGTAACGGCCGAGTTCAACCGCAACGTGCTCTTGCACGTCAATCGCATCCTCGGCACGCGCTTCGACCCCGCGGCGTTCGCGCATGTCGCGTTCTATGCGAGCGAAGCGTCGCGCATCGAGATGCACCTCGAGGCGCGCTCCGAGCAGAGCATCGTGATCGACGGGATCGAGCGGATTTATGGGCGCGGCGAGCGCATCCTCACCGAGCATTCGTACAAATACGCGCCGGACGAATTCGAGGCGCTGCTGAGCATGGCCGGCTTTCGCCGCGTCACGCGATTCCAGGACGCGGCCGGCGACTTCGCCGTCTACTACGCGGCGTGATCGCGCGCGAGGCGCACGCCGCTGAACTGCCAGCGCGCGTGCGGCGGGAAGAAATTGCGATACGTGATCCGGCAATGGCCGGGCGGCGTGGCCCGGGAGCCGCCGCGCAGCACGTATTGCCCGCACATGAACTTGCCGTTGTATTCGCCGAGCGCGCCGCGTGCCGGGCGGTAGCCGGGGTAGGGCGCGTACGAGGACGATGTCCATTCCCAGACGTCGCCGTGGCGCAGCGACGTGCCGGCGGCGCGGGCGGCGGGTGACCAGCTATCGATGGATGCGGCGTCGCGACCGCGGGCAGCGATGGCTTCCCATTCGAATTCCGTGGGCAGCCGGGCGCCGGCCCACCGCGCGTACGCGTCCGCCTCGAAATAGCTGAGATGGGTGACGCTCGCGTTGGGATCGAGGCGGCGCTGGCCGTTCAGCGTGAACGCGTGCCACGCGCCATCGACCTCGGCCCAGTAGAGCGGAGCAGCCCATTGCTCGGCGCGCACGACGTCGAAGCCGAGCGACAACCACAGCTCGGGACGCCGGTAGCCGCCGTCGGCGACGAACGCGGCGTATTCGCCATTGGTGACCGGGCGCGACGCGAGCTCGAACGCTTCGAGCCACACGCGGTGGCGCGGCGTCTCGTTGTCGAACGAGAACCCGTCGCCGAGATGGCCGACCGTCGCGACGCCCGCACGATAGCGGAGCCATTGGAGTTGCGACGCCTCGCACGCCGGAACCTCGTCGCGCGTGTCGTAACGCGGTTGCATCGGATTGCGCGACAGCAGATGCAGCACGTCGGTCAGAATCAGTTCCTGGTGCTGCTCTTCGTGATTGAGGCCGAGCTCGATACGCGCCGCGAGCGCGGCGTCGCCACGTGCGCGTTCGCAACACGCGGCCATCGCATCGTCGACGTGCGCGCGGTACGCGAGCACTTCGTCGAATGACGGCCGCGACAGCAGGCCGCGTGCCGGGCGCGGATGCTGCGGCCCGACCGTTTCGTAGTACGAGTTGAACAGCACGCGATACGCGGGATCAGGCGTTCGATACCCCGTGTGCGCGTCGGCGACGACGAACGTCTCGAAGAACCACGTCGTATGCGCGAGGTGCCACTTGACGGGGCTCGCGTCGGGCATCGACTGCAGGGCGCAATCCTCGGCGGAAAGCGGCGCGGCGAGCGCGATGGTGCGCGCGCGCACGGCGCGATAGCGGCGCGCAAGCGGCGACGGCGAGGGCGCCGCGACGTCGTCGTTCGGCACCGCGACGAGCATCCTATCGCTCGACATCGACACGCGGCGCCCCTTCGTGGAACTCGCCGATGACGCGCGCCTCGGCGAATCCGTCGCTTTCGAGCAGCGCGAGAATTTCGCCGACGGCGTCGTGAGCGCACGCGACGAGAAGGCCGCCGGACGTCTGCGGATCGGTGAGGAGCGCGCGCTCGGCGTCGCCGACATCGGCGGCGAATGCCACGTCCGCGCCATAGCTTTCCAGATTCCGCTTCGACGCCCCGGTCACGAACCCTTCGCGCGCCAGCTCGAGCGCGCCCGGAAGTCGTGGCACGTCGTGCAGGCGGACCCGCGCGCGCAGTCGGCTGCCGCGGCACATCTCGAGCAGGTGACCGAGGAGTCCGAAGCCCGTAACGTCGGTCAGCGCGTGCACGTCGCCGCGCGCACCGAGCGCGATCCCCGGCGTGTTGAGCTTCGTCGTCGTCGCGAGGAGCGCTTGATAACGCGCGGCGGAAAGCGCATCGCGGCGTAGCGCGGCGCTGTAGATGCCGACGCCGAGCGGCTTGCCGAGCACGATCGCGTCGCCTGCGCGCGCATCGGCGTTGCGCTTGACGTTGGCCGGTTCCACGATGCCGATCGCCACGAGGCCGTAGATCGGCTCGACCGCGTCGATCGTGTGACCGCCGGCGATCGGGATGCCGGCGCGTGCGCACACGGCTTCGCCGCCTTCGAGGATGCGCCGAATCGTCGCGAGCGGCAGTTTCGCCACGGGCATACCGACGATCGCGAGCGCGAAGAGCGGCGTCGCACCCATCGCGTACACATCGGAGATCGCATTCGTCGCGGCGATTGCACCGAAATCGAACGGATCGTCGACGATCGGCATGAAGAAGTCCGTCGTCGCGACGATCGCCTGCCGCTCGTTCAATCGATACACCGCGGCGTCGTCGGACGTCTCGATGCCGACGAGGAGCGCCGGCGGGACGAGCCCGCGCGCGGTGTCACCGAGGATCGACGTCAAGACGCCGGCCGCGATCTTGCAGCCGCAACCCCCGCCGTGCGAGAGCGCGGTCAGGCGAAAAGGAGGGTCAGACTCCATTTTTCCGTTCGCTCGTCTCGATTGGCCCGGTTGCCGCCGACAAATGGAGTCCGACCCCGATTTTCGGGCGGCGCGCAAGGTCATTCTAGCGCACGGCACGCAACTTCTTCGCGAGCTTGCGGTGCGTCTGTTGCAAAATATCGCCGCGTTTCAAGCGCTTGCACCGTAGGCGCTTTTCTTGCAGGAAGCGCAGGCGTAGCATCGGAGGCGGTGGCTCGAGCTCATGCGGGTCGCCACGCTCGAGGAGCCGCGTTGGAACCGACGAACACGATTTCCCCTGATCACTTCCACAAGGTCGTCGATTGCCAATGGGCGTGTCCCGCGCATACGCCCGTCCCCGAATACATCCGGTTGATCGCCGCGGGCCGCTACGGCGACGCGTACATGGTCAACTGGGAGTCCAACGTGTTCCCTGGCATCCTCGGACGCACGTGCGATCGTCCCTGCGAGCCCGCATGCCGCCGCTCGCGCGTCGAGGAAGGATCGCCCGAATTGCGCCGTGCGGGCGCGAAGCCCGAGCCCGTCGCCATCTGCCGCCTGAAGCGCGTCGCGGCGGATTACAAGGACGATATCCGGCCGCGGCTGCCGAAGCCACCGGCGACACGTAACGGCAAGCGCGTCGCGCTGATCGGCGCCGGACCCGCATCGCTCACCGTCGGGCGCGATCTCGCGCCCCTCGGCTACGAATGCATCGTGTTCGACGGCGACCCGCAAGCGGGCGGGATGATGCGAACGCAGATCCCGAAGTTCCGGCTGCCCGATCGCGTGATCGACGAAGAGGTCGCGTACGTGCTCGACCGCGGCATCGAATTTCGAGGCGGGCAGCGGATCGACTCGCTGCGCGCACTGCTCGCCGCCGACGCGCGTGAGCGCTTCGACGCCGTGTTCGTGGGAAGCGGTGCGCCGCGCGGGCGCGATCTCGACATTCCCGGCCGGCGGGAAGCGGCGGCGAACATCCATATCGGCATCGACTGGCTCGCGTCGGTATCGTTCGGCCACACGACCAAGATCGGAAGGCGCGTGGTCGTGCTGGGCGGCGGCAACACGGCGATGGACTGCTGCCGCAGCTCGCGCAGGCTCGGCGGCGAGGACGTGCACGTCGTGGTGCGCTCCGGCTTCGACGAGATGAAGGCGTCGCCCTGGGAAAAGGAAGACGCGATGCACGAGGGCATCCCGATCCACAACTTCCTCGTGCCGCTCGAATTCACGCACGACGCGGGTCGGCTGACCGGCGTCACTTTCGAGAAGGTCGCGGCGCAGCGCGACGAGCGCGGGCGTCGCAAGCTCGTGCCGGCCGGCGAGCCGCCGGTGCATTTCCCGTGCGACGACGTGCTGGTCGCGATCGGCCAGGAGAATGCATTTCCGTGGATCGAGCGCGATCTCGGAATCGCGTTCGACGACCGGGGCATGCCGCAAGTCGACGCCAGGACGATGGCGTCGACGCGCCCGGGCGTGTATTTCGGCGGCGACGCGGCGTTCGGCCCGAAGAACATCATCTGGGCGGTCGCGCACGGGCACGAGGCGGCGATTTCGATCGACCTGCATTGCCGCGGCGAATCGCTTTCGAAGCGGCCGCCGCCGCACGTGAACCTGATGTCGCAGAAGATGGGCATTCACGAGTGGAGCTACGACAACGCGATTGCGGGCGACCGGCGCTACCGCGTGCCGCTCAAGGACGTGACGATCGCGCTGAAGGACATTCGCGCCGAAGTCGAGCTCGGCTTCGACCCCAAGCTCGCGTACGCCGAGGCGCAACGCTGCCTGAACTGCGACGTGCAGACGGTCTTCGCCGACCGGCTGTGCATCGAGTGCGACGCGTGCGTCGACATCTGCCCGATGGATTGCATCACCTTCACCGCGAACGGGGACGAAGCCGGGTTGCGAACGCGGCTCACCGCACCCGCGCACAACGTGGCGCAGCCGCTCTACGTCTCGGTGCCGGTGCGCACCGGCCGCGTGATGGTGAAGGACGAAGACGTGTGCCTGCACTGCGGGCTTTGCGCCGAGCGGTGTCCGACCGGCGCGTGGGACATGCAGAAGTTCCTGCTCGAAATGGCGCACGCCGACGACCGCACGCGACGGCGACCGCAGCACGCGCCCGAATTCGGCCTCGCGGCGGCAGACTGATGGATACGCGCGTCAAGCAGCTGTCGCGAGTCAACGACTTCGTCGTCAAGTTCGCCAACGTCAACGGCTCCGGCTCGGCGTCCGCGAACGGGCTTTTCGCGCGCTCGATCCTGCGCATGGGCGTGCCGGTCGCCGCGCGCAACATCTTCCCGTCGAACATCCAGGGCCTCCCGACGTGGTACGAGGTGCGCGTCGTCGAGGCCGGCTGGCGCGGGCGCCGCGGCGGCGTCGACCTGATGGTCGCGATGAATCCGCAGACGTGGGAGCGCGACGTCGCGGAAATCGAACGCGCCGGCTACCTGTTCTACGACTCGACGAAGGCGCTGCCGCCGTCCAAGTTCCGCGAGGACGTGAACGTCGTCGGCGTGCCGCTGACTGCCATCTGCAACGCGACGTACACCGATCCGCGCCAGCGCCAGCTCTTCAAGAACATCATCTACCTCGGCGCGCTCTCGGCGTTGCTCGGAATCGAGCCGACGGAGATCGAGCGCCTGCTCGCCGAGCAGTACAAGGGGAAGGAAGCGCTGCTCGACTCGAATCGCAAGGCGCTCGCGCTCGGGCGCGAGCATGCACTCGACCACTTCGACTGCCCGATCGGACTTCGCGTCGAGCGCCGCGACGGGGTGGGCGATCGCATCTTCATCGACGGCAACGACGCCGCAGCCCTAGGCGCGGTGTACGGGGGTGCGACGGTCGCTGCGTGGTATCCGATCACGCCGTCGTCGTCGCTCGCCGAGAGCTTCGCGAAATGGTGCCGGAAGTTGCGCACCGACAAGGCGACGGGCGAGCGGCGTTACGCGATCGTGCAGGCCGAGGACGAGCTCGCGTCGATCGGCATGGTGATCGGCGCGGCTTGGAACGGCGCGCGTGCGTTCACCGCGACGTCGGGTCCGGGCATCTCGCTCATGCAGGAGTTCCTCGGCCTTGCGTACTTCGCGGAGATCCCCGCGGTGATCTTCGACGTCCAGCGCGGCAGTCCGTCGACCGGCATGCCGACGCGCACGCAGCAGGCCGACCTCGTGTCGTGCGCGTACGCGTCGCACGGCGACACGAAGCACGTGCTGCTGCTGCCCGAGGACCCGCGCGAATGCTTCGAGTTCGCAGCCCTCGCATTCGACCTCGCCGATCGCCTGCAGACGCCGGTGTTCGTCATGATGGACCTCGACATCGGCATGCAGGACTGGCTGTGCGAACCGCTCGCGTGGGACGACGCGCGGCGCATGGATCGCGGCAAGGTGATGAGCGCGCAGGACCTCGACGCCGGCCGCGACTTCGGCCGCTACCTCGACGTCGACGGCGACGGCATTCCCTATCGCACGTATCCTGGCACGCATCCGTCGAAGGGCGGCTTCTTCACGCGCGGCACGACGAAGGATCGCTACGCGCGCTACACCGAGGAGGGGCCTGCGTACGTCGACAACGTGCAGCGGCTGCTGCGCAAGTTCGAGACGGCGCGCTCGCTCGTGCCGAAGCCCGTCGTGCAAGCGGCGGCGCAGCCCACCAGCGCCGGCGTCATCTGGTTCGGCTCGACGGGCGCCGCCATGGCCGAAGCGCTCGCCGAGCTCGAGCACCAGGACATCCACCTCGACCGGCTGCGCGTGCGCGCGTTTCCGTTCGACGATGCGATCGTCGACTTCGTCGCCGCGCATGAGCACGTGTTCGTCGTCGAGCAGAACCGCGACGCGCAACTCAAGATGCTGCTCGTCAACGAATGCGGCATCGATCCCGCGAAGCTCACGTCGGTGCTGCACTACGACGGCACGCCGATCACCGAGCGCTTCATCACGCGCGAAATCGGCGAGAAGGCGCGGCTCTACAACGTGACGCCTCTGTCGGGAATCCGGCATCAGGCATCAGGGATCAGGAAGACCGGCGGACGCGCCGCATGATCGATCGCCCTGACGCAACCGCGGGTACGCGATCCCCGATACCGGATCCCTCAAAATGACCTACCTCGCCAAGCCCAAAGTCCACCACCCCGAGCTGCCGAAGAACGCGCTCGGCTTCACGCGCCGGGACTACGAAGGCGCGGTCTCGACGCTTTGCGCGGGCTGCGGGCACGACTCGATCTCGGCCGGCATCATCCAGGCGTTCTACGAGCTCGACATCGCGCCGCATCGGGTCGCGAAGCTCTCCGGCATTGGCTGCTCGTCGAAGACGCCGACGTACTTCCTCGGCAACTCGCACGGCTTCAACAGCGTGCACGGCCGCATGCCCTCGGTGCTCACGGGTGCGGCACTCGCCAATCGCGACCTCATCTACCTCGGCGTCTCCGGTGACGGCGATTCGGCGTCGATCGGACTCGGCCAGTTCGCGCACGTGCTGCGCCGCGGCGTGGACATGGTCTACGTCGTCGAAAACAACGGCGTGTACGGGCTCACGAAAGGCCAGTTCTCGGCGACCGCCGACAAGGGCAGCAAGAGCAAGCGCGGCGCCGTCAACAACGACCAGCCGATCGACCTCGTGCTGCTCGCGCTCGCGCTCGGCGCATCGTTCGTGGCGCGCGCGTTCTCGGGCGACAAGACGCAGCTCGTGCCGCTGCTCAAGGCGGCGATCGCACACCGCGGCGCCGCGTTCATCGACGTCGTGAGCCCGTGCGTCGCATTCAACAACCACCCCGGATCGACGAAGAGCTACGACTACGTGCGCGAGCACAACGAAGCGGTGAACCGCCTCGACTTCATGCCGAAGCGCGCGCCGATCACGACGGATTATCGGGAAGGCGACGTGCGCGACATCGTGCTGCACGACGGTGGAACGTTGCGGCTGCGCAAGGTCGATTCCGACTACGATGCCTCGGACAAGGTCGCCGCCATGGCGTACCTCGAATCGCGGCGCGCCGAGGGTGAAGTCGTCACCGGCCTGCTCTACGTCGATTCGCTCGCCGACGACATGCACGCAGCGCTTCAGACCACGCGCGTCCCGCTCAACACGCTGCAGGACGCGGACCTCGTGCCGGGCAGCGTCGCGCTTGCCGCCGTCAACGCGTCGCTTCGCTGAGCCCCTCGTCGCGCTGGTCCTGGCCGCGCTCGCCGGCTGCGCCGCCGCGCCGGTGACGAATCGCCTCGACGCGCCGATCGTCGACGTCGCGTCACGACGCGTGATCGGCGAAGCCACGCTCGTCGACGCGGTCGCGCACGTGCGCTTTCGAATGCTCGGCGAACTGCACGACGATCCGGAGCACCACGCGATTCGCGCACGCCTGATCGGGGAGATCGCGCGGCGCGGCGTCCATCCCGCGGTCGTCTTCGAGCAGTTCGACCTGGAGCACGACGCGGCGCTCGTGGCGGCGCAAACGATCGGCGCAACGTCGGAGGCGATCGCGAGCGCAGGGCGGCTCGATCGCAAGGGCTGGGCGTGGCCGATGCACGCGCCGATCATCGCGGCGGCGCTCGCTGCGCACCTGCCGATTCGCGCCGGCAATCTCTCGCGAAGTGCCATCACCGCGCTCACCCGCGCTGGCAGCGGCGAAGGCGGGCGCGCGCCCGAGCCGCGCTGGCTCGCGCGGCTGCGCGCCGCGCCGTGGAGCGCGGCTCAGGCGCGGACGCTGCACGGCGAGATCGTCGAGAGCCATTGCAGCATGCTGCCGGCCGACATCGTGCCGCGCCTCGTCGAAGGCGAGCGCATGCGGGACGCGGCGATGGCGCAGGCGCTCGTCGACGCAGCGACCGACGACGGCGCGATCCTCATCGCCGGTGACGGCCACGCGCGCGCGAACCTGGGCGTGCCGGTTTACCTGCACGCGCCGGGGCTGCCCGGCGCGAACGCGAAGTCGATCAGCGTCGGTTTCGTCGAGAGCGACACGCCGCCCGGGACACCCGTCGCATTGGACGAGCATGCGGTCGGGCAACTCGTCGCCGATCACCCCGGCTTCGATTACCTTTGGGTGACGCCGCGGATCGCGCGTGCCGATCCCTGCGCGGAATTCCCGAGTCAGTCCATACCCTCGCCGCGCGCAGCGGGGTGAGGGCGTCGCCGCGAAAGCGAGGCGCGTGAGCGGCGCTGCGCCGTGCCTCGCACTACAATGCGTCGATGCGTCGCACCGTCTTGCGCATCCTCGCCGTCGCCGGCGCCCTCGTCGTGCTCGTGCTGGTCGGCGTCGCGATCGCAATCGCGACGGTCGATCCGGCGCGCTTCGTCGCGCCGCTCGCCGCGCGCGTCAAGGAGGCGACCGGGCGCGACCTGACGGTGCAGGGTCCGGTCTCGATCGCGTTCTCGCTCTCGCCGAAGATCGTCCTCGAGCGCGTCTCGCTCGCGAATGCGCCGTGGGCGAAGGCGCCGGCGATGTTCACCGCCGCGCGCGTCGAGGCGGAAATCGCGTTGCTGCCGCTGCTGTCGCGACGCTTCGAGGTCGTCGAGTTCGCGCTCGTCGATCCGGTCGTCGACCTCGAGACCGACGCGAACGGCCGCGGCAACTGGGAATTCGCGCCCCCGAAATCGGCGACGGCGACCGCCTCGCCGTCCCCGACGGCGTCGTCGGCGATCGCCATCGGCAGCTTCACCGTTCGCCACGGCAATGTCACGTACCGCAGCGGCGACAGCGGCAAGGTCACGAACGCGTCGATCGACACGATGAGCCTTCGTGCACGCGACATGACCTCGCCGGTCGCGGTCGAATTTCGCGGCGTGGTCGGCGACGTGCCGGTTGCGCTCTCGGGCGACGTCGGCGCCGCCGATCTGTGGCTCCGGCAGAACGCGCCGTATCCGATCGCGCTCAAGGGCGAGATCGCGGGCAAGTCGGCGCGCGTCGAGACCAAGCTCGCGCGAAGCGACACGACGACGTCGTTCGACGATCTGAACGCGATGTTCGACGGCGTGGCCGCCACCGGATCGGTGCGCATCGTCGACGAGAAGGGCCATCGGAAGTACGTCGTCGATCTGCACGTCCCCACGCTGGAGCTCGCGAAGCTATCGTCCCCACCGGCTGCGTCCGCGAAGGGCGCGGCCCCCAAGACCGCGGGGAATGTGCAAGCCGCGTCGGGCCGCTATCTGATTCCCGACACCCCGATGCCGCCGATCCCGTTGCTTGCGCAGGAAAGCGAGGGCCTGGTCGTCGTCGACGATCTGGTGCTTCGGGATGGCGCGCACGTGCGTCGGGTGGAGGCGAAGTTCGCGTCGAGTGGCGGGGCGATGGACGCGACGTTCGCCGCGGGAGAGTTGTTTGGCGGCGCGCTGCACGGCCGGCTTCGCGTCGATGAAGGAAAGGACGCGCCGCGCATTAGGTTGTCGCTCGACGCGCAGAATCTCGATCTTCCTGCGCTCGCGTCGCGTGCGGGCGTCAAGCGCGACATCCACGGCGGTCGCGTTCGCGCGACGCTCGACATCGACGGCCGCGGCGCATCGCCGCACGCGATCGCCAGCACGATGAGCGGCTCGATACTCGCCGTGTCGGGGCCGGCGTCGCTCGGTCGCGGCGGCACGGCCGGGGCCGACGCGCTCGCGCAATTGCTCGCCGTCCTCGATCCACTGTCCGGCGTCGACGCGGCCACCGAACTGCGTTGCGCGGTCTTCCGGCTGCCGCTGTCCAACGGCGTCGCGCACATCGATCGGTCGATCGCCGTCGAGACGGCGAAGGTTTCCGCATCGGCGAGCGGGACGCTGAATTTCAAGGACGAGACGCTCGATCTCGCCGTGCATCCGCAATTGCACCAGGGCATCAAGATCGACGTTTCGCAGTTTGCGAGCCTGGTTCGTCTTCGCGGTCCGTTCGATAAGCCGAGCGTCGGCATCGACGCTGCGAACACCGCGACGACGATCGCCGAGATGGCGGCGCTTGGCGCCACGGGCGCCGGGCTCGCGGCGATTGGCCGCGCGCTGATCGCGCCGGCTGCCGAACACGACGACGCATGCGCGGTGGCGCTCGGCGAGCGAACGGCGAAGCGCGAGACCCAGTCTTCGGCGCATTCGGCGCCTGCGCCCGCGAAGCGCGCGCCAACCGTGCCCGGCTTGCCTAACGACGTCGGCAAGGCGCTCGGCAAGCTCTTCGGGCGCTGACATTGCTCCTCCGCGACGGCCCGTTGACGTTACGAAAGCGACGGTTGCCATGAGATGGATCGACATTGCCGTGACGGGCGCGCTCGTGGCCCTTGCAGGAGGCGCAGTCGCGCATGGCGACGAGGCTCACGAGGCGAAGAAGACGGGACCGGTCAAGAAGGAGCAAGAGGCTTGGGGGATCGCCGGCGCCGCCTCGAACGTTGCACGCACGGTGAGCATCGAGATGCTCGACACCATGCGCTTCACGCCGGACAGGATCGACGTCGTGAAGGGCCAGACGGTGCGGTTCGTCATGACGAACAGGGGCAAGATCCCGCACGAATTGGTGATCGGCACGCGGAAGGCGCTCGAGGGGCATGCCGCGCTGATGGCGAAGTTCCCCGGCATGGAGCACGACGAGCCGTACACGTCGCACGTCGCGCCAGGGAAGACGGGCGAGATCGTGTGGACATTCAATCGCGCTGGCGATTTCGATTTCGCGTGTCTGGTGCCGGGTCACTATGAAGCCGGCATGGTGGGCAAGATTCACGTCTCCGCGAAGTGATCGCAATGAACGATTCGCCCCCCCGGGCCTCGGGTCGAATGCATGGGAGATCTTCACGGGACGATCATGAAAGCAAGAATCAGCCGAGAGCTTCTCCAACGCATCGACGGCTACTGGCGCGCGGCGAATTACCTGTCGGTCGGGCAGATTTACCTTCTCGACAACCCGTTGCTTCGCCGGCCGCTTACCCTTGCCGACATCAAGCCACGACTCCTCGGCCACTGGGGCACGACGCCGGGCTTGAATTTCATCTACGTCCATCTCAATCGCCTGATCAGGCAATACGACCTCGACATGATCTTCGTCACCGGTCCGGGACATGGCGGCCCGGCGCTGGTGGCCAATACGTATCTCGAGGGCACCTACAGCGAGCTCTATCCGGACGTGTCGCAGGACGAGCAGGGCCTTAAGGCGCTCTTCCGCCAGTTTTCCTTTCCGGGCGGCATTCCCAGCCACACCGCACCGCAGACGCCCGGCTCGATCAACGAAGGAGGCGAGCTTGGCTATTCGCTCATGCACGCCTACGGCGCCGCGTTCGACAACCCAGACCTCGTCGTCGCCTGCGTCGTCGGCGACGGCGAAGCCGAGACGGGACCGCTCGCCGCGAGCTGGCATTCGAACAAATTCCTGAATCCGGTGCGCGACGGCGCGGTGCTGCCGATCCTGCACCTCAACGGCTACAAGATCGCGAGCCCGACGATCCTGGCGCGCATCCCCGAGGAGGAACTGCGCGCGCTCCTCGTGGGGTACGGGTACAAGCCGTTCTTCGTCTCCGGCACCGATCCGGCTCCGGCCCACGAAACGATGGCAGCGATGCTCGACGAGGTCCTGCGCGAGATCAGGACGATCCAGCGCGCCGCGCGCGACACGTCATGGACGCCACGTCCTGCGTGGCCGATGATCGTGCTGCGCACGCCCAAGGGATGGACCGGGCCGAAGACCGTGGATGGACTGCCATCGGAAGGGTCGTGGCGTTCCCATCAGGTGCCCTTCGGCGATTTCACGCACGACCCTGCGCATCTCGCGCTGCTCGAGGAGTGGCTGCGAAGCTATCGGCCCGACGAGTTGTTCGATGCGTCCGGACGATTGATCTCCGAGCTCTCGAGTCTCGCGCCCACCGGCGTACGGCGAATGGGCGCGAATCCGCACGCCAATGGCGGGCTTCTGCTGCGCGACCTGCGCATGCCGGCATTTCGTGATTACGCGGTCGACGTGTCGCAACCGGGCGTGACGACAGCGGAGGCGACACGCGTGGCGGGCGTCTTGCTGCGCGACGTGCTGAAGCTCAATGCCGACGCCCGCAATTTCCGGCTCTTCGGCCCCGACGAGACGACGTCGAATCGCCTGATCGCGCCGTTCGAGGTCACGGCGCGTGCCTTCATGGCGGAAATGCTTCCCAGCGATACCGGCCTCGCGCCGGATGGCCGCATCATGGAAGTGTTGAGCGAACACCTTTGCGAAGGCTGGCTCGAGGGCTACCTGCTCACCGGCAGGCATGGTTTCTTCTCGTGCTACGAGGCGTTCATCCACATCGTCGGTTCCATGTTCAACCAGCACGCGAAATGGCTCGAGGTCTCGCACGAGGTTGCGTGGCGGCGGCCGATCGCTTCGCTCAACTATCTGCTGACCTCCCACGTCTGGCGCCAGGACCACAACGGATTCAGCCACCAGGACCCCGGATTCATCGATGTCGTCACGAACAAGCAGGCAGCCGTCGTCCGCGTCTACCTCCCGCCCGATGCCAACACACTGCTTTCGGTCGTCGACCATTGCCTGCGCAGCCGCGACTACGTGAACGTCATCGTGGCCGGCAAGCAACCGGCGTTGCAGTGGCTCGACATGGAGTCGGCAGTGGCGCACTGCACGGCGGGCGCCGGCATCTGGGGCTTCGCGAGCAACGACGAGGATGGCGAGCCCGACGTCGTCATGGCATGCGCAGGCGACGTCCCTACGCTGGAGACGCTTGCAGCAGTGCAGATCCTCCGCGAGCACGTTCCGGATTTGCGCATACGGGTGGTGAACGTCGTCGACCTCATGGCGCTGCAGCCGAGGAGCGAGCATCCGCACGGTCTCGAGGATCGGGACTTCGACCTGCTCTTCACCAAGGACAAGCCGGTCGTGTTCGCCTTCCACGGGTATCCGTGGCTCATCCACCGGCTGACGTATCGCCGAAGCAATCACGACAACCTGCACGTCCGCGGTTACAAGGAGAAGGGAACGACGACGACGCCGTTCGACATGACCGTGCTGAACGACGTCGATCGGTTTCATCTCGTCAAGGACGTCGTCGACCGCGTTCCGCGGATCGGCTCCCGCGGCGCCTATCTCGCGCAGTTCGCCCGGGACAAGCTGGTCGAGCACCACCGGTACATCCGGCAGTACGGGGAGGACATGCCGGAGATCCGCGACTGGAAATGGAGGTCGGACCGCAGTGGAAGCTAGTTTGCGGGTCTCGTTCGGATGCCGTCACTCCGTCTGCCGAACCGCGGCCACGCATTGATCTGCGTCACATCGGTCCCGGCCCGGCTTCGATAGGATGTTCCGCATCGTGAACCTCGAACGATATCGTCGACGGCGCTGGATGGCGGCCTTGCTCGCGTTCGCCCTTGCGTTCGCCCAGGTCGCCGTGGCCGCGTACGCCTGCCCGATCGCCGATCCGATGGTGACGACACCGGTCAGCGACGCGCGCAGCATGGAACCGATGTCCGATTGCGGGCCGATGCCGGCGCAAGCGGATCCCGCCACGAACGTCTGCGAAGCGCATTGCCTCGTCGGCCAACAGGTGCAAAGCGATAGCGGCATGTTCACGCCCGTCGCCGTCGTGCCACCCCTCGTCATCCGCGTGCTGCCGGCATCGCTCGACGCCCGCGCGGCGTTCGTCGACGCCGACGCGCCGCTCCCTACGCCGCCACCGCTTCTCCGCTTCACCCGCCTTCTGATCTGATCCTCGGGCCGTCGTCGTAGCCCGGCGCGTCGTGCGTGCGCCGTGTCTTCGTACCTCGTCCATGGAGATCGATCGATGTTGTCCCCCTTGGCCGCGCGAGCGGCGATTCGCGGCACCGCGGTTCTCGCGACGGTCGCGGCGCTTTGCGCGGGCCCCGCGCTGGCCCAGACGCCGCTCACCTTCGAGGACGCGCAACGGATGGCGGTGGAGCGGTCGCGCCTGGTCGACGCGCAGGACTCCGCCGCGGCCGCGTCGCGCGAGATGGCCGTCGCCGCCGGCCAGTTGCCCGACCCCGTCCTGAGCGTCGGCGTGACCAACGTGCCGGTGAGCGGTCCCGACGCATTCAGCCTGACGCGGGACCCGATGACGATGAAGAACGTCGGCGTCATGCAGGAATGGACGCGTGCCGAGAAGCGCCGGGCGCGCGCCGATCGCTACGAGCGCGAGGCGGACAAGGCGATCGCCGAGAAGCTCGCCACGATCGCATCGCTCGAACGCGACACGGCGCGCGCTTGGCTCGACCGCCATTACGCCGAGGCGCAACTGGCGGTGATCGCCGAGCAGACGGCGCAGGCGC
>DASTGT010000105.1:0-26234 GCA_035718935.1 Casimicrobiaceae bacterium
AGGAACGGTTGCCGGGGCAAAACTTGCATCAGGGCGTGAAAGTGATGGTGATCGACGATTCGAACACCATCCGCCGCAGTGCCGAGATCTTTCTGCTCCAGGCCGGGTGCACGGTGATCCTGGCGGAGGACGGTTTCGACGCGCTCGCCAAAATCGCGGACCACCAGCCGGACCTGGTCTTCGTCGACATCATGATGCCTCGCCTCGACGGCTACCAGACGTGCGCGCTGATCAAGAAGAACAGCCGCTTCCACACGATCCCCGTCGTCATGCTGTCTTCGAAGGACGGGCTGTTCGACCGGGCGCGTGGGCGCATGGTCGGTTCCGACCAGTACCTGACGAAGCCGTTCACCAAGGAAAGCCTGCTGAAGGCGGTCGCCGCGCACGTGCGCGCGGTCGCCGCGTAGCCGGGCCCGGGGAACGACGCATGACGAATCCGACGACCGCGCGGGCCGTTCTCGCGGAAACCCGAACGACTACACCCGGGCGGAACGGAGGCACGATGGTCATCAAGCGCATCCTGGTCGTCGACGACTCGGCGACCGAGCGGCACATGCTGAAGGACCTGCTGACGAAGGCCGGCTACGACGTCGTCTCGAGCGAGAACGGCGAGGACGCGATCGCGAAGGCGCGCCTGCTGAAGCCCGACCTGATTCTCATGGACGTCGTCATGCCCGGACTCAACGGCTTCCAGGCGACACGCGCGATCAGCCGCGATCCGGTGACGAAGTCGATCCCGGTCATCATGTGCACGTCGAAGAGCCAGGAAACCGACAAGATCTGGGGCCTTCGCCAGGGGGCGAAGGATTACGTCGTGAAGCCGGTCGACCGCGACGTGCTGCTCGCGAAGATCGCCTCGTTGGGCTGATCGGCCATGTCTCGCGCCGCTCGCCTCGACTTGCGCTCGTTCCAGCGGGAACTCGCGTCGCGCCTCGCGAGCAAGACCGCCGCGCAGGTCGAATCGTCGCGGCTCGGCGTCGCGTCGGCGAACAACGTGTGGCTGATCCGCTTGCCCGACGCAGCGGAAGTGATCGCCGTGCCGCCGATCGTGCCGGTGCCGCTGACGAAGCGGTGGTTCCTCGGGCTCGCGAATATCCGCGGCAACCTGCACGGCGTCGTCGACTTCCCGGCGTTCCTCGGCGCGGCACCCGTGGCGATGGGGAGTGCTGCGCGCGTCGTGCTGCTCGCGCGTGGAACGGAGGGCGGAGACAGCGCGGGCATCGTCGTCGAGCGCGTGCTGGGACTGCGTAACCTGGCGCAATTCGAGCCGCTTCCGCAGGACACCGCGGTGCCGGCGTGGCACGTCGCGCGGTGGCAGGACGGCGAAGGCCGCGCGTGGCAGGAGATCGATCTCGCACTGCTCGCGCGCGATCCGGCGTTCCTCCAGGTCGGCGCCTGACGGCGACCGGCGCCTTCGACGAGCGAGGGAGACATGGCGATGGCACTGAAGATGGCCAAACTGTTCGGCAACGACTCGCGCGCGGAGAACGTCGACTTCGAGGTTCCGACGACGCAGGTGCGCATGGGCATCCGTTCGCCGGAAACGATCGATCCTCTGACCACGATGCCGTCGCTCGAGACGATGCGCACGGCGAGCAACAGCGCGTCGCCGCCTTCGCGCCTCGCGCTGATCGGCGGCCTGCCCGTCGTGCGCCAGTTCCAGGTGCTCGGCGTGCTCACGATCGCGTTCATCGCGCTCGCCGTGCTGATGGTGTTCCTGGACAACCGCGCGACGTCGCAGCAGGCGATGCAGGCGTCGGCGGCCACGGAGATGCAGATGCTGTCGCAACGCCTCGCGCGCGGCTCGGCGCTCGCGGCGCAAGGGCAGGCGAGCGCCTTCGCCGCGATACGCGACAGCCGCGATCGTTTCAAGACCAATCTCGACGCCCTCGCAAACGGCGGCCTCTTCAAGGGCCTCGCGCTCGACCCGACCAAGGATCCCGCGGCGGTCGACACGCTGAAGACGATTCGCGGCCGCTTCGAGCGCATCGACGCCGCCGCCAAGCGGCTCGTCGACAACGAGAAGAGCCTGACCACCCTCGCGCGCGGCCTCGCCGCGATCAACCAGGGCAACAGTGCGCTCCTCGAACTCGCGCAGCAGGCGGCGCACGAGATCGGGCAGGGCGGCGGGAGCCTCCGCGAGGTCGACTACGCGAATCAGCTCGCCGTCCTGTCGCAGAGGATCGCGAAAAATGCGAATACGCTCGCCGCCGCCGACGAGATCGACCCCGAGGTCGCATTCCTGCTCGGCAAGGACGACGTCGCGTTCCGGGACGTGGCCAACGGGCTCGCGAAAGGCAGCGACTCGCTGCGTTTGTCACCGGTGAAAAGCGACGACGCGCGCGCGACGCTCTCCGAGCTCTCGAAACGCTTCGGCGACTACGAGGCGGGCGTGAACGGCATCCTGTCGAACATGGCGAATCTCGTCGTGGCGAAGCAGGCGGCCCGCAGCATCAACAACGAGGCGGAGCCGCTGCTCGGCGACACGACGACGCTCGCGTCGCGATACGAGCAGGGCAGCCACGCGCGCGCACTGATGCTCGGCCTCGCCGTCGCGTTCGGCGTGCTCGCGCTCGCGTCCCTCGCGTTGATCGCGAAAGTGTTCCTCGACGATGCGCGCATTCGCGCCGAGGACAGCGAGCACGAGAACAAGCGCAACCAGGAAGCGATCCTGCGCCTGCTGAACGAGATGGGCAATCTCGCCGATGGCGACCTCACCGTGCAGGCGTCGGTGACCGAGGACGTGACCGGCGCGATCGCCGACTCGATCAACTTCACGATCGAGGAGTTGCGCACGCTGGTGAGGGGGATCAACTCGGCGACCGATCAGGTGACGAAGGCGACGCAGGAAACGCAGGCGATCTCGAACCGGCTCGCCGAGGCGTCGCAGCGCCAGAACCGCGAGATCCAGCAGGCGTCGGCGTCGGTGCTGACCATGGCCGAGTCGATCAACGAGGTCGCGCAGAACGCCGCGCAATCGGCGCGCGTCGCCGAGCAGCAGCTTGCGGCCGCTGCGATGGGCGGCAACGCGGTGCAGAACCAGATCGCCGGGATGAACGACATCCGCGCGCAGATCCAGGAGACCTCGAAGCGCATCAAGCGACTCGGCGAATCGTCGCTCGAGATCGGCGAAATCGTCGAGCTCATCTCCGACATCACCGAGCAGACGAACGTGCTCGCACTCAATGCCGCGATCCAGGCGGCGTCGGCCGGCGAAGCGGGACGCGGCTTCACCGTGGTCGCCGAGGAAGTGCAACGTCTCGCGGAACGCTCCGGCGAGGCGACCAAGCAGATCGACGCGATCGTGAAGACGATTCAGGCCGACACCCAGGACGCCGTCGCGGCGATGGAGAAGTCGACGGTGGGCGTCGTCGAAGGCGCGAAGCTGTCCGACGCCGCCGGCCAGGCGCTGAACGAAATCCAGCGCGTGTCACGCGAACTCGCCGAGCTGATCGGGCGCATCTCGGCGCAGACGCAGCGCCAGTCCGCCTCGGTGAGCGACGTGACGCGCGGCATGCAGGGCATCCTGCGCATCTCGGAGGAGGCGACCGAGGGCACGAAGCAAACGAACGTGTCGATCGGGCAGTTGACGAAGCTCGCCGCCGAATTGCGCAGCTCGGTGGCTGGCTTCAAGGTTTAGGGCCGCTGCAAACGGCCGCGAAACGAGAAAAGCAAACGCGACGGAGAGCGTCCGGTGTTGACTGAGACCGCCACGGAATTCGACGCCGGCCCGCTGACGTGGGTGCAGGGGGAAATCGACGAGTCGCTCGCGCGCGCCGGCGAGGCGCTCGCGCGCTTTCGCGCGCATCCCGCCGACACCGCGTTCCTGAAGCACGCGCGGGCGTACACGCATCAGGCCGCCGGCGCGATCCAGATGGTCGGGCTCGACGGCGTCGTCGCGTTCACCGACGAGATCGAGCGCCAGCTCGTGCGCCTGGAGGAGCTGCCGACGGCCGACGTGCCGGCGACCGTCGACATCGTCGATCGCGCGATCAATCGGCTGCGCGTGTTCCTCGACGAGATCGGCGACGGCACGTCGCCGGTGCCGCTCGCACTCGCGCTCGAATACGAGGCGATGCGCAAGGCGCGCGGTGAAACGAATCCGTCGCCCTCGGATCTCTTCTATCCCGATCTCGGCATTCGGCCGCCGCGCGCCGCACCGGGCGAGATCATGCCGGCGGCGCGGCTCGCGTCGCATCTATTGAAGGCGCGCCGCCAATACCAGCGGGGCCTTCTCGAATGGTTGCGCGGCGCGCGAAGCGGCGCGCAGGCGATGCGCGAGGCGCTCGAAGACATCGAGGCCGTCACCCCGCAGCCCAATCTGCGCGCGTTCTGGTGGACCGCGGCAGCCCTGCTCGAGGGGCTCGAGTTGCAGGCGCTGGAGCCGTCGTTCGCGGTGAAGCAGCTCGTCGCGCGGATCGATCTGCAAATCCGCCGCGTCACGGAAGGCAGCGCGAAAGTCGCCGACCGTCTGCGCCGCGAGGTGCTCTATTGCATCGCGGTGGCGGCGCCCACCGCTCCGCAGGTCGAGACGGTGCAGCGCACGTACCGGCTCGCGACGCTGATTCCCGCGCCGGCGACGCTCGACGTCGACGCCGTGCGCATGCGCCCCCTGGTGCGCGAGGCACGCGAGCACCTGGCGGGCGCGAAGGAAGCGTGGCTCAAGGCGGCCGCCGGGCGTGGCGACAACGCGCAAAAGCTCGCGCAGCTGCTCGCTGCAACGCACGCGAACGCGCGCTCGATCGGCGAGGCGTCGCTCGTGAAGCTCACGAGCGCGCTCGTCGACCGCTTCGCGGCGATGCCAGCGCAAGGGGTCTCCGAGCCGCTCGCGATGGAATTCGCGACGGCGCTGCTACTCGCCGAGAGCGCGTTCGAGAACTTCAACAAGCTCTCGCCCGACTTCGCCGAGCAGGTCGACTCGATGCTCGCGCGGCTCGACGCCGCGCAGGCGGGCAACGCGCCGGGCGACGGCGCGCCCGCGCTCGACGAGATGTCGCAGCGCGCACAGGAGCGTGTGCTACTCGGGCAGGTGATGCGTGAAGTGCAGGCGAACCTGCGCCATATGGAGCAGGTCCTCGACGCGTTCTTCCGCAACCATACGCGCCGCCAGGATCTCGCGTCGCTCGCGCGCGACAGCCAGCAGATCCGCGGCGCGCTGCGCATGCTCGAGCTCGACGACGCCGATCGCCTGCTGGCGCTTTGCCAGTCGCAGATCGAGTCGTACGCCGACCCCGCGACCGAGGTAGACGAGGACGGGCTCGAGTTGCTCGCCGAGTCGTTGTCGGGCCTCGGTTTCTACGTCGACGCGGTGCTGCATCAGCGGCCCGATCGCGATCGCATCATCGCGCCGCTGGTCGCGAAGCGCCTCGGCGAAACCCCGCAGGTGGCGATCGGCGAGCCGCCGTCGGTCGAGGATTCGGTCGCCGAATTGCGCGCGACGCTACCGCGACTGATCGCCGACGTGCGTGCGGCGCCGGCCGATGCGGCGGCGCGCGCCGAGCTTCGCGCGAAGCTCGTGAGCCTGCGCGACGACGCCGACCTGATCGGCGACGCCGACCTCGTGGCGCAGGTCAAGGCGGCGCTGCGCGAGATCGACGAGGGAACGCAGGACCAGGCGCTCGCGGCGCGGGTCGACGTCATCGCCGAGTCGGGTGCAGCGCCTGTGCCCGAACTGTCGGAGGAAACGCAGCGGCTGCTCGCCACCGACGCGAGCGCGCTCGACGCCGAGCTCCTCGACATCTATCTGACCGAAGCGGACGAGGTGCTCGACACGATCGCCGAGCGCCTCGGCGCGCTCGAGCACGCGCCCGGCGATCGGGATGCGCTCGTCACCATCCGCCGGCAGTTCCATACGTTGAAGGGCAGCGGCCGCATGGTCGGGCTGACCGAGCTCGGCGAGCTCGCGTGGGCGGTCGAGCGCGTTCACAACCGCCTGCTGGAGGAGGAGCGTCGGGTCACGCCCGCGCTCCTCGTGCTCGTGCGCGTCGCCGAGGCGTCGTTTCGCAGTTGGGTGCACGAGCTGCGGGCCACGGGCCGCTTCGCGACCGACGCCTCTCCGCTGCTCGCCGCGGTTCGCGCGGTGGAAGCCGAATTCCCGGCCGATGCGCATGCGACGACGGCCAAGCCGTCCATCGTCGTTCCGCACGTCCCGCCGCGGCCGCCCGTCGACACGCATGCGCCCGACGAGGGTTCGGAAACTTCATCGACGCATGCCGACGACGTGTTGCGCGCGCTCGAGCGCGATGACGTCGCCGAGACGTTGGTGCCCGATCTCGAGCTCGTGACGTTTCCCGAGCTCGGCGCGCCGGTTGCCGACGACGATGCTCCGTCGGTCACGGTGATCGAGGAGTCGTTCGGCGAGACGATCGACGTCGGCCTGCCGTTCGAAGGGCGCGACGCGGGCAAGCCGATCCTGCGCGTGGTCGCCGACAACACGTCGACGCTCGCGCACGATGCGCGCGCGCGGGGCACGCACCCCGACCTGACGCTGCTGACGGAAACGCCGCGTGCGCCCGCGACGGCGAGCGCGGACGACGCCGATGAAGTCATGGTCGGCGAGGTGCGCTTGTCCTCGTCGCTGTGGCGAATCCTGTGCGACGAGGCGGAGCAGCACGTCGCGCTGCTGCAACACGAGGTCGCCGCGCTGCAGTTCGATCCCGACCAGGCGCGCATCGAGCCAATGACCCGCGCGAGCCACACGCTTTGCGGCATTCATCGGACGGCGAACCTCGCGCTGGTCGCCACGACCGCGCGTGCGCTCGAGCAGGCGCTGCTCGCGCTCGAGGAATGCGGCACGCCGTTCCCGGGCGTCACGCAGCCGGTCCTCGCGCGCGCCACCGCGGGCCTCGCGCACTTCGTCGCGCGCATCAAGGCACGCGAGGCGTTCACGCCGAACGACGCGCGCGAAGCCGCGGAGATCGACCGCGAGCTCGACGAGCTTCGACACGAGGCGCTGGCCAACGTGCCGCCGTCGGAGCCGCTCATCCCGCCCGAGGAAGGCAGCGATCACCTGGAACTGGTCGCCGACGAGCCGGACGTCGACGTCGCATTCGCGGAGGAAACGATCGTCGGCGTCGTCGACGACGCGCCGGCACTCCACGTGTGGCCGACGCCGTTCGCGCCCGACCCTGACGCCCCGCTGCTCCTTGGTTATAGCGAAATCGCGACGATCGACGACGTCGCCCGCGTCGATGCATTGGCGCCGGATGAAGTCGCAGTGGTCGACGAGGTTGCGGTCGTCGATGAAACTGCGGTAGTCGATGAAATTGCGGTCGTCGACGAAACTGCGGTCGTCGACGACATCGCGGCCGTCGACGACATCGCGGTCCGCGACGAGCCGGCTGCATGGACACCGCCGAGTGAAACGACCGCAGCGCCGATCGTGTCGGCGCCGACCGAAGAATCACTGCTCGACGTCGTCGATGACCTCGACGCGTCGATCCTGCCGATCTTCCTCGAAGAAGCGGCCGAGCTCTTCCCGCAAGCCGGCGAGTTGCTGCGCGGCTGGCGTCGCGACCCTGGCGATGCAACGGCGGGTGGGCAGCTGCGGCGCACGCTGCACACGCTGAAAGGCAGCGCACGCATGGCGGGCGCGATGCGGCTGGGCGAGCTCGCGCACCGGATGGAGGCGCGGCTTTCGATCGGCGATCAACCGGTCGCCGCCGGCGACGAACTCTTCGAGGCGCTCGACACCGACCTCGATCGCATCAGCTTCGTGCTCGACGCGCTGCGCGAAGGCCGCGGCAACGTGCCGCTTCCATGGCTTGCCCCAATGCGAGCGCCGGCCGCCGGGCCCGCGCCCGCGGACACGAGCGAGGTGGCACCCGCACCCGAGCTCGCGGCGTCTGCCATGCCGGAAACGCCGGAGATTCCTGTCGTGCCGCAGCGACGCGCCACCGATCGCGGCGAACCGCCGGACCCCGGCCGGGCGATGCTGCGCGTACGCGCCGACATCGTCGATCAGCTCGTGAACGAGGCGGGCGAGGTCGCGATCGCGCGCGCCCGCGTCGAAGGCGAATTGCGCGCCCTCAAGACGAACCTGCTCGAGCTCACGAGCAGCGTCATTCGGCTGCGCAACCAGGTCCGCGAGATCGAGCTGGCCGCCGAGACGCAGATCCAGTCGCGCATGTCCGTCGTCGATCCGTCGCAACAGGACTTCGATCCGCTCGAGCTCGACCGCTACACGCGCTTCCAGGAATTGACGCGCTCGCTCGCCGAGGGCGTGAATGATGTGTCCACCGTCCAGCAGTCGCTGCTGCGCAATCTCGACGATGCGAACGCCGCGCTGCTCGCGCAGGCGCGCCTGTCGCGCGACGTGCAGCAGCGGCTTTTCGCGATCCGCACCGTTCCGTTCAGCAGCCTTTCGGAACGGCTGTACCGCGTGCTGCGCAAGACCGCACGCGAGCTCGACAAGCGCGCGAACCTCGAGATCCACGGTGGGCGCACGGAGCTCGACCGCTCGGTTCTCGAAAAGCTCGTCGGGCCGCTCGAGCACTTGCTGCGCAACGCGCTCGATCACGGCATCGAGTCGCGCGAGACGCGCCGCGCCGCCGGAAAGTCCGAGACGGGCGAGATCACGCTCACCGTGCGCCAGGTCGGCAACGAAGTGACGGTGGAGCTCGCCGACGACGGCGCGGGCATCGACTTCGAGCGCGTCGCGGCGCGCGCGCACGCTTCCGGCCTCGTCGCGGAGAATGCCGAGCCGACATTCCATCAGCTCGTCGAGTGCCTGTTCCAGCCCGGCTTCTCGACGGCGAGCGAGGTCACGCAGATCTCGGGCCGTGGCATCGGCATGGACGTGGTGCGCAACGAGATCGCCGCGCTCGGCGGCCGCATCGACGTGCACACGACACCCGGCAAGGGCACGCGCTTCAACCTGTTCCTTCCGCTGACGCTGGCCGTCGCGCAGACCGTGCTCGTCCGCGCGGGGGGGCGCATGTGGGCCGTGCCCGCGGCGATGGTCGAGCAGGTGCAGCAGGTGAAGCCCGACGTGTTGCGCTCGCTCTACGCCGACGGGCGCGTGCAGTGGCAGGGTCGCGCCTGGCCCTTCCACTACTTGCCGCGGCTTCTCGCCGACACGACGAGCGTGCCGCAGTTCGTCCGTTACAACGCGGTGCTGCTCGTTCGAAGCGGCCAGGGCGTCGTCGCCATCCACGTCGACGAAATGCTCGGCAACCAGGAAGTCGTCGTGAAGAACATCGGCGCGCAGCTCGCGCGGGTGTCGGGCATCTCGGGCGCGACCGTGCTCGGCACCGGAGAGATCGTGCTGATCATCCATCCGGTGCAGCTCGCGCAACGCGCCGACGTGGTGCGCTACGACCCGAGCGCCGACGGGCGCTTCGACGCCGACGCGGTGAGCGTGCCGGCTGCGATTACGCGCCCGCTCGTGATGGTGGTCGACGATTCGCTCACCGTGCGCAAATTCACCACGCGATTGCTGTCGCGCGAAGGCTTCGAGGTCGTTACCGCGCGCGACGGCATCGACGCGCTGAAGGCTCTCTCGGATCAAACGCCCGCGGTCATCCTCCTCGACATCGAGATGCCGCGCATGGACGGCTTCGAGTTCGCCAAGACGATCAAGGGCGACGCGAAGCTGCGCGACATTCCGATCGTGATGATCACGTCGCGTACGGCGGACAAGCATCGCAACCGCGCGATGGAGCTCGGCGTCGACGGCTTCCTCGGCAAGCCGTATCAGGAGGAGGAGCTGCTGGGTGCGATCGGCTCCTTGATCGGGGCCAGCGACTCGTAATCGGAACCGGCTAACTGATCGTCCCGACACGTCGTCCTAAGCGGTATGCAGCGCGCCCGGTTCTTTCGCCACCGGCTCCCATTCGATTCGTTCGTACTCGGCGATCACCTGTGCGCCGAACAGCAGCACGATCGCCGCGAGCTCGAGTGACAGCAGCACGACGATCGCCGTCGTGAGCGACCCGTACACGGTCTGCACCTGCGACAACGTCGCCAGGTACCAGACGAGGACGTGCCGCGAAATCTCCCAGAGGATCGTCGCGCTGATCCCGCCGATCAGCGCGTGGCGCCACGACAGGCGGCCCACCGGCATCACGAAATAGATCGACGCAAGCACGAGCACCTCGCCGAGGATCCCGAGCAGGTACAACAGCGCGCGCGAGACCACCGACAGCGACAGGTCGTGGCCGAGGAGATCGAGCGTCGTAAGGCCGAGTGACTGCAGCGCGCCGGCGACCAGCGTGACGACGAGGAGCCCGATCCCGAGAAACAGGATGTAGAGGTACGGAATCAGCGCGGAGACGATGAAGCGGCGGCGCTTGTGCAGCACGCGGTGGTAGAAGATCACCGACATGGCGTTTTCCAGCACCGAAAACGCGAGCGAGCTGAAGAAGATCAGCGTGATCGCGAGCGTCGGTCCCATCACCTCGCGGTGCGTGATGAAGCCGTGGAGCTCGTCGATCAGCGGGGTCGTCTGCCCGGGCACGACGATGTCGAGATAGCGCGCGAGCGTGCCCATCAACCGTTCCGCGTCGACGATATGCGACAGGATGATCACCAGGAGGATCATCAGCGGCAGGATCGACAGCAGCGTGTAGTAAGCGACGCCGCCGGCGAGGATGAGGCCCTGGTTCGCGCGAAACGCGCGCAGCGTCTGCGCCGCGAATCCGAGCGGATCGCGGGCGATCTTGCGCGCGGCGCGTGACAGGCCCGGCCGGGCGGGGAGGCTCGCGAGCACGCGCGATGTTCGCACGCGCAGCCGCGCGCCGGCTGTCGGGACGCCGCCCGCCCTCGCGTAGGACAAACGCTTAACGCTTTGCGTCTCGGCTGACAACCTTCGCGCATCGGCGGTACATTCCCCCTCATTTCACCCATCGAGGAGGCGGCAATGGCGGATTTCGCGACGGACAGCATTCGTACCGTAGCGTGGGTGGGCGACGGGGGCGCGGGCAAGACGACCCTCGTCGAGTCGCTTCTCGCGAAGGCCGGCGCGGTCCAGGCCGCGGGCAGCGTCGAGCGGGGCAGCACGGTGAGCGATTTCGACCCGCTCGAAAAGACCTATCAGCATTCGCTGCGCGCATCCGTCGTGCATCTCGAGCGCGACGGAACGCGCGTGCACATGATCGACACGCCCGGCTATCCCGATTTCATCGGGCAGGCGATCGGTGCGCTCGACGCCGTCGAGACGGCGGCGATCGTCGTGAACGCGTCCACGAGCGTCCAGATGATCGCCTCGCGCATGATGCAGTGGGCCGGCGAGCGCAACCTCTGTCGGCTGGTGGTGATCAACAAGATCGACGCGGAGAACGTCGATCTGCCCGGCGTGCTCGACGCCGTCCAAGGCGCTTTCGGAAAGCAATGCCTGCCGATCAATCTCCCGGCGGACGGCGGCAAGCGCGTCGTCGACTGCTTTTTCAATCCCAGCGGCGAGGCCGATTTCTCGTCGGTCGCGGCTGCGCATTCGGCGCTGGTCGATCAGGTCGTCGAGATCGACGAGGCGCTCATGTCGCTCTACCTGGAGCAGGGCGAAATTGCACCGGCGCAGTTGCATGCACCGTTCGAGGCCGCGCTTCGTGAAGGGCATCTCGTGCCGGTTTGCTTCACGTCCGCGCGCACCGGCGCCGGCGTCGACGAATTGCTCGACGTCCTCGTCAAGCTCGCGCCCAATCCCGCCGAGGGCAACCCGCCGCTCTTCACGAAGGGGGAAGGCGAGAAGGCCACCGAATTCCATTCGACGCCCGATCCGGGCCTGCATGTGCTCGCCCATGTGTTCAAGGTCGTGATGGATCCGTTCGTAGGCAAGCTCGGTGTCTTCCGCGTGCATCAGGGAACGATCACGCGCGACACGCAACTCTTCGTCGGCGACAGCCGCAAGGCGTTCAAGGTCGGGCACCTCTTCATGCTGCAGGGTGCGAAGTACGTGGAAGTCGACAAGGCGGTGCCCGGTGACCTCGCGGCGGTCGCGAAGGTGGACGACATCACGTTCGACTGCGTGCTGCACGACTCGCACGACGAGGACCAGATCCGCATGAAGCCGCTCGAATTTCCCGTGCCGATGCACGGCTTCGCCATCACGCCGAAGCGACGCGGCGACGAGCAGCGGATCTCCGACGTGCTGCACAAGATGACCGCCGAGGATCCGACGCTCGTCGTCGCCCACGATTCGGTCGGCAACGAGACGGTGCTGCGCGGCCTCGGTGAATTGCATCTGCGCTCGGTGCTCGAGCGGATGGCGAGCCAGTTCAAGCTCGAAGTCGACACACGGCCGCCGCGCGTTCCGTATCGCGAAACCGTCACGGCCAAGGCCGAGGGCCATCACCGGCACAAGAAGCAGACCGGCGGTGCCGGCCAGTTCGGCGAGGTGTACCTGCGCATCGAGCCGATGCCGCGCGGCGGCGGGTTCGAATTCGTCGATCAGGTGAAAGGCGGCGCGATTCCCAATACGCTCATTCCCGCCGTGCAGAAGGGTGTCGAGCAGGTGCTGCATTCGGGACCGATCGCGGGCTTTCCGATGCAGGACGTGCGGGTGATCGTCTACGACGGCAAGTACCACCCGGTCGATTCGAAGGAGGTCGCATTCGTCGCCGCGGGACGCAAGGCGTTTCTCGACGCGATCGCGAAGGCGAAGCCCATCGTGCTCGAGCCGATCGTCGGCGTCGAGATCAATTGCCCGGCGAACAACATGGGCGACGTCGCCGGCGATCTGTCATCGCGCCGCGGTCAGGTCACCGGAACGAAGACGCTCCAGGCCGGCATGCTCGCGGTGAACGGCCTTGCGCCGCTCGCGGAGTTGGAAGGCTACGCCGCGCGACTGAAGTCGATGACCGGCGGCCACGGCGCGTGGACGATGTCGCTGTCGCACTACGAGCAGGCGCCGGCGAACCTGCAGAATCAGCTCTCGAACGAGTACGCGAAGCATCGCCGCCACGAGGAAGAATGAGTTCGGGACACACCCGAATTTTTCGAAGTTCGAGCCTGATGATCGTCAGAACTCGTACTCGATCTGCGCACGCCAAGTCTGTCGCGGCGCGGCATCCGAGAGCTTGAACAGCACCGCGGCGTCGTACTTGATCGCGTGCCGGCCGCCGAGATTGAACTTGCCGAAGATCGCCGGCCCCGCGATGTGCTCCTGCGCGTGCACGCTCGCCCAGTCGTTCCATTGGCCGACGTCGCCGAAACCTTGCGCGCCGAACTCGAACGCCTCGCGCCACCGATGCTTCACCTGCCACTGATAGCCGAGCTCGGTCACCTCCGGCTTGCTCGATCGGTAGTTGCGCTCGAGCAGCACGTTGAAGTTCGTCTGCACCGGCCCGACGTCCTTCTGCAGCAGCGGGCCGATGCGCACCTCGTAGCCTTCGGCGCGATCCCGGGGTCGCTCGATCTCGACGAGGAAACCGAGGTCGGCGACATAATGGCCGGGCTCGGTCAATTGGAACCGGTTCTCCCATTCGATCGCATCGAAGCTCGTCGAGCCGTTGCGATGCCACTTGCCGTAAACCTCGGTCGCCCACCAGGGCGTCACCCCGTAGCCGAACGCGATCGAGGCCGCCGACGCGCGCGGCTCGCCGCCCTCGCCGCTCGCCGTTCCCATTCGAAGCTCGATTTCCCGCTCGCCGTATTCGACCGTCGGCATTACCACGTAATCGTCGGGACCCGCACGCGCGAGCGTCGAGCAAACGGCTGCTGCAAGCGCCGCGATCGCGCGCTGCGCCCTCATTGCGCAACGACGGCACCCTGCGCCGTTTCCGCATTGAATTCACCCATGAACGGGTAACGCCCGGGCGCGAGCGGCCCGACGAAGATGACGGCCTTCGAGCGGCCGGGGATGACTTTTTCGCGATTCAGCGCGTGGCTGTCGAACTCCTCGGGGGTCGCGTCCTGGTTGTCGACGACGAGACGAACCTTCTGGTTTGCCGGAATTCGGATTTCCGCCGGCGTGAAGCGGTGATCGCGGATCGCGAGGGTGAATTCCGGCTCGGCGGCGAAGGCGGTGGCGGCGGCCACGAGCAGGCAGAGCGAGGCGAATCGTGGCATCGACGACTCCTTGAGCGGGGTTCACGAAGTGTAATGAGAACGATTCTCGTTAGCAATCAATCACGCACTTCAAGTTGTCGAACGCCCGCCGGGGTTGCACCGCCGCAACGTACAATGGCGGGCGTGAGCGACACGGTGAACCTCACTCACCACTTCCTGATCGCCATGCCCGCCATGGCGGATCCCCACTTCGCGAACTCGCTGACCTACATCTGCGAGCACAACCCCGAAGGCGCGCTCGGCATCGTCATCAACAAGCCGATCGACATGACGCTGCAGGCGCTTTTCGAGCAGATCGAGATTCCGCTCGACGACAATGCGCTCGGCGTCGCGCCGGTCCATTTCGGCGGGCCCGTGCAACTCGACCGCGGCTTCGTCCTCCATCGACCGGTCGGGCACTGGCAGTCGACGCTGCCGATCCAGGACGACGTGGGCCTCACGACGTCGAAAGACGTGCTCGAGGCCGCCGGCCGCGGCGAGGGACCGAAGGACATGTTCGTTTCGCTCGGCTATGCCGGCTGGGAAGCCGGCCAGCTCGAACAGGAGCTGGCGCGCAACGCCTGGCTCACCGTCGAAGCCGATCCCGGGGTGCTCTTCGATCTGCCGGCCGAGCGCCGGTTACCTGCCGCGGTGCGCCTGCTCGGCATCGACTTCTCGCGGCTTTCCGATACCGCCGGGCACGGGTGAGCGGCCAGTGCGAAACGAGGCGGACGCGACGATCCTCGCGTTCGATTTCGGCACGCGGCGCATCGGCGTGGCGATCGGCAACACGTTGACGCGGAGCGCGCGCGCCTTGACGACGATCGACGCCCCTGACGAGCGCGACCGCTTTGCCGCACTCGATCGGCTCGTGCGTGAATGGCAACCCGCGCGCCTCGTCGTGGGCCTGCCGCTTCATGCCGACGGCAGCGAGCACGCGATGACGGCCCGGGCGCGCACGTTCGCCGCAACGGTGGCAAGGCGTTATGCGCTGCCGGTCGCCCTCGAAGACGAGCGGCACACGAGCGAGATCGCGCGTGACGCGCTGGCGGGCGGCGGTCGCGCCGCGCGCGCACAGCGCGACGAAGTGGCGGCGCGGATCATCCTTCAGGCCTATCTGGACATGCATGACGCCTGAGTCACTGCCCGACGCCGAAGCCGCGCTGCGCGCACTGATCGAACGCATGCACGGGGCGGTCGCGCACGATGCCGCGTTCGTCGGCATCTATTCGGGCGGCGCCTGGATCGCCGAGCGGCTGGCGGCGGAACTGCCGGGCGAGCACAAGCTCGGCTTCATCGACGTCGCGTATTACCGCGACGACTACGAGATCTCGGGACTCAAGCCGAACACCCGCCGCACGTCGTTGCCGTTCGACGTCTCGGGCGCCACGATCGTGCTCGTCGACGACGTGCTCTACACGGGCCGCAGCGTGCGCGCAGCGATCAACGAGCTCTTCGATTTCGGCCGGCCCGAGCGCATCGAGCTCGCGGTGCTCGTCGATCGCGGCGGACGCGAGCTGCCGATCGAGGCGACCTACACCGGCGCACGCCTCGCCGTGGCGCGCGACCTGTCGGTCGTCGTCTCGCGCGATCCCGGCGGAACGCTGTCGCTCGCCGTCGAACCCGTTCGCGGCGCGGCCTAGCCACCGGAAATGGCGCGAAATCCGCAGCTCAACCGCAACGGCGAGCTGACGCATCTCTTGACGCTCGAGGGATTGCCGGCGCCGATCGTTACGCAGATCCTCGACACGGCGGAGCCGTTCGTTTCGATCGCCGAGCGCGAAGTCAAGAAGGTGCCTCTATTGCGCGGCAAGGCGATGTTCAACCTCTTCTTCGAGAACTCGACGCGCACGCGCACGACGTTCGAGATCGCCGCGAAGCGATTGTCCGCCGACGTCATCAACCTCAACATCGGCGTGTCGTCGACGGCGAAGGGCGAGACGCTGCTCGACACCATCGACAACCTGTGCGCGATGAATGCCGACCTGTTCGTCGTGCGGCATTCGCAATCCGGCGCGCCGCACCTGATCGCGTCGCACCTGACGGCGACCGGGCGCTCGCACGTGCACGTCGTCAACGCCGGCGACGGACGCCACGCACATCCGACGCAGGGACTTCTCGATCTGTACACGATCCGGCACTACAAGCAGGATTTCCGCGGCCTCACCGTTGCCATCGTCGGCGACATCCTGCATTCGCGCGTCGCTCGCTCGCTGATCCACGGCCTCACGACGATGCAGGTGCCCGAGGTGCGCGTCATCGGGCCGCGCACGCTGCTGCCGGCGCAGGTCGAGTCGCTCGGCGTGCGCGTCGTCAACGACATGCGCGAGGGCCTGCGCGGCTGCGACGTCGTCGTGATGCTGAGATTGCAGAACGAGCGGATGAAGGGCGACCTGCTGCCGTCCGCCGGCGAGTTCTTCAAGCATTACGGGCTGACCGCCGAAAAGCTCGCGCTCGCGAAGCCCGACGCGATCGTCATGCATCCCGGACCGATGAACCGCGGCGTCGAGATCGATTCGGCGGTCGCCGACGGCGCGCGATCGGTGATCCTGCCGCAGGTCACCTTCGGCATCGCGGTGCGCATGGCGGTGCTGTCGATCGTGGCAGGCACGACCGGATGAAAATCGAGATTCGCAACGGCCGACTCGTCGATCCCGCGCGCGGCGTCGCACGCGTCGCGTCGCTCTACATCGCCGACGGCGCGATCGTCGGCAGCGGCGAGCCGCCGCGCGGGTTCGAGGCATCGCGCGTGATCGACGCGGCGGGCTGCATCGTCGCGCCGGGGCTCGTCGATCTCGCGGCGCGCCTGCGCGAACCGGGCCTCGAGCACAAGGCGACGCTCGAATCGGAGCTCGCCGCCGCGGCGGCGGGAGGTGTCACCAGCCTCGCCTGTCCTCCCGACACCGATCCTCCGCTCGACGAGCCCGGCCTCGTCGAGATGCTCAAGCACCGCGCGCGGCAGATCGGGCTCACGCACGTCTATCCGATCGGCGCGCTGACCGTCGGCTTGCGCGGAACGACGCTCACCGAGATGGGCCAGCTCACCCTGGCCGGCTGCGTCGCGTTCTCGCAGGCGGACATGCCGTTCCACGACACGCTGATGCTGCTGCGCGCGCTGCAATACGCGGGCACGTTCGGGCATCGCGTCTGGTTGCGCCCGCAGGATGCGTTCCTCGCGCAAGGCGGCGTGGCGCACGACGGCGAAGTGGCGACGCGCCTCGGGCTGCCGGGCATTCCGGTGGCGGCGGAAACGCTCGCGCTCGCGAAGATCTTCGGGCTCGTACGCGCGAGCGGTGTCGGCGTGCATCTTTGCCGGCTGTCGTCCGCCGAGGGCGTCGAGATGGTGCGCGCCGCGAAGCGCGAAGGCCTGCCGGTCACCTGCGACGTCGACGTCCACCATCTGCATCTTTGCGACGTCGACATCGGATGGTTCGACCCGCTCGCGCATCTCGTGCCGCCGCTACGCAGCGTGCGCGATCGCGATGCGTTGCGCCGCGGGGTACGCGATGGCACGATCGACGCCATCTGCTCCGATCATGCGCCCGTCGACGACGACGCCAAGCAGATGCCGTTCGGCGAGGCGGAGCCAGGGGCGACGGCGCTCGAGCTGCTGCTGCCGTTGACGCTGGCGTGGGCACGCGAGGAGGAGATTCCGCTGGTCGAGGCGCTTGCGCGCATCACCAGCGTTCCGGCGCGCATCCTCGGCATTGCGCAGCCGTCGCTCGCCGAGGGCGGCATCGCCGACGTCTGCATCTTCGACCCGCAGGCGGCCTGGATCGTCGGGCGGGACGCGCTCGCAAGCCAGGGCAAGAACACGCCGTTCCTCGGCCACGAGCTCGTCGGCCGCGTCCGGACGACGCTGCGCGAAGGACGCGTCGTTTACGAGGCGTAGCCGTTCGCGCGGTGCTTCACGCCTTCAGCCCTTCACTTCTTCGGCACGCGGCCGAGCAGGTAGAACTCGTCGTTGGGGCGCATCGAGATCAGGTTCGCCATCCGGTTCGACAGCGCGAAGAAGGCCGCGATGCCGCCGATGTCCCAGACGTCCTCGTCGCTGAAGCCGTGCTCGTGAAGCTCGACGAAGTCGTCGTCGCCGATGGCGACGCTGTTCGTCGCGACCTTCAGCGCGAACGCAAGCATCGCCTTCTGTCGCGGCGTGATGTCGGCCTTGAGGTAGTTGACGGCGACCTGGTCGGCGATCAGCGGATTCTTCGCGTAGACGCGCAAAATGGCCCCGTGCGCGACGATGCAGTAGAGGCAGTCGTTCGCGCCGGACGTCGCCACGACGATCATCTCCTTCTCCGCCTTGCTCAATCCGGAGGCGCGCAGCATCAGCGCATCGTGATATGCGAAGAACGCGCGGAACTCGTCGGGGCGATGTGCGAGCGTCAGGAAGACGTTCGGGACGAAGCCGGCCTTCTCCTGCACTTCGAGGATGCGCGAGCGGATGTCGTCGGGCAACTCCGCGAGCGTCGGAACGGGATAGCGGCTGATCGCGCGCGTCATGCGAACGAGTCTAGCAGGGTCCTTCGCACGCGGCGAACGCGCCGACGCGCCGATGCCGTCGCGCGCGATCCCGTACACTCGAATTCCCCCGAAATGGCGCGTGCCACGTTGATCGCGTGATCGTTCACCTCGTCGACGGAACCTACGAGCTCTTCCGCCACTTTCACGGCCTTCGCCGCTTCACCAAGGGCCGCGATCGACCCTACGGTGGCGTCGTCGGCGTGTTGCAGACGGTGCTGCAGATGTTCGAGCAGGGAGCAACGCACGTCGGCGTCGCGACCGATCACGTCATCGAGTCGTTTCGCAACGCGTTGTGGCCCGGCTACAAGACGGGCGAGGGCATCGACCCGGCGCTCTTCGCGCAGTTTCATCCGCTCGAAGAAGCTCTTGCCGCGATGGGCGTCGTCGTCTGGCCGATGGTCGAGCTCGAGGCGGACGACGCGCTCGCCTCGGCGGCGCGAATCGCAGCGGAGGATCCCGGCGTCGACAAGGTGTGCATCTGGACTCCCGACAAGGATCTGGCGCAATGCGTGCGCGACGATCGCGTCGTGCAGGTCGACCGGGTGACGAAGAAGATTCGCGACGCCGCGCAGGTCCGCTCGAAATTCGGCGTCGACCCGCCGCTGATTCCCGACTTTCTCGCCCTCGTCGGCGACAGCGCCGACGGCTATCCCGGCATCGCCGGCATCGGCCCGGTCACCGCGGCCCGGATGCTTCGGCAATACGGCGGCATCGAATGCTTTCCCGACGACGCGCTCGGCACGCGCCGCGAGCTCGCGCTGCGCTTCAAAGCGCTGGCGACGCTACGCAGCGATGCGCCGCTCTTCGTCGACGTCGATGCACTTCGCTGGCGTGGACCACGAACCGCGTTCGCGGCGTGGGCGGAGCGCATGCAGGCGCCGCGCCTGGTCGACCGCGCCGTCAAGGCCTACGCGCGAACAAGCTGAAGTTCCGCACGCGCAGCGTGTGTCGACGGGGCGCCTCAAGGCGTCGGCGGCACGTAGCCCGGCGGCAGCGCGGCGCCGCCGCCGAAAAAATGTTTCTCCATCTGCTCGGCAAGCCACTTTCGCGCGCGCGGGTCGGCGAGCGACAGGCGATTCTCGTTGACGAGCATCGTCTGGTGCTTGAGCCACTGCGCCCACGCCTCCTTCGACACGTTCTCGTAGATCCGCTTGCCGAGCTCGCCCGGGTACGGCGGAAAATCGAGGCCTTCCGCTTCGCGGCCGAGCTTCACGCAGTTGACCATCCTCGCCATCGTCATTCCTTGTCGAGCGGCTTCACGTACACCTGGGATTTCCGCTGGTAATTGTAGAGCGCCTGCTTCTGCTGCGGCAGGTCGACGACCGAGCCGGTGCGAAAGCCGCGCTCGAGGAACCAGTGCGCGGTGCGCGTCGTCAGCACGAAGATCTCGCGCAGCTTGAGCTTGCGCGCGCGCTGCTCGATCTCGTTCATCAACGCTTCGCCGTACCCCTCGCGGCGGAAATCGGGGTGCACGGCGAGGGCGGCGAGCTCGCCGATTCGCTCCGAGGGAAACGCATAGAGCGCGGCGCAGCCGATGATGTGATTGTCGTACTCGGCGACGACGAAGCGCTCGATCTCGCTTTCGAGACGCTCGCGCGAGCGGCGCACGAGCACGCCCTGCTCCTCGAGCGGCTCGATGATCGCGATGATGCCGCCGACGTCGTCGATCGTCGCGCTGCGCAGGTGCGCGAGCGGCGTCGCCGCGACCATCGTCCCCACGCCGTCGCGCGTGAAGAGCTCGATCAGCAACGCGCCGTCCATGTGCCGGCTGATCAGATGCGCGCGCTTGACCCCGTTGTTGCACGCGCGTACGGCGGCCGGGAGGTACAGGCGGACGTCGGGTGGCAGGCGCTCGGGTCGCGCGAGCAGCTTCTCGGCGTCGGTCGTCGACAGGTCGGTGATCAGTTGACGCCGGGCGTTGCGCACCCCATCTGCGTCGGTGAGGAAGATGAGCTTCATCGCGTCCATGCGCACCGCGCACTGCATCGCGACTTCCTCGACGGTCAGGTTGAAGATCTCGCCGGTCGGCGAATAGCCGGTAGGCGAGATCAGCACGATGTCGCCGTCGTCGAGCCGCTGCTGGATCGCCTCGGTGTCGATGCGCCGCACTTCGCCGGAGAGTTGCATGTCGACGCCGTCGACGATGCCCATCGGCTTCGCGGTCAGGTAATTGCCGCTCGACACGCGGTTGCGCGCACCGGCCATCGGCGAATTGGCGAGGCCGAGCGACAGCAGCGCCTCGATGCGCGCGCGCACCTGGCCGGCGGCCTCGAGCACGCAGTCCATCGTCTCGTTGTCGGTGATGCGCACGCCGCTCGCGTGGAATCGGCTTTCGATGTTCTGCGCGGCGAGGATCGCCTCCACTTGCGGGCGGCAGCCGTGCGCGACGATCAGGCGGATGCCGAGGCTGTGCAGCAGGTTGAGGTCGTGGACGACGCCGAGGAACGACTCGTCGGCGACGACCTCGCCTCCGAAGGCGATGACGAACGTCTTGTCGCGAAAGGCGTGCACGTACGGCGCTGCCGCGCGGATCCAGTGCACGAACGCGCGCATCGTCGCCGAGTTGACCGACGGAATGTCCTCGAGCGTGCGCGCCATCGATCAGGCCTCTCCGATCGGGGCGCTCGCAACCGGGACGCGCGCCGACCGCGCTTGTGCTTTGCGCTTCCCTTCGAGTGAGGCGTCTTTCATCGGCGGCCGATTATAGCGGCGCCTTACAATTCGCGATCCATGAGTTCCCCGCTTCTCGCCCATCTCAATCCCGAGCAGCTCGCCGCCGTCACCCTTCCGCATGCGTCCGCGCTGATTCTCGCCGGCGCGGGCAGCGGCAAGACCCGTGTGCTCACCACGCGCATCGCCTGGCTCCTCGCGACGGGGCAGGCCACGCCGCTTTCGATCCTCGCGGTCACGTTCACGAACAAGGCGGCGAAGGAGATGCTGACGCGGCTCTCTGCGCTGACGCCGGTGAACCTGCGCGGGATGTGGGTGGGCACGTTCCACGGCCTTTGCAACCGCATGCTGCGCATCCACTACCGCGAGGCACGCTTGCCGCAGCTCTTCCAGATCCTCGACACGCAGGATCAGCTGGCGCTCGTCAAGCGGATGTACCGCGCGCACGGCATCGACGACGAGCGCTACCCGGCGCGCGAGCTCGCCTGGTTCATCTCGTCGGCGAAGGAGGAGGGTCTGCGGCCGAACGCCGTCGAGGCCGGCGATGAGTTCACCCGGCGGCAGGTCGAGCACTACGCGCTCTACGAGGCGATGTGCGCGCGCGAAGGCGTCGTCGACTTCGCGGAGCTCCTGCTGCGCTCTTACGAGCTGCTCGCCCGCGAGACGACGATTCGCGAGCACTACCGGCGCCGCTTCTCGCACCTGCTCGTCGACGAGTTCCAGGATACCAACACGCTCCAGTACAAGTGGCTGATGCAATTGACCGGGCCGAATGCCGCCGTGTTCGCGGTCGGCGACGACGACCAGTCGATCTACGCGTTCCGCGGAGCGAAAGTCGCGAACATGCAGACGTTCGAGCGCGACTTCACGCGTCCCGAGCGCCCTGTGCGGCTGATCAAGCTCGAGCAGAACTACCGGTCGCACGGTCACATCCTCGACGCGGCGAACGCGCTCATTCGCCACAACGCGACGCGCCTCGGCAAGAACCTCTGGACGAGCGAGGGCAAGGGCGAGCCGGTGCGCGTCTTCAACGCGCCCTCGGATCACGACGAGGCGGCATTCATCGTCGACGTCGTGAAGTCGCTCGTCGACGATGGTCTCGCGCTCGACCAGGTCGCACTCCTCTACCGCAGCAACGCGCAGTCACGCGTGCTCGAGCACGCGCTCTTCAACGCGGCGTTGCCGTACCGTGTCTATGGCGGCATGCGCTTTTTCGAGCGCGCGGAGATCAAGCACGCGCTCGCGTACCTGCGGCTGATCGCCGAGCCCGCCGACGACGGGGCGTTCCTGCGTATCGTCAACTTCCCGCCGCGCGGCATCGGGGCGCGGACTCTCGAGCAGTTGCAGGAGGCGGCGCGTGCGCAGGGGACGTCGCTGTGGCAGGCGGCGTGCTCGGGCGCGCTCAAGGGCAAGGCGCAGTCGTCGCTCGCCGCGTTCGTGGCCCTGATCGAATCGGCGCGCGAGGCGACGCGCGGGCTGCCGCTCTCCGATACCGTGGCGCACGTGGTCGAGGGGTCGGGCCTCGTCGCGCACTACGGTCGGGAAAAGGATGGCAGCGAGCGCGTGCAGAACCTCGAGGAACTCGTGCACGCCGCGCAGAACTTCGTGCGCGAGGCGGATCTGGCGGTGGATGCGCCTTTCAGGGAACAGGGAACAGGTAACAGGGAACAGCGGGCGGTGGAAAATGGCGTGGCTTCTGCGGCCGGCGATCGAGCGGCCGACGCGGCCGCCATCGTGGCGGAGGATGGGGCGACGGATCCGCTCACGGCCTTTCTCGCGCACGCGGCGCTCGAAGCGGGCGAGACGCAGGCGGCCGAAGGGAAGCCCGCGTTGCAGCTGATGACCATTCACGCCGCGAAAGGCCTCGAGTTCCACACGGTGTTCGTCACCGGTCTCGAAGAAGGACTGTTCCCGCACGAGAACAGCCTGAACGAGATGGCGGGCATCGAGGAGGAGCGCCGGCTGATGTACGTCGCGCTGACGCGCGCGCGCCGTCGGCTGTACCTGACGCTCGCGCAGAACCGCATGCTGCACGGACAGGTGCGCTACAACATCGCCTCGCGCTTCCTCGACGAGCTTCCGAAGGACTTGCTGCAATGGCTGTCGGCGCGCGAGCGGCGCAGGTTCATCGACGACGATGGGTTCGATCGACCGTCGATGCCGATGTCCGCCGCCGCCGCGAGCCGTCCGGGCGCGACGCCGCCCGCGCCGCTTTGGCGCATTGGCCAGAGCGTGCGGCATGCCAAATTCGGTTTGGGGGTGATCATCGATGCCGAAGGCCGCGGCAACGATGCCCGCGTCCAGGTCAATTTTCGCGACGCCGGCGTCAAGTGGCTCGCGCTGGAGTTTGCAAGGCTCGAGGCAGCGTAAACCCCACCTCTGACACGTGTCAGAGGTGCGCCGCTGAATCCGCGACACCGCCGTCCATGAAAGGCTCACCTCTGACACGTGTCAGAGGTGAGTATTACTCGTGTCAGAGGTGAGTATTACTCGCCGGCGTGGAACACATCGCGATAGCTCACGTAATCGGAGATGTGCAGCGTCGCGACGAAAAACGCGACGTACGGCAGCACGACGAACACCGTGATGGTCGCGTTGAGCGGCGTCGGCAGAAGAAGCGCCAACAGCAGCGTGACGAGCGACGGCAGCACGGCGCCGAGCACAAACAGCGCGATCGCATAGACGACGACGGGGCGCCAGTTCGCCAGCGCAGCACGCAGGCTCCCGCGCAGCGCGGCGGAAAATCGCGCGTCCTGGAACACGACGAGCGCCGGCGCCCACCACAGCGCGAGGATCGTCGGTGCCGCGCAAAGCGCCCCGAAGAGCATCGCGAATTGCACGCGAGGATTCGCAAGCGTCTGTGCGAAGCCTTGCGCAGCAACGGATGGCGCTTCGTCGGGCGAAGACGTGCGTCCGTACAGCAGGTCGAGCAATTGTCCGCCGTCGATCAGCGCCGTCGCGGCCAGCGCGAGCGAAATGCCGACCATGAAAACGAGGCCGAGCGGAAGGAGGGCGGCGACGTTCGTGCGAAAGCCGCGAAACAGCATCGGAAACGTCGGCTTGCCGCCTCGCTCCTGCGACCATGCGGCGGCGAGGAAGCCGACCGAGAGCACCGGCTTCAGCATGGGCCCGAGGAAGACGCCGACGAGCGGCACGACTTCGACGACGACGAGCGCGACGTAGTAGCCAAGCAGAAGTCCGATCCAAGCGAGGCGATGTTGGCGAAACATCGCGTAACTCAGCACGAGCCATCGCAGGCCATGCGAGGCGCGATGCCGCGTGATTGCGAAGCCGCGCTGCGCGCGCACGGCGCGCTCGGGCGCGGGATCAGACATCGAGCGGTCGCGTCGGTGCCGCCGCGCGCGCGCGCAGGATCCGCTCGAACGGCAGGGGATCGTGCGCGTGCGTGAGCTCGCCCGGGCGCGGCAGATGCATGTCGTAGAGCCGCGACACCCAGAATCGCAACGCCGCCGCGCGCAGCAGCGATGGCCACTGCGCGCGCTCGTCGTCGGTCAGCTTGCGCACCGCGTCGTACGCCCGAACCATGGCCCGCAAGCGCTCGCGATCGAGCGCGCCGTCGTCATCGGCGATGCACCAGTCGTTGACCGCGATCGCGAGGTCGTAGGCGAAGTAGTCGGTCGCGGCGAAGCCGAAATCGATGATGCCCGCCACGCGCGTGCCCGCGAACAGCACGTTGTCGCAGAAGAGATCGCCGTGGATCGCGCCCTTGGGCAACGCCGATTTGCCGAACCCGGTCTGGAACCGCACCTCGCTCGCGAGAAGCTCGTTCTGCGCCGCAGTCACGAAGGGCCGCACCGCCCGCGCTGCCTGGCGCCACCACGCGGGGCCGCGGCGGTTCGTCAAGCGCGGCCGATAGCTCTGCGATGCGCGATGCAGCTTCGCGAGCGATGCACCGACCGCGGCACAGGCATCGGGCGTGGGTGCGTCGACGGGTGCGCCGTCGACGCGCGTGACGAGGCCCGCGGGACGACCGTTGAGATGCGAGAAGAGCGCGCCGGTGCGATCCGGAATCGGTGCAGGCACCTCGACGCCTGCGCGCGCGAGATGCGCCATGAGATTGAGGTAGAACGGCAAGTCCTCGCCCGGCAGTCGCTCGTAGAGCGTCAGCACGTAGCGGCCGCGCTCGGTGGTGACGAAATAATTGGTGTTCTCGATTCCGGCGGCGATGGGGCTGTGCTCGACGAGTGTGCCGACCGCATAACGTGCGAGCCAGGCATCGAGTTCGTCGGCGGAGACGGTCGTATAAACGGACATTCCACGCATGCCGGCGCAACGCGCGCGGCATTCCCAAAGCGCGGCCTACGGAAGACGAATCAACGGTGAATGGAGAAAACCGCAGCTCGGCGCGCGGCGCGTGCGAACGCCGCGACGCCTGCTTCCGCTAGAACGAGAACAGAATCCACATCGGCACCTTCAGCGTGGAATCGAGGCTGTCACGCTTGATGTACGTGGTGCCGTTCTGATCGGGGATCAGGTAGAACGGCCGGCCGTTGCGCGGCGTCACGCGGACGTAGCGCAACTGCCCGCCGACGCGCACTTCCTCGGTCGTCTGCTGGTCGGTCCGGTTGATCGTCACCTGCGGTTCGAGATCCTCGCTGCCGAGGACATCGGGCGGCGGCGGGGGCGGCGGTGCGAGCGGCTCGGAACGCGCCGGGGCCTGCGCGTAGCTCACGCCGGCGGTGACAGCGAAGAGCAGCATCAGCAGCGGGCGACGTGCATCCATGGTGCGACCGGTGGGTAGGAGCCGAGGCGATCGGAATCGTGGGTCCATTCTAGCAAAGGCGCCACGCGCTCGCGCAGCGGCGCGGCGGCCGCAAACGCTGTCGCACGAACACCCATTCGCGTGTCGGCGAAATGGCGACGGCGCGCCAACGACCGTTTCCGCGTGGAGACGGCGCTCATAGATCGAGCAGCTTCTCGCGCTCGTCGCGCGACGGCTGGAAGCCGCGGCTCTCGTAGAACGCGAAGATCGCCTCGACCACCGCATCGGGCTCGTCGATGACGCGCATCAAGTCGATGTCGTGCTCGCCGATCAT
>DASTGT010000106.1:0-19522 GCA_035718935.1 Casimicrobiaceae bacterium
CGCTTCCGCCGAAGTAGAGCGGCGCCGCGACGAGGATGGGAGCCACGATCGTCAGCCAGCCATATCCTGCGGTCACCCAAGTCAAGCTGACGTGACCTGCGACCAGATCACGCATGGCGGACAGCACGGCATCGAGATTCAGCTTGATACGCCTCGCCTCTTCGGCTTCACCCCCGGCGAGCGAGATGGCGTCGATGTGCTCGTTGACGCGTACCAGCGAAAACCGGAGCTCGGCCTCGCGCGCATAACGCTCGGCATTGCGCCCGATCAGCTTGCGGCCCACCCAGTAGCTCAGCACGGAAGCAGAGCCCGCGTAGAAAAAGCCGGCCCACACCATGTAGCCGGGAATCGAAACCACCCGGCCGCCGATGTCGAAAGCGAACTCCGCCGACACGGTCCAAAGCACGCTCACGAAGGTAACGAGCAGGATCACGGCCTGCAACAGGCCGATGCCGAGATCGGCCGAAAGCTCGGTCAGGCGGCGCGCATCCTCGTGCAGGCGCTGATCGGGGTTGATGCCGATCGGCCCGGCGCTGGCGAGCCGGAATGCGCGGCGAGGCAGCATCCAGAGATCGACGAGATCGAGCGTCAGCGCTTCCCGCGACTTGAGCTTGATCGTTTCGGCCAGCCAGCGCTGAACGACGTTGAGCACGAGCAATGTGCCTGCGATGACGCCGAAGACGCCGAGCTGCACGAGAAATTCCCGGGAATCGCGCCGCGCCAGCGCGTCGTAGAAGGGCTCGTTCCAGCGGTTGAGCCGGATCTGGCCGTATGCGGTCGCGACGATCACCAGAAAGATCATGCCCGCGAGCGACAGCAACGCGTTCCGTACGGGGGAGGCATGGAACGCCTTCAGCATCATGCCGACTTGCGGCACGAGGCGCGCGCCGGCGATTTCGTCGCTGTCGGGTACGCTTGGGTGCAGGAGGTCGCTCATGATGGGCCCCGATGGATTCGCCAAAGGCGCTCGACGTTGACGAGCATCAAGCGATCGAGCCACGCCAGGGCCCAGACTGGGGGTCGCGTTTCGGCGGCTGTACAGTCCGATGAGCGGCGCGCGTGGTGGCGCGGCGCTACAGCTCGAAGGCGTGATGCGAAAGGCATGAAAGGACGGTGATGATCCGATGAAGCGACGAACGCTTTTGACGATGCTCGCGTGGGTCCCGCTCGCCGGCGTGCTGCCGGTCCGCGCAGCCGGCGCAACGATCAGCATCTTCAAGGACCCGAACTGCGGATGTTGCACCCACTGGGCGCGGCATCTCCAGGACGCGGGATTCCAGGTGAGCGTGACGGCGGTCGCCGATACCCGCGCGATCCGGCAGCGCCATCACATGCCTGACCGCTTCGCCAGTTGTCACACGGCGATCGTCGACGGCTACGTGCTCGAAGGCCACGTGCCCGCCGAAGACGTGAAGCGCCTGCTCGCCGAGCGGCCTGCAGCGCTCGGGCTCGCGGTGCCCGGTATGCCGATCGGCTCGCCGGGCATGGAAGGCAATGGCGCGCAGCCCTTCGACGTGGTGCTCGTCGACCGCTCGGGCAGCGCGCGCGTCTACGCGCACTACGCCGCCCGCTGAAAGCCGGTGTCGGAGAAAAAGCGCGCGCTTTTCCTCCGACACCGCTATGCAGCCGGGTGCGTCGCGATCCAGTGCTCGGCGATGTCGATGCGCCGCGCGACCCAGACGTCCTCGTGCGCCTGCACGTAATCGAGGAAGCGCGCGAGCGACGCGAGGCGCGCGGGGCGCCCGACGAGCCGGCAATGCAGGCCGATCGACAACATCTTCGGTGCGTCGAGACCACGCGGGTCGCCTTCGCGATACAGCGTATCGAACGCGTCGCGCAGGTACGCGAAGAACTGATCGCCGCTGTTGAATCCCTGTAGGGTGGCGAAGCGCATGTCGTTCGTGTCGAGCGTGTACGGGACGACGAGATGCGGCGTCGTGCCGTCGCGCGTGTCGACGGACGTCCAGTACGGCAGATCGTCCGCGTAGCTGTCGGCGTCGTAGACGTAGCCGCCGTGCTCGACGACGAGCCGGCGCGTGCGCGGACTGTCGCGTCCCGTGTACCAGCCGCGCGGGACGCTGCCCGTGAGCCGCGTGAGGATCTCGGTCGCGCGCCCGACGTGCTCGCGCTCGGTCGCCTCGTCGACGTTCTGATACGACAGCCAGCGATAGCCGTGGTTGGCGATCTCGTGACCGGCGGCGACGAACGCGTGCGCGACGCCGGGATTGCGCTCGAGCGCCATCGCGACCGCGAAGATCGTCAGCGGCATCTCGCGCTCGGCGAACGCACGCAGCACGCGCCACACGCCGGCACGCGCGCCGTATTCGTAGAGCGACTCCATCGACAGATGGCGGTCGGGGAAAGCCGGCGCGCCGATGATCTCGGAGAGAAACGTCTCCGACGCCGCGTCGCCGTGCAGCACCGAACTCTCCGCACCTTCCTCGTAGTTCAGCACGAACTGCAGCGCAACGCGCGCGCCGCCCGGCCAGCGCGGATGCGGCGGATGCGCGCCATGACCGACGAGGTCGCGCGGATAGGAAGGGCTGCGAGGCGTCGAGTTCATGGATCGGGGCAAGCCGGTGCCGAGCATACAATGCCGCGTCCGCATTCGGGGAGCGCATGGAGGCTTACGCCGGCGAGTGGCTGCAACTTACGATCCGATGGGTGCACGTGATCACGGGCATCGCATGGATCGGCGCATCGTTCTACTTCATCTGGCTCGACCATCACCTGTGCCCGCCACCTGACGCGCGCGACGCGCCCGACGCGGTCGGCGGCGAGTTGTGGGCGATCCACGGCGGCGGCTTCTACCAGGTGCAGAAGTTCCGGGTCGCGCCGCCCGCGCTCCCCGGGACGCTGCATTGGTTTTTCTGGGAAGCTTATTCGACTTGGCTGTCGGGCTTCGCGTTGCTCGGCGTGCTCTATTGGTGGCACGCAGCCACGTACATGATCGCGCCCGGCGCGCCGCTCACGCCGCTCGGCGCAGTGGCGATCAGCGCAGCGCTGCTCGCGGTCGGCTGGGTGTTCTACGACCAGCTCTGCAAGCGCCTCGGCTTCGCGCACGAGCGCGTGCTGGGCGTGCTGCTCGTCGCATTCCTCGCGCTTTGCGCGTGGGGGCTTTCGCACGTCTTCACGGGCCGCGCGATGTTCCTGCAGATCGGCGCGATGCTCGGCACCGTCATGGCCGCGAACGTGCTCTACGTGATCATTCCCGGGCAGCGACAGATGGTCGCGGCGAAGCGCGAAGGCCGGGCGCCCGAAGCCGTGCATGGACTGCGCGGCAAGCAGCGATCGGTGCACAACAACTACTTCACGCTGCCCGTGCTGCTCGCCATGATCAGCAATCACTATCCCATGACGTACTCGGCGGCGCACGCGTGGCTCGTGCTCGCCGCGCTGATGCTGCTCGCCGCGTATGTTCGACACTTCTTCAACCTGCGGCATCGCGGGCGCACCGTGTGGGCGATTCCCGTCACCGCAGTGGTCGCGGTGCTCGTCCTCGCCGTCGCCATCGCGCCCTCGCGCACGACGCCCGCAGGTCGTGTGGCGTTCGCCGACGTCGAAAGGATCGTCCAAATGCGGTGCGCGCCGTGCCACGCGGCAACGCCGACGCAGCCGGGTATCACGACGGCGCCGAAGGGCGTGCTGCTCGATACGCCGGCGCAGATCGTCGCGAACGCGGCCGGCATTCGCGCGCAGGCCGTCGACACAAACGCGATGCCGCTCGGCAATCTGACGGCGATGACCGACGACGAGCGCTCGAAGCTCGGCGCTTGGCTGCGGGCGGGTACCGCGCGCTGACGAGCGTCAATCGCGACGGAACAGGTCGAGCGTTTCGGGTAACGGTTCGCCGGGGTCGGACGGGGCAGGCGTCGCGCGTTTGCGGGCTGGTGATTCGCTCGCGCGATCCTTCGGTTCGGGCACCCGCTCGCACAGGCTCGGATCGTCGTTCGCCACGGCGTTGACGCGCTTCGATACGGGATAAACGCGAAGTGCGTCGCCGCGCCACGGCGCGAGCAGGTCGGAAACGTCCTCGACGCCGCGGTCGAGCCAGCGCCCGTAATCGTGCTCGGACACGATGACCGGCATCCGGTCGTGCAGCTCGCGCACGTCCGCGGAGGCGGACGTCGTCACGATCGCGACGCTGTCGACGACTTCACCATCCTTCGCACGCCAGCGCTCGTACACGCCGGCGAGCGCGAATGGCCGCCCCTCGGACATGCCGATGTGATGCGGTACTTTCCCCGTTGGGGTCTTGCGCCACTCGTAGAAGCCGTTGGCGGGGACGAGGCAGCGATGATGCGCGTAGGCATGGCGAAACGCGCCGTTCGTCGCGAGCGTCTCCGCACGCGCGTTGATCATCTTCACGCCGATCGACACGTCCTTCGCCCAGCGCGGCACGAGTCCCCAGCGCATTTCGACCAGCTCGCGCTCGCCGTCGCGATTGACGCGAACGATCGGCACCGGCTGCGTCGGCGCGATGTTGTAGCGGGCGCGAAGCTCCGGCACCTGCGGCAACCCGAACGCGAGCGCGATCACGTCCGGATGGCTCGACAGTTCGTACCGGCCGCACATCAGGCTTGCGGGGCCTTCGTTTCGAGATCCATCGACGCAACGAAACGCTGCGCGGTCTTCGCGACCTGCATGGTGTCCCAGTAGGCGTAGGCGCCGACGGCCGCCGCGCCGGCGAGCGGCAGCCAGCGGCTCGCCGCGGTCCCCGCGACGCGCTGCGTCACGGTCACGCCGATGTTGCCGAGCGCCTGCTTCAACGCGCTCGCCGACAGCTCGCGCACGACGACGCGCTCGGCGCTGCGCACGACGACGTCGCGCAGCACCTGGCTCGCGGCGTGACGGAACAGGCAGTACAGCATGTTCGTCTTCGTGAGTTCCGCGCTGCGCCCGTACACGCCGAAGATGTCGGCCACCATTTGCCGCTGCGTCTGCCAGATCAGGTAGAGATCGGGAAGGAGCGTCATGAAGCCCAACGGTCCGGGCGGCAGCGCGAGCGAGCCCGACAGCACGGCCGCACGCTTCGCCGCACGCCGCGCGATCTTCTCGGCAGCCTGCTGCGGGACGTCGGAACGGCCGGATTTGGGCGCCGGAATGTCGGCGAGCACGCGCTCGAGCGTCTCGATGATCGCGCCGTGCGGCGCGTCGTCGCCGGTGCGGCGGGCGGGAACGAGCGGAAGGTCCATGCGCGCTAGATGGGGGTGCTTCGGGCTCAGTCTACCCCGCATCTACAATCGATCGTAGACGAGGAATCGAGGGCGCATGCAGATCGGCATTCCGCGCGAGACCAAGGACGGCGAACGCCGGGTGGCGGTCGTGCCGGACGGCGTGCACGTGCTCGTCGGCGACGGTCATCGCGTCGTGGTGGAGACCCACGCGGGGGTGGCGAGCGGCTTCGGCGACGCCGCGTACCGCAATGCGGGCGCTACCGTCGTCGCCGCGCCCGACGAAGTCTGGGATTCGCCGCTGATCGTCAAGGTGAAGGAAATCCAGCGCGGCGAATACGCGTGGCTGCGGCCGGGCACGACGATATTCGGCTTCGCGCAGCTCAATCGCGACCGCGCGTTGCTCGATGCCGTGCTTGACGCGCGCGTGGGCGTCGTCGCATTCGAGACGGTCCGCGACGCGAACGGCGGATTGCCACTGCTTGCGCCGATGTCGCGCATCGCCGGCCGTCTTGCACCGCTTGCGGGCGGTCGGGCACTGCAGACCGATGTCGGAGGCAACGGAACGCTGTTGACCGGCGTCGACGACGTGCCCCCGGCGCGCGTGCTCGTCGTCGGCGCGGGCAACGTCGGGCGCGAGGCCGCGCGCGTCGCGGCGCGCCTCGGTTGCAACGTCGTCGTGTTGTCGCGCGGGCCGGCACGTCTTCGCGACCTCGAGGCATTGCTCGCAAGCGAAGGATTGCGCGTGCGGGCCAGCGTCCTCGACGACGACGCGTTACCGACGGCCGTCGCGGACGCGGATCTCATCATCGGCGCGGTTCTCGAGCCGGGCCGGCTGTCGCCGAAAATCGTGCGTCGCGAGCACCTGCGCGCGATGCGCCCGGGTTCGGCGTTCGTCGACGTCGGCATCGACCAGGGCGGCATTGCCGAGACGTCGCGCATGACGTCGCTCGGCGATCCGACGTACGTCGACGAAGGCGTCGTTCATTACGCCGTGCCCAACATGCCGGCGCTGGTCGCGCGCACCGCCACGCAGGCGCTCGCCGGCGCGGTGCTGCCGTACGTCCGGGCCATCGCTCGCGACGGCGTCCTTGCAGCGCTCGCGCGTGATGCGGGTCTCGCTGCCGGCGCGATGGCCTGGGACGGGCGGATCGCGCATGCGGGTCTTGCCCGGGACGCCGGCCGGCGGTGCGCGCCGCTGACCGTCCACGCCGAGGCGAGCTGACGTGCGCGTGTTCGGCTTTGCCGGCTGGTCCGGAAGCGGCAAGACGACGCTCGTCGAGGCACTGATTCCGCGGCTCGTGGCGCGCGGGATGCGCGTGTCGCTCGTCAAGCACGCACACCACGAATTCGAGATCGACCAGCCGGGGAAGGATTCGTACCGCCACCGGATGGCGGGGTGCGACGAAGTGCTGGTGACGTCGGCGCGCCGCTACGCGCTGATCGGCGAGCTGCGCGGGGCACCGGAGCTTTCGCTCGCCGACGCGCTCGCGCGGCTGTCGCCGTGCGACCTCGTGCTCGTGGAAGGCTTCAAGCGCGCGGCGATCCCGAAGCTGGAGGTGTGGCGGGAGGCGCTCGGCAAGCCGCGGCTGGCGCCGGCCGACGCCAACGTCGTCGCCGTCGCTTCCGACACCCCGACGGGAATGCCCGACGGCCTTCCGGTGTTCGACTTGCGCAACATCGACGCGATCGCCACATTCGTCGTGCAAAATGCCGCCGCCTGCAGGGTTCGCGATTGACGAAACGCCGGCGGAGGATTACGTTGAGATCGGCACGCCGCCTCTGGCCGCGAGCGCCGGGCGCAAGCCAGGCAGGATTCATATAATGCTTTGGAAACAAATACTTCTCGCAGTTGCCCTCGGTAGCCTCGGTGCCGCCTCGGCGGCCGCCGCCGACGTCGCCGCCCCGGAGAGCACGGGGTTCTACGGCGGCGTGTCGGTGCGCGAAGCCGGCGCCGAGACGAGCGGCATTCGCCTCGGCCATCTGACGTCCGCCTGGGGACATTTCGCCTCGCCGATCACCCCCGACCCGAGCGCCAACCGCAACCTCGCGTTCGGCGGCTACCGCTTCGGCAACGACGTCGCCGTCGAGGCGTCGGTGACGACGAGCGAGAGCTACGCGCTGCGACCGTTCGATGCCGCGACGCGGCGTGGTGTCGGCCTGTCGCTCGTCGCGACGGCACCCGGCCTCGCCACGCATACGTACAACGCCGACGTCTACACGAGCTGGGCGCTGCGCAGCAGCGTGTCGCTCTACGGGCGTCTGGGCTATTCGCGCAGCGACCTTCCCCCGGCGTACGCGCTGGCGGCGCTCGGGACGAGCGAGGCGCGACGGCTACGCGACGGCGTGAACTACGGCGTCGGCGTTCGCTACGACGTCACGCCCGCGCTGGGACTGCGGCTCGAATACGCACGCTTCCCGCGCTTCGCCGGTGAAACGGTGGCCGGCCCGCTGCCCGATTCCGATCAGGTGCAGTTCGGGATGCAGTTCCGATTCTGATTCGAAAAATAGCGTCGGACTCGATTTCAGTTCACTCGAATTCGAGTCCGGCCCCTGTTTCCCGGGCACGACATCGCGACGTCGTACAATCGACGCATGCGTGATGCCACCGAAACCCTGGTTCGCCTGCGCCTTGTCTATCTCGCGCGCCTGCGCGAAGCGTTCGACTCGCCGGGCGAAACGCTGACGTTCGCCCACGAGGCGCCGACGATCGACGACGTCGCCGAACGGCTGCGTGCGCGCGGTGCTCCGTGGGCCGAGGAGCTCGCACCGGGGCGCGCCGTGCGCTTCGCGGTCAATCATCGGCTGGCGCGGCGCGCCGACAGCGTGAGCGACGGCGACGAAGTTGCGATCTTCCCGCCCGTCACAGGCGGCTGACGTGCGCCGTTCGTTTTCCATTACCGGCTGACGGCATGCCCGTTCGCGTGCAAGCCGGGGATTTCGACGCGGGCCGGGAGATTGCGTGCTTGCGCGAGGGCGATCGCGGCGTCGGGGCGATCGCGGTATTCATCGGCACCGTGCGCGATCACAACGATGGCGCCGACGTCGGGCACCTGACGCTCGAGCACTATCCGGGCATGACCGAAGCCGCACTCGAGGACATCGTCGCGCAGGCGAAGCGCCGCTTCGACATTCGCGACGTTCTCGTGATCCATCGCGTCGGCCCGCTCGCCCCGGGCGACCAGATCGTGCTCGTGGCGGTCACCGGCGCCCATCGGGGCGCGGCGTTCGACGCGTGCGAGTTCACGATGGATTACCTGAAGACGCGCGCGCCGTTCTGGAAGAAGGAGCGCGGCGCGGACGGCGAGCGCTGGGTCGAGGCGCGCGCGAGCGACGACGAAGCGGCCGCACGCTGGTAGACACCGGTGGCGGCCACCGCGCTCGTCGCGATCGACTGGGGCACGTCGTCGGCGCGCGCCTATTGCCTGAATCGCGACGGGGTGGTCGAAGCGCGGCGCGAGGTGCCGCTCGGCGTGCGCCACGTGCGCGATGGTCGCTTCGATGCGGCGCTCGCGAAACTTCTCGACGATTTGCCGATCGGCATCGCGCCGCGCATCGCGTGCGGCATGATCGGCAGCCGCCAAGGCTGGGTCGAGGCGCCGTACGTCGATTGTCCGGCGTCGCTCGTCGCGCTGGCCGACCGCGTCGTGCAGGCGCCGTCCGGCGCGTTGTCGATCGTTCCCGGCGCCATCACGCGCGATCGTGCAGGCGTGCCCGACGTGATGCGCGGCGAGGAGACGCAACTGCTCGGCGCGATACCGGCGGACGCGGCGCCGCTGCTCGCGGTGCTGCCCGGCACGCACAGCAAGTGGGCGCGCGTCGAGCATGGCCGCATCGTCGACTTCACGACGTTCATGACCGGCGAGCTCTACGCGATCCTGATGGATCAAAGTCTGCTCGGGCGCCTGTCGGGGCACGAACCGCGACGTTTCGTCGGCAGCGCGTTTCCACGTGGCGTCGCGCGCGGCCTCGACGAAGGGGAGCTCGCGCACGACCTCTTCGGTGCGCGCACGTTGTCGCTCACCGGCGCGCTCGCGAGCGAAGACGTGGGCGACTGGCTGTCGGGATTGCTGATCGGGCGCGAGATCCGCGCGGCGCGCGCGTGGGCGATGCGCGCCGGCGTCGAGGCGTCCGTCGTCCACGTGATCGGTGCGAGCGCGCTCGTCGAGCGCTACACCCTCGCACTCGCGAGCGCCGCAATGCTCGCGCAACGCGGCGAGGACGACGCCGCTGCGCGCGGCCTGTGGCGCATCGCGCATCGCGCCGGAATCGTTTGAAGGAGTGTCGATGAAGCTTGCCGATTACCTCGCGCCGCTGCCGCTCGTCGCGGTGCTGCGCGGCATTACGCCCGACGAGATCGACGATGTCGGCGACGCACTGGTGGCCGAAGGTTTCCGCATCCTCGAAGTGCCGCTCAATTCGCCGCATCCGTTCGACTCGATTCGCAGGCTCGCACAGCGCTTCGGGCAGCGTTGCCTCGTCGGTGCCGGGACCGTCGTCGATTCGCGCGATGCCGCGCGCGTCGACGAAGCCGGTGGCCGCTTGATCGTGATGCCGCACGCCGACGTCGCCGTGGTGCGTGAAGCGGGGCGACTCGGCATGATCTGCATGCCCGGTGTGGCGACCCCGACCGAAGCATTCGCAGCGCTCGCCGCAGGCGCCGATGGTCTCAAGCTCTTCCCCGCCGAGGCGATGGTGCCGGCGACGCTTCGCGCGTGGCGCGCGGTGCTGCCGAAGGGCACGCTGGTGTTCGCCGTCGGCGGCATTCGTCCCGACAACATGGCGGCGTGGTGGGCGCAGGGCGCCGACGGCTTCGGGACCGGATCGAACCTCTACAAGCCGGGGGTCCACGCCGCGCAGGTGCGAAGCGCCGCCGCCGCCTACGCGGCCGCGTTTCGCGCGCTGCCCGCAGGACACGCGTGATGTCGCGCTTCGACATCGTCGGGCTCGGCGAGGCGATGGTCGAGTTCAACGCGACGCGCGCGACGGACGCGCGTTCGTGGCTGCAGGGCTTCGGCGGCGACACGTCGAACGCGATCGTCGCGGCGGCACGCCTCGGCGCGCGCACCGCCTACGTCACACGCGTCGGCGACGACGCGTTCGGACGTCGGCTCGTCGATCTGTGGCGTGAGGAGGGCGTGGCGACCGACGGCGTCTACGTCGATCCCGAGCGGCCGACCGGCGTGTACTTCGTGTCGCACGGCGCGGAGGGCCACGAATTCTCGTATTTGCGCCACGGCTCGGCTGCCTCGGCGATGACGCCGGCGCGTTTGCCGCACGACGTGCTGCGCGCGACCCGCATGCTGCATCTCTCGGCGATCAGCCAGGCGATCTCGACGAGCGCGTGCGACGCCTGCTTCGCGGCGATCGAAATTGCACGAGAAAGCGGCGCCCGCATCGCGTACGACACGAATCTGCGTCTCAAGCTGTGGCCGCTCGCGCGGGCGAAGGCGGTGATTCTCGCGACGCTGCGTACCGCGGACTTCGCGCTCCCGGGTCACGAGGAGGCGCGGCTGCTGTTCGACGCCGAAGCGCCGCTCGACATCGTCGAGGAGTGCCACGCGCAAGGGGCGCACGTCGTCGTGCTGAAGCTCGGCGCGGATGGCTGCCTGGTCTCGGACGGAACACGCCACGAGCGCATCGAAGCGCATCGCGTCGCGAGCGTCGACGCGACGGGCGCCGGCGATTGCTTCGACGGCGCGTTCGAGGCGCGCATCGCCGCGGGCGACGATCCCTTCGCCGCCGCGCGCTACGCGAATTCCGCGGCCGCGCTCGCGACGACCGGTTACGGCGCCGTTGCGCCACTGCCGCGGCCCGACGACGTCTCGCGATTGCTGCGTTAGCGCGACAGGAGGATGCGCGTGTCCGGCTTGGGTTCGTGGTTCGCCGTCGGAGGTGGCGCCGCCGCGGGCGCATGGCTGCGCTGGGGGCTGGGAAGCGCGTTCAATCCGTTGTTTCCGACGTTGCCGCTCGGCACGGTCGCCGCGAACCTGATCGGTGGTCTGCTGATGGGGCTCGCGATGGAAGTCATGACGCGGCACGCCATGCTGTCGCCCGAGCTGCGCCTGCTCGTCACCACCGGGTTTCTCGGCGGCCTGACCACTTTTTCGACGTTCTCGGCCGAGATGACGACGCTGCTGACGCGAGGCGAATGGTTGTGGGCCTGCGTCGGCATCGTCGTGCACGTCGCGGGGTCGCTCATCATGACGATCTTCGGGATCCTGCTGATGCGCGCGGTCTTCGCGTGGGGAGGTTCGCCATGAACGGCACGCTGCTTCGCTTCTACGTGCACGAGAATCGCAAGTACCGGCATCGTCTGCTCTACGAGTTCCTCCTCGAGCAGGCGAAGCGGCTCGGCATTCACGGCGGCTCGGCGTTTCGCGCGATCGCCGGGTTCGGCCGTCACGGCATCCTGCACGAGGAGCACTTCTTCGAGCTCGCCGGCGATCTCACCGTCGAGATCGATTTCGCGGTGAGCGACGAGGAAGCCGATCGGCTTCTCGAATTCATCCGCGACGAGCGCATCAGCATCTTCTACGTTCGCATGCCGATCGAGTTCGGCGTGATCGAGGGCAACGTGTAGCGCGTCCGCGCTTGCGCGATAATCGCCGCAGGCGGTGCATCGATCGCGGCCGCGACTTCGACAACCAGCAGGGGAGCACGACATGGCGCAGGCAATCCGTTTCCATCGTACCGGCGGTCCCGAGGTGCTCACGCTCGAATCGGTCGACGTCGGCAAGCCCGGACGCGGCGAGGTGCGGATGCGCAACACCGCGATCGGCGTCAACTTCATCGACACGTACCAGCGCAGCGGGCTGTATCCGATGCAGTTGCCGTCGGGACTCGGCACCGAGGCGGCCGGCGTGGTCGAGCAGGTGGGCGAGGGCGTGGACTGGTTGAAGCCGGGCGATCGCGTCGCGACGTGCACGAGCCCGGTGGGCGCGTACAGCACCGAGCGCAATCTGCCTGCCGACAAGCTGGTGAAGCTCCCCGACGGCATCGAGGATCGCACCGCGGCGGCGATGATGCTGAAGGGACTCACCGTGCAGTACCTCTTCCGGCAGACGTATCCGCTCAAGGCGGGCCAGACGATCCTGTTTCATGCGGCGGCCGGCGGCGTCGGCCTGATCGCGTGCCAATGGGCGCGCGCGCTCGGCGTCACGATGATCGGCACCGCCGGCTCCGATGAAAAGGCGGCGCTCGCGCAGCAATACGGGTGCGCGCACACGATCGTCTACACGCGCGAGAACTTCGTCGAGCGCGTGAAGGAGATCACCAACGGCAAGGGCGTGCCGGTCGTCTACGACTCGATCGGCAAGGACACGTTTCCCGCGTCGCTCGATTGCCTGTCGCCGCGCGGCTTCTTCGTGAGCTTCGGCTCGGCGTCGGGTCCGGTTCCGCCGTTCAACATCATGCTGTTGTCGCAGAAAGGCTCGCTGTACGCGACGCGGCCGACGCTCTTCACGCATGCGGCGAACCGCGAGTCGCTGAACGCGATGGCGTCGGAGCTCTTCGCGCTCGTGAAGGAAGGCAAGATCAAGCCCGATGCGCGGCAGACGTTCCCGCTGTCCCAGGCGGCGGAGGCGCACCGCACCCTCGAGTCGCGCAAGACGACCGGCGCGACGCTGCTGATTCCCTGAGCCGACTTCGGGGTCAGCGCTGTGCCGACCGCAAAGTCGACGGCGCCGGCTCGCGCGTCGCCTCGTTGACGAGCGCGCGCGCGGCGTCGATCACTTCCGACGCGGTGACGCCGAGCGGTCCGACGCCCTGCGCGACGAGCGCGTCGGCCGCGGCGCCGTGCAGGCAGACGCCGATGCGCAACGCGTCGGCAGCGTCGATGCCTTGCGCGAGCAGCGCGCCGAGAATGCCGGAGAGCACGTCGCCCGAGCCCGCGGTGGCGAGCGCCGGATTGCCGCTCGCGTTGATGTCGAACGTGCCGTCGGGTCGTGCGACGATGCTTCCCGCGCCCTTCAGCACGACGTGCGCGCAAAGCGAGCGCGCGAGCTTCGTCGTCGCCCCCACGCGGTCCGCCTGGACGTCGGCGGTAGCGCAGTGCAGGAGGCGTGCGGCTTCGGCCGGATGCGGCGTCAGCAGTGTCGGCGCCGCGCGTCGCGCGATCGCGATCGCAAGATCCGCATCGTTCGCGATCGCGTTCAGTCCGTCCGCGTCGACGACGATCGGTGCTTCGAGGCCGATCGCCTTGTCGACGAGCGCGCGTGCGCGCTCGCCACTGCCGAGGCCGGGGCCGATGACCCACGCGTCGTGTTCGGTACCCACGGCATCGGCCTCGCGCAGCATCAACTCCGGCGAGACCAGGTCGACGAGCGGGGGCTGGCGCGCCGCGAGCCCGACCACCACGCGTCCTGCACCGAGTCGCAGCGCGGCGCGGCCGGCGAGCAGCGCGGCCCCGACGAGTCCCTCGGCGCCGCCGACGATGCACGCGCGCCCGTAGGTGCCCTTGTGCGATTTGCGCAGCGGGCGCCCGAGGATCGCAGGCAACGTTGCGACGACACCGGGCCATGCGGCGCGAACGCCCGTTGCGACGTCGTGAACGTCGAGGCCCAGATCGTGGATGGAGATCGTTCCGCAGTGATCGGGGCCATCGCAGGTGAGGAGACCCGGCTTCAACGCGATGAACGTCGCCGTCGCCGTCGCGACGATCGCCGGCTCGTGCGCAACGCCGGTTGCGGCGTCGAGCCCGCTCGGCACGTCGAGCGCGAGAATGGCCGCGCGGCTCGCATTCGCCCACTCGATCCACGTCGACCACGGCGCGGCGATCGCCCGCGACAATCCGACGCCGAAGAGGCCGTCGACGATCAACGCGCAATCGCCTCGAGGCGGCTCGCGTTGCATCGGAACACCGGCCGTGGTTGCGGCCTGCCACGCATCGGTCGCGTCCGGGGGGCGGCTCGACGGATCGCGCGCGACGACGACGACCTCCATGCCGCGCGCATGCAGATGTCGCGCGCAGATGAACGCGTCGCCCCCGTTGTTCCCCGGCCCGGCGAGCACGACGACGCGTCCGCTTCGTTGCGCCAGCATCGCGGTGGCGAGATCGGCCGCCGCGGCACCGGCGCGCTCCATGAGTCCGTCGTGCGCGTGCCGCGCCTCGACCGTACGCAGCGCGTCGATCGTGAGAATAGGCTCGAGGTGGTGAACTTGCATGCGCGCGCGGCGCGCCCGTCGGCGGTGGGACCGAGCGCGCCGAATGCAGTGTAGTAGATTCTGCGGCGATCCCGCACTGGCGATTCATGACCCCGTTACTTCCCGATGCGCACCAAGACCCGAGCACGTCGCGACGCGGCATCCTCGGCGTACTCGGCGGCATGGGGCCGCTCGCTACGGCCGATTTCTTCGCGAAGCTCGTCGCGCTCACGCCCGCAACCTCGGACGACGAGCACGTTCCCGTACTCGTCGCCTCGTTGCCGCAGATTCCGCCGCGCGTGCCGGCGATCCTCGACGACGGCGAATCGCCGTTGCCGGCGTTGCGCGCGGTGCGCGATCGCCTCGTCGCCGGCGGTGCGACGCTGATCGCGATGCCGTGCAACACCGCGCATCACTGGTACGACGCCCTTGCGCGGAACGGCCCGCCGATATTGCACATCGCCGATGCGGCCATCGCCGCGTTGCGCGCCGTCCAGCCAGCGCCGGCGCGGGTCGGGCTCGTGGCGACCGCGGGAACGCTCGCCTCCGGCTTCTATCAGCGCCGCCTGTCGGACACCGGTTACGCGAGCGTGCTGCCCGACGACAGCGACATGACGCGCGACGTCGTGCCGGCGATCGCAGCAGTCAAGTCCGGTCGCCTGCACGCGGGTGGCGAAGGCTTCGTGCGCGCGGCGCGTGCGCTGCGCCGGCGTGGCGCCGACGCGGTGATCCTGGCGTGTACCGAAGTGCCGCCGGGGATCGCGGCGGTCGGCCTGCCGGACGACGTCCCCTGCATCGATGCGACCGAGGCGCTCGCCGTCGCCTGCGTCGCCGCATGGCGTGAGGGACGCCTGTAGACTGGGTGCGATTCCGGCGTGTACTCACCGGCGTCTTGGACAAAGCCTTACGCCCTGCTTACAATCCGCCCCTGCGTCTTGCGGACGCCCGTTTTCCAACGCCTCATCTGGAGCTTCCAGCCATGCGCCTTTCCCGTCTCTCGCTCGCGCTCGCCGTTTGCGCATTCGTCGCCCTGCCGGCCGCGGCGCAGGAACTGACCGGCACCCTGAAGAAGATCAAGGAGACCGGCACGATCACGATCGGCCATCGCGATGCGTCGATCCCGTTCTCGTACTACGACGAAAATCAAAAGCCCGTCGGCTACGCGATGGACATCTGCTACCGGATCGTCGACGCGGTGAAGAAGCAGCTCAACATGCCGAATCTGAAGGTCGCGCTCAATCCCGTCACGTCGGCGACGCGTATTCCGCTGATGGCGAACGGCACGATCGACCTCGAATGCGGCTCGACGACGAACAACGCCGAGCGCAAGAAGCAGGTCGACTTCGGCATGACGTACTTCGTCGTGAAGTATCGGTTCGTCACGAAGAAGTCGTCGGGCATGGACAAGATCGACGACATGAAGGGCAAGACGATCGTCTCGACGGCAGGCACCACGGACATCAATGCGCTGAACAAGCTCAACACCGAGAAGAACTTCGGCATGAACGTGCTGGCGGCGAAGGACCATCCCGAGGCGTTCCTGATGGTCGACACGGGTCGCGCCGCCGCGTTCCTGATGGACGACATCCTGCTCGCGGGTCTGGTCGCGAACTCGAAGAACCCCTCCGAGTTCCACATCTCGTCGGAGAGCCTCGGAACCGAGCCGTACAGCCTGATGTTCCGCAAGGACGACCCGCAGTTCAAGAAGCTCGTCGACGACACGATGACGCAGATCTACAGGAGCGGCGACATCGAGAAGATTTATCACAAGTGGTTCCTCTCGCCGGTGCCGCCGAAGGGCGTCAACCTGAACGTTCCGATCAGCGACGCGCTGAAGAAGGTGTTCCAGAACCCGACCGACTCGCCGGATCCGGCGGTTTACATGTAAAGCGCCACGCAGGGTCGCGTCCAGACACGGCGGGGGGCGAGGTCGCCCCCCGCGGCACATCGGGGGTGCCGTCGCGCGGGAGTAAGGCTTGAGCTACAACTGGAACTGGACGATCTTCTGGGAGTTGTCCCCGACCGGCGGCGGGACGTACCTGCACACGCTGCTCGTCGGCCTGTTCTGGACGCTTTCGACGGCGCTCTCCGCGTGGGTGATCGCGCTCGTCCTCGGCTCGATCCTCGGCGTCGTGCGCACGACGCCGGTGCGCTGGGCCGTGCGCCTCGGCAACGGCTACGTCGAGCTGTTCCGCAACATCCCGCTGCTCGTGCAGATGTTCCTGTGGTTTTTCGTTTTTCCCGAGTTCGTGCCGCAAGACGTCGGGATGTGGATCAAGACGATGCCGCCGCCCTGGGGCTCGTTCGTGCCCGCGGTGCTGTGCCTCGGCTTCTTCACGGCAGCACGCGTCGCCGAGCAGGTACGCGCGGGCATCGGGTCGCTGCCGCGCGGACAGAAGCTGGCGGGCACGGCGCTCGGGCTCACGCTGCCGCAAACCTATCGCTACGTGCTGCTGCCGATGGCGTTTCGCATCATCCTGCCGCCGCTGACGTCCGAGTTCATGAACATCATCAAGAACTCGTCGGTGGCGCTCACGATCGGCCTGGTCGAGCTCACCGCGGCGGCGCGCGCGATGTCCGAATACAGCTTCCAGGTGTTCGAGGCGTTCACCGCCGCGACGATCCTCTACCTCCTCACGAACGCCGTCGTCGTGTTCGGCATGCGGTGGATCGAAAGGCGCGTGAGCGTACCGGGCTTCATGGGCGTCGCCGTCAAGGCCGCCGCGCACTGACGCTCTTCCGCGATGTTCGGTAACTTCGACTGGGACGTCATCCGCCGCTCGCTCCCGTACCTGTTCCGGGACGGGATGACGTTCACCGTCACGCTCACCGTCCTCGCGATGAGCGGGGGGCTCATGCTCGGGACCATCCTGGCGATGATGCGCCTGTCGTCGGTCGCGATCTTCTCGCGGCTCGCCGGCGCCTACGTGAACCTGATGCGATCGGTCCCGCTGCTGCTCGTCATCTTCTGGTTCTACTTTCTCGTGCCTTACATCGGCGGCTACCTGTTCCATCAGCTCTACCTGCTCAACCCCAACGGGGTCGGCAGGATCCTCGTCGACGCCTTCGGTTACCAGGTACAGGCGGGGCGGCCGATCCAGGTCGGTGCCTTCGCGTCGTCGCTCATCACGTTCACGATCTTCGAGGCGGCCTACTACTGCGAGATCATGCGCGCGGGCATCCAGTCGATCTCGCGCGGGCAGATGTCCGCGGGCTACGCGCTCGGCCTCAACTACTGGCAGACGATGGGACGCATCGTGCTCCCGCAGGCGTTTCGCAACATGATCCCGGTGCTGCTCACGCAGACGATCATCCTGTTCCAGGACACGTCGCTCGTCTACGTGCTGTCGATCACCGACTTCCTCGGCGCCGCCTCCAAGATCGCGCAGCGCGACGGCCGGCTCGTCGAGATGTACCTGTTCGCCGCCTTCGTCTACTTCGTCGTCAGCTTCAGCGGCTCGCTGCTCGTGAAGCGGCTGCAGGTGAAGCTCGCCGTCATCCGTTAGCCCGTCCTACGCCGGAGCGCGCATGCCAATGATCGATATCGACCACGTGTCGAAGTTCTACGGGGACTTCCAGGTCCTCGACGACTGCACGACGACGGTCGACAAGGGCGAAGTGGTCGTCGTCTGCGGACCGTCGGGGTCGGGCAAGTCGACGCTGATCAAGACCGTGAACGCGCTCGAGCCGATCCAGAAGGGCGACATCCGCGTCGACGGCGTGCACGTCAACGATCCGAAGACGAAGCTGCCGAAGCTCCGCGCACGCGTCGGCATGGTGTTCCAGCACTTCGAGATCTTCCCGCATCTCACCGTGCGCCAGAACCTCTCGCTCGCGCAGGTGAAGGTGCTCGGGCGCAGGCAGAAGGAGGCGGACGAGCGTGGCATACGCTATCTCGAACGCGTCGGGCTCGCCGAGCACAAGGACAAGTTTCCCGGCCAGCTTTCCGGCGGGCAGCAGCAGCGCGTCGCGATCGCCCGCGCGCTGTCGATGGATCCGGTGTGCATGCTGTTCGACGAGCCCACGTCGGCGCTCGATCCCGAGATGATCAACGAAGTGCTCGACGTGATGGTGCAGCTCGCGAAGGACGGCATGACGATGATGGTCGTCACGCACGAAATGGGCTTCGCGCGGAAGGTCGCGCACCGCGTGATCTTCATGGACCGCGGCCAGATCGTCGAGGACGCGACGAAGGACGATTTCTTCGGCAAGCCGCGCTCCGAGCGCGCGCAGCAGTTTCTCGCGAAGATCCTGCACCATTAGAACCGGGGAAAAGTTTCGCGAGCGAAACTTTTCCCCGTTCAGGCTTCCACGATCGGCCCGCCGATCGTGCGACCACGGCACCCCAGGTTCCCGGTGGCAAAAGCGCGTGCCGCTATAATTTGCGCGTGCCGGAAGTTCTCGCCCTGCGCGGCCGAGCCGCGTTGTCGCCGTTTCGAGTTGCGAAGCTTCTGGCCGCCCTCGGTGCAGCGCGCCCGCAGCACGCGATCGCGCGCCTTTCCGCGCATTTCTGGCACTTCGTCGAGATCGCGCGGCCGTTGGCCACGCCCGAACGGGCCACGCTCGAGCGCCTGCTCATCTACGGTCCGGTGGATGCATCGGACGACGCGACGCCGAATCCCGATCTGGTCGTCGTACCGCGCTTCGGCACGATCTCGCCGTGGTCGTCGAAGGCAACCGACATCGTGCACAACTGCGGACTCGAGGCCGTCGTGCGCGTCGAGCGCGGCACGGCGTTCGAGATGGCCAATGCGAGCGGCGACGACGTCGACCTCGCGGATCGCACCGCGCTTCTCCCGCTCGTTCACGATCGAATGACCGAGACGGTGATCGACGATCTTGGCGACGCGGCGCGGCTCTTCACGCACCTGCCGCCGCGCGCGTTCGAGACGGTGCCGGTGCTCGCCCAGGGACGACGCGCGATCGTCGATGCCGACGGCGCGCTCGGCCTCGCGCTCTCGGACGACGAGATCGACTATCTCGTCGACGCGTTCACGCGCGTCGGCCGCAACCCGACCGACGTCGAGCTCACGATGTTCGCGCAGGCGAACTCGGAGCACTGTCGCCACAAGATCTTCAACGCCGCGTGGCGCATCGACGGCGAGCCACGGGCGCAGTCGCTCTTCGCGATGATTCGCAGCACGCACGCCGCGCAGCCGAAAGGCACGCTGGTCGCGTATGCGGACAATTCGTCGGTGATCGAG
>DASTGT010000107.1:0-106530 GCA_035718935.1 Casimicrobiaceae bacterium
GCGCCGCCCGATCGTTGAATGCGCGGCGCACGCTGCGTGCTGCGCTCGCGCTTGCGCTCGCGTGCAGCACCGCGCTCGCCTGCGCGCAGGACGCGACGCCGGTCGCGCCAGAGCGGCCGTCGGGATGGATCGACAAGGCCCCGGTCAGCGCGCACCGCTTCCTGGTCGCCACTGCGAATCCGCTCGCGACGCGCGCGGGCGTCGCGGTCCTGAAGGCGGGCGGCAACGCCGCCGACGCCGCCATTGCGGCGCAACTCGTGCTGGGCCTCGTCGAGCCGCAGTCGTCGGGGTTGGGTGGCGGCGCGTTCCTGCTCTATCACGACGCGAAGTCGCACAAAGTCATCGCGTACGACGCGCGCGAGACCGCGCCGCTCGCTGCAAGCCCCGATCGCTTTCTGGATGAGCACGGTAAACCGCTGCGCTTCGGCGACGCCGTCGTCGGTGGCCGCTCCGTCGGCGTACCCGGCACCGTCGCGCTGCTCGACCTCGTCCATCGCCGGCACGGCCGGCTGCAGTGGCCACGGCTGTTCGACCATGCCATCGAGCTCGCCGAGCGCGGCTTCCCGATCTCGCCGCGTCTTTATTCGGAGATCGCCGCGCATACGCGCTGGCCGCAAGCACGCGCACGCGAGTATTTCCTCGGCGCCGACCGTGTCGCCAAGCCCGCCGGCACGATCCTGCGCAATCGGGCGTACGCGGCGACGCTGCGCACGCTCGCCGATGAAGGCGCCGATGCGTTCTACACCGGTGCGATCGCCGAGGACATCGTGCGCACGGTCCGCGGCGCGAGCGTTCATCCGGGCGACGTGACGATGCAGGACTTGCGTCGCTATCGCGTCGTCGTGCGCGAGCCGGTGTGCGGCGCGTACCGGCGCTACCGCATCTGCGGCATGCCGCCGCCGTCGTCGGGGGGCATCGGCGTGCTGCAGACGCTCGCAATCCTCGCGCCTTACGACATCGCCGCGATGGGCGCCGCGTCGTTCTGGAGCGTTCATTTCATGAGCGAGGCCGAACGCCTCGCCTACGCCGATCGCGACGTCTACATCGCGGATCCGACGTTCTTCGACGTGCCGGCGGGCTTGCTCGACGAAGCCTATCTTCGCGCGCGCTCGAAGCTCGTATCTCCGCTGCAGACGCTCGGTGTGGCGTCACCCGGCGACCCCGCGCGTGCGCGCGCGCTCGCCGACTCGCTGACGTTGGGGGAGGATCGCTCGGCCGAGTTCGTTTCGACGTCGCAGGTGTCGATCGTCGATGCGGACGGCAACGCCGTGTCGATGACAACGACGATCGAAGCCGGCTTCGGCAGCCGCCTGATGACCGCCGGCGGCTTTCTGCTCAACAACGAGCTCACCGATTTTTCGTTCGTGCCCGTCGAGGGGGGCAAGCCGGTCGCCAATCGCGTCGAAGGCGGCAAGCGCCCGCGCTCGACGATGGCGCCGACGATCGCCTACGACGAGGCGGGCCGCGTGGCGATCGTCACCGGCTCGCCGGGCGGCGGCGCGATCATCGACTACGTCGTCAAGAACCTCATTGCGATCGTCGACTGGAGCATGGATCCGCAGGCGGCTGCGGCATTGCCGAACTTCGGCAGCATGAACGGCCCGACGGAGCTCGAGGCGCAGACGAGTGTCGTCGCGCTGGCGTCCAAGCTTCGCGCGCTCGGCCACGACGTGCGCATCGTGCCCGAGACGAGCGGCGCACAGACGATCGTGCGTCGCGGCGATCGATGGATCGGCGGCGCGGATCCGCGACGTGAAGGCGTCGTGCTGGGCGAGTAGGCGGGGTCGATGCCGCTCGCCGAGCTCTTCTCCGCCACGATCCTGCTGCTGCTCGTCATCGATCCTTTCGGCAATGTCCCGATCGTCCTTGCGGCACTCGCCAAGGTGCCGCCGGCACGCCACGCGCGGATCGTGGTGCGCGAATGCCTCGCTGCGTACGTGATCCTGCTCGCATTCCTCTTCGGCGGGCACACGTTTCTTGGCTGGCTCGGTCTGTCCGAGGTATCGCTCGCGATCGCCGGGGGCATCATCCTGTTCCTGATCGCGCTGCGCATGGTCTTCCGGCATCCGGAGGGCCTGTTCGGCGATCCGCCCGGTGCCGAGCCGTTCCTCGTGCCGCTCGCGATTCCCGCCATCGCCGGACCCTCCGCACTCGCGACCGTGATGCTCATGGCGTCGCGCGACCCCGGACATTCGCTCGCGTGGGTGATCGCGCTCACGATCGCCATGATCGTCACGACGATCGTGCTCGTCGCGTCGCGCCGTCTCGAGCGCGTGCTGGGCCAGCGCGGCATGATCGCGGTCGAGCGCCTGATGGGCCTCGTCCTGACTGCGATCGCCGTGCAGATGCTGCTTGACGGCGTGCGCACCTTTATCGCCGCGCTGGGTTCTTCGTGACGATCTGGAATACTGCGGCGGTCGCTGCTGTTATCCGCCGATCGTGACGAGCATGGAAGGAATCGACCGGTCCGCCGTGAGCGGCGAACCCGAGAGGTATGGCAAGCCCGCGATCCTGCTGCATTGGCTCACCGCGGCGCTGATCGTCGCCAACTGGCTGCTGGGACTGTCGATGGTGCCGATGCATATCTCGCCACGGAAGCTGCAGTGGTATCTCGTCCACAAGTCGATCGGACTCACGGTGCTGTTGCTTTCTTCGCTTCGCGTCGGATGGCGCGCCGTGCGGCCGCCACCCCCGCCCGTCGCCATGCCGCGATGGCAACGACGCGCGGCGAGCGCGTCGCACGCGTTGCTCTACGTGCTGCTGTTCGCGATCCCGCTGTCGGGATGGCTCTACAGCTCGGCGACGGGCGTGCAGGTCGTATATCTCGGCATCGTGCCGCTTCCCGATCTCGTCCCGAAGGACCGCGCACTCGGCGATGCACTGCGGCTCGTGCACGTGAGCCTCAACGCGCTGCTCTTCGTCGTGTTCTGCGTGCATGTCGCGGCGGCAATCAAGCATCACGTGGTCGACCGGGATACGGCGCTCGTACGCATGTTGCCGTTCATGAAGCCGGCGCGACCGTGATGGCCGGCAGATCGCTCGTCGCCGTGCTGGCGCTGGTCGCGCTCGCCACTGCGGCGCGTGCGCAAGGCGTGCTCGTCGACAAGAGCGAGATCGCCTTCACGATGAAGCAGATGGGCGTCAAGTTCGATGGGCGCTTTCGCAAGTGGAAGGCGGACGTCGTGTTCAAGCCGCAGCAGCTCGCCGCGTCGAAGGCGGTGTTCGACGTCGACCTCGCGAGCATCGATCTGGCGAGCGCCGAGTCCGAGAGCGAGGCACAGGGGAAGCTGTGGTTCGACAGCGCGCGCTTCCCCGTGGCGCATTTCGCATCGACCGGGATCCGCGATCTCGGCGGGGGCCGCTACGAAATCGCCGGGAAGCTGTCGATCAAGGGCATGACGCGCGACTGCGTCGTGCCGATCACCGTGAAGAACGATGCCGCCGGCAGTTCCGTCGCCGAGGGAACCTTCGCCATCCGGCGGCTCGACTACAGGATCGGCGAGGGCGAGTGGGCCGACACGGGCACGGTCGACAACGACGTGCTCGTGCGAGTGCGCCTCGTGCTGCCGCCCGCGTAGATGCATCGCAAACGGAAAGGAGAACCATCGTGAAATGCCATTTCCTCATCGCGCTCGGCGCGAGCTTCGCCCTGCCCGCGCTCGCCGCGGAAACGTATACGCTCGATCCCGTCCATTCGCAGCCTGGCTTCATCGTGCATCACCTCGGCTTCTCGAACCAGGTAGGTCGGTTCGAGAAGTCGAGCGCGAAGGTCACGATCGATCGTGAAGCGAAGAAAGGCAGCGTCGACGTGACGATCGATGCCGCGTCGATCCATACGCACGATGCCAGCCGCCTCGATGCGGTCGTCAAGGGCGAGAAGTACTTCAACGTGGAGAAGTACCCGACGATCACCTTCCACTCCGACGACGTCCGCTTCGACGGCGATCGCGTCGTCGCCGTCAATGGCGAGCTCACGATGCTCGGCGTCACCAAGCCGGTCGCGCTCACCGTGGAGAACTTCCATTGCGCGCCCAATCCGTTCAACAAGAAGCCGATGTGCGGCGGTGAGGCAACGGCGACGATCAAGCGTTCCGACTGGGGCATGACGGCCGGTATCCCGTACGCTCCGGCGGACGAGGTGACGCTGCGCCTGCCGATCGAGGCTTATCGCGCCGAGCCGTAACCGGACGGGCGCCGTCGCCGCGCGACGGCAGCTCGTACCGCGCATTCCGCATTTCGCGCGTGCGCGGGCGCATCGTGTCCCACGACGCTTTCTCGCGCGGTCGCGATCTCGTAAGCTTCGGGCCGCATCGTCCAACCGGGATCGCGTGATCAGCAACGAAATGCCGACGCCGGGCTCCGAGGCGCATAGGCGGGCGGAACGCCCCGCCGGCGCCGCGGCGTCCGCGCGCCCGATGCACAGCATCCGGCACGGCATCGTCGTCGCCGCGTGGGGTTTCTTCGACTGGCTGGCGGTCGTCTCGTGGACGAAGCTCGCGCTCGTCGCGCTGCTGGCGATGATCGTCGCCGGCATCCTGCAGCATCCGCTGCCCGCGTTGTTGCTGATCCTCGCGTCGGTGATCATCAAGATCGTCGCCGGGGGCAAGAGGCGAGCGGACCTTACCGCCGCCGAGGCGACGCAGCGCGCCGACACCGAACAGCTCGAGCGAACCGTGCTCGAGGCGCGGATGCAGGCGCTGCAGGCGCAGATCGAGCCGCACTTCCTGTTCAACACGCTGGCGAGCATCGACCAGCTGATCCAGACGGATCCGCCACGCGCGTCGAAGATGCAGCGCAGCCTGATCCGCTACCTGCGCTCGGCGATGCCGCAGATGCGTGACGGCGCACGGCCGACACTCGGCCAGCAGGTCGACCTCTGCACGGCGTTCCTCGACATCATGGCGGTACGCATGGAAGATCGCCTGCAATCGGCAGTGGCGGTGCCCGAGGGTCTCAAGTCCGCCATCTTTCCATCGATGATGTTGCTGACGCTCGTCGAGAACGCGATCAAGCACGGCCTCGAGCCCAAGGCCGAGGGCGGCCGCATCGACATCGGCGCCGAAATCGTCGACGGCCAGCTCGCGGTGCACGTGCAGGACACCGGCGTGGGATTCGCGCCGATGGGTGAGGGCGGCGTCGGTCTCGCGAACGTCCGCGAACGACTGCGCGCGCTGTATGGCGATCGCGCCGAGCTTCTGATCGACCTGCCGCCCGGCGGCGGCACGCGCGCGACGATCAAGGTGCCCTACGAAGTTTTGAGCCCGCGCACGAGCGTGCCATGAACGCCAAACCGGCGCCCACCGCGGTGATCGCCGACGACGAGCGGCTGATGCGCGAGCAGATCTCCGCCCAGTTGCGCGAGGCGTGGCCGGAGCTCGTCATCGTCGGCGAGGCGGCCAACGGCCACGAGGCCGTCGCGCTCGTGCAAAGCCTCGCCCCCGACGTCGTCTTCCTCGACATCCGGATGCCCGAAATGGACGGCGTCGCGGCCGCGAAGGCGATCGGCGACCGCGCGCATGTCGTGTTCGTCACCGCGTACGATCAATACGCGGTCGACGCGTTCGAGCAGGGCGCGATCGACTACCTGCTGAAGCCCGCCGAACCCGAGCGCGTCGCGCGGACGTGCGAGAGGTTGCGCGAGCGGCTCGATCGCAAGCCGCGTCCGATGGACGCGCTGCTCGCCGAGTTGACCGAGCGCCTGCAGGCGGGCGGCAGCGCGGCGCGCGGCTTCCTTCGCTGGGTCCAGGCGAGCGTCGGGGGCGTCATCCGCATGATCCCGACGAGCGAGATCCTGTTCTTTCGCGCCGAGGACAAGTACACGCGCGTGCAGACGACGCGCTACGAGGCCCTCATCCGCAAGCCGATCAAGGAGCTCGTGCTCGAGCTCGATCCCGCCGAGTTCTGGCAGATTCATCGCGCGACGCTCGTGCGCGTCGACGCTGTCGAGCAGGTCAGCCGGAACCTGCGTGGAAACCAGGTCGTGCACTTGCGCGGCACCGACGAGAAGCTCGAGGTGAGCCGAAGCTTCAACCACCTCTTCAAGCAGATGTAAATCGCAGTCGGAGGAAAGAGCCTTTTTTTCGCCGACCCCGATTCAGGCGGGCAGCAGCTCGCCGTCTTCGCGGCGCACGGCCCCGGCGCGCTCGAGCTCGGCGACGAGCTCCTCGGCGAGCTCCGCGGGCGCACGACGGAAGAAGCGAGCATTGAAATCGCGGAAGAGCGGCGTCTCGTCGACGAACGCGGGGAGCGAGGCGAGCGGCATCCGCTCGCGGGCGAGCAGGTCGAACGCGAGCACGACCTTCAGCGCGTGGCGGGCCATGCGCTGCGGATCCTTCTCCCAGGTCTCGGTGCGCCGATACGCGCGCTCGAGCGCCGCATCGACGTCGCGGAACGGCTCGCCGTGGCCGGGAATGACGCACGCGACGTCGAGGCGCGCGATCGTGTCGAGCGTCGCGCGTGCCGCGGGCAGCGCCGTGGCGTCGATGGCGGGCGGCATGACGAAACCGTAGCCGTTCGCCCACAGCGCGTCGCCGGAGATCAGCAATCGGTGCTCGGAGTTGTAGAAGACGACCGCAGCCATGTCGTGTCCGGGTGCGGCGAGCACTTGCCATTCGAGATCGCCGAAGACGTGGATGGAACCGGGCTCGAGCAGCTCGTCGGCGTCGAAGCGCTCGGCCTGCTGGCCGGCGTACGAAAGCAACAGCGCGCGCTCGTCCCACGCCGCAATGGCGTCCGCCTCGCTTTGCGGAATCGCGATCGTGCAGCCGTATGCGCGCTTGAGCGCCGCGTTGCCACCCATGTGATCCGAATGGCAATGCGTGTTCACGATCTTCACGAGCGGCGCGCCGTCGAGGCCCATCCGCGAGGCGACGAGCGCGAGGGTGAGCGGGACGTGCTTGCCGTAGCCGGTGTCGATGACGACGCCGCCGTCGCGCCCGCGCAGCACCACGTGGTTCGCCGACAGCCAGTCGCGCACGAACACGTGGAGTTGCGATGGAAAGCGGAACGCCATGCGCCGTTTCGCAGCCTACTCGAGCTCGGCGAGGAAATCGCGCACCAGCGTGACGCGCTCGGAGAGCGTCGGCGCCGCACGCTCGATGCGCACGCGGTCCGGTCCGGCGAAGCGGATGTGCCCATCGCGCTGCACGAGCAGGATCAGCTTGCCGGCATCGAATGGCGGGCGTTTGACGAACGTGAGCGTGGAGCGCTCGGGCCCCGCATCGACCTTCGTGACGCCGAGCGGCTTCGCGATCAGGCGCAGCCGATGACACGCGATCAGCGCTTGCGCAGGCTCCGGCGTGGGTCCGAAGCGATCGACGAGCTCTTCGCGCAGCAGCTCGAGCTCCTCTTGCGTCTCGCAGCTTGCGAAGCGCTTGTACAGGACGAGTCGCTCGTGAATGTCGCTGCAGTAATGCTCGGGCAGCCGCGCCGGTGCATGCAGATTGATCTCGGTGGTCACGCCGAGCGGCTGCGACAAGTCCGGCTCGCGGCCCGCCTTCAACGCGGACACCGCGGACTTCAGCATGTCGGCATAGAGCTGGAAGCCGACCTGCTGCATCTCGCCCGACTGCTCCTCGCCGAGCACTTCGCCGGCACCGCGAATCTCGAGGTCGTGCATCGCGAGGAAGAATCCCGAGCCCAGGTCCTCCATCATCTGGATCGCCTCGAGCCGCTTCTTCGCTTGCGACGACAGCGATTCCCAGGGCGGCGTCAACAGGTACGCGTACGCCTGGTGGTGCGAGCGCCCGACGCGTCCGCGCAACTGATGCAGCTGCGCGAGCCCGAAGCGGTCGGCGCGGTCGATGATGATCGTGTTCGCGGTCGGCACGTCGATCCCCGTCTCGATGATCGTCGAGCAAACCAGGAGATTCACGCGTTGCGCGTAGAAGTCGCGCATCACATGCTCGAGCTCGCGCTCGCCCATTTGCCCATGCGCGACGGCGATGCGCGCTTCCGGCAGCAGCTGCGTGAGCCGCTCGGCCGTAGTGCGTATCGTGTCGATGTCGTTGTGCAGGAAGTAGATCTGCCCGCCGCGCTTCAGCTCGCGCAGCGCCGCCTCGCGCACCAGGCCAGTCGAGTAGGGCGCGACGAACGTCTTGATCGCCAGCCGGCGCTGGGGCGCGGTCGCGATCACCGAAAAGTCGCGGATCCCTTCGAGCGACATCGCCAGCGTGCGGGGGATCGGCGTCGCCGTCAGCGTCAGCACGTCGACTTCCGCGCGCAGCCGCTTCAGCTGTTCCTTCTGGCGCACCCCGAAGCGGTGCTCCTCGTCGATGATGACGAGACCGAGGTTCTTGAACTTCACTTCGGGCTGGATCAGCTTGTGCGTGCCGATCACGAGGTCGATCGTGCCTGCGGCGAGGCCGTCGAGCACCGCCTTGACTTCCTTCGTCGAGCGAAACCGTGAAAGCTCGGCGATCTTCAGCGGCCAGTCGGCGAAGCGATCAGAGAACACCTGGAAGTGCTGCTCGGCGAGCAGCGTCGTCGGCACGAGCAGCGCGACCTGCTTGCCGTCGGAGAGCGCAACGAACGCGGCGCGCAGCGCGACCTCGGTCTTCCCGAAGCCGACGTCGCCGCAGACGAGCCGATCCATCGGCCGCCCGGCGCAGAGGTCGTTCAGCACCGCTTCGATCGCCGCCTGCTGATCGGGCGTCTCCTCGAAAGCGAAGCCCTCGGCGAACGCCTCGTAGTCGTGCGGCTTCAGCGTGAATGCGTAGCCGTTGCGGGCGGCGCGCTGCGCATACAGGTTCAGGAGCTCCGCGGCGGTGTCGTGCGCCTGTTGCGCGGCCTTGCGCTTCGCCTTCTCCCATTGGCCGCTGCCGAGCTCGTGCAACGGCGCGGCGTCGGGCGCGGCGCCGCTGTAGCGGCTGATGACGTGCAGGTTGGCGACCGGGACGTAGAGCTTCGCGTCGTTGGCGTAGATCAGCTCGAGGAACTCCGTCGCGCCGTCACCCACGTCCAACGTGACGAGACCGAGGTAGCGGCCGATGCCGTGCTCCTCGTGCACGACGGGATCGCCGATGCGCACCTCGGACAGGTCGCGCACCATCGCGTCGACGTTCGAACGCCGGCCCGCTTCGCGCTTCCCGCGACGAACGACGCTCGCGTAGAGTTCTGCTTCGGTGACGAACGCGAGCTTCGCGTTCGGCCATGCGAAGCCCGCGCCGAGCGGACCGACGGCGAGTCCGATCTTCGCGTCGCCGTGCACGAACGCGGCGAAACCGTCGACGAGCGACGGCCTCACGCCGTATTCGGCGAAGTACTGCTGCATCGTCTCGCGCCGCCCGGCGCTCTCGGCGACGATCAGTACGCGACCGTCGAGCATCGCGAGCATCGCCTTGAGCGCCGCCAGCGGGTCGGCCGCGCGACGGTCGACCTGCACGGGCGGCACGCGACGAATCGGGGCGTCGGGCGCGAGTGCCTCATCGTCACGGGCGACCGGCATTTCGATGCGCGCGGATGGCTTGATCGCGCCGCGAAACTCGTCGTACGGCAGGAACAGTTGCGACGGCGCAAGGAGCGGGCGTGCCTTGTCGCCGCGCAGCAGCCTATAGCGTGACTCGGTGTCCTGCCAGAAGCGCTCGATCGAGGCGTCGACGTCGCCGTGCAGCGCGACCACGGTCGCGGCGGGCACGTAGTCGAAGAGCGTCGCCGTCTGTTCGAAGAAGAGCGGCAGGTAGTACTCGATGCCGCCCGGCACGATGCCGTTCGAGACGTCCTTGTAGAGCGTGGAGCGCGACGGATCGCCTTCGAACACCTCGCGGAAGCGGCCTCGAAAACGTGTGCGGCCCGCATCGTCGAGCGGGAACTCGCGCGCCGGCAGCAGTCGCACCTCGCGCATCGGATAGAGCGTGCGCTGCGTGTCGCTGTCGAACGTCCGGATGCTCTCGATCTCGTCGCCGAAGAGGTCGATCCGGTACGGCAGCGGCGCGCCCATCGGATAGAGGTCGATGAGGCCGCCGCGCACGCTGAACTCGCCGGGCGAGACGACCTGCGTCACGTGCGTGTAGCCGGCGAGCGCGAGTTGCGCGCGCAACGCGTCGACGTCGAGCCGCTGGCCTTGCGACAGGAAGAACGTATGCGCGGCGAGGAATTGTTGCGGCGCGAGACGATAGAGCGACGTCTGCGCGGCGACGAGCGCGATGTCGCACTCGCCGCGCGCCATGCGGTAGAGCGTGGCGAGGCGCTCGGAAACGAGATCCTGGTGGGGCGAGAAATGGTCGTAGGGCAGCGTTTCCCAGTCGGGAAACACGCTGATCGCGAGCGTCGGCGCGAACCACGCGATCTCGGCCGCGAGGCGCGTGACGGCCAGCGCGTCCGCGCAGACGACGAGCACCATGCGCTCGTCCTCGTGCGCGGCGAACGCGATCTGTGCGAGCGCCAACGCGTCTGCCGATTCGGGCAGCGGGGGCAGCCGGATGAGCGCGCCTTCGTGCTTCGCACTCCGGAGGTCACCCTCGGGGCGGCCCTTCGGGCTCGCGCGCCGCCCGGACTGCGGGATCGCGGGTGCGAGCGAGGGCAACGCCGCGAGCGGTATCGCGGACGCTACGGGTTCTGCAACGGGGTCGCGGGGTTGCGGGGGAGACGCGGAGGCGGCCGTCGCAGCATCGGTCGAGGCCGTCGGCATGCGAAGCGCAGATGCGATGACTTGCGAGCGGGGATTATACCGGTGTCGGAGACGCGATCATTCGCGCCGCCTCGCGAATGACACCCACACGTCCGGCACCGCGGAATCAGGCCCTTACTTTGCTAGGCCGGCACGCGGCCGTAGCGATCGTCGAAGCGCACGATGTCGTCCTCACCGAGGTAGTCGCCGCACTGCACCTCGATGATCACGAGCGGCTCGCGCTGGCGGTTCTCGAGGCGATGCTTCGTCTCGACGGGGATGTACGTCGACTCGTTCTCGTGCACGTCGAACGCGCGCTCGCCGTTGGTGACGTGCGCGACACCGCGCACCACGACCCAGTGCTCGCTGCGCCGGTGATGCAGTTGCAGCGACAGCGCGGCACCCGGGCGCACCTCGATGCGCTTGATCTTGAACCCCGGCGCTTCCTCGAGGTTCGTGTACGTTCCCCACGGTCGGGCCACGGTGCGATGCAGCTTGTACGCGTCGTGCCCGCGCGCCTTGAGTTCACCAACGACGTCCTTGACCCGCTGCACGTGATCTCGGTGCGCGACGAGCACGGCGTCGGGCGTGTCGACGATGACCAGGTTTTCCACACCGACCGTCGCGACGATCCGATCTGCGGCGTGCACGTATGTCTCGCGTGTCGCGATCGACACGCGTTCGCCCTGCCCGCGATTGCCGTCGTCGTCGGCCGTGGCCAGCGCCGCCACCGCCTGCCACGAGCCCACGTCGCTCCAATCGAAGCGGCCGCGCACGACGGCGACGTCACCCGCTTCTGCTGCGCGCTCCATGATCGCGTAGTCGATCGAGATGTCGGGCACGGCGGCGAAGAGCGCAGCATCGATCTCGAGCGTGGTCGCGCTGTCGATGTCGGGCATCGCCTGCACGATCGGTTTGACCGCGGCGAGGACACCCGGCGCGTGCTTCGCGAAGGCGTCGACGATCACGTCGGCCTTGAACGCGAACATCCCCGAATTCCATACGTAATGGCCGTCGGCGACGTAGTCGCGCGCGGTGGAGAGCGCGGGTTTCTCGACGAAGCGGCGGGCGCGATACGCCGCGGGCATGTTGCCGTCGGCGCGCTCGATCGCCGCCCCGCATTCGATATACCCGAATCCCGTTTCGGGGTGCGTCGGCGTGATGCCGAACGTTACGAGCAGGCCCCGGCCGGCGAGCGACGAGGCGCGCGCGACGGCGTCGGCGAATGCTTGCTGATCGCGAATCATATGATCGGCCGGCAGCACCAGCAGCACGCGGTCGCCGAGCCCTTTCGCCTGCGCGCACAACGCGCCGAGTGCGACCGCGGGCGCCGTATTGCGCCCGAACGGCTCGAGCAGATACAGCGCCGACGAACCATGCCCGCCCGCGGCGTACGTGTCGCGCGTATGGAAGTAGTACTCTCGATTGGTGATGGTCAGGAACACATCGACGCCGTCGAGCGAAAGCGCGCGATGCGCGGTTTTCGCAAGCAGTGTCTCGCCGTCCGGCAACGGCATGAACGGCTTCGGTGCAGCCTCGCGCGACAGAGGCCACAGGCGTGTGCCGGCGCCACCGGAAAGGATCATTGGAATGACAGGCGTCGGCTTCATGCAGGAAGAACGTCGATGTAATGAACAACTGTAGCGCACGAACGACTGTAGGACAAACTTTGACAGCAGGTTCCGGGGTGCGCCGATACGGTGCGTGCAAAGTTTTCCCTACGATTGGCGCCTGTTTGACACATCAACCGAGGACTCCATGCCGCTTCATGAAACGCTGACCGCTGAATCGACCACCGACATCGTCGTTGCGTTGCCCTTCGTGGCCGCAGCGCGTGCCGCGTCTGCCCCGGCGCTCGGGCGTTTCGGTCGATTGTACGGAAGCTCGCCGGTGATGCAGGAGGTCTACCGGATGGTCGAGAAGGTCGCGCCGACCGAAGCGACGGTGTTCATCACCGGTGAATCGGGCTGCGGAAAGGAGCTCGTCGCGCGCACGATCCACGAGCGCAGTGCGCGCGCGCACGGCCCGTTCGTCGCCATCAATTGCGGCGCGATTCCGCAAAACCTGATCGAAGCCGAGCTCTTCGGGCACGAGCGCGGCGCGTTCACCGGCGCGAACCGGCAGCACCGTGGCTGCTTCGAGCGCGCGGAAGGCGGCACGTTGTTCCTCGACGAGATCACGGAGATGGCGCCGGAGATGCAGGTGCGTCTGCTGCGCGTGCTCGAGATGGGGCGCTTCATGCGCGTCGGCGGCGACGGCGAGATCAAGACCAACGTGCGCGTGCTGACGGCGACCAATCGCGATGCGCTCGACGCAGTGCGCGACGGACGCCTGCGCGAGGACTTGATGTACCGGCTCGCCGTGTTCCCGATCACGCTGCCGCCGCTTCGCGACCGCGAGGGCGACACCGAGCTCCTCGCCGAGCATTTCCTGCAGAACCTGAACGTCGAAGCCGGCACCTCGAAGCGCTTCTCGCGCGCGGCGCTGACGACGATCCGCGCCTATCACTGGCCCGGCAACGTGCGCGAGCTCAAGAACGCGGTGCATCGTGCCTTCATCATGGCGGAGGACGTCGTCGAGCTCGAACTCGCCGGCCTCGCGTGTCCCGCCGTGGAAGGCGAGTGCCTGCGCGTGCCCGTCGGCACGTCGCTCGCGGAAATGGAGCGGCAGGCGATCTTCGCGACGCTCGATCATTGCCGCGGCAACAAGCGGCGGGCGGCGGAGATGCTCGGCGTGAGCCTCAAGACGCTGTACAACCGGCTTACGGCGTATCAGGCGGAAGGTGCTCGGCTCGCGTCCATGTAGGCTAGAATCGCGCGTCGCGAGCCTACGAGCGCCCGATGATACGAATCTTGATCGCGGACGATCATGCGATCGTCCGCGCCGGACTGCGGCAGTTCATCGCCGACCAGGTCGACATGGAGGTCGCCGCCGAAGCGGCGAGCGGCTCGGAGACCGTGGCCGCGGTGCGGGCCGCCGAGTTCGACGTCGTGCTGCTCGACATCTCGATGCCCGACAAGAACGGCATCGACACGTTGCGGCTGCTGCGGCACATCAAGCCGGATCTGCCGGTTCTGATGCTTTCCGCATACGGCGAGGACCAGTACGCGGTCAACCTGCTGCGCGCAGGCGCGGCGGGCTATCTCAACAAGGAGGCCGCTTCGACGCAACTCGTCGGGGCCATCCGCACCGTCGTGCAGGGCCGCAAGTACGTGAGCCCGTCACTTGCGCAGATCCTGGCCGACGGCGTATCGGGCGACGGGGAGAAGCCCCTGCACGCCGAACTGTCCCAGCGCGAGTTCCAGATCTTCTGCAAACTCGCCTCGGGCGCCGCGGTGTCGAAGATCGCCGACGAGCTCAACCTGTCCGTCAAGACCGTGAGCACGTATCGCACGCGCATCCTCGAGAAGATGGCGATGAAGTCGAACGCGGATCTCACGTACTACGCGATCAAGAACGGGCTCATCGAATAGGCACGACGCCTGCACCATGGCGTCGTCGCGCACGTTGACGGCAGGCATATGCGACTCACTGGGGCAACTTCGCGCGATCAGGAGCCGGTCCGCGTGACGGGATCCGGCCAACAAAGCGACGTGGACAACGAATCGCCTCTGCGCGTGCTACTCGTCGAGGATTCACCGCTCATTCGCGAGCGGCTCGCCGAGTCGATCGCGGAGCCGGGAAGAATCGAGATCGTCGGGCAGGCCGACAGCGAGCAGGCCGCGATCGGCATGCTGAACGCTGCGCCGTGGGATGCGATGGTGCTCGACCTCCAGCTTCGCCACGGTACCGGGCTCGGCGTGCTGCGCGCCCTCATCTCGAAGCGGCCGCCGAACACCAAGATCATCGTGCTCACCAACTACGCGTTCCCTCAGTACCGCGCGAAGAGCATGGCGCTCGGCGCCGACTATTTCTTCGACAAGGCGCGCGAGTACCACCGCGTTCGCGAGGTGCTCGAGACCCTCGCCGCCGATCCCGGCTCCGACGTTCACTGACGCGTCGGCAGCTAGCTGACGGCGGCAGTAAGAATTGCCGCGCCGCTCGCGCCAGCTTGCACGGGCGATCGACGCCTGCCTTGGAACTCGTTGAAGCGGAAGCCGTTTTTCAGTGGCACGCGCAGTGCATCGCCGGGGTGCGGCCCGACGACATGCGGCTCGCGCGTCCACCCATCACTTTCGAAAGGGGAACCCATGAAACGGCTCATCGCACTTGCGCTCGCCGCGACATTCGCGCTTCCTTCGTTCGCGCTGCTTTCCGGTTGCAACACCGTCGAAGGCGCGGGCAAGGACATCCAGGCGGGCGGCGCCAAGATCAAGGAAGAAGCAAAAGAGAACAAGAAGTACTGATCGCGGCATAAGGTCAGGACGGCGCCCGGAGTTCGACCAGACTCCGGGCGCCGTTTGCATATGGAAAAGCCGGCCGACGTCCTGCCGCGCAGGCAGCGCGCAACGGTCACTGCGCTGATCGTGCTCGCGGTGCTCGCCGTGTGCGCGGCAGCCAGGATCGCGGCGCCGTTCCTGATCCCCGTCGTCGTCGGGATCCTCGCGAGCTACTCGTTGAAGCCGTTCGTCGCTTCGCTCGAGCGCATCCACGTCCCGCGCGCGCTCGGCTCGCTGCTCGTGCTGCTCGTGCTGACCGGGCTTGTCGCGTTCGGAATCTCGCTTCTGCGCGACGACGCGGTGAACGCACTCGCCGAATTACCGAATGCCGCGCGCAAGATCAGAATCGAGTTGCATCAGTCGACCACCGATCACCAAGGGGCGATGGGGCACGTGCGCGCGGCAGCCGCCGAGCTCAATCGTGCTGCGGCCGAAGCCGCGAGCGGCGGCGCGCCCGTGGTTGCGGCGCCGCCTCCGGCCACGCCGAGTGCGCTGCAGAAATGGATCAGCGATCAGTCGACGAAGGCGCTCGAGGTGCTCGTGCAGATCGGTATCGCGGGGCTGCTCGCGTACTTCCTGCTCGCCGCCGGCGATGCGTTTCGCCGCAAGCTCGCGCACCTGGCAGGACCGACGCTCGCCGCGCGCCGGATCACCGTCGAAATCCTCGACGAGATCGACGCGCAGGTGCAGCGCTATCTGATGACGATGCTCGTGCTCAATACAATGATCGGCATTGCGACGTGGGGGATCCTGCTCGCGTTCGGCGTGCACCACGCCGGGCTCTGGGGCGTGGTGGCCGGCATCGTGCACATCGTTCCCTATGCCGGCTCCGCGCTGACGATCATCGCGACCGGCATCGCGACGTTCGTGCAGTTCGACGAGATCGGCCGCGCCGTCGCGGTCGCTGCGCTCGTCGGTATCGCGGCGACGCTGATCGGCATGGGGTTGTCGGCGTGGATGCTCGGGCGCGCGTTTCGCATGAATTCGGTCGCCGTCTTCGTCGCGCTGCTGTTTTTCGGTTGGTTGTGGGGCGGCTGGGGACTGCTCGTCGGTGTGCCGCTACTCGCCGTGGTGAAGACCACGGCCGACCGCATCCCCGCGCTCGAACGCATCGCGACGCTGCTCGGGGAGGATCAGCGCACGGCACCCGCGCCCGTGGCGGCCGCAAAGTCCTGAAAGAGTTCCGTCGCGCGGCGATTCTCCCGGCGGGTTTTTCCTACAGCACCGTCGAAGTTCCATCCGGCGTTCGCTTGAAATTGCAACGCCAGCGCACGCGTCGTCATCAAGCCATTGATACACAACCACTTTTCGAGAGGCACGGCGGTTGCATCGTTGGTCGGGAAGGGCCGCGTCGGCCCGCATCGCGAGAGGTAGAGCCATGAACTGGGACCGCATCGAAGGCAACTGGAAGCAGTTGAAGGGCAAGGTCAAGGAGCAGTGGGGAAAACTCACCGATGACGAAATCGATTCGATCGCCGGCAAGCGCGAGCAGCTCGCAGGCAAGCTGCAGGAGTCGTACGGCATCACGAAGGACGAAGCCGAGCGGCAGATCGACTCGTTCGGCGACCGCTACAACGACGCCGACGCCGGCGTTCGTCACTGACCACGGAGGAAACATGTCGAAGCTTTTGATCGCATTGCTGGCCTCGGCCGGCATCGCGCTGGCCGGCACCGCGAGCGCCGCCGACAACAAAGGGATGACGCGCGACCAGTACAAGGCGGACAAGGATCGGATCGAAGCGCAGTACAAGGCCGACAAGGATCACTGTTCGTCGCTCAAGGACAACGCGAAGGACGTTTGCCAGGCCGAAGCGAAGGGCAAGGAGAAGGTTGCGAAGGCCGAGCTCGAGGCCGAGTACAAGCACACCGACAAGGCGCGCTACGACGCGCGTGTCGCGCAGGCGGACGCCAACTACGACGTCGCGAAGGAAAAGTGCGACGACATGTCGGGCAACCAGAAGGACGTCTGCGTGAAGGAAGCGAAGGCCGCGCACACCAAGGCGAAGGCCGACGCGAAGGTCGCGCGCGCCGACACCAAGGCGTCGAAGGACGCGCAGGAGAAGCGTGCGGATGCGCGTCAGGATGCACGCGAAGACACGCGTGACGCACAGTACAAGGTCGCCGTCGAAAAGTGCGATTCGATGAGCGGTGCGGCCAAGGACCGTTGCGTCAAGGAGGCGAAGGCGCACTACGGCAAGACCTGATCGCCCGAACGGGAAGGCAAGGGGAAAAATGGCCGGGCTCGTCCCGGCCGTTTTGCGATGAAGCAGGGCTACGAGGCGGGCGAGGGGGCGGCGGCCGCGGGCGCGGGTAGCATCGGCGGCGGCTCGACTTCCGCCTGCGTCGCAGTCTCCTCGCGCGAAGCTTGGGGCACCGGAATGAACACCTCGATCGTCGTGCCCGACCCCGGCTTGCTGCCGATCCTGAAGCTCCCGTTCAGCGCGCGCACGCGCTGACGCATCCCCGCGATGCCGTGCGACAGCCGGCTCGATTCGACACCCGCCGGCAGGCCGGCGCCATCGTCGTGCACGACCAGCGACACGCCCTCGTCGTCTCCGATCAAATCGACGTCGACGTTGCGCGCACTCGCGTACTTCACGATGTTGGTGAGCGCCTCCTGCACGATGCGATAGAGCGCGATGGCCACCTCGGGCGGCAGCTCGATGTCGGCGAGGTTGAGCTCGCAGTGCAGACCGGCCCGCTCGCATGCCTGGCGCACCTGCCAGTCGATCGCGGCCGAGATGCCCAGGTTGTCGAGCAGCGTCGGCCGAAGCTCCTCGATGATGCGGCGCTTCATCTCCACGCCCTCGTCGAGGATGGCGAGCGCGCGATCCAGCTTTTCGGCCACTTCGGGTAGCGCGGTCTTCGCGCGCTGCACCGCCCACGCAACGTCCATCTTGGCACCGACGAGGATGCCGCCGAGCTCGTCGTGGATGTCGCGCGCGAGTCGCGACTTCTCCTCCTCGCGCACCGCCTGCAGGTACGTCGACAGCTCGGAAAGCTCCTCGGTGCGCGCGGTGACTTCCTGCTCGAGCCGGCGCTGCTCCTCGAGGAGTGTGCGACGCTTGGCCTCGCGCGCGCTGATCTCGCGGCGTGCCAGCGCCCACACGACGAACAGCAGCGCGATGGTGAACGCGGTCATGGTGAGCATGCCCACCCGGCCGAACTCGATGTCCTGGGCCCAGCGCGCCCCGCCGCGACGGGACGATTCGCGCAATTCGTCGAGGATGGACTGGGCCTGTGCGCGGAGCTGTTCCATCAACTGCTGGCCGAGACCCGTGTCGATCAGCTGGAAGGCGGCCTGACGGCCGCTGCGCTCGTTCAACGCGAGCGTCGACTCCATCTCGTTCAGCTTCTTGCCGATGAGCACGTTGAGCTGGCCCGCGTGGTCGATCATGACCGCGGTACCGTTCGCGTTGATGAGCTCGCGCAGCCGCGCGAAGGTCTGGTCGATCTTCGGCAGCGCGGCCTTGTACGGCTTGAGATAGGTCGGGTCGCCGGTGAGCAGGAAGCCGCGCTGCCCGGATTCGGCCTCACCGATCAGCGCCAGCGTCTCGTTCACCGCCGTCTCCATCTCGAGGGCGGCCGACATCGCCTTGTTGGCGAACTCGAGGCGGCGATAGCCGATCTCGGCGAAGCCGAGCACGCCGAGCGAGACGATGACGCCGAGCGCCAATGGCAAGAGGACGCGCAGCGGAAGCAGGCGTTTCATCGTGCGTGTTGCGATTCGCGATTACTGCCGGAGGGCGAAGGTCGAATATACGTGGGCGCGTCGGGCATCTCAAGACGAGCCGATCGTAGGCGTTCGTCTTACAGGTGAATCGGGGAAGGGCCGATACGGCATTCGACAAGCGGACCGTACGATTTGATTCATCCGATACCCCGATGGCGCCCGACGAGGACGTGATGCTGAAGTGGTCGCTCGTATTCTTTCTCCTCGCGGTCGCGAGCGGCGTGCTTGGCGTCGTCGACGATAATCTGACGACGTCGGTCCTCGCCCAGATGTTCTTCTTCGCCAACGTCGTCGTGTTCGTGGTCTTCACGCTCCTCGGGGCGATGACGCTTTCGCCCGATTCCTCGGGCGACCCGGGTCGATCCACCGATCGCTGACGCGTAACGTCTCCCTCCCCCTCGCGCCCAAACGAGGGGCCCTCGACGCCGCTCCCACATAGCGGCGTCTTTTTTTGCGCCGCTCGTTACTTGTTGGTTCCGTTCCCCGTCGACGGGCGCCCGCTGTCCGTTTCCAGCGCCGGATCGGAGTAATTGTTGACCTGCCCCGCCTTCGGCATTTGCGTCGATTCCTCGGCGGGCGTCAGTGTGCCGTGGCGAGGACTGTTCGCCGCGGTGTCCTGGCCGGTGCCCGGCGTACGCAGGCCGTGGTCGCCTATCGTCGCCTGCTCCTTGGCCGCGTCTGCCGCCGCCGTGTTCGGCGCCGCGGCTGCGGCTTCCTGCGCCTTCACGGCCTGCTCCTGGCTCTCCGCGGCGCCGTCTTTGCTCGGCTGACCCTTGCCCATGAGCTGCTCGTTCTGGTCGGTGAACGCGACGGTGGCGTTCGTTCCCGGCGCCGCGGCATTGGCGTTCGCCGGTATGGGGCCGCGCTCCGGCGGAGCCGCCGGTGCGCTCATGCCGAGGGGCACGTTGGGCGACGGGACGCTTTTGGCGACGCCGGGTGGATTGGACGTGGTTCGGTTCTGGTCCGCGCTGTTGCAAGCGGCGAGCGCGATCGTGATGCTCGCCAGCATGAATACGTTCGAAGCTTTCATGCGGTCTCCGTCGGATGTTCGCGATGCGTGCATCGCCTTGCCCGAAGCGCTGGGACGCGACGCGGGCGCCACGACGACGGTAGCGCCGAAAACGCCCGCATCGTAGCGGCCCTCATCGCATTCGGATGTAGGAACGACCGCGACGGAACGGGCAGTAATTGCAGACTTGCGCCCTTTACCTGCCACGAGCGCGGTGCGTCGTACGTTTTAAACGTATGGTTCCGCAGGCAAATCCGAGCTCCGCGGGATGGCACGCTTGGTGCGAGTAGACGGGTCGCGACGCGGCCGCGTAAGGCCGCGCACTGTTCACAGGAGACAACCATGCTGTATTACGCGGTCGTGTTCTTCATCATCGCGCTGATCGCGGCGCTCTTCGGCTTCGGCGGCATCGCCGCAGGCGCCGCGGGCATCGCGAAGATCCTGTTCGTCGTATTTCTGATCGTCGCGCTCGTCACGTTCCTGCTTTCGCTCGCGCGACGCTGACCACGGAGCCGACCATGCAAGACAACACCCAATCGATGTCGACCGGCGGGAACGGAAGCATCGCGCAAATGACGAAGTCCGTTTCGCCCGATCTCGAGCAGCTCGCGCAGGATTTCCGCCGGTTCATCGCCGATTGCGAGACGCTGTTCCACAACGCGACGACGCTTTCGGGCGCCGGCGCCTCCGTCGCGCGAGTTCAGCTCTCGGAGGGCATGGCGGCGGCGAAAATCAAGTTCGATGCGATGCGCATGACGGCAACCGACCGCGCGGCGCGTGCACGCGAAGCCACCGAGGATTACGTTCGCCGCGAGCCCATCAAGGCGGTCGCCTGGGCCGCCGGCGCCGGTGCGCTGCTCGGGTTGCTGATGGCCCGGCGGTGAGTCGTTGCGCCGGCGGGCGCGATTGAAATCACCGGGCAGCGACGCCATCTTCGCTGCTGGCAGGGGGGACGCCTCGCTGCGGGTATCATTCGACTTTCCAGCGCTCGCCGGACGTTCGGCGCGGCGCCCGCAACGTTACCGGGGGTGTACTGGTTTCGACGGGGGCATCGAAGCAGCGCGGGGCATGCCGAGGCGCTTGTCCTCGTAAATCCCGAGCACTCGCAAACTTAACTGCGAACGACGAAAACTACGCTCTGGCGGCTTAATCCCGCCGGACCTCGCACCAGGCGGCGCTCAGCTTGGGTGACGAACGGGTAACACCGCGAGCCACAGCGAGGACATTTCGAGCGATCGCGCCTGACCCGGGTCACTTGGGGCGGGCGTTAAACCAAGGTGACTGGTTTCCCGGCAGCCTGTCCGTCGGCGGCGGGGAGACGAGATTCAAACGACGAGACTAAGCATGTAGTCCCGACTGTAGAGGGTTTCCGGACGCGAGTTCGATTCTCGCCACCTCCACCAAACTCATCCAAAACGGCCGCGCTGAGCGGCCGTTTTGCATTTGTCTCCCACGACCGGCTCAATCGGCGCGCGTCCCGAGTGCCTGATTGACTTTCGCCCGGTGAACCCTTGGCACCGAGATGCGGGCGCGCGATGAACCCGTCAGGCACGCGGCCGTCAATCGGATGCTGATCCGCGCGTGCGCCTAAACGTCGCCCGCGAACGTTCGACAATTGCCGGAGGTCGTAGTCTTCAAACCTCTTAGCGGCCAGCGAGGAGGTGACGACGCGCTCTGCCGCGTGGCTCGATTCCGCAGCGCGTGCATCCTTGGAGATGCGCCATGGCGAGCATCGTTCTCTGCGGGCCAGGTCCGTTCATTACCCGAGCTTCTACGGCTCACCATGGAATCGCGACGCCTACCTGGTGCAGGGCCTCGCACCCTGCGGGACATGCCACGCGCCACGAAAACGTCCTGATGGCGGCGTCGCCGTCGCGCTTCTCGGCGGCGGCAAAGCCGGAGGGTGGGACGCACCGAACATCACCTCGGACGCAAAGAGCGGCATCGGCGGCTGGACCGACACCGCGCTCGTCAGATACCCCGGACACGGCGACGCGCACGAGAAGTCGCAAACGGCGGGCCCCATGGCGGAGGCGATCGACAACAGCTTGCGACACATGCGCGAGGATGTGCGAGGGCATCCACCACGTGGGACCCGCGGGAGCGGTGGTGCTCGTGCCGGGCTTCTTGCAGCTGTCCGACCGTCAGAGCGCAACGCTCGGCAACTGGCGAACACGACGCCGATGAACACGGGTCTGTGGCACATCATCCTGCGCAGCACGCGCTGATCGTTTGTCCACCTCAATGCGAAAGGTCCTGTCATGAACACGCAACAGACGCGTTCTTCCGACGCTGCGCTGGCGCATCTTTTCGAACTGCTGCCGGAGCTGGAGACGTTTTACACCGATGTGCACGCGCATCCGGAGCTGTCGATGCAGGAGACCCGGACCGCCAAGCTTGCCGCAGATCGGCTGAGCGCCGCCGGCTACGATGTGACGACCGGGGTAGGAAAGACGGGCGTCGTAGGGCTCCTGCGCAACGGCGAAGGCCCGACGGTGATGCTGCGCGCCGACATGGACGCCCTGCCAATCGAGGAAGGGACAGGCCTTCCTTATGCCAGCAAGGTAAAGATGAAGGATCGCCAGGGAAACATGGTGCCGGTGGGACACATGTGTGGTCACGACATGCACGTTGCGTGGCTCGTCGGCGCAACCGCCCTTCTTGCGCAGGCACGCGACGCGTGGCACGGAACACTGATGGCCGTGTTCCAACCCGGAGAAGAGACGGCAGAAGGCGCGCAGGCTATGATCGACGATGGTCTCTTTAAGCGCTTTCCCGAACCCGCAGTCATCCTTGGGCAGCATGTAATGCCTGGCCCGGCAGGAGTCGTCGCCGGCCGCGCCGGAGCGATCACTTCTGCTGCCGACAGTTTGCAGATTCGCCTGTTCGGGCGTGGCGCACACGGGTCGATGCCGCAAGCGAGCATCGATCCGGTGGTGATGGCGGCCGCGACAGTGATGCGGTTGCAGACGATCGTCTCGCGCGAAGTCGCGGCGGCCGACGCCGCTGTGGTCACCGTCGGCTCGCTACAAGCAGGCACCAAGGAAAACGTGATTCCCGACGAAGCCATCATCAAGCTCAACGTTCGGACCTTCGATGAGAGCGTGCGCAAGCATGTGCTCGCTGCCATCGAACGCATCGTAAACGCGGAGGCCGCTGCGTCAGGATCGCCTCGAAAGCCGGAGATCACGACGCTCGACCATTACCCGCTGAACGTGAACAACGCCGAAGCGACAACGCGCGTCGCCGATGCGTTTCGAAAACACTTTTCGGCTGAGCGGGTGCGCGTGACCGGACCGGCGCCCGCAAGCGAGGACTTTGGATCTTTCGGGACCGAGTGGCATGTTCCGTCGGTGTTCTGGTTCATCGGCGGCACCGACCCGACGCAGTATGCGAAAGCCAAGGAGGCAGGCCGTCTCAACGAGCTTCCGGTCAACCACAGTCCGCTGTTCGCCCCCGTTATCCATCCGACGCTGGAGACGGGCGTCGAGGCGTTGGTCGTAGCGACGCGCGCGTGGTTGTCGCCATGACTCCTCGCCTTGCTGTTCGGAGGTCGGGCACGGCGTCGCGCCCCGCAAGTCTGCTCTGAGCGAGAGGACCGATGGCACACATCTTGTCACTGATACTGGACCTCGGCGGCACGTTCGTGTTCGCGCTTAGCGGCGCAGCGGCTGCGGTCAAGCATCGGCTGGACATCTTCGGTGTCGTGGTGTTGTCTTTCGCGGCCGGCAATGCCGGGGGCATCACGCGGGACCTGCTAATTGGAGCAGTTCCTCCAGCAGCCATTGCGGACTGGGCTTACCTGGGAGTTTCCATTCTCGCAGGCCTCCTGACCTGGTGGGCATATTCGATCATCGCGAGGCTCAACAATCCCGTGCTGTGGTTCGATGCCGTGGGCCTCGCGTTCTTCGCAGTAGCAGGGACGCAAAAAGCTCTCCTTCATGGGCTGAGCCCGGTGATGGCAGCGTTGCTCGGCATGCTGACCGGAATCGGAGGTGGAATGCTACGCGACGTGCTCGTCAACGAGATACCGTCAGTCCTCCGCGCGGACCTGTACGCGCTGGCGGCGCTTTCCTGCGCCGCGGTGGTCGCGATCGGGCACGTGCTCAACGTTCATCCGCTCGCAACGACAATCGCGGGCGGACTCCTTTGCTTTGGTCTGCGCTTCATGGCCATTCGGTTCGGTTGGCACTTGCCGCACCGGCGCCTCGACCGACTTGCCGCAATGCCGACATCGAAAACGGGAGGAAGCGGCTTCGGGAGACGTTGAAAGAGCGCGACGGAAATCAGGCCGGGGTACTGGCAGCTCGGCTACCGCTACGGTCACGCCCCGGTTCTTCATCACGCGTTCGCCGGCTTGCGGGACCGTCGCATGGGCTGCTCGATGGTCATGCGTGCTTCGATGGTGTGATCGCGTAGCACGTCGCGCAGATGCTCGATGATCGGCGGTAAGGCACGGCTCGATTTTCATGGAGGAAACTTGTCGAGTCGATTTTCGCCGCCTTCACCAACTCCTCCTATCGACCCGCCGCGTGCGGGCTTTCTTTGCTGCCTCATCGTGCGCCGGCGTATTGCCTTGTCAACCGCCGTTCGAAGGAGCGTCGGTGATCGTATCGCGGACGAAATGGTGGGTGGCCTGGGGGCCACCGGCGATGATCGGCCGATGCGGCGGGACGCCGTGCCATTTTTGCGCCAATTTGCAGCCGTGGCCGTTTTGGCGTAGCCTTTTCGCGGGGGTAACAGGACCCCCGGGTTGATCCCCTCCAAGACGGTGCCCCGTCCAAATCCTGTGACGTTGCGCATGAGCGCGGGCACTGTCGTCCCATGTCGCAGAACTGCCCACGCTCTGGCCTTCCAGAGGCAGCGCAGCATTCGTCAACTTGCGCTTGGAGGTGGGACATGCAGTATTCGCTCAAGCAGATTCACTGCCGGCCGTGGGTGCTGAACGGCCTGTCGTTGAAGCTCGTCGAGAGTCACTACGAAAACAACTACGGCGGCGCCCTGCGCCGGCTCAACGCCATCACGAAACAGCTCGAATCGCTCGATTTCGAGAATAGCCCCGGCCATGTCATCAACGGGCTGAAGCGGGAAGAATTGATCGCACTCAACTCGACCCTTTTGCACGAGCTGTACTTCGCCAGCCTGGGCGGAGAGGGCAAGCTGCCGAGCACCATGGCGGACGTGATTGCAACGCAGTTTGGCTCGTTCGATCGCTGGCGGACAGAGTTCAGAACGATGGGCTATGCGCTCGGCGGCGGTTCCGGCTGGGTGGTTCTAACCTACATCCCCCGTGACCGGCATCTGTTGAACCAGTATGCGGCCGAGCACTCGCAAGCCGCCGTGAGCGGCGTACCAATCCTCGCGCTCGACATGTACGAGCACGCATATCACATGGATTTCGGCGCAAATGCGAAAGCCTACGTGGATACCTTCCTGCGAAATGTCGATTGGCAGGAAGTGCAAGGTCGCTACGAAGATGCATTGAACGTCGCGCCGCCACGCCCGCTCATTCAAGACGAGTTCGCCGACGTTCCGAGCATCGGCGTCGAAGAAGTGAAAGAAATGCTTGCTGCGAAGCAGCCGGTCCAAGTAATCGACGTCCGGCCCCGGCACTCGCTCTCGCGTCAGCAGGACATCGCAGACGGCATTCCCTGGCGAGATCCTGACCGACTGCAGGACTGGATGAAAGATCTTACGCAGTCACAGCCAGTGGTCGTGTATTGCGCGTACGGCTTCCACGTCGGCTGCGGCACGGCGAGAAAACTCCGTGAAGCTGGATTCGACGCAAAGTACATGAACAGCGGCCACTCGGGCTGGAAGGCGAGCGGCGGCCCCATTCGCTTGCAGCCATGATCGGCGCGAAAACGAGGGACAGCCCAGTCGCGCTGGTGCTGTAGCAAGCGCGATGGATAGCGTTCGCTCGGTCGCGGGCACGGGCGCGCCGGTGTACTCGCTCGGGCAGCTGGTTGCCTACATGCTGCGCCTTGGCTCGCTTGGTTTCGGTGGGCCGGTCGCGCTCTGCGGTTACATGCATCGCGACCTCGTGGATGTGCGGAAGTGGATTTCGGACGCTGACTACAAGGAGGGCCTCGCTCTTGCGCAGTTGATGCCCGGTCCACTGGCCGCGCAGCTCGCCATGTACCTCGGGTACGTCCACTACCGAACCGTCGGAGCCACGATCACGGGCGTTGCTTTCGTGTTGCCTTCGTTCTTCATGGTGCTCGCCATCGGCTGGGCGTACGTGAGATACGGGGGGTTGCCTTGGATGCAATCCGTGTTCTACGGCGTCGGTGCTGCGGTGATCGGCATCATCGCGATCAGCGCGTACAAGCTGACGAAGCGCACGGTCGGCAAGGACAAGGTGCTCTGGCTGATCTATGTCGTGCTGGCGTCTGTCACGGCGATCACCGAGTCCGAAAGCGGTTGGCTTTTCATTCTCGCCGGGTTGATCGCGTTGGTCGTGCGGGCACCGCCCCGGTGGCTGCAACGAGGCGGCTTGGGTGCGCTCGTCTACATTCAGGCGCCCGCCGCATCGGGCATCGGCTCGGCCTTCGACTGGTCGCTGCTCGCCGAGATCGGGCTGTTCTTCGCCAAAGCTGGCGCGTTCGTCTTTGGATCGGGACTCGCCATCGTGCCTTTTCTCTATGCAGGCGCGGTCACCGACCATCACTGGCTTACGGAGCGCCAGTTCGTCGATGCAGTTGCAGTGGCGATGATCACGCCCGGGCCGGTCGTCATAACCGTCGGTTTCATCGGCTATCTCATCCAAGGGTGGCCCGGCGCGTGTGTCGCCGCCGTTGCCACGTTTTTGCCCTGCTACCTCTTTACCGTCATTCCGGCACCCTACTTCAAGCGCTACGGGAAGCTGCCGTCGCTCGTTGCGTTTGTGGACGGCGTCACGGCGGCAGCGATCGGCGCTATTACCGGCGCGGCCTTCGTGCTCGCGAAACGATCGATCGTCGACGTTCCCACCGCGATCCTGGCCGGCATCACGCTGCTGCTGCTCTGGAAATTCCCGAAACTGCAGGAGCCCGTCATCGTTGCCGGGGCCGCAGTCGTCGGACTCATCGTCTACCCGATGGTGCACGGTTGAACAGCCACGTAAGCGAAACGGAGCGCACACTGATGGCAAGCTCGACACCGCAAATGACTGCTTGCATTTCAACGGCGGACCTCCGCGCGGCATTGGACTGCGCAGACGTGCCCATCGTGCTCGATGTTCGACGCGACGATGCGTTCCGGCAATCGACACAGATGCTCGCCGGCGGGCTGCGGCGAGACCCAGAGAAAGTCTCGTCGTGGGCGCATTCGCTCCCCGCAGGCGCTTCCTTTGTCGCCTATTGCGCCGACGGAGGCGAGGTGAGCCAGCATGTTGTGAGAGCGCTGCTCGGGCACGGCATTTCCGCCCGCTATCTTGAAGGTGGCATCTCGGCTTGGTCGGGTGAGGCCGGCGCACTCGATCGCAAGCCGCCGGATGCGGCGACGCGATGGGTGACGCGCGAGCGACCGAAGATCGACCGTATCGCTTGCCCGTGGCTGATCGCGCGTTTCGTCGATGCCGATGCGGAGTTTCTCTACGTTCCGACGTCCGACGTCCCGCGTGTAGCGCGGGAAAGGGATGCCGTTCCCTACGACATCCCGGACGTCCACTTCTCGCATGCAGGAGGACACTGCAGCTTTGACGCCTTTCTGAAACACTACCGCCTGCAGGATCCGGCCCTTGCACAACTGGCCGTCATCGTGCGTGGGGCAGACACGGGGTGTTTGGAGCTGGCACCGCAGGCGTCCGGTCTGGCTGCGATGTCGCTCGGGCTTTCGCGCAACTTCGGCAACGATCGTGAAATGCTCGCACACGGAATGATCATGTACGACGCGCTCTACACGTGGTGCAAGGAAGGACGGGACGAACTCCATACTTGGAGTCCCGACCTGTGCCGCAGGGTTTCGGCGGTCGCGTGACTCGTTGTTTCTACATCGTGCTTGGTCTGATCCTGACGATCGTGTCGGGCACGTCGAAGGCCATTGCCACGGAGCTCATCGCCACGATTCCCCTGACCGGCGTGAAGGGACGAATCGACCACCTGTCGGCGGATCCAGCGAGGCATCGCATCTTCATCGCGGCGCTGGGCAACGACACCGTCGAAATTATCGACACGCAAAGCAAGGAACGACGAACGATTTCCGGGCTTCGCGAACCCCAAGGCGTGGCCTATCTCCCCGACTCGGACCGTTTGTTCATCGCAAATGGTGGAGGCGACCGCGTGGACGTCGTCGATGTTGCCTCGCTTTCGGTGCTGCGACGCATCGGCGACATGGCTGACGCCGACAACCTGCGCTACGACGTAGCCGCGCGCAAGATCTGGGTGGGCTATGGTCGAGGCGCGCTGCGAATGCTCGATGCGGCAAGCGGCGAATCGGTCGACGCAATTTCGCTGCCCGGACACCCGGAGTCGTTTCAGCTCGAACGGAGCGGTAGCCGGATCTTCGTCAACGTCCCGAACGCGAGAAAGGTCATCGTCGTTGACCGGCTACGGCGGAAGATCGTCGGCCAGTGGGACACGCCCGACGCGTCGGCCAATTTTCCGATGGCGCTGGATGAACAGGGACATCGTCTGTTCGTGGGGACGCGCTCGCCGCCCGAGTTGCTCGTCTACGACACCGAATCGGGCAACGTCACGGCGCGGTTGGCGATTGCCAAGGATACGGACGACCTATTCTTCGACCCCGAGCACGCCCGGGTCTACGTCGTGTGCGGCGACGGTAAGGTGAACGTGTTCCGTCGAGAGGCCCCCGACCGCTATGCGATGGTGGAGACCATCGAAACGGCGCCGCGCGCGCGTACCGGGCTGTTGGTGCCCGAGGAAGGCCGGTTATATGTGGCCGCGCCAGCGGTTGGGAAGACGTCCGCCCGAATACTCGTCTATCGGGTCCCGTGAGCTGGCCGTTCGCAACTTGCGTTGCCTTGGTCCCCCGGCCGGTGATCGTTTCCGACCCCGACTCAGTAACGCCTGAGCTCATTGTTGATGTTTTCTCTCCACGACCCGTGTAATCGTCCGACGGACGGCGAGCGGGTTACAAGATGCCCGCACCGCGCTGCGGGCATCTTGTTTTGAGCAGTAGATGATGGAAGTCTGGTTGGCTCGAACCAAGCCTTCGCGGACATTTTCCGCGTGCCCTTCTTCGACTTAGCTTTCGGCTAAGAGCGCTTCGTCGATTTCTTCGCGGACGACTTCTTCGTCGACTTTCTGGCCGACGACTTCTTCGTCGACTTCTTCGCCGACGACTTCTTGGTCGACTTCTTCGCACCCGACTTCCGATTCGGATTCGGCGGCACCTTGTCCCCCTCGCGGCGCGCCTCGGACAACCCGATCGCGATCGCCTGCTTGCGGCTCGTCACCTTCTTGTGCGAGCCGCCGCTGCGAAGCTTGCCTTCCTTCTTCTCGTGCATCACTTTGCGAACCTTGTCCTGGGTCTTCTTGCCGTATTTCGCCATCGGATCCTCCTCGGTCGCCGCGGTCGGCGAAGTGCCGACAAGCGTTACCGAGTTGCGGCCGGAAAGCAAGTGGCGCAGGTCGTCCGGCAATATGACGGCCGGCGCGCTAGCGCCGTCGACTTCCCGCAACGGTCCACGAATCCATGCAAAAGCAACCTAACCTGCTCGTCATCCTGATCGACGACCTTCGCTTCGACGAATTCGGCGCGGGCGGCCACCCGTACATGAAGACACCGAACATCGACCGAATTGCGCACGAGGGCGTCCTCTTCGAGCGCGCCTTTCATACGACGCCCATCTGCTCGCCTAACCGGGCGTCGATCCTCACCGGCCAGTACGCGAGCCGCCACGGCATCATCGACAACGTCGCGCGCGACGCCGCCAGCCACCGCTTGCCGAACTATCACCTCCAACTTCACCGTCTGGGCTACGAGACGGCGCACATCGGCAAGTGGCATATGGGCAACGACGGCAAGCCGCGCCCCGGCTACGATCATTGGGTCGCTTACGACGGGCATGGCCGGCTGAACGACCCGAAGCTCAACGAGAACGGTACGTACGTCCAGCATCACGGGTACGTCACGGACATCATGAATCGCATGGCCGTGGAGTTCGTCTCGAAAAAGCACGTCAAGCCGTGGTCGCTGTTCTTCGCGCACAAGGCGGTGCACCCTGACGCCGAGCAGGCGGCAGACGGCACGTTTCGCATGGACGGCTACCGTCCGGCGCCGCGGCACGCGGATCTCTACCGCGGGTGCGTGTTCCCGAGAAAACCGAACATGCTCAGTCCGGAGGAGGTCGTGAAGCAGAAGCCCGCATGGGCGGAAGCCTTCGCGCTCAAGGAGACGGGACCCGCCCGCGCAATGCTCGAGGCGATCCACGCCGGCGAGCAGGAAGAGATTCGTTTACGTGCGTGCATGATGGCTGCCGTCGACGAAGGAGTCGGCATGCTCTTCGATGCGCTCGCATCGTCTGAGCAGCTCGACGATACGTTCATCGTCTTTCTCGGCGACAACGGCTACTTCTTCGGCGAGCACGGCCTGGGGCCCGAGCGCCGCTTCGCGTACGAGGAAGGCATCCGCTGCCCGCTCATCGCGCGCTATCCGCCCAAGATCGCTGCAGGCAAGCGCGTCGGCAGCTTGGTTATCTGTCAGGACCTCGCCCCGACGCTGATCGAGCTCGCGGGCGGCATTCCGGGCGCCCAGATCCAGGGACGCTCGTTGCTACCGTTGCTCGACGCAGACGGCGCCGACTGGCGTGACGCATTCCTGATCGAGTACTGGGCGGAGAACGCGTATCCATGGCTCGTCGGGATGACGTACAAGGCGATTCGCACCGATCGCTACAAATACATTCATTGGGTCAACCTGGGCACGCGCGACGAGCTCGACGAGCTCTACGACCTCGAGCGCGACCCGTACGAGCTCGCGAACGTCCGCACCGATCCGCGCTATGGCGACACGCGCGAGACGTTGCGTCACGCCCTGCGCGGTCTCGTGGGAAGCGCGCTCGGGCTCTGATCAGAGCATAGCGAGCAATCCCGAGAGGTCGCGAAGCTCGTGGTCGGCACGCACCGACGCGTCCGCAGGCGGCTCACCTGGCCGGTTCGACCAGGCGCACCGAAGTCCGGCAAGCTTGGCGCCGAGGACGTCGTTGCCGGAACCTGCCACGTGCAGCAGGTGGCGCGCCGCGAACCCTGCGCGGGTCGTGGGAAGCGCGTACATCGCGGGGTGCGGCTTGTAGCGTCCGGCCTGATCGGACGCGAAGACGTGATCGAACGGGACATCGAACGCGCCGGCGCCGCTTCGTAGCATGGCCTCGTCGCCGTTGGAGAGGATCGCGATCGAGTAGCCGCGGGCCTTCAGGATGCCGAGGGTGGCGGCGGCTTCGGGCCACGGCCTCATGCGATCCCACCTGGCGACGAGCGTCCCGATGTCGGCATCGCCGGCACCGATGCGATGGCGTGCGAGGACGTGCCGCAGTGCGAGCCGTGTGCATTCCCGAAACGGAATGCGTTCGCGGCCAAGCGAGTTCGAAAGCTGCGTCCATTCGAGCTGCTTGGCGCGCCATTCGCGGGCGAGCACCTCGGCATCGAAGGTCGTCCCGAGCGATGCACGCAACGCGGGTACGACCGTCGCCTGGCAATCGACGAGCGCCGTGTAGAAATCGAACGTGACGAGTCGAGGCCGTTCGTGCATCGATGATCGGCGCCTAAACCTTGTAATCGAACTTCGGTGGCCGCTTCTCCTTGAGCGACGCGAGCCCTTCCTGCACGTCGGGGCCATTGAAGGTGAGAAGCTCGAGCGCGGCCGAGTTGTCGAAGATCGGGCCCGCCATGCGCAGCCAGTTGTTCATCGCGTACTTGCTCCAGCGAATGGGGCGCTGCGCTCCGGTCGCGAGGCGCGCGGCAACTTCCTCCGACTTCGCGGTAAGTTCGTCGTCGGCGACGCAGAGCGAAACGAGCCCGATGCGCTCGGCTTCCTCGCCGTCGACGGCCTCGCACAGCAGCACGTGATATTTCGCCTTTGCCATGCCGCACAACAAGGGCCAGATCATCGCGGCGTGGTCTCCGGCCGCCAGGCCGAGCCGCGTGTGCCCGTCGATCAGGCGTGCGGACCTGGCGACGATCGAGATGTCGGCCATGAGGGCAGCCGCGAGCCCGGCGCCTACCGCGACGCCATGGATTGCCGAGACGATCGGCTTCGAGCAGTTGACGATGTTGTAGCAAAGGTCGCGAAATTCGCGCAGCGCCTCAGTCTGGCGCGCGTAGTCTTGCGACAGCCGCTCGACCATCCCGAAGTCACCGCCGGCCGAGAATGCCTTGCCCGCGCCGCGAATGATCGCGACGTTCGTGTCCTGATCACTGTCCACGTCGTGCCATACACGTGCCAGCTCGCCGTGTGCTTCCCAAGGCAACGCGTTCAGCTTCTCGGGACGGTTGATGGTGATGCGCAGCACTCGATCCGAAGGGCGGTCGAACGTCAGGAACTGGTACGAGGCGTAGCGATCGGTCATGGCGCTTTCCGTCAGGGTTGCGGGATCGTTTCGTGTACAGGCGCGAGGGCGGCGGCGAGTTCGGAGGCGGTCGTGCTGGGCAGCGCCGCAACGAGCTGCGCCACGCGCGCGACTCCGTTCTCGCCCAGCGTGTCGCGCGCGTTATCGGCGAATTTCGCGCGAACTTGTTCCGCCGAGAGCGGATTGTCGGGATGGCCGGCATTGACGTCGCAACGTTCGACGAGCCTGCGGCCGTCGCGGAGGACCGCCTCGATCCAACCGGGGAACGTTCGCGGAAACGGGGTTTCACCGGCTTTCGCGATTCGATATGTCACGCGCGAGGCGAAGCTCGCGAGATCACGACGCGTCAGGTTTCGCGCATCGAAGGTCGCGTGTCCGATGCTGCCGTCGACGATGCGCGATGCGAGCAGGAACGGCAGGCTGAACTTCGCGGCGTAAGGCGTGGCCGGCGCGGCTTTCTGCGCGGCCGGCTCGCAAATCAGAGGAATCTGCGTAACGGGGACGACGCATTCGACGGCGATTACGTCGTCGCTGCGCACGCCCCGTTCCTTGAGTGCGCCGATGCAATCGACGAACGCGTGCGCGAAATGGCAGCACGGATACGGCTTGATCGAGATGCGCGCCGTCTCCCAGCGCGTGCCGAGATTGGCCGTCAAGGCAGCGACGTCCATCTGGTCGCGCTCGCCGTGCGTGCGCATGAGCCCGTCGCGGCCCTCGAACACGCTCGCCGGTCCCGTCATTCCGGCTTTCGCGAGCGTGGCCGCCACGATGCCCGCGTGGGCGCTCCACCCGGTATGCAGGCTCTTCGCGGACGAACTGTTCGACAGGTACTCGTTGATGCCCGATGCTTGGCTGCCGGCGAGACCGATTGCGTGCGCGGCAGCACCGGCGGGCAATGCGAGCAGCCGCGCCGCGGCGGCCGCGGCGCCGAACACGCCGGCGATCGAGGTGGTATGGAAGCCGCGCGCATGGAACGTGCCGCGCGAAGCGAGACCGATACGCGCCGCGACTTCCCAGCCGGCGACGAACGCGCTCAGGAGATCCCTGCCGCTCGCGTCGCGCGCCTCGCCCAGCGCGAGCACGACGGGCGCGATGATCGCGCTGCCGTGAACGATCGAGTCCGTGTGCGTGTCGTCGAAGTCGAGCGCGTGCGACGCGACGCCGTTGGCGAGTGCGGCATACGGGGCGGCGAGGGTCGCCTCGGATCCCCAGACGCGAATGCGGCCCACGGCGCCGTCGAGCGCTTGCGCGCCGCGCAACGCGCTTCGGGCATTCGAATGCGAACGTCCGCGGATGGCAACGCCGAGCGTGTCGAGGAGATGTCGGCGCGCGCGGTCGACGACGGGCGGAGGGATATCGTCGAAGCCCAGCGTGCAGACGAAATCGGCGAGCGTCGCCGCCGCGTGCGCACTCATCGCGTCCCTCCTTGGCGCTTCGGGCAGCCCTTTCAGCTGCCGGAAAGGTTATGGGCCGAGGGGAAGAAAAGGTCCTTCCACGAGCTTGCCTGGTGTTTCACCCGCCCGGTGCGGTGCAGGAATTGTGCGACGGGAAAGGTCGCGCTCGGCGCCAGCCGGTACGCGATCTTCGGATCGCTGATCATCGCGACCAGGTCGTCGACGCTCGTTTTTTCTTTCGTGACCGCGAGATAGATCTCGGCCGCACGCTTGGGGTCGGCCTTGATGAGCTTGTCGGCTTGGTTCATGGCCGCGACGACCGCTTCGTTCACCTTCGGGTTCTCGTCGTGGACCTTCTTCGTCGTGTAGAGCAGGATCAGGGTCGCCGGGCCGCCGTAGACGTCGTAGCTGTCGAGCACCCGATGGATGCCCGGGTTCTTCAGCTCCATGAAGTCGTACGGCGCCGCGGTGAAATGCGCACTGATCTCGCCCTGGCCCGACAGCATCTGCGCGGCGCCGTCGGGATGGCGCATCGAGACGGTCAGCTTGTCGAGCTTCTCGAACGCGTCGTCGCCCCACATTTTCGCGGCTGCCATCTGCAGCGTGACCGCCTGCATTGAGGTCTTCACGGCGGGCAGCGCGATCTTGTCCTTGTCGGTGAAGTCGGCGAGCGACTTGACGGCCGGATTGCGGGACAAAAGCGTCATCGGCACGTCGCTCACCGCGGCGACCGCGTGCACGTCGCCCTTGCCGTCCTTCGTCTTGTCCCACAGCACGATCAGCGGTCCCACGCCCCCCGCCGAGTACTCGACCGCACCGGCCAGCAACGCGTCGTTGACCGATGCGCCGCCGGACAGCTGCGCCCAGGTCACCTTCATGTTCGGCATCCCGCGCGCGGCCGCCTCCCTTTCGATGAGCTTCTCGTGCTCCATCACCACGAGCGGCAGGTAGTGAATGCCGAACTGGCGCACGAGCCGCACTTCGTCGACCTCGGCGAGCGCGTTCGCCGAAGCCGCGAACGCGAGCAAACCGACGACTGTCGCCAACGCGATGGCCCGCATAGTCGCGATGATCCGTTCCATGGTGTCTCTCCTCCGTATCGATGCGTATGCGGCGTTGTTCGCCGTCTCGAACAGTGGGCGTCCGCGCCGCTCGCGCAGCTTGCGTCGTCCTTCAACCCTTCCTGCGAAAGCGCGCCGCGCGTTTCTCGCGAAACGCCGTGACGCCTTCGTCGCGCTCGCCGCTCGCGATCGCCAGCGCGAAGAGCTTGTTCTCGTAATCGAGCCCGGTCGCGAGATCCGCATCGGCACTGCGCAGGACCGCGTCGCGCGCAAGCATCAGCGACACCGGTCCCTTCGCCTGCCAGCCGCGGCAGATGGCGCGTGCGGTCGGCATCAGCTCTTCGGCGGAGCAGACGCGATTGACGAGACCGATGCGCCATGCCTCGTGCGCGTCGATCGCCTCGCCGAGCGTGACGAGCTCCATCGCGCGGCCGAGCCCGACGAGGCGTGCGAGGCGCTGCGTGCCCCCACTGCCGGGAATCACGCCGAGTTTCACTTCGGGCAGGCCGAGCTTCGCGTTGTCCGCGGCGATGCGTAACGTGCACGCGAGCGCGAGCTCGAGTCCCGCGCCGAGGCAGTATCCGTTGATGGCGGCGAGCGTCGGCAGCCGCAACCCTTCGATGAGCCGCGCGAGCTCGCGGCGCAACTGCGCACGCGTGGACACCTCGCTTTCGATCGTCCGCCGCGAGAGCTCGTCGAGATCGGCGCCCGCCGAGAATGCCTTGTCGCCGTCGCCGGTGATGACGATCGCGTCGGCGTCACCGCCGCTCTCGAGCTCGCGCAGCACGCCCACGCATTCCTCACGCATCGTGAGGCTCATCGCGTTGCGGCGCGCCGGATCCGACAGGCGCAGGATCGCGATGCGATCCTCGATCCCGACCTTCACGTGCATGAGCGGCTCAGGCATACGCGTCCTCCGTCAGTGCGGACTTGATGGTCTTGCCCCCGGCGTTCTTCGGCAGCGCACGGCGGAACTCGATGCTGCGCGGCTTCTTGTAATCCGCGAGGTGCGCGGCGCAATGCCGCTGCACTTCGGCGAGATCGAGCCGCGCATCATCGCGCAGCACGAGGTACGCCTTGACGCTCTGGCCCCATTTCGCGTCGGGCACGCCGACGACCGCCGCATCGAGCACGGCCGGATGCAGCATCAGCACCTGCTCGATTTCCGCGGGGTAGACGTTGACGCCGCCACTGATCACGACGTCGCTCTTGCGGCCGACGAGGTGCAGGAAGCCTTCCGCGTCGAGGTAGCCGAGGTCCCCCGTGCGGTACCAGCGACCGGCGAACGCCCGCGACGTTTCATCGGGGCGATCGCGGTAGGCGCTGAAGATCGACGGATTCGAGCACCACACTTCACCGACGGCGCCGGATGCGCACGGCGCATCGTCTTCCCCGGCAATCATCAACTCGACGTTGCGAAACGCCTGCCCGACCGACGCCGGCTTGCGCAGTTGATCGCACGGCCGCAGCACGGTCATGCTGTTCGATTCGGTCGACCCGTAGTAATCGTAGAGCTCAGGCGTGATGGTTTCGATCACGCGGCGCTTGGTCGCGAGCGGGAGCGGCGAGCCGCAGGTGACGAGACGCTTCAGCGACGCGAGTTCCGGTCGCACCGGCGCTCGATCGATGGCCTCGGTGATCATCGTCAGCATCGTCGGCACCGTCAGCGCGGACGTGATGCGCTCGCGCTCGATGATCGCCAGGAACTCGGCAGGATCGAACTGCGGCATGATGCGCACCGTCGCGCCGGCGTACAGATGCATCAGCGTGAACGTGAGTCCCGCCGAGTGCACCTGCGGCATCGTGCCGAGGTAGACGTCGGCCTCGTCGAGGCCGTACTGGATCGTCGCGTTGACCACCCACAGCATCCGCGCACGATGTGTCGCGAGCGCACCTTTCGGCTCGCCGGTGGTTCCCGACGTGAACATGAGGCTGAAGACATCGTCCTCGTCGAGGTTCGGCAGCTCGCCGATCTCGCGCGGGAGCATTCTCTGCAAGGAATCGCTTCCTTCCCCATCGACCGCGATGACGCGTGGCGACTCGCCACCCTGGATCGCGCTTCGCAGCACTTCGGCCTGCGTGGACGTGGTGAAGACGATGCGGGGACGCGCCAGCGCGAGGATCTTCGCGATCTCGTAGCGCTTGAATCGCGGATTGATCGGCGAAAAGATCGCGCCGGCGCGAGCGACGCCGAGCACGACCAGCACGTAATCGATGCAGTTCGGCAGATACGCGCAGACGACGTCGCCACGGCGCATGCCGCCGTGAAGCAAGGCCGAGGCGAGCCGGTCGGCTGAGTCGTCGAGCTCGCGGTACGTAAGCGCGCGCGATGCGTCGTAGAGCGCCCGTTTGCCGGGCTCGAGCCGGGCGAAGTGGCGCGCGACGGCGCCCACAGTGAGTTCGCCGCCGCGTGCCATGGATCAGGAGACGCGCTTCCCGGCGACGAGCCGCTCGAGCGCGTCCATCGCACCGCGCAGGGGAATGCCGACCGGACAAACGTCGTCGATGCCGCTTTGCGCGTAGGCACGCAGGCGGTCGGTTTCCGGGGCTATCGTGGCGAGTCGCTCCCCGCCTTTGGCATCGCGCTCGTCCAGGGCGAGCATCAGCACGCGATTCAATGCCGCGGGTCCGCGCGCATGATCGCCGCCAAGCGAATCCGCACACGCGGAATCGCACGCGCCGCATGTCAGGCATCCGCTCTGGCCCTCGATCAGCGCACGTCGCGGCTCGCCGGGCGGCATCGTGCGCGGCGTCGCGCGCGCCGGCTCGCCGGGCTGCAGCGCCGCATGCGCACGCTTCCACCCGGCGAAGAACGGCTCCATGTCGCAGACCAGGTCGCGCAGCACCGGCAGACCGCGCAGCGGCGCAACGCGCACTTCGGAAGTGCCGAGCGCGGCGACGGGCAGCTGGCACGCGAGCGCTTCCTTCCCGTTGACGACGACCGCGCACGCGCCGCACATGCCGGCGCGGCAGGCATAACGAAAGCCCAGCGTCGCGTCGAGACGCTCGCGCACGTACAAGAGCGCGTCGAGAATGCGGCTGCCGGCGGTCGGCACCGGCACCTCGAAACGCGACGGTCGCGATGGATCCGAGCGCGCGACGTCGAGGGTAATGGTTGGGGGATACGTCATCGCAGCGCAACGCTCTTTCTGGAAGTCGGCAAGTGCCCCGCCGCATTCGACGGAAATGGCATCGTCGTCATGGCGTGGCCGTGACAGCGGCCGTGCTCGCCGCCGCGGGTATGACCGTGTCCCCGGCGAGTTCTTCCGGGCGACGCCGCGTGAAGCGGACGGGGCGTCGCTCGGTGACGATCCCGCCATCGGCGCTTCGCCGAGCGTGAATGTTGTAGAGGCCGTCGGGGCTCGTCTGCGGGAAGTCCTCGCGGTAATGACTGCCGCGGCTTTCCTCACGCAGCGCAGCGGAAGTCGCGATGAGCCGCGCGACGGTCACGAGATTCGCGGTGTCCATGCATGCCTGCAACGAAGGGTTGCCGGCGACCTCTCCCGGCAGCGCGACGTCCGCGAGACGCGCTTCGATCGCATCGAGCCGCTCGAGTGCTTCTTCGAGCGCCGCGGCACTGCGCACGATACCGATCGAGTCCCACGCGAGGCTTCCCAGCTCGCGGCGCAACGCGAACGGGTTGGTCGTTCCGGAATGTGCGCGAAGCGGATCGCCGACGTCGGGGATCTCCGGCATCGGCGACGCCAGCGACGCCAGGTCGCGCACCATCGCGTCGCCCGCGATCGCGCCGAACACGATCGACTCGGCGACGCCATTGCCGCCGAGCCGGTTCGCGCCGTGCACGCCTCCGGCGTCCTCGCCGGCGGCATACAGACCCGGAATCGACGACCGGCAACGCGTATCGATGCGTACCCCGCCCATTTGGAAGTGCGCGGTCGGCGTGACCTGCACGGGCTCCTTCGCCATGTCGTAACCGACCGACAGGCAGCGCCGATACATGCCGGGCGACGACTTCAGCAGGAAGTCCTTGCCGAGGTGCCGCACGTCGAGCAACACGCCACCTTGCGGCGTGCCGCGGCCCGCGCGCAATTCGAGGAAGCTCGAGCGCGACACGCGATCGCGGGTCGAGCGCTCCATCTTCGCGGGGTCGTAGCGCGCCATGAAGCGCTCGCCGAGCGCGTTCATGAGGTAGCCGCCGGCGCCGCGCAGGCCTTCCTCGAGCACGGTACCGGTCAGCACCGAATCGCCGGCGATCAGACCCGTCGGATGAAACTGCATCATCTCCATGTCGACGAGCTCGGCGCCCGCGCGAAACGCCATCGCGAGGCCGTCGCCGCTCTTCTCGAGCGATGCCGGCGTGATCCGATAGAGGGGTGCGGCGCCGCCGGTCGCGAGCAATACGCAGCGCGCGGCGATCGCCATGTATTCGCCGCGATTGATGTCGAAGAGCAGCGCGCCGCATACGCGCGCGCGATTCGCGTCGAACAGCAGGTCGACGCCGCGCACTTCGTTTCGGATGTCGATGTCGCGCACGAGCACCTGCTCGGAGAGGCGGCTCATCAGCTCGATGCCGGTGAGGTCGCCCCGGTGCACCGTGCGGTTGAACGACTGGCCGGCGAGCGCGCGCTGGTGGATCGTGCCGTCGGCGTTGCGATCGAAATAGCAGCCGAATCGGTTCTCGAGCTCGACGATGCGCTCGGGCGCTTGCGTGACCAGGAGCCAGGCGAGCTCCTGGTCATTGATCATCGCGCCGCCACGCAGCGTGTCGTCGTAGTGCTTGTCGAACGAGTCGTCGGGATGCAGCACGACGTTGTAGCCACCCTGGACCATGCGGGTGCATCCGCTCTTGCCGAAGAGCCCCTTGCTCGCGACGGTTATGCGCAGGCGCGGATCGGCGTCGCGCGCCCGCAGCGCCGCGTAGAGCGCGGCGCCGCCGCCGCCGAGGATCAGAATGTCGGTGACCTCACGCTGCACGTGCGCTCCTTCGGCGATCGCCTTGTGCATGGCCCAGTTCGGCGGAAAGAGCCGCGGCCGCGCGCAGCACGCACGGGATCGCCCGCGCGACGGCGTTCTCGTTCATTCGGTACTCGGGAATGGCGACGCCGCACGCGGCGACAGCGACGCCGGAATGGTCGCGGACGGGCGCCGCCACGCCGCCCATCTCGGGGTGATTCTCCGCAATCGTCACGGCGTAACCCCGCTCGCGCGCTTCGGCGATGCGTGCGCGAAGCGTACGAGGATCGACGATCGTCTTGCGCGTGCGTCGCGCGAGCGGAGCGGCGAGCACGCGCTCCGCGACGCTGTCGTTGAATGCGAGGAGGCTGCGGCCGGTGGCGGTGCACCACGACGGGTTCAGCTGGCCGAGGCGCGTTTGCACACCGATCGACTGCGCGCTTTCGACCTTCGCAACATAGACGATCCCTCCGGACGGATCGAGGACCGCGAGGTGCACCGTCTCGCCGGTTTCGGCCGCGAGCTTCTCGAGGATCGGTCGCGCGCGCTCGACGAGGTCGAGCTTGCGTACGGCGGCGGCGCCGATGCGCCACGCTTTCAGCGTCAACAGGTATCGACCGTCCTCGTCCTGCTCGACGAAGCCGGTATGCACCAGCGTCGAGAGCATGCGATGCACGGTGGCCTTCGGACGCCGCATCGTGGCGACGAGTTCGCGCAGCGACAGCTGCCCACCCGCATTGCCGAGGATCTCCAATGCTTCCAGAGTTCCGGCCGCCGAGGCGATCATCTGGTTACGAGTGAGCACGTTCTGCAAGGCGGAACGATGGAATAAGGACGATCGAAGCTACGCTCGAACGGGGATCGCGTCAACCGGGCAGTGATGCGGAGGAACAGCAAGCAGTCGTTGCGTTCTGCAGTGCAGACCACGATCGCAACACGACGCGGGCGTCGCGAGACCGAAACGGGGACTGCGCGGGCGGACGGCGTGAACTACGCGGCCGAGCCGAGCAGGCGCTCGAGACGCGACGTATCGACGGGCTTCACGAGATGGTGATCGAAGCCGGCTGCGCGGGTGCGCTCGCGGTCTTCAGGCGTGCCGTATCCGGTGATTGCGGCAAGCGGCACGTTGCAGCCCGCCTCGCGCAGGCGTCGCGCCACTTCGTAGCCGCTCATCCCGGGCAATCCGATGTCGAGCAACGCGAGGTCGGGCTGCGTTTCCTCGACGATGCGAAGGCCGGTTGCGCCGTCGCTCGCGATCCTCACTTCGTGCCCGGCGAGGCGCAGCAGCGTCGCGAGCGACTCGAGCGCGTCGCGGTTGTCGTCGACGATGACGATGCGCTTGCGCGATGCCGGCGCGGAGGTTGAGGCTTCCGCGGGCGCCTGCCTGGCGTCGTGCTCGGCGTGGACCGGCAGCGTCACGACGAACTGGCTGCCGCGCCCGGGTCCGGCACTGTGCGCGACCACGTGGCCGCGATGATGCTCGGCGATCACGCGGACGAGCGTGAGTCCGATGCCCAAGCCTTCCTGCACGCCACCCACGGCTTCGCTTTGCACGAAAAGTTCGAAGACGCGCGGCAGCATCTCGGGAGCGATTCCGGCACCATTGTCCTGGACGCGGATGTCGAACTGCTCGCCACGGCGCACGACGCGAAGCGCGATGCGCCCGTACACGGGGGTGTACTTCGCCGCATTGTTGAGGAGGTTCGTGACGAGTTGCACGAGGCGCGCGAAATCGCCCTGCGCGAACACCGGCTTCTTCGGCATCCCGACGCGCAGGCGCTGCTTGCGCCGCGTGATCAGCGCGCCGCTTGCTTCCACCGCCCGCTGAATCACCGCCGACACGTCGACGCGCTCGCGCTGGAAGCGGATCGTTCCGCGCGTGATCCGCGTCACGTCGAGGAGGTCGTCGAGGAGCCGAGTCATCTGCTGAACCTGGCGCTCGAGGATCGCGCAAAGCTCGACTGCGCGCGGGTTGTCCACGAGCGTGCGGCACAGCACCTCGGTCACCGTGCGGATCGGCGCGAGCGGATTGCGCAGCTCATGCCCGAGCATCGCGATGAATTCGTCCTTGCGCCGGTCGGCGACGCGCAATTGCTCTTCGATGCGCTTGCGGTCGGTAATGTCGCGCGCGACCTTCGAAGCGCCGACGACGCGCCCATCCTTGTCCCTGATCGGCGAAATCGTCAGCGAGACGTCGACGCGCGCTCCGTCCTTGCGCAGGCGAACGGTCTCGAAGTGCTCGATTCGCTCGCCGCGCGAAAGACGCCGGAGGAGCTCGCGCTCTTCGTCGTGCAGCTCGGGCGGCACGATCCTCAGGATCGACGCGCCGATCATCTCGCCGGGCTCGTAGCCGAAAAGCTGGCGGGCGCCCTGGTTCCACGACGTGACGCCGCCATCGAGCGTCTTGCTCACGATGGCGTCGTCCGACGACGCGACGATCGCCGCGAGCAGCGCGTCGCTGTTGTGGGCGAGCTCGCGGGCGACGTCGACGGCCTGCTGCGCGCGCAGCTGCTCGGTCACGTCCCGCGTGAAGCACCGCGTCTGCAGGGAGCCGTCAAGGTCGTAGACGTCCGTCGTCACCACCACGTCTCGGATCGACCCGTCCGAGCGGCGCATGCGCGCGGACTGATCGCGAAGCGGCTTCGCATTTCCGAAGGTCCCGAGAAGCGGCATTGGCACGTCGCCGACGTAGAAGTCGCGAACGTTGCGGCCTACGTATTCGGTGGCCTCGTAGCCCAGCATCTCGAGCTCGAAGCGGTTGGCAGAAAGAATGATGCCGTCAGCGCCTACGCTGTGGATCGCGTACGTCGCGCGATCGAGAAAATCATCGAGCTCGCGCGCCTTGCGGTCGAGCAGCGCCTCCGCCGCACGGCGGTTGGCAAGCTCGCGGTCGAGCGAATTTGCGCGCTGCTGCAATTCCCCGATGTACGCAAGACGCGCGTTGTCGAGACGTGCGTTGTCGTCGCCGAGCCGGCTGTGGCTCTCGGCGGGAATCATCAGACCATGCTCGGCGCAGATGCGGCAAAACGCCGTGCCCGCATCGTCGGCAGCGCAGGCCGGGTACCCGCAGCAGAGGGCGAATCGATGCGTGCGTGCAAGCTCGTTCCAGAACTTCTCGATCTGCCATGCGGATTCGTGCGCGGCGTCGCGCCACAGCACGCCGACGAGATCGCCGAAGATGACGAGGCGGTTGCCCTGGCCCCCCGCTTCGACGACGATCGGCTCGAACACCGCGAAGAAGCGCTCGCGATCCGGCATGCCATCGACGAGAATCGCAGCGAGCGCTTCGTGCGCATCGAGCGCACGATAGCGTCCGTGGGCGCCCATGGCGGCCAGATCGAGGCCCGCGGCGCGCCAGCGCGATTCGAATGCGGAGCGATGATCGGCCGTCGCGAGTACGATAGCCGACGCGCCGCTCGCAAGCGCGCCGCCGATGTATTCGTCCACGGCGTCGACGAGCGCATGATCGTCCTCGTACAGGTACGCGAAGTGCGCACGATCGGCGAGGTGGCGCGGGGCGGACGCCGGCGCGTGAATGGAAGACGAGCTCATGCGGGAGAATTCGGAACCGATTTTCGCCGACTCCGCGCATGCGAACAATGGAAGTCCTTGAAATTATTTGTAATCGTTACAACGCACCATGATTGGGAACCAAGCAGTTCACGCGCATGCTCTAACCGGCCGGCAGCACGCTTTCGGCATCATGACTTGCGCCATTTGCCCTTCGTGCGCACGCGAGCATCGGGATGCCGCACGGCTGTGCACCGACTGCGGCACCCCGCTGACGCTCGCGGTGTGCGCCGCGTGCGAGGCAATCAACGCCATCGACGCCGGCAGCTGCCATCAGTGCGGCGCGCAGTTCGACCGTGAACCTTGGGACGTGGACGCCGCGCCTGCGCGGGTAACCGAGGATTTTCCGCCGTCGCCGGTCGACGACGTCACGTTCGTTCTCGATCCCGTTGGGGCCACCGCGGAGGCGCAGCCGGACGCCGACGACGTCATCGCGCTCGGCGAGAAGCGCTACGTCGGCGACGACGCGCGACAACACGCGCTCGCCGACGCCACGCCCATCGCGTTCGCAGAACGCGTCGTGCACGCGCTAGCGCTGCCCGAAGCGCCGTTCACCGGTAAGGAAGGACGGAACGTCTCGAGCGCCGCAACGACCCCAGCGCGCCGCGCGCACCTCGGCATTGCTTTCGCCGTCGTGCTCGTCGCCGGCGCCGTCGGCTACTGGGCTTTCGACGTCCCGACGCTTCGCGGTGTCGTGACGAACTCGCTCGCGCGGTCCAACGCGATGGCGCCGTCGGTTTCATCTGCACGCATTGAACGGCGCATTGAACGCGGGGACAATCGAGCCGCGCACACGGCGTCCGCAGCGAACGCGGGGGCCGCGCGCATTCCCGCGGACACGCGGTCGACAATCGCCGCCAGCACCAACGACACGGCGGCGCCCAAGGCCGCGATGCCGGACCGTGCAACGAACGATTCGCCTGCGATCGAAGCGGCCGCACCCCCCGCGCGCGACGTGCAGGCGGAACGACCCACAGCAGCGAAGCCGCGCAGCGCGACTGTCAAGCATCGGCCTTTGTCGCGCGCGCATGCGCAGGGCACTCCTTCACGGCGCGCGGATCCCGACGCGGTTGCGACGAAACGGTTGGTCGATCGCGATCTCGGTCGATTCCTCGCAAAGTGACGCTCCGGGCGTGACATGTCGCAGGATGCTTCGGCGGCGGTCCTGCTTCGCTTCGGATTGCACCCGCTCGGACGCCAAGCTCGATTGACGGTGAACGGCGAACGAACCGATGCGCGCAATGCGCGCTGCTGGTGGGCGGGCGACGACCCGCTCTACATCGACTACCACGATCGCGAGTGGGGCTTTCCCGTCGCGGACGATCGGCGCCTGTTCGAGAAGATCTGCCTCGAAGGCTTCCAGTCGGGCTTGAGCTGGCGCACGATCCTCGGCAAGCGCGAGGCGTTTCGCAAGGCGTTCGCCGGCTTCGATCCCGACCGGGTCGGCCGCTATACGGCGCGCGACGTCGAGCGGTTGCTAGGCGACGCGGGCATCGTGCGCCATCGCGGCAAGATCGAATCGGTCGTCAATAATGCCCGCCGTGCGCACGACGTCGTGTCGGAGTTCGGGTCGCTCGCCGCGTATTTCTGGCACTTCGAGCCCGACGCGGCGAGCCGGCCGCGACGCATCACGCGCGAGGCGCTCGCGGCGATGCCGACTTCACCGGAGTCGGTCGCGCTCTCGAAGGATCTCAAGCGCCGCGGCTTCACGTTCGTGGGCCCCACGACCGTGTACGCCTTCATGCAGGCGATGGGTCTCGTCAACGACCATGTCGAGCACTGTCCGGTGCGCGAACCGGCGCGACGGGCGCGCGCAGCGTTCTCACCGCCGCGCGCTGCCGAACGTTAGACGCGACGGCGATATTCGCCGGTGCGGGTGTCGACTTCGATCTTGTCGCCGGTGTTGACGAAGAGCGGCACCGGCACCTCGAGGCCGCTCGCGAGCTTGGCCGGCTTCAGCACCTTGCCCGACGTGTCGCCCTTCACCGCGGGCTCGGTGTAGATCACTTCGCGCACGACGCTCGTCGGCAGATCGACGGAAATCGCCTTGCCTTCGTAGAACGTGAGCTCGCACGCGAGTCCGTCCTCGAGATAGGGGAGGGCGTCCTCCATGTTCTCCTTCTCGACGTCGTACTGGTTGAACTCCTCGTCCATGAAGACGTACATCGGATCGTTGAAGTACGAGTACGTCACTTCCTTCCGCTCGAGCTGGACGACGTCGAACTTCTCGTCGGCGCGGTAGATCGTCTCGGTACCGGTGCCAGAAAGCAGGTTGCGAAGCTTCATCTTGACGACGGACGCGTTGCGGCCCGACTTCGAGAACTCGGTCTTCTGCACCACCATCGGGTTGTTGCCGATCATGATCACGTTGCCGGCGCGCACTTCCTGGGCGAGTTTCATGGCTGTGTTGAGCGCGCCGCGACGGGCGAGGCGAGCGATCTCGGGAAACCGATCATTATAGCGGACGACTCGAGAAATCGACGAGGCTGGCAGCGAGCTCGGGAACGTGGGCCGCGAGATGATTCGCCCACGTCACCGCGTGCGGTGCCAGGTGCGGCAGCGCCGCGCGAAAGCCTTCCCAGGCGCTCGCGATCGTACCGACGTCCTCGGCGTTGAACGCGCGCCAGAACGTGCAGACCGCGCGCTGAGCGTCGGGACGCAGGTCGGCGACGTAGCGCGCGATGAACGCATCGAGCTTCGTCATATGCGCCGCGTCCTTCTGCCGGTACGGGTGCCAGACGAACGGACGCGCCGCCCACTGCGCGCGCACGAACGAGTCCTCGCCGCGCACGAAATTCAGCTCCGCGCTCCAAAGCTTCAGGTCGAATTCGTTTTGGCCGGTGAACGGAAGCACGCGGAGCTCGACATTGCCGCGAGCGACGAACCCGCCTGGGGGCGGCAGCCGCTCGCCGAGCCACCGCTCCAGCGAGGCCGCGGCGACGCCTTGCGGCACGTCGCATCGGATACGTTCGCTCTCCGTCGACCAGTGCGCGAGGAGCGCGGGCAGTGCCGCGTTGTCGTAGGTGAAGAGCAGGATCCGCCGAGCATCGTGTTCGGATGGGCGCTGCGCCCGCCATGCATCGCGCCGCGAAAAAAGATCGCGCTCGCGAAGCAGCCCGCCGCTGTGCCGCGTGAAGCCGGGGAACCAGAAGTAGCGGACGAGCGGGAGACGCGGATGCGGCGATGGCAACGCGTGCGCGCCATCGATCCACGGCTCCGCGGACAAATGCTCGAGATTGATCCAGCGCGGCTTCGTGCTCGCGGCCGCCATCGCGGCGACGTACGCGGAGGGCAGCCCGCAGCCGAAGCCTTCGACGACGACGCGAGGTAGCGGTCCCGGCGGCGCGTCGTCGTCGAGAGGTGCGACCGCGACGCCGGCCACGCGCTGCGCGACGCCGCGAGGATCGATCGCAGGCTCGATGCGCGCGAGCGTCGCGACGTCGTCGATGAACAGGACGACGTCGAGCCCGTGCTCGGCGACCAGCTCGCGCGCGAGCCGCCAGCAGACGCCGGCGTCCCCGTAGTTGTCGACGATGCGGCAGAACAGATGAAGTGTCGGGCGTCGCATCGTCGCAGTCTAGCCCGCCATTCCGCAAGGCCGGCCGCGTCTAGAATGGCGCATGAAAATCGACATCGTTTCCGACGTCGTGTGCCCGTGGTGCTACATCGGCAAGCGCCGGCTGGAGCGCGCGCTCGCGACGTTGCGTGACAGCGAACCGGCGCTCGACGTGACGCTGCGCTGGCATCCCTTCCAATTGAATCCCGATCTGCCGCGCACGGGCATCGATCGGCAGAGCTATCTGAACGCGAAGTTCGGCGGTCCTTCGCGTGCCGAACCTATCTACGAGCGCGTGCGCGAGGCGGGCCGCGAAAGCGGCCTCGCCCTCGCGTTCGACCGGATCGAGCGGCAGCCGAACACGCTCGACGCGCATCGGCTGATCGCGTGGGCGCAACGCGAGAATCCGGCGCGTGCCGACGACCTCGTCGAGCGCCTGTTTCACGCGTATTTCGTCGAAGGCGCCTTCGTCGGCGACGCGGATACGCTCGCGGCGCTCGCAGCCGATGCCGGCTACGACCACGACGGCGCGGCTGCGATGCTCGCATCCGATGCGTTGCGCGACGACGTCGCCGCGGCCGACGAGCGCGCGCGCTCGCTCGGCATTCAGGGCGTGCCGTTCTTCGTGTTCGACGGCCGCGTTGCGGTGTCCGGCGCGCACGAACCCGCCACGCTGCTCGACGCTATCGCAAAGGCGCGAGCACCGGTCACCTGAGCTCCTCCTCGGCGATGAGCTCGCTCTCGTGCCAGCGCGCCAGCGCGAGGCGCGACAACGCCGACATGCCCACGAACAGCGCCACGCCGGCGAGCGCGATCAGCACGAGCGCCGCGAAGAGCCGCGGAATGTCGAGCTGGATGCCGGCGAGGAGAATCTGGTACGCGAGGCCCGCACCCTGTCCACCGGTCCCGGCGACGAATTCCGCGACGACGGCGCCGATCAGCGCGAGGCCGCTGGCGATGCGCAGGCCCGCGAAGAAATAGGGGAGCGCGCTCGGCACGCGCAGCCGCCACAGCGTCTGCCAGCGCGTCGCGCGAGCGAGGCGAAAGAGGTCGATCAGGCCGGGGTCGACGCTGCGCAGCCCGAGCGTCGTGTTCGAGATCAGCGGAAAGATTGCGACGACGGTCGCGCAGATCACGAGCGCGAGCCACGTGTTGCGCACCCAGATGATGATCAGCGGTGCGATCGACACGATCGGGGTGACCTGCAGCAGGATCGCGTAGGGAAAGAGGCTCGCCTCGATCCAGCGGCTCTGCGCGAACACGAGCGCGGCCGCGACGCCGGCGAACGTCGCGAGCGCGAGTGCTGCGAGCGCGACGCCGAGCGTGATGCCGAGCGAATGTGCAAGCAGTGCGCGATCGGCGTAGAGCGTTTGCGCGACGACGAGCGGCGACGGGACGAGGTATTGCGGGATGCGCGCGATCGTGACCCACGCCTGCCACGCCGCGAGCACGATCGCCGCGACGACGACCGGCGCGAGGATGCGGAAGATCTGCCACGCATGGGTGTCGTGGCTGTCGCGGCGCATCACGGCCGACCTTCGATGGGTGCATCGGGAACCGCGCTCGCTTTCGCGACGCTCGCCGATAGCCTCGCGGCGTGGCGCGCGAACGCCGTCGACACGCGAAACGCCTCGTCGCGCGGATACGGTTCCTCGATGCGGCAGGTCTCGACGATGCGTCCGGGGCGCGCGGCCATCACCACGACGCGCGTCGACAGGAAGACCGCCTCCTGGAGGCTGTGCGTGACGAAGACGACGGTGAGCGCCTGCGTGCGCCAGAGATCGAGCAGTTCGTCGTCGAGACGTTGTCGGGTGAATTCGTCGAGCGCGCCGAAGGGCTCGTCCATCAGCAGCAGCGCCGGCTTCGTCACCAGGGCGCGCGCGATGGACGCGCGCATTTGCATGCCGCCGGAAAGCTCGCGCGGCAGCCGCGGGGCTGCCTCCGCGAGGCCGACGGTTTGCAGCGCGGCGTCGACGCGTGGGTCGGCGTCCACGCGCGCGACGTGCGCGAGGTCGAGTGGCAGTCGCACGTTCGTCGCGACGCTCGCCCAGGGCATCAGCGTGGGGGACTGGAAGACGAATGCGATGCGCTTCCCTGCAGCGTCGGGACGCGGCTCCCCCCACCAGCCGATCGTGCCGGCCGAGGGACGCGCGAGGCCGGCGATCAGTCGCAGCAGCGTCGACTTGCCGCAGCCCGAGGGCCCCACGAGCGTCAGGAACTCACCACTGTGCACGCCGAGGTCGACGCGCGCGAGCGCATGCGTGGATGGGTCGTAGGTCTTGGCGACGCCTTCGAGCACGACGATCGGCGCTGCACCCGACGCCGCGTCAGGCGAAGCCGTCACTCGGGGAGAACGTGGACGCGGTCGACGATGCCGAGGGTATACGCCCGGTCGTAGTCGACGCCGGAGCGCGCGAGTCCCGCCTTGCGCAGAAAGCTCTCGGTCGCCTTCCAGCGCCCGGCCGTCATCGTCAGCAGCCCCAGCGTCTTCGCATCACCCCCGTCGACGATGTCGTATTCGCGCATCTTGGCGACGCCATAGGCGAGCAATTCGTCGCTCATCTGCGGGTTCGCGCGCTTGATGAGCGCGTTGCCGGGCGCCGGGTCGGCGAGGTAGCTCTTCCAACCTTCGGCCGACGCACGGACAAATCGCGTAAGCGCGTCCTCGCGTGTCGACAGCGTCTTGCGCGTGACCACGAGCGCTTGCGAGTACGGCGGGTAACCGACGTCGGCGAGCAGGAACACGACCGGCTTCACGCCCGCCTTCTCGATCGAGAACGGCTCCGACGTCGCGAAGCCCTGTTGCGAGAGTCCGGGATCGGCGAGGAACGGCTGCACCGAGAACGCGTAGGGCCGCTTCTGCGCGTCGGTGAACTCGAAACGCTCGCGCAGCCACGGCCAGAACGTCGTGTTGCTCGCCGCGCCGATCGCGATCGGCTTGCCCTTGAGGTCGGCGAGCTTCTCCACGCCGGGATGCGCGATGATGACCGTGGGATTCTTCTGGAACGTCGCCGCGATCGCGACGAGTGGAACCTTGCGCTCGACCGCCGAGAGCACCTGCAGCGCATCGGCCATCGCCACGTCGAGACGACCCGCGGCGAGCAGTTGCAGCCCGTTCACTTGCGGGCCGCCCTGCCGGATCTCGACGTCGAGCCCGTACTTGCGATAGAAGCCCTGCGCGACGGCCTGATAGAAGCCGCCATGCTCGGCCTGCGCGAGCCAGTCGGTCGAGAACACGATCTTCTCGAGCGTTTGTGCGCGCGCCGGCACGGCGGCCAGCACGATGGCGGCGAGCAGCGGGCCCGCGATCCGCAACACGATCCGCATCCTCGGCACCCTCGTTCGCGGCATCGGAACGCGCCATGGCGGCGCGTCCTTCGAGCCGACGCGCATTATGGGTCAACGGCCAAGCGTTCAGTCGCTCGCACTGTCCTCGAGCGAGCGTGCGCGCTTCACAAGCTGCACGCGCCCGGTCGATGCCGCGGGGGGCGGGCGGTAGATCGCGTAGAACTGGCGCACGCGCGTCACGTAAGTACGCGTCTCGTCGTAGGGCGGAATGCGATTCGCATGGTGTGCGACGGCGCCCTCGCCGGCGTTGTACGCGGCGAGCGCCAGTGCGACGTCGCCATCGAAGCGTGCGAGCAGGTCGCGCAGGTAGTGCGTGCCGATGCGCACGTTCAGCGCGGGGTCGAGCAACTTGTCGGCGACCGAGCGACGTCGATCGGCGGCGACGCCGTAACGTTCTGCCGTTCCCGGGAGAACCTGCATGAGGCCGACCGCACCCTTGTCCGAGACGGCGTGCGGGTCGAAGCCCGATTCGACGGCGACGACCGCCTGCACGAGCGCCGGATCGAGGTCGCTCGCGTGTGCGTCCGTTTCGATCAGCGCCGAGTACTTGCGAACCAGCGCCGGGTCGGTGGCGCGGGTGTAGAGGCGCGTACCGGCGAGCGCCTCGATCGCCTGCGAGCGTTCCTTGCCCGGGCCATTCGGCACGTCGAGCGTCGTCGGCCCCTTGAAGAAAAGCCGATAACGGTCGTCGACGCGATGGTCGGCGAGGTGCGAGCGGCCCTGTGCGTCGACGTAGGCCCACAGGTCGGCGTGCGCGGCGAGCGGCGATGCGCACGCCGTCATGGCGACGATGCGGAACCAGCGAGAGAGGCGGCGGCTTGGCATGGCGAAAGGGCACAAAGGGCGGTTCGACACGGTAACCGGCCCGAAGTGCCGGATAAAGCCCCGGACAATCAGCGTGGGCGGCTTTGCGGGTCGGCGAGCAGCGCGTCGACGGCGTGGCCGGCGCTCGTTTCCGACAACCCCGCTTCCACGAGCGCGGTCACCATCGCATGACGGTCGCGGCGCACCGCGGCTTCCTGGAAGCGCCCGAGCGCGGCCGGATCGAGAAGGCGACCCCCGACCGAACTGCCGAGGCGAATCGGCGTGTCCACCTTCGCAGGAAACGACACGCGCAAACGCTTGGCGCCGAGTCGGCGACGAACGAGCACGAAAGTCAGCAAGCCGAGCATCGCGACGAGCAGGCCGCCGACGATCGCCTCCTTGCGGGCCGATGCGCGACGATGCGCGTCGACCGCCTGCTGATAGTCGAGCAGGAGTTCGCCGTCGTGGTTGAGCTGCCAGATGCGATGCCCGGCGGTCCACACGGTCAAGTGGTCGCCGCGGTGCAACGCTTTGACCGGCGAAGGCAACCGGCAGTCCCAGACATCGCAGACCTCCTCGACCGTCGCGCGCTCCTCGTCCATGTCGAAGACGGCGTAGCGGCTGCGGATCGAGCGCCGGCCCGTCGCCTGCATCTGCACGGCGGACTGGAGGACTTCGTCGTGCTCGACGAGCTCGCTGAACTTCGGCGCCTCGCGCGTGACGTCGAAAAGGTTGTAGGTTGCAAGCCCCGCGACGGCGAGCAAGATCAGCACGAGTCCCGGGGTCTTCATCGACGCCATCGTCTGCCCTTCGCGGTGCGTGCGTCGACCGCGCGAGCGGATCGTAACCGGGGGTGCGTGCGCGACGCCGTGCGGCCGGTCCGGCGCGCACCGCCGTCCGTCGTCCGTTGCTCGCGCGTGAAGTCAGCGGGCGCCGGGCAGCATGCGTTGCAGGATGCGGTCGTGGCGGCCGAAATAGTGGTAGAGCGCCGCGGCGACATGCAGGCCGACGACTGCGAGCAGCGCCCACGTGAGAAATACGTGGACGTCGCCCGCCTGGCGCCCGATCGGCGAGCGCGCGGCGACGAGGCGCGGCAGCTGGAAGAGGCCGAACGGCGTGATCGTCCAGTCGCGCGCCGACGCATTCATCCAGCCGAGGACCGGATTGACCACGAGCAGCGCGTACAGCAGCGCGTGGGTGACGCGCGCGACCGGCTGTTCCCACGCGGGCATGTCGGCCGTCGCGAGCGGAACGCGATGGCGCAACCGCCAGAACCATCGGGCGACGACGAGCGCGAGGATCGTAAGACCGAACGACATGTGCAGGTCGACCAGCGTGCCGGGCACGGTGCCGCGGCCGATGTCGGGCATCGTGAAGGCGACGATGTATTGCGCGAGCAGCAGGGCGAACACGAGCCAGTGAAGGCTCTTCGCGACGGGATCGTAGCCGCCGACCGCGCGCGTCGTGCCGTTCACAGCCAGCGCCGCACGCGTCGTCGGAAGTCGTCGTAGGCCTCGCCGAAGCGATCCGTCAGCATCGCTTCCTCGGGCACGATGAACTGCGTGGTGATGATCGCGACGAACACCGGCACGACGACGAATGGCGTCAGCGCCTCGAGCGCGAGCGCGACGCCGACGAGCGTCGTCGCGAGGCCGAGATACATCGGATTGCGCGTGAAGCGATACGGGCCATCGACGACGAGCGCCGTCGATGGCGTGAACGGCTTGAGCGGCGTGCCGCGACGCCGGAAACGGATCGCGGCCGTCAATCCAACCACGAACCCGGCGACGATCAGCGCGACGCCGGCCCAGCGCAGCGCGGCCACATGCCAGCTCACGATGGGCAGGAAGCGCGCGAGCACGATCATCGCGATGATCGCGAGGACGAACCAGACGGGCGGGTAGATGCGCGTGCGCAACGTTCCTCGCGGCAATCCTCGTTACAGCCCAACGCGTGGCGCCGTTGGTGTTGCTACTTCGACGCCGGCAGCTTGCCCTGCACACCCTCGACGTAGTAATCCATCTTCGAGAGCGCGTCGTCGGTGATCGTTTGCCCCGCGGCAAGCCGCTGCTTGCCGTCGTTGTCGTTGATCGGACCGGTGAACGGATGCAGCGTCCCGGCCGCGATGCCGCTTTCCGACTTCTTCATCATCGCGCGCACGTCCTCGGGCACGGTCTTGCCGAACGGACCCATCGCGATCATGCCTTGGCGAATACCGCCCCAGACGTGATCGGGCTTCCAGGTGCCGTCGAGCACCGCTTTCGCGCGATCGGTGTAGTACTTGTCCCAAACGTGCGTAACCGCGGTGATCTGCGCGTTCGGCCCGTACTTCGACATGTCGGAGTGATAGGCGACGGCGTAGACCTTCTTCGCCTCCGCCGCCTGCACGACGGCGGTCGAATCGGTGTGGTGCGTGAGCACGTCGGCGCCCTGTGCCGCGAGCGTATTCGCCGCCTCGCTCTCGCGGCCCGGATCGAACCACGTGCTGACCCAGACCACCTTCGTCTCGGCCTTCGGGTTCACGCTGCGCATGCCGAGCGTGAACGCGTTGATGCCCATGACGACTTCGGGAATCGGGAACGCGGCGACGTAGCCCGCGACGTTCGTCTTCGTCATCTTGCCGGCGACGATGCCGGCGAGATAGCGGCCCTCGTAGAAACGTGCGTTGTACGTGCCCACGTTCTTCGCGGTCTTGTAGCCGGTCGCGTGCTCGAAGAACGTATTCGGGAACTGCTGCGCGACCTTGATCGTCGGATTCATGTAGCCGAACGACGTCGTGAAGATCAGCTCGTTCCCCGATTGCGCGAGCTCGCGGATGACGCGCTCGGCGTCGGCGCCCTCGGGAACATTCTCGACGTACTTGGTGGCGACGCGCGGCGCCAGATTCTTCTCCATCGCGAGCCGCGCGATGTCGTGCTGGTGCGTCCAGCCCGCGTCGCCGATGGGGCTTACATAAATGAAGCCGATCTTGAGCGGCTCCTTGCCCTGCGCCCACGATGGAACGGCGAGGGCGAGGGGCGAGGCGGCCAGCGTCGCGATCGCGCGCCGGCGGGTGAAGGACGGCATGGAAAGGCTCCTGGGTGGGCGCAATGGGCCGGGATTCTACGCCGGGTGGTACGGCTTGCCGAGCGAGGCGGGCGCGTTCAGCCGGATCATCGTCGCGTCGCGCGAGATGATCGCGAGCACGACGATCGTCGCGACGTACGGCAGCATCGCGAGCAGCTGCGACGACAGCGCGACGCCGGCCGCCTGCGCCTGGAATTGCGCGAGCGTGACGCTGCCGAAAAGGTACGCGCCGACCATCACGCGCCAAGGCTTCCACGTCGCGAACACGACGAGCGCGAGCGCGATCCATCCGCGCCCCGCGGTCATGCCCTCGACCCACGCCGGCGTGTACGCGACGGCGAGGAACGCGCCGCCGAGGCCCGCGCACGCGCCGCCGAACAGCACCGCCAGGTAGCGAATGCCGATCACGTCGTAGCCGATCGCGTGCGCGGATTGCGGCGCTTCTCCGACCGCGCGCAACACGAGGCCCGCGCGCGTCCGGGAGAGAAACACGTGCACGAGCGCGAACAGCGCGATCGATGCGTAGACGAGCGGCCCGTGCGCGAACAGCAGCTTGCCGACGACCGGGAGGTCGGAAAGCACCGGGATCGACAGCGGCTTCATGCCGTCGATGACGACGCTCATGTACGGCCGGCCGACGAACGCCGACAGCCCGATGCCGAAGAGCGACAGCGCGAGGCCGGTCGCCACCTGATTGGCGCGAAGTGACAGTGCGAGCACCGCGAAGACGAGCGCCAGCGCGGCACCGGCGAGCGCGCCGATCGCGACGCCGAGCCACGGCGAATGCGTCTTCGCCGCGACGATGAACGACGCGACCGCGCCGACGAGCATCATGCCTTCGACGCCGAGGTTCAGCACGCCGGATTTCTCGACCACGAGCTCGCCGAGCGCCGCGAACACGAGCGGGGTGCCCGCCGCGAGCGTCAGTACGACGATCTGCGTGATCTCGTTCATATCGGCGCTCCGGCCACGACGCGCATGCGATAGTTGACGAAGACGTCGGCGGCGAGCAGGAAGAAGAGCAGCGTGCCTTCGAAAAGTCCGGTCACCGCTGACGGCAGGCCGAGGTTGACCTGCGCCGATTCGCCGCCGAGGTAGAGCAGCGACATCAGCACGCTCGCGAGCGCGATGCCGCCCGGATGCAGCCGGCCGACGAATGCGACGATGATCGCGGCGAAGCCGTAGCCCGGCGACATCGAAGGCAGCAGCTGGCCGATCGGACCAGCCGCTTCGCCGACGCCCGCGAGGCCGGCGCACGCGCCTCCGGCGAGCATGCCGAGCCAGACGTTGCGCCGCATCGAGATGCCGGCGTAATTCGCCGCGCCCGGCGCGAGCCCCGCGACGCGCATCTCGAAGCCGACGACGTGCCGGCGCACGAAGACCCATGCGAGCGCGACGATCACGAGCGCGAGCAGGAACGCCGCATTGAGTCGCGTCTCGGGAACGAGGATCGGCAGCGTCGCGCTCGCATCGAACATCTTCGACTGCGGGAAGTTGTAGCCCTCGGGGTCGCGCCACGGGCCGTGGACGAGCCACGACAGCAATAGCGATGCGACGTAGACGAGCATCAGCGACGTGAGGATCTCGTTCGCGTTGAAGCGCGTGCGCAGCCACGCGGGAATGGCGGCCCACGCCATCCCGGCGGCGGCGCCTGCGATGAACATCGCGGGCAGCAACACGAACGATGGCCAGGGTGCGTCGCCCACCGCGAGCGCGATGCCGCCTCCCGCGATCGCGCCGAGTGTCAGCTGGCCTTCCGCGCCGATGTTCCAGACGTTCGCGCGATAGCCGATCGCGAGTCCCGTCGCGATCAGCATCAGCGGCGTGGCCTTCAGCAACAGTTCCGCGACGCCATAGCGCGTCGCGATCGGCGACACGAAAAAGGCGCGCAGTGCGGCGAACGGGTCCTTGCCGAGCGCGCCGAATACGACGAACCCGACCGCCATCGTCGCGAGCGTCGCGATGACGGGTGTCAGCCAGACGGCAAGGCGAGAGGGCGAGGGACGCGCTTCGAGGAAAATCCTCATTTCGCCGTCACGGCCTCGGGTTCCGCATCCGTCGCGACACCCGCCATCAATTGGCCGATCTCCTCGGCGCTCGTCTCGCGGATCGGCTTCGCGAGCGACAGGCGCCCTTGCGCGATCACCGCGAGCCGGTCGCAGATTTCGAGCAGCTCGTCGAGATCTTCCGAGATCACGAGCACCGCGACGCCCCGATCGCGAAGATCGAGCAACGTCTGCCGGATCTGTGCGGCAGCGCCGACGTCGACGCCCCACGTCGGCTGCGCGGCGATCAGTACCTTCGGCGCACGCTCGATTTCACGCCCGACGATGAATTTCTGCAGGTTGCCGCCGGAAAGGCTCTGCGCGGGCGCATCGACGCCGGCGGCCTTGACGGCAAATTGCGCGATCGTCCGCTGCGCGCGCTCGCGAACCTGCGTCGCGCGGACGAAGCCGCGCTCGACGAGGGGCGCGGTGCGCGTGGTGAGAAGGACGTTCTCGGCGAGCGACATCTCGGGCACCGCGCCGCGGCCGAGCCGATCCTCGGGGATGAACGCGAGGCCGCGCGCCCGCCGTGCGCGCGGATCGAGGCGCCCTGCCGGCTGCCCCAGCAGCGTGATCGCCTGTGCGTGCTCGATCTCGCATTCTCCGGAGAGCGCCGCGAGCAGCTCCTTCTGTCCGTTGCCCGAAACGCCGGCGATGCCGACGATCTCGCCCGCGTGCACGGTCAGCGACACCTTGCGTAGCGACGTGCCGAACGGGTCGTCGGCGGCGAGATCGAGCGCGTCGACGACGAGCGCCGGTGCGCCGGCGCGCGGCGCGCGATGGACGGGATGCGGCAATTCGCCGCCGATCATCATGCGCGCGAGCGACGCGTTCGTTTCGGCGCGCGGATCGCATTGCCCGGTCACACTGCCGTTGCGCAGCACCGTCGCCCGATCGCAAAGCGTGCGGATCTCGTCGAGCTTGTGGCTGATGTAGAGAATGCTGCAGCCTTGCGCGGCAAGGTCGCGCAACGTGTCGAACAGCCGCAACACGGCGCTCGGCGTCAGCACCGACGTCGGCTCGTCGAGGATCAGCAGCCGCGGATCCTGCAGAAGACAGCGCACGATCTCGACGCGCTGCCGTTCGCCGACCGACATCGTGTGGATGCGGCGTGCGGGATCGAGCGGCATCGCGTAGCGCTTCGACACGTCGCGGATGCGTCGCCGCAGCCGACGTGTCCGACTGTCGAGCGCGAGACGGATGTTATCGGCGACGGTCAGCGTCTCGAACAGCGAGAAATGCTGGAACACCATCCCGATTCCGAGCTTGCGCGCCTGCGCGGGATTGGTGATCTCGACGAGCTCGCCCTCCCAGCGGATCGTCCCCGCATCGGGCCAGGCGAGCCCGTAGATCACCTTCATCAGCGTGGACTTGCCGGCGCCGTTCTCCCCGAGCACGGCGTGAATCTCGCCGGCGTAGACGTCGAGGTCGACATCGTCATTGGCGACGACGCCCGGGTATGCCTTGGTGATCCCCCGAAGCGAAAGCCGCGGCACGGGGGCCGCGGCTTCGTCGGGGGTCAGCGCCTGCGCCATGGCGCGGATTATCCGCGACGGCGCGTGGATCGCGAAACGTCAGGGAATGGACGCCGCTCCCAGTCCGCGCCCGAGCGTGTCGGAGGGTGCACGCGACGGATCGTACTCGGGACTGTTCTTCACGGCCTCTCGCGTCATCTTCACGTCGACTTCGCGGTCTTCCCAGCTCACGCGGTCGATCGCCGTGGGCGGGATCGTCACGTGCTTGCCGGGCAGCCATTTGCGCGTGTCGACGACGAGGAAGCGGATCGCGAAGCTCTCGTCGTCGAATACGAAGTCGTCGACTTCGCCGATCGACCCATCGGTCGCGAGGATCTCGTAGCCGATGACCTCGTCGCAGCTCCGCAGATGGACGTCGGCGTCGTCCAGCTCCTCGTCGATGCGGCCCCTGATCTCGCGGGCGACCGTCGGGTCGACGCTTTCGCGAGGGATCATCGGGTCGACCGCAGCCCCTACCCAGGGATACGGAACCATCGTGTTGCCCCAAAGATTCGCACCTTCCCAGTAATTCGGGTAACCGAAGTAGCGGTAGTAGTCGATCTCGTGCTGGCGCGAGACCGGCCGGTCGGTGTCGATCGACGGACTGTCCTTCACCTGGTCCTTCGTGAGATCGACGCGGATCACCTCCTCGTTCCAGTCGATGCCGCGCACCGAGCGCGGCGAAATGAGCACCTTGCGCTCGGAAAGCCAGCCGCCGGTGTCGACGACGAGGTGGCGAATGGCCCAGCGCTGGTCGTCGAAGTAGGCGTCCTTGACTTTGCCGATTTCGCCATCCTTGGCGCCGACGCCGAAGCCGGTGAGCTCCTTGATGTTGTGCAGCATGTGTCCTCCGTGTTGGCCGGTTCTCGGCACGAAGTGTCGGACCCTCCTTCCGGCGGAGGAAGGGTCCGACCGTGCTTTTCTGCTCGGTTCGCGCGGCGTGCGAGCGCGGACCATTCGATCGACGTCACTCCGCGATCGGCGTGCGCCGCTGCCAGCTGCGGTTGATTGCCATCGCCCAGGCGGCGAACAGGATGACGAGCAAGCCGACGATGACGAAGTTCGTCTCGACGGCGCGGCTCGTCACGCCGACGACCCACGACGAGATCACCATCCAGATGCCGAGCAGAATGTTGATGACTTCTTCCCAGACCTGCGGCAACGAGACGGCGATCGCCGAGAACACGACGATGGCCACGCCGAGGATCCAGGCGTTCCAGTCGGCCCCCGCGCCGCTGCCCGCAAAGCCCATCGCCCACGGCGAGATGAAGAGCCAGATGCCGATCAGCAGATTGAGCCAGTCTTGCCAACGCTTTTCCTTCATGGTGAAAGCTCCTGTAACCAAGGTAAGAGTTGGACGCACCGCAGCGTGCAGGATTCCCCCGGCGTTGCCTTGCGGCGACAAAAAAATTGCCGCGTCCGGCAACGAGGCGGCGTGCACGCACGAGAGGCGCACGTTCGACGCGCAGCGCGCGCGTCGTGCGTCAGCGCTTGTCGATCAGATCAACAGGACGCGCGACGTGCGCGACGCTGGCCTCGCGCACCTGAAGAAGCTCCGCGGCGACGGCAATGGCGATCGTGCCCGGGTGCTTGCCCCTGACGCCGATGCTCGTGCCGATCGGGCAGCGGACATGCGCGAGGGCGTCGGCGGTGAAGTGCCGCGCCGCGAGACGGCGCTCGAACTGGCGGCGCTTCGACAGCGAGCCGATGAGGCCCAGGTAGCGCCAGTCGTCGCGCGCGAGCGCCGCTTCGACGAGCGCGAAGTCGAGCGCGTGGCTGTGCGTCATGACGACGACGTACGCGCCGTGAGGCGCATCGGCGATGGCGTCCTGCGGGGTGTCGGTGGCGACGATTTCCACGTTCGCCGGCACGCTGGAAGGAAAATCCGCCTGACGCGAGTCGATCCACGTCACCTGGGCCGGCACGGCGCCCAGCACCTCGACGAGCGCGCGGCCCACGTGGCCGTTGCCGAACACGAGCACCGGAAATGCGGCTGCGCGCTCGACGTGCACGAGCAGCGGATGCGGCCCATCGTTTTCGCGTGCGACGATCGCCGCGCCTTCGCTGCCGCCGCGAAGTCGGACGCGCGCTGCGGCGATCGCCGCGGAATCGAGCGCGACGTCGCCGAGCGAGCCACGCACGTCGTCGGCGGTGACGACGACGCGTCGCTCGGCGCGGGCATCCGGTGCGACGCAGGACACGAGCGCGAAAGGGGTCGCCGCCTGTGCGCATGCGATGACCGGGGCGAGCCACGTCGCCGACGCCGAATCGACGCGCGAGAAGGCGATCGTCACGACGCCTCCGCAGCATTGACCAAGGCTCGCGGCGAGCGGAAAGCGCACGAGCCAGGTGCCCGGTCCCCGGCCGTCGCGAAGCAGGCCGCGCGCGATGCGGATGGTCTCGTACTCGAGGTGGCCGCCGCCGATGGTGCCGCGCGCATCGCTCGCCGTGATCACCATGGCCACGCCGGCATCGCGCGGCGTCGAGCCCTTCGAGAGCGCGACGACGGCGAGAACCGCCCGGTCGACGGTGGCGAGCGCGTCGGCGAGCGCGTCGACCCAGGCGACGGCGCTACGCTCGCTCATCGCGAATCGCTTCGACCGCCGCGAGCACGCGCTCGGGCGTGGCGGGTGCGGATAGCCGCACGCGCGGGCCCTCCCTGGCGAGGCTCGCGATCGCATCGCGCAGCGCGTGAAAGCCGGCGAGCGCGAGCATCAGCGGCGGCTCGCCCACGGCCTTCGAACGATGGATCGTGTCCTCGGGATTCGGCCGATCGAAAAATGCGACGTCGAAGCGGCGCGGCACGTCGTGCGCCGTCGGGATCTTGTACGTCGACGGCGCGTGGGTCGCGAGCCGGCCGTTCGCGTCGAAGCAAAGCTCCTCCATCGTGAGCCAGCCCCAGCCCTGCAGGAAGCCGCCCTCGATCTGGCCGAGGTCGATCGCCGGATTGAGCGAGCGTCCGGCGTCGTGGAGAATGTCGACGGCGAGCAGCCGATGCTCGCCCGTCAGCGTGTCGATGGCGACTTCCGCGACGGCGGCGCCGTACGCGAAATAGAAGAACGGGCGGCCGGAGAGGGTGCGCGGGTCGTAGTGGATCTTCGGCGTCGCGTAGAAGCCTGTCGCCGACAATTGCACGCGCGCGTGATACGCCGCGTCGACCAGCTCGGCGAACGTGAGCGATCGGTCGCCGGCACGCACCAGTCCTGCGTCGATGTGCACCGCGTCAAGCGCACACGCGAACGTGCGTGCAGCGAAATCGACGAGGCGCTCGCGCAACGTACGAGCCGCCGCCTGCGCGGCCATGCCATTGATGTCGCTGCCCGACGAGGCGGCGGTAGGCGACGCATTCGGCACCTTGCTCGTATCGCTCGCCGATACGCGCACCGAAGAAAGCGGGACACCGAGCTCGTGCGCGACGACCTGCTGGATCTTGACGAAAAGGCCCTGGCCCATCTCGGTGCCGCCGTGGTTGAGCAGCACGGTGCCGTCGCGATAGACGTGCACCAGCGCGCCCGCCTGGTTGTAATGCGTCGCAGTGAACGAAATGCCGAACTTCACCGGCGTCAGCGCGATGCCGCGCTTGATGACCGGGCTCGTGTCGTTCCATTGCGCGATCTCGACACGTCGCTCGCGGTAACGCGCGCTCGCCTCCAGCGCGTCGATGATCGCCGGCGCGACGTTGTCGTCGACACGCATGCCGTACGGCGTGACGTCGCGTTCGCCGATGCCGTAGAGATTCGCCTTGCGCACGTCGAGCGGGTCGCGGCCGAGCGTGCGGGCGACGTCGTCGAGCACCGCTTCGATCGCGAACATGCCCTGCGGGCCGCCGAAGCCGCGAAACGCGGTGTCCGAGACCGTGTGCGTCTTGCAGCGGTAGGAGTGAATCGCGACGTTCGGCAGCCAGTACGCGTTGTCGAGGTGGAACACCGCGCGGTCGTTCACCGGGCCGGACAGGTCGGCGGAGAAGCCGCAGCGCGACGCGAGCGTGACGTCGAGCGCGAGGATGCGTCCCTGGTCGTCGAAGCCGACGTCGTAACGGTGCGCGAAGGCGTGCCGCTTGCCGGTGGATCGCATGTCGTCGTCGCGGTCGAGCCGAAGCTTCACGGCGCGCCCGGTCTTTCGTGCGAGAAGCGCCGCGACGCACGCGAAGAGCGTCATCTGCGTTTCCTTGCCGCCGAAGCCGCCGCCCATGCGCCGGCATTCGACGACGACGTCGTGGGCGGCGAGCCGCAGCGCGCGTGCGACGAGCAGTTGAACTTCGCCCGGGTGCTGCGTCGACACGTGGATGTGCATGCCGCCCGCTTCACGCGGAATCGCGAGCGAGACCTGTCCCTCCAGATAGAAGTGATCCTGCCCGCCGTTCTCGCAATGCCCCCGCAGCCGATGCGGCGCGGCGGCGAGCGCACGTTGCGGATCGCCGCGCACGACGTGCACGGGCGGCAGCACATACGATTCTGCCGCGAGCGCCTCGTCGATCGTGAGAATCGCCGGTAACGGCACGACGTCGAGGCGCGCGCGCTCGACCGCCCGGCGCGCGGCATTCACGCTCGTCGCCGCGACGGCGAAGATCGGCTGGCCGGCGAACTGCACGACGCGCTCGGCGAAGATCGGATCGTCGGCGACGATCGGCCCGACGTCGTTCATGCCCGGGATATCGGTGGCCGTGATCAACGCGACGACGCCCTCGCTTGCGCGTACCGGATCGAGGTCGACGCGTTCGATTCGCCCGTGCGCCTGCTCGCTCGTGCCGATCGCGGCGTAGAGCGTCCCGAACGGTTCGGGAAGATCGTCCGTGTAGTGCGCGGCGCCGGCCACGTGCAACGGCGCCGAGTCGTGCGGTACCGGGGCGCCGACGATGGAGGTCGTTCGGACGTCGAACGGTGCGTGCGGCGCGTTCATGCCGGTATGCCGATACTTTCGACGCGCGTCGGCTGCGCGGTCGTCGTCTCGAGCGCGAATCGGCGCAACAGGTTGCCGAGCACGCGGCGCCGGTACGCCGCGCTCGCGCGCATGTCGTCGATCGGTGTGAATTCGATTTCGAGCAAGGCCGCCGCGCGCTCGGCGACCGACCGCTCCCACCGCTCGCCTTCGAGTGCAGCCTCGGCGCGTCGTGCGCGCACCGGCGTTGCCGCGATGCCGCCGCAACCGATCCGCGCCTTCGTCACGCGTCGCGCGCCGTCGAGGGTCAGCGCAAAGCACGCGAAGACGGCCGAGATGTCCTGGTCGTAGCGCTTGCCGATCTTGTACGCGCGTAGCAGCACGTCGCCGTTCCGCTTGGGAATGCGGATTGCCGCGATGAACTCGCCCGGCGCGCGCGCCGTCTGCCGGTAGCCTGGATAGAACGCGTCGAGCGCCACTTCGCGCTCGCCGGCCTCGCTTTGCAGCACCACGCGCGCGTCGAGCGCGAGCAGCATCGGCATCGAATCGCCGATCGGCGAGCCGTTGGCGACGTTGCCGACGAGCGTCGCGCCGTTGCGGATCGGCACCGACGCGAAACGGCGCCACGCCTCGTCGAGTTCCGGCCACGTCGCGGCGAGCACCGGTCGCGCATCGGTCAGCGTCACCGCGGCTCCGATGTCGAGCGTCTCGTCGTGCTCGTCGATGCGCGCGAGCTCGGCGACGTCCCCGGTGTAGATGAGGTCGCCGAGGTCGCGGTGTGCCTTGGTCACGGTGAGCGCGACATCGGTCATGCCCGCGACGAGCCGTGCCTGCGGATGCGCAGCACAGGTCGCCGAAAGCTCGGCACGCGTGCGCGGCGCAAACCAATGCCAGCCCTCGTGCACGTAGTCGAAGGTCGACTCGCGCGCGAGCATCGCGAGCCTTTCTGCGAGCCGCGGGTCCTCGACGAGGCGTCGCGTTCCGTCGAGCGCCACGCCACATCCGCGCCAACCTTCCGGCTCCGGCATCGCGTACATGCGCTGCGCGGCGTCGACGATCGGCCGGTAGCCGGTGCAGCGGCAGAGATTGCCGGCGAGCGCATTCTCGATCGTGTCGCGCGAAGGCGCACGGGCGGTCTTGTACAGACCGAAGAGGCTCATCGCGAAGCCGGGCGTGCAGAAGCCGCACTGCGAGCCGTGGCAGTCGACGAGCGCCTTCTGAACCGGATGCAGCGCGCCGGCCTCGGATGCGAGGCTCTCGACGGTGAACACCGCCTTGCCGTCGACCGACGGCAGCAGGCGAATGCAGGCGTTGACAGGGCGCCACGCGAGCGCACCGTCGCGCGAGTCGACGAGCATCACCGTGCATGCACCGCAATCGCCCTCGGCGCAGCCTTCCTTCGTGCCGGTCAGCCGGCGGATTTCACGCAGATATTCGAGCAGCGTCGTCTGCGGCGAAACGTCGCCGACGTCGACGCGCTCGTCGTTCAGCAGGAAGCGAACGCGCTCACTCATTCGATCCGCTGCGTCGAGCGTCGCGGTACACCGCGCGCGCCGCACCGACTGCCGCGCCGCGCGGCAGCTTCACGCGCTCGCCGGCGAGCACGGCTTCGAGCGCGCCGAGCGTCGCGAGGACCGCGTCCTCGCGCGCATTGAACCCCATCGTGCCGATGCGCCAGATGCGCCCGTGCAGCGGGCCGAACGACGTGCCGATCTCGATATTGAACTCGTTGAGCAGGGCGTTGCGCACGCGATCGCCGGCGACGCCGTCCGGGATGTACACGCCGGTGACGTTCGGCATCTTGTGCCTGCGCTCGCCGAAAATTCTGAGACCCATCGCCTCGACGCCGGCGACCACCGCCTCGCCGGCGAGCGCGTGGCGGCGATGCACCGACGCGTGTCCCTCGCCGAGGAACAGGCGTGCGCATTCGCGCGCCGCGTACAGCATCGACGTCGCCTCGGTGTGGTGATTGAGGCCGAGGTCGCTCCAGTAGTCGATGAGCATCGCGAGGTCGAAATAGTTCGAGCGCACGACCGGCCCTTCGCCTGGCACGTCGTTCGCCCGACGCAGGCCCTCCTCGACGTGCCGCCTCCGATAGACGGCGTGGGCGACGCGATCGCTGACGGTGATCGGCGCCGCGCCGGGCGGGCCCGCGAGACACTTCTGCAGGCCGCCGGTCGCGCAGTCGATCTGCCACGCGTCGACGCGCAGCGGCATCCCGCCGAGCGTCGCAGTCGCGTCCACCTGCAACAGCGCGCCGTGCTCGCGGCACAGGCGTCCGAGGTTCTCGAGCGGCTGCGCCATCGTCGTCGACGTGTCGCCCTGGCACACCGCGACGAGCTTCGGCGAGACGCGCCGAATCGCCGCCTCCGCCTGCGCGGCGTCGAACACGGTACCCCACGGCGTATCGACGACGTGCACGTCGGCGCCGGCGCGTCGCGCGATCTCGCTCATCAGCTGGCCGAAGCGGCCGAACGACAGCACCAGCACCCGATCGCCGGGCTCGAGCAGCGACACCATCGCGCATTCGATCGCCGCGCGCGCCGTGCCGTCGACCACGAATGTCCAGCGGTGATCGGTTTCGAAGACGCGCCGATACAGGCTCATCGTCTCCTTCATGTACGTGCGAAACTGCGGATCGAATTGGCCGAGCAAGGGCGCTGCGAGCGCCTGCAGCACGCGCGGATGCGCATTGACCGGTCCAGGTCCCATGAGCAGGCGCGGCGGCGGCGAGATCTCGTCGAAGACGCCGTGCTCGTCGGGCAGCGGCGTGAGCGGCGGCAGTGCGGCGGCCATGCGCGGGATGTTAGCAGGGCGAGGGCCCCGTAACGCGAGGCGACGGCCGGCGACGAGCCCCGCATGCCGGATCGCGGGCTTTACGAGTATGATCGCGCGTCCGGCCGGCCTCGGGGCCGCGCGCGCAACATGGGAAAGCTGACGACGCACGTTCTCGACACGTCTGCCGGCATGCCTGCCGCCGGCATGCGCGTCGACTTCGCCGCGGTCGCCGGCGTCGGCGTCGAACCGATCGCGACGCTGTACACGAATGCGAACGGGCGCACGGATACGCCGCTCCTGGCGGACGACGCGATGCGCGTCGGCGAGTTCGAATTGACGTTCCACGTCGCCGCGTACTTTCGCGGGCAGAACCGAGACCTCCCCGACCCGCCGTTCCTCGATCGCGTTCCCATCCGCTTCGCGATCGCCGACGCGAGCGCGCATTACCACGTGCCGCTGCTATGCTCGCCGTGGGCCTACTCGACGTACCGCGGCAGCTGACGCGGTCGCTTCATTCGCGGTACGCCATGACGAATTTGCGCTCGACCCCGGGGCACCGGCTGACGCTCGAGGCCGTGACGCATCGATTCGGCGACGTCCCCGCCGTGGCGGACATCGATCTCGACGTGTCGGGCGGAGAACTCGTCGCGCTGCTCGGCCCGAGCGGCTGCGGGAAGTCGACGCTGCTTCGGATCATCGCCGGGTTCATCGCGCAAAGCGAAGGACGCGTGCTCTTCGATGGCGAGCCGGTGGATCATCTCGCGCCCACGCGACGCGGTGCCGGCATCGTGTTCCAGAACTACGCGCTCTTTCCGCACATGAACGTCGCGGCCAACGTCGCGTACGGGCTCGTTGCCCGGCGCACGCCGAAGGATCGCGTCGCCGCGCGCGTGGCGGAGATGCTGCGCCTGGTGCACATGGAAGCGTATTCCGAGCGGCTCCCGCGCCAGCTGTCGGGAGGGCAGCAGCAGCGCGTCGCGCTCGCGCGCACGCTCGCGGTGGACCCCAAGATCCTGCTGCTCGACGAGCCGTTCGGCGCGCTCGACAAGAACCTGCGCCTCGACATGCAGATCGAGGTGAAGCGCCTGCAGCGCGAATGCGGGATCACGATGATCCTCGTGACGCACGACCAGGAAGAGGCGTTATCGATGGCGGACCGCGTCGCGGTCATGCATCGCGGCCGCATCGAGCAGCTCTCGTCGCCGACCGACCTCTACGACCGCCCGCGCACCGTGTTCGTCAACCAGTTCGTCGGCACGACGAACCTGCTCGAAGGCGAGCTCGCCGACGATGCGTGCGGACTCGTGCGGCTCGCCGGTGGCGCGATGTTGACCGCCGCGCCGGCGACCGGCCTGTCGCGCGGCGCGCGCGTCGTCGTTTCCGTGCGTCCCGAGCAATTGCGCATCCAGTCGGTGCGAAGCGACGGCGCATTGGCCGCGACGATCAAGGCGGTGTTGCCTCTCGGGCCCTACGTGATGTACGAGGCGCAGACCGAAGGCGGCGAGACGTTTCGCGTCAGCGAGCCACGCGATGCGGGCAAGCGACTGTTCGCCCCGGGCGCGCGCGTGCAGGTCGCGCCCGTCGCGCCGGGGGCGTGCAACATTTTCGCCGCAGACGATGCAGCCTCGCCGAAAGTCGGCGACACTTCTGCAGTCTTTCACTCGTGAGGAGGCAATGATGGCAAGCGAATTGAGCCGCAGACAGTTTCTCGGCGCAGGCGCCGCGGCCGGACTTGGCGCGATATTGCCGCGCGGCGTGCGGGCGCAGGGCAAGACGCTGGTCGTCGCGACCTTCCCGGGCACGTGGAACGAGGCGCACCGCAATCTGCTGGCGCCTTACTTCAAGAAACGGACCGGCGCGAGCGTCACGCAAAGCATCCAGCTCGCGACCGAGCAGATCGCGAAGCTCGAGGCGGCGAAGGGCGGTCGTCCGCCGTTCGACGTCGCGATCCTAGACGAGCCGCAGGTGTTCGATGCGGCGAAGCAGGGACTGATCGCCGAATACCCTGCCGCCAAGTCGCCGAATTTCAAGGACCTCTTCCCGGTCTACCAGGACAAGTGGGGACCGAAGATTTCGCTGCAGGTGATCGGCATCGGCTACAACCCGAACAAGATCAAGACGCCGCCCAAGTCATACGACGACCTTCTGAATCCCGAGTACAAGGGCCGCGTGGGCCTGACCGCGCTCAACAGCCAGCTCGGGATGGCGTTCCTCGCCGAGCTCAACCGGATCAAAGGCGGGAACGAGGGCAACTTCGATCCCGGCTTCGCGGCATTGAAGGCGATGCTGCCGAACGTCGGCGCCGTCGCCGCGAACCTCGGTGCGTATGCGACGTTGTGGCAGCAGGAACAGGTCGACATCGCGCCGTACAACTTCAACTTCGTGCAGACGCTGAAGGCGAAAGGCGTTCCGGTCGAGTTCGTCGTGCCGCAGACCGGCCTCGTCGGTTGGACGACGAGCCTGCATCTGACGACGAACGCCGTCGAGCCCGATTTGGCGGTGCAGTACATCGACTCGCATCTCGCCGCCGACATGCAATCGGAGATGGAGAAGCCGCCCTACGACATCATCCCGACCAACTCGAAAGTCCCGCTCTCGGGCGCGATCACGAGTACCGTCGCCAAGACGCCCGCCGACCTGTCGAAGATCCGCGGCTTCGACTGGATGAAGATCAATCCGCAGCGCACCGCGCTGATCGAGCGGTTCAACCGCGAGATCCGGATGTAGGAGAGGCGGAGCGGCGAAATCGGGGTCGGAGATGGATGATCGGAGGCGATCCGACGAGCGGGCTGTCGTGCGCCGGAAATCGATCTCCGACCCCGATTTTCCGTTGGTGCTGCCGCTCGCGTCGCTCTTCATCGCGTTCTTCGTCGCGCCGTTCGTCGTGCTGCTCGCGTTGAGCCTGCAGAGCGAGCAGGACGCGCGCGCGTTCTCGCTCGCGCAGTACGCCAAGTTCTTCGGCGACACGTTCAATTTGACCATCCTTGTATCCACCGTCTGGCTCGCGATCCGCGCGACGCTCGTGTGCGTGCTCTTCGGCTATCCGATCGCCTGGGTGTGCGCGCGCGCGCCTGCGCGATGGCAGAGCCTTCTCGTGTTCGTCGTCGTGCTGCCGATCCTGACGAGCGTCGTGGTGCGCACGTTCGCGTGGATCGTGATCCTCGGCCGTGAAGGGGTGATGAATCACGCGCTGCGGGCGCTCGGCCTCATCGACCAGCCGGTGCCGCTGCTTTTTACCGAGACAGGCGTGATCGTGGTCCTCGCGCAGGTGCAGATGCCGTTGATGGTGCTGCCGCTGTTCGCGACGTTGTCGCGGCTCGATCCGAACCTCGGCGATGCGTCGTCGGCGCTCGGCGCCGGCGCGTGGCGAACGTTCTTTAGCGTCACGCTGCCGCTGTCGACGCCGGGCCTCGTCGCGGGATGCATCCTCGTCTTCTCGGCGTGCGCGACGGCGTTCGTCACGCAGACGCTGATCGGTGGCGCGCGGCTCGTCTACATGCCGCTGCACATCTATCAGCAGGCGATCGGCGCGAACAACTGGCCTTTCGCCGCAGCGATCTCGGTCGTGTTCACGATCGCCGTGATGACCGTCATCTACGGCTTGAACCGCTTCGGCCGCGCGAGCAAGGCGTATGGCGACCATCGCTAGCGCGCCGATCGCCCAGTCCGACGCGAGTCGGCGCGCCGTCGGTCGAGCACGTCCCGCGCGACAGCGAACGCCATGGGATCTGCGGTCCCAGCAAGTCGTGTTCGGCGCGCTGACGGCCGTCGCTGTCGTGTTCCTCGTCGGACCGACGATCATCGTGCTGCTGACTTCGTTCACCGCCACCGAATCGTTGCGCTTCCCGCCGCCGGCGTATTCGCTGCGCTGGTACCGCGCGCTCCTCGACGCCGACCAGATGCAGGCGGCGGCATGGAACAGCCTGATCGTCGCCCTATGGACGACGCTGATCGCAGTCGTGCTCGGCACGGCCGCCGCACTCGGCATCGCGCGCAGCCGCTCGCGCTTCGCGCACGCGGCGGACGTGCTGTTCATGTCGCCGCTGATCCTGCCCGCGCTCGCGTTCGGCTTCGCAGCGCTCGTCTACATCCACCGGCTCGGCTTTCATCCGTCGATTCCGCTGCTGATCGCCGGGCACGTCATCGTGTGCGTGCCCTTCGTGCTGCGCACGACGATCGCAGCACTCGCGCAGGTCGATCCGGGACTCTTCGACGCGTCGGCGAGCCTCGGCGCCGATCGTGCGATGACGTTTCGCCGCGTGACGCTGCCGCTCATCGGTCGGGGCATTGCCGCCGGCGCTTTCCTCGCGTTCATGGCATCGTTCGACAACGTTCCGGTCTCGCTTTTTCTCGCCGACGAGCGCACCGAGGTGCTGCCGATCCATCTGTGGCAGCAGATCGATACCAACCTCGACGTGCGAACCGCAGCGATTTCCGGGGTGATCATCGTCGCGACGATCGTGCTGATGCTCGTCGCCGAACGCTTCGCCGGGCTCACGCGGCAGTTGTCGCGCTAGCGACGCAACGAGCGCATGTCTGGAGTATCGATCCATGTCGTCGACGTGACCCGTGGCGTCGTCGCGGCCGGCATGCGGGTCGAAGTCGAGGCGGTCGGCACGGCGTACACGCGCATCGCCGACGCGTTGGTGTCGCCAAAGGGCAGCGTCGACGATCCCGCGTTGTCGGCACGCTTCGAGCCGGGTTTCTACGACGTACTGCTCCACGTCGGCGCGTTCTACGCGCGCGCCGGGTTCGCCTTGCCGGGTGTGCCGTTCCTCGACGTCGTCACCTACCGGTTCGGCATCGACGATCCGGCGCAGCATTACCACCTTCCGTTCAAGCTGACCCCGTGGGGCTATTCGTGCTTCCGGGGTGGCGCGTGAGGAGCGCGACCGCATGGCCGTGACGGTCCAGCAGTTGAACGATGCGTCTCGGGAAGCCTTCGTCGCGCTCCTGCGCGGGACGTACGAGCATTCGCCGTGGGTCGTCGAACGTGCGTACGCCGCGCGGCCATTCGCGTCGCTGCCCGCGCTGAAGCGCGCGCTGGTCGAGGTCGTGCGCGACGCGGGCACGGACGCGCAGCTTGCGCTGATTCGCGCCCACCCGCAGCTCGCCGGCCGCGCGATGCGGTTGAACGCACTGACGCGCGAGTCGAGCAACGAGCAATCGAAGGCGGGCCTTACGCATTGCACGCCGCACGAGCTCGACCGGATCGCGAAGCTCAATGCCGCGTACGAGGCGCGCTTCGGCTTCCCGTTCATCCTTGCCGTGCGCGGTCCGCGCGGCGATGGCCTCAGCAAGGCCGAAATCTTCGCGACGTTCGAGCGCCGGCTCGAGCATCCGCGCGACGTCGAGCGCGCGGAGGCGCTGCGCAACATCCATCGCATCGCCGAGCTTCGCCTCGACGACACCTTCGGCTTAGTTCCGGCGCTCGGCAATCGCGTCTTCGACTGGGCAGAGCGCCTGGCGATGCACAGCGATCCGGGCTACGCGGAGCGCGGCCAGTTGACGGTGACGTACCTGTCCGACGCCCATCGTGCCGTCGCCGCCCAATTGCAGGCGTGGATGCGCGACGAGTGCGGGTTCGACGACGTCTCGATCGACGCCGTCGGTAACGTCGTCGCGGTCTATCACGGCGCCGATCGCGGCGCACGCCGGCTGCTGACCGGAAGTCACTACGACACGGTGCGCAACGCCGGCCGCTACGACGGTCGCCTCGGCATTCTCGTCCCGATGGCCGCGGTGGGCGAGCTCGCGCGGGGCGGTCGGCGCCTGCCCTTCGGCATCGAGCTCGTCGCCTTCGCCGAGGAAGAAGGCCAACGCTACGCGGCGACGTTCCTCGGCTCGAGCGCGTTGATCGGACGGTTCGATTCGCGCTGGCTCGACCAGCGCGATGCCGACGGCGTCACGATGCGCGAGGCGATGCGACGCGCGGCGTTGCCACAGGAGGACATCGCACGGCTGCGCCGCGACCCGGCGATGTACCTCGGGTTCGTCGAAGTGCACATCGAGCAGGGGCCGGTGCTGACGGATGCCGACCTTCCGCTCGGCGTCGTCACGTCGATCAACGGCTGCGTGCGCTACATGGCGGAGATCGCCGGCATCGCGAGCCATGCGGGCACGACGCCGATGCGACAACGGCACGACGCCGCCGCCGCCGCGGCGGAGATCGTGCTGGAGGTCGAGCGGCGTGCGGCGCAAGCGTCCGGCGTCGTCGGCACGGTCGGCATGCTCGACGTGCCGAGCGGATCGATCAACGTCGTGCCGGGGCGTTGCCTCTTCAGCATCGACGTTCGCGCCGCGAGCGATGCCGAGCGCGACGCGTGCGTGCACGAAATCCTCGGGCAGATCGAGCGAATCGCCGAGCGTCGCCGCGTGCAGGCGTCGCTGCGCGAGACGTTGCGCGCCGCGGCCGCGCCGTGCGACGACCGATGGCGAGCGCTGTGGGAAGCCGCCGTCGCCGATGTCGGCGTTCCGATCCTCCGGCTCCCGAGCGGGGCGGGGCACGACGCGATGAAGCTGCATGAGGTCATGCCGCAGGCGATGTTGTTCGTGCGCGGCCAAAACGGCGGCATCAGCCATAATCCGCTCGAATCGATCACCAGCGACGACGCCGACCTCGCCGTGCATGCCATGGGCCGCCTCCTCGAACGACTCGCCGCGACGACTCCGTAACGTGAGTGCGGCCGATCTCGCGATCTCCGATTCCCCGGACGGGCGCCGCATCCTATCGATTTCGGGACGTCTCGACGCGACGACGATTCGCCGCGTGTGGGCGGACGCGCGCAAGGCGATCGCCGCGGCGATCGGCCGGCCGGTCGTCGTCGATGCCTCGAAGGTGGACTATTGCGACGGGGCGGGCATCGCGCTCTTCGTCGACCTGATCGCCCAACGCAAGCCGGGCGACGTGCAGGTGGCGAACCTCGCGCCTCGCTTCGAAACGATGCTGGCGCAGTTCGACGTGCGCGAGGTCGAGCACGACCAGGACCCGCCGCCGAAACGCCGCGGCGCCGTCGAGGAGCTCGGCGCGATCGCCGCCGGCGTCGCGCGCGATCTCTACGACCAGGTGGTGTTCATCGGCGAGTCGACCGCCGCGCTCGCCTATGCGGTGACGCATCCCGCGTCGATCCGCTGGCGCGACGTGTGGCGAATCTGCGAGCGCGTGGGCGCCGACGCGCTTCCGATCGTCGCGTTGATCTCGTTTCTGCTCGGCGTGATCATCGCGTTCCAGTCGGCGATACCGATGCGCCGCTTCGGCGCGGAAATCTTCGTCGCCGACCTGATCGGATTGTCGATGCTGCGCGAGCTCGCGCCGCTCATGACGGCGATCCTTCTTGCCGGCCGCTCCGGCGCTGCGTTCGCCGCCGAGATCGGCACGATGACGGTGAACCAGGAGGTCGACGCGCTGACGACGATGGGCCTCGACCCGGTGCGTTTCCTCGTGACGCCGCGCCTGATCGCGGCGCTCTTGATGACGCCTCTGCTGACGCTCTTCGCGGACCTCATCGGGCTCGCAGGCGGCGCGATCACGCTCGCGAGCTTTTCGATCCCGTACGTGACGTTCGTGCACGAGGTCGAAGGCATCGTCGACTACTCGGATTTCATGGCGGGCTTCGTGAAGTCGTTCGTGTTCGCCATCCTGATCGCCGGCATCGGTTGCCTGCGCGGGTTGCAGACGACGGCGGGTGCGTCGGCAGTCGGCGATGCGGCGACGCGCGCAGTCGTCTCCGGGATCGTGCTGCTCGTCGCCGTCGACGGCATCTTCGCCGTCATCTATTACGTGCTCGACATCTGAATGACGGCCGATCCCAGCGCACGCGACGAAACGAAGCCGGTGATCATCGAGGTGCGCGATCTCGGCATCGGGTACGGCGACCTGCCGCTGCTCGAGCATCTGCGTTTCGACGTCCACCGCGGCGAGATCTTCGTGATCCTCGGCGGCTCCGGCAGCGGGAAGAGCACGTTGCTGAAGGCGATGATCGGTTTGCTCGAGCCGTTTTCCGGAAGCGTGGTGATCGACGGCGACGACATCGTGACCGCGAGCGGCGATACGCGAAGGGCGATCCTGCGCAAGATCGGCGTCATGTATCAATCGGGGGCGCTCTTCGGCTCGATGACGTTGATCGAGAACGTACGCCTGCCGCTGGAGGAGTACACCGATCTGACGTCCTCGGAGATCGACCTCATCGCCCGGATGAAGCTGTGGCTCGTCGGGCTCGGACTCTTTACCGGGCATCTGCCCTCGGAAATCTCCGGCGGCATGCAAAAGCGCGCCGCGATCGCGCGCGCGATGGCGCTCGATCCGATGATCCTGTTCCTCGACGAGCCGTCGGCGGGGCTCGATCCCATCACCTCGGCCGAGCTCGATCAGCTGATCATCCGGCTTTCACGCAACTTCGGCGTCACCTTCGTCGTCGTGACGCACGAGCTGCCGAGCATCTTCGCGATCGCCGATCGGGTGATCATGCTCGACCGGCGTACGAAAGGCATCGCGGCGGAAGGCGATCCGCGCAAGCTTCGCGACGGGAGCAAGGACCCGTGGGTGCACCAGTTCTTCAATCGCGAGCCGGAGCCGCTGCCCGCATAGCCGCATGAGCCAAAGGGCCAACTACTTCAAGCTGGGCCTCTTCGTGATCGGCTCGGTCGTCGCCGGGGTGCTCGTGCTCACGATCATCGGCACCGGCCGCTGGCTCAAGCCGCGCACGACGATCGAGACGTATTTCAACGAGTCGGTGCAGGGGCTCGACATCGGCTCGAAGATGAAATACCGCGGCGTGACGATCGGCGAGGTGTCGCGCATCACGTTCACGTACGTCGTCTACGAGCAGGACAAGCCGATGACGCAGCGGAAGCGCTACGTGCTGGTCGAGGCGCAGATCGAGCCGCGGCTCGTCGGGGGCCGCGCGGCCAACGACATCGCGAGCCCCGAATCGAGCAAGCTCGAAGTCGAGCGCGGCCTGCGCGTCCACCTCGCACCGCAGGGAATCACCGGCACCAACTACCTGGAAGTCGACTACGTCGAGCCCAACGCGCCGACACTGCCGATCGACTGGACGCCCGAGCACATCTACATTCCGAGCACACCGTCGACGGTGTCGACGTTCGTGAATGCGGCCTCCGAGATTCTCGACCGGTTGCGCCATCTCGACATCGAATCGACCGTCGCGAATCTGAACAAGCTCCTCGCCACCACGAACGAGCGTGTGGCGAGCCTCGACACGGAGGGCCTCTCCAAGCGCGCGGACCGAACGCTCGCGAAGATCGATTCGACGCTCGACAACCTGCAGACGAGGAAGCTGTCGAACGAGGCGTCCGCGCTCATCACGGACTTGCGCGAGACCAGCGGCCAACTGCGCACGATCCTCGCCAACCCTGCACTCGAGAAGCTGCCGGGCGACGCGTCGCAGGCGTTGACGAGCATGCAGAAGTTCGTAAGCGATCCGAAGCTCGCGCAGTCGATCGCGCACCTCGAGCGTACGCTCGCGAGGCTGGACCGGATCTTCGGCGGTGGCGAGGCCGACCTCGCGACGACCTTCCAGAACCTGCGGCAGATCACCGACAACCTGCGCGACCTGACCGAGGAGGCGAAGCGGTATCCGTCGAACGTCCTCTTCGGCGGGCCCCCGCGTCCGTTGGAGCCTGCGAAATGATGCCGAGGAGTCTTGGCCTGCTTCTCGCGGTGATGCTCGCCGCGTGCTCCGCGTTGCAGCGCGAATCGCCCGTGCGGCAAACGTTCCTGCTCGATCCGCCGCTTCCGCCGCCGGTGGCGGAAGCGCAGCAGGCGACGCTTCGCGTCGGACGCGTCGAGGTCGCCGCGCCGTTTCGTGGCAAGAACTTCGTCTATCGCACCGCCGATTTGCGCTACGAATCGGATTTCTACGTCGAATTCATCGTGCCGCCGGGGCCGATGCTCGCCGAACAGACCGCGCGTGCGCTCGTTCAGGCGCGACCGTTCACGGCCGTCGCCGGTCCCGGCAACGCGACCGACGCGCAATGGACGCTCGACGGGTTCGCGAGCGCGATCTACGCCGACTATCGCGACAAGATGAAACCCGCCGCCGAGCTCGACGTCACGTATTACCTGACGTCGCCGGCGAACGCCGAGCAGACGCCGCGCTGGACGCGCGAATACCGCCAGCGCGTCGCCATGCGCGAGGCGACGCCGCAGGCGTACGCCGAGGCGCTCAACCAGGCGTTCGGAACGATCCTCGCCGATCTCGCGCGCGATCTCGCCGCCGCGCACCTCTGACACGTGTCAGACACTCCTCTGACACTCCTCTGACACGTATCAGAGGCGCGTGGCGACGAGATCGTGCTCGTCGGAGCCCACGACGCGCACGCGCACGAATTGGCCTGGCCGAACTGCCGAACCATTGATTCGCACGACGCCGTCGATCTCCGGGGCATCGCCCGGCCCGCGTGCAATGGCGTCGCCGTCCTCGACGTCATCGACGAGCGCGTCCATCGCCGTGCCGATGCGCTCGCGAAGCCGGGCTGCACTGATCGCCGCCTGTACCGCCATGAAGCGCTCGCGCCGCGCTTCCTTCACGTCCTCGGGAATCGGATCGGACAACGCGTTGGCGGCCGCGCCATCGACGGGCGAATAAGCGAAGCAGCCGACCCGATCGAGCTGCGCCTCTCGCAGGAACGCGAGCAATTCCTCGAACTCGGCGTCGGTCTCACCGGGAAAGCCGACGATGAACGTGCTGCGCAGCACGATGCCCGGGCGCGCCTTGCGCCACGCGACGATGCGATCGAGCACCTTCTCGGGCGCGGCCGGACGCTTCATCAGGCGCAGAATGCGCGGGCTCGCGTGCTGGAACGGAATGTCGAGATACGGCAACAAGCCCCGTCCATGCGACGAGTCTTCCATCAGCGGCACCACGTCGTCGACGTGCGGATACGGATAGACGTAGTGCAATCGCACCCATGCGTCGTGCGATTTCCCGAGCGCGGCGAGCTCGCGCGCGAGCGACTGCAGGTTCGACTTCATCGGACGACCTTGCCAGAAGCCCGTGCGGTATCGGACGTCCACGCCGTACGCGCTCGTATCCTGCGAGACCACGAGGAGCTCGCGCACGCCGGCGCGCAGCAGTCGCTCCGCTTCGCCGAGCACCTCGCCGAGCGGCCGCGAAACGAGGTCGCCGCGCAGCGACGGGATGATGCAGAACGTGCAGCGATGATTGCAGCCTTCGCTGATCTTCAGGTACGCGTAGTGCGACGGTGTGAGCTTGACGCCCTGCGGGGGCACCAGATCGACGAACGGGTCGTGCGGCCGGGGCAGGTGCGCGTGCACCGCCGACATCACTTGGTGCGTCGCGTGCGGTCCGGTGACCGCGAGCACCTTCGGGTGCGCGTCGCGCACGAAGTCGCCGCCGTCGCGCGCGCCGAGGCATCCGGTCACGATCACCTTCCCGTTCTCGTCGAGCGCTTCGCCGATCGCGTCGAGCGACTCGGCGACCGCCGCGTCGATGAATCCGCACGTGTTGACGACGACGAGATCCGCGCCCTCGTACGACGCCGCGATCGCGTAGCCTTCGGCGCGCAGTTGCGTCAGGATCTGCTCGGAATCGACGAGCGCCTTCGGACAGCCGAGCGAAACGAAACCCACGCGCGGCGATGCCGCGTGACGGACTCGCGTCCTCAAAGCTAGCGCTTCTTCTCGTCGTCGCCCGGCGCCGGGGGCGGCCCGAACGTCGGGAACGGGAAGGCCGCGAACATGCCGCGCGTCTGGTCCTGCATGCGTTGCTGCATGTCGATGAAGAGCTTCGCGCTCTGCTCCAGATAGTTGCCGAGCATGCCCTGCATCGCGGGCGCCTGCATCTGCATGAACTGCTTCCACAGCTCGGGCGTCAGCATCATCTTGTCGCCGTAGACCTGCTTCGCCTGCTCGGAGAGCTTTTTCTGGATCGCCAGGAACGCCTGCACGTTCTGCTCGATGTACTGGCCGATGATCGTTTGTTGTGCGGTGCCATAAAAGCGGATCATCTGCGCAAGCATCTCGGAGCTGAACATCGGGACGCCGCCCGCTTCCTGGTCGAGGATGATCTGCAGGAGGATCTGCCGGGTGAGGTCCTCGCCGCTCTTTGCGTCGACGACGCGGAAGTCGATGCCGTCGAGCACCATCTGCCTGACGTCGGCGAGCGTGATGTAGCCGCTAGTGGCCGTGTCGTACAGCCGGCGATTGGGATACTTCTTGATCGTGCGAACGTCGGATGCCATCGCCGTCTGCCTCCGCGGGAGACTCATTATAACTCTTTGATTTATGCCGGTTTTGAACGGTTCGCCGACGCCCGGTGCGCGAGCGCGCCCGCTAATATACGCGCTTTGCTGCGCCGCACCAAAAAGAGCTTGACTTAGCGTTCCCGCGTCCCTACAATGGTCTTTGTGCGGTGCAGCATCGGTGGTCCCGAAGGGGCCACCCGCTGCGCCGACCGGGCGGCGGGAGGGGTGGTACGAACCGGTCCTGCCTTCGGCAAATGGGTCGTCATACCCGCCATTGAAAGGGCAACCATGTACAACGCATCCGAACATTTCGCTGAATTCAACCAGGCGAACGTCTCCAACGCGATCAAGCTCGCGTCGTTCTCGATCGAGAACGCGGAGAAGCTCGTCAGCCTCAACATCAACGCCGCCAAGATGGCGCTCGCGCAGGCGATCGAAGGCGCGCAGGCCGCAGCGTCGGTCAAGGACGTGCAGGAACTCGTCGAACTGCGCACGAAGCTCGCCGAAGTCGGCGTGCAAACCGCCAGCGGCTACTCGCGTTCCCTCTACGAGCTCTCGTCCGAAGCGCAAGCCGGATTCTCCGCGCTCGCACAGGAGACGTGGAAGGCCTACACGCAGGGCGTCGCGTCGTTCGTGGAACGCGCGAGCCAGTCGGCTCCGGCCGGCTCGGACGTCGCCGTGAACGCGCTGAAGTCGACGTTCGCGGCCTCGACGGCTGCGTTCGACCAGTTCTCCCGCGCGACGAAGCAGGTCGTCGACTTCGCCGACGCAAGCGTGCGCGCCGCGACCGAATCGGCGTCGAAGGCCGCGGCAGTCGCGACGGGCACTGCCAAGGCCAAGCGCAACGCGAACTGAGTTCAGCGGCGGTCCTGCACGCCGCAGGGATGGGCCGGAGGGCTTGAAGCTTCCCGGCATGTCCCCAGATGAATGGGCAGGAAGGTGATGTCTCCTCTGTATCAATTCACTCCTCCTGATTGATACAGTCTTGACCCCGCGCGCTTCACGCTCGCGGGGTTTTTTCTTTTCGAAGTTCGCGACTATTCAACCTTGCCGACGCGCTGCACGGCGTCGACGAGCTTGCGTCGGCGTCCCGGAATCGGCGCAGCTCCGGCGCATCGAGGTACGCAACCGGCGCGGCTCGACGCGTCAACCGCCGTGCGCGGCGTGCAGCGAGTGGTTGGCGGGCGCCATCACGCCGAGCGCGGCGACGAGCACGACCACCGCCGCGCCGCACGCGACCTCCAGCATGGCGTTGCGTCGAAGGGTTGCCGCGGCCGTGCGCTCGCCCGCGACGAGGCGCGGCGTCAGGCGGCGCTTGTTGACTGCGGCGAGCCCGAGCATGACGACGAAGAGGCCGAGCTTGACGAGCAGCACGCGGCCATACGGCGTGCCGGCGAGCGCCGCGAACGATCCGACCAGGAACAACGCGTTGACGGCGCCGCTCGCAGCGAGCACGACGACGCAGACGATGCCGAGCCTCGAGAAGCGCACGGTCAGCCGGGTGAGCTCGGCGACGGGCAGCGGCTGTGCGAGGCAGAACACGAGCGCAGGCAGCGCCCCGATCCAGCCCGCCGCGCCGGCGAGATGCAGCATGTCGGCCAGGGCGTGTATCAGGTGAATCGCGCCGTGGCCGACCGCCGCGGCGTGGCCGACGAAGGCAAGCGTCACGAGCAGCACCGCGCCGAGCACGAGCGCGACGATGCGCAGCGCATGTTGCGCGCGTCCGGTGCGGGCGAGCGCGAGCCAGGCGAGCGCGCCGGCGAGCGCGATGGACACCGCCGCGCGCAGCGCGAACACGTGGCCGAACGAGGTTTGCGCGAGGACGACGCGAATCGCGCCGTCCGTCACCGCGCGCGCCAGCGTTTCGCCCGACATGTTGACGGCTTCGAGGACGAGCCACATTGCGCCTGAAGCGACAGCGGCGAGCCACGCGTACATCGAGAGATTTTGCTGAAGGCGCGCGAGACCCGCCATGCACGCCATGCCCTCCCGTCCTGCAACGAAAAGCGCAAACGCGAACTCGCCGGCGAGCAGCACGCACGCGCCGAGATGGACCGCGCGCACGGTGATGAGCACGCCGTCCACTCAAGCTGTCGCGTGTGCGCGCGACGTCATTTGGCGATCGTGAACGTGTAATCTCCCTCGGTGACATGCGTGTCGATCGACACGACCCGCCAGCGCACGCGATAAGTCCCGGCAGGCAGTGGCGGGACGGCGACCGCGACGATCGTCCGATCTGCAGCATCGACGTGCGCATCCCCCGCATCGACGACCTTGCCCGTCGCGTCTTCGACGTGCGCTCGGGTGAACGCCGGCTCGAGCGGCTCGCTGAAGGACAGCCGAACCGACGCGGGTGATTCGTGCACGGTACTGCCGACGGCCGGGGAGGCGTGCTCGAGGAACGCATGCGCGAACGCCGGGGTGCACGTCACGACGGCAACCGCGAGGAGGCCGGCGACGGCGAATCGCGTCGTTTTCATCGAATCAGCGGCCGGCCGAGCGTTTGAGGGAACAGGTCGTCGAGGAAGAAGTGGAGCTGCGCGAGCACACCGACCCCCTCGCCGCTGCTGCGATTGATCGGAATGACGGCTTCGATCGCCCATTGGATGTTCTGGCCGGCCCAGATGATTCCCGGATTCACCGTGCCGGTGGTCCCGCTGGCGCCGCGATCGAGCGCCGTCGACATCGCGAACTCCACGACCGGGATCATGCGGTTGAAAGGCGCCGTCAGCCCGACGTCCTGCACGAACGATTGCAGGTACGGCACGCTGTACTGGATCGAGAAGGCCCAATCGAGCGTATGCGGATGGCGTTCCACGTCGCCTTCACCGCTCGCACTGTGTGCGTGCCCGCCGTGGCGAAGCTCGCGCGCGCCAAGGAGCCCGGCGCGTTGCGCCAGCGCCTTGGACGCCGCCTCGTCGTCTTCGGCGGCGACGAGCGTGCTGCTTCGTGTCGGAAAACCGACGCCGACCTGCCCGGTGATCGCCAACGGCCGCAGCCATTTCACGTCGTCGGGGAGGTCGCCCAGCCCCTTGCCGAAAAACACCGCCGGCGTGATCGTGCTGAACGACTCCGCGCCGACGCGCCGCGCCCCGGTGCCTCCGATGTCCCAGTCGATCCCTGCCGACACGATCGCTTCGTGGGCATCGTTGCGATAGAACGCGTACTTGAAGTGCACCTCGAGATTGTCGAAGCCGCGCTGCGTGTCGCCGACGTCGGGACGCATGATCTTGTACGTCGTCCCGATGCCGACGCCGAGATTCTCGGTGATGCGTTTCGCGAATTCCGCCGAAACGTGCGTCTCGCGCGCTCCTGGCGCGTCACCTCCGCCCGGCATCTTCTGCCAGAGAACCGTGGGCAGCGAGAGCTCGTCCGCGACGAACGGATCTTCGGTCGCGAGCGTCGCGGGGAAGAAGCGCTTGCCGGCAAAGCCGTGCGCGTGCGCGATCGCGGGAACCGCGAGCACGAGCGCGACGAGTGTGGACTGGACGTATCGCCACTGCATGGTGTTGCACCCCCCGATGTCGATGCTGTTCGTCGGCGAGCGTCGAGTACGCGATTGCATCAACGATGCGTCGCCGACGACTCACGATCGCGCCTGCCCGCCCGGACGCGCGCTCCGGTTCGGGCGTGTGGGTTAACGGAACGACGAGGCGGAGGGTGGCCCGCGCGAGCCGCGCGAGCCGATGACGATCGGCGGCGCGACGGGCATCGCCGGCACGTCGACAACAGGGCGTGTGACCCGGGCCGGTGCGGCGAACCGCGGCGTGGCCGCGGGTACTGCGAATGGGTAGGACGGCAGCGGAACGTGTGCGTCCTGCGTGCAGCAACAGTTGCCCGACCCGTCGCCCGGGCAGCCGGGCGCGTGCAGCTCGAGCCGGTGCGGTAGCGCTCTAGTGACGAAATCACGGGTGGCTCGGCTGTCGGCCCCGAGGTGGCCGATCGTTGCCACTGCGCCTGCCCCATGGCCGGAGTGCGCCCGGGCCGACGTGGCGAGACCCGTCAGGGCGAGGCATGCGACGACGATGCACCAGGCGACACGCCTAACGGCAGCGCGTGTCGCCATCCTCATTCGCGTCGATGCATGCGTGCGCATGGCCGCAAGCTTACTGCACCGCCTTCGATCACCAAAGGCGCGTGAGCCCTTCGTCGACCCGGCCTCCGGCGATCGTCACCTGCAGTCCATCAGCATTCCAGCGGTCCGGGCGTCTGCGGACAGTCCTCGCGCTTCGTCGCCACGAGCTTGCCGTTGTGGAAAGGTCCTTCGTATCGAACGTCGCTTGAGGAGACGTACACGCCGGGTCCTTTCCGCCTTGTCGGCCTTGAACGTTCCTTCCAGTCGCGCGCCGTTCTCCCAGGTGTAGACGCCCTTGCCGTCGAGGCGGCCATCGACGAAATGGCCGATGTCCTGTCGGCGCCTTTCGCCTCGCCTGGCCGTTCGCCCTCTCGTTCTTCTCGTTGCAGTCGCCCTCGTAGAAGCCGCTGAGATAGCGATTCCGAACCTGGCAATCGTGCGCGGCGGATGTGCCCGTTAGCGCCAGTACGGCAAGCGGTGCGAGCAGCGTCGCTCGCGTCATCCTGCGATCCTTCATTCCACGTCCTCGGGGAAGAAACAGGCCCGGCGCGGTTGCGCCGGGCCTGCGGTATTGCGCGAACCACCCGGCCAGCGTGACGCGGCGAGCGCGCGGCGCGGCCGAAGAAAGATCGCTACTTGCCTGCGTTGTTGTTGGCGAGATCGGGGCAGACGGTGCCCTTGTCGGAGACCTGCTTGGCGCACCCCGTGAGCTGCAGGATATCCATGCCGGCGCCGTTGCGGTCGACGACGTAGATGTAGCCGCGGTTGTCGATCTCGACGTTGTTCGTCATGTACCCATCGGTGTCCGTCAGCGCGTCGGCTTCCGGCACGTAGAACGCGACTTCCCTCGGTGCTTGCGGCTCGCGGATGTCGTAGAGCCTCACACCGCCGTTGAAGTACGCGATCGCGACCATCTTGCCGTCGTACGGGTTCCTGAAGTTTTCGTTCGTCGAGTGCACGCCGAAGCGGGCTCCGCGCGCGCAGTAGTTACCTCGCTTGTACTGCTCTCCCGCGCGCGGATCGACAGACATCGTGCCAAGGACCATCGGGCCCTGATACTTGTCGTGCTCGACGCGCGTCGATGGCGGGGACGCCATGGAGTTCTCGACCGTGACGTCGAGCGTGAACGCGTAATGCGGCGGCTGCGGGCAGAAACCCCCTTTGCCGTCCGCCGTCGCCTCCGATGCGACCACGACGATGTCACGCTTGGTGAAGAGGTCGTTGGCCGCGTCGTTGGTTGGATCATCGACGTCCTTGAAGCTCTGCATGCTCGGCGGCTTCAGCCCGAATATCGGATACGACGTGTGTCCACCCTGGTCGGGCGACATCATGAAGTAGCCGACGGTGGGCGAATCCTGACCGATCAGCTCCTCCTCCAGCGGAGCGTCCAAGCTGTTCGCGGTCTTGGGCGTCCAAGCGCCACCCTTGTTTCCGCCGTGACCGTCGCTGATGAAGGGCAGAAGCTTGTTGCGGTCGAGGATCGTGACGATGCCGTCGTTTCCGACGCCCCATGCCGCGTAGACCCGGTTACCGATGACGTCCTGGCCGCGCGCGAGTTTCTGCTTCGCCAGCGGGTGGTCGTGCGCCGAAAGGGCCCCGTGCAGCGAGGTCGCGGGGGGCCCCGATGAGTTTGGCTGTCCGCCGGGCAGGCCGAACGTACGTATGTAAACCGGATCTTGCCCGTTCTCCGGATTGCTCCAGTCGTAGATCAGCATCGATTGCGACTGACGCCAAAGCGGCGTTCCCGCAACCAAGACGGTGTTCTTGCTGCCGGGCATGTACGCGATGCCGGTCGAGCATTCGATCCAGTCCTTGTGCGTCGAACGAATGCCCGTCAGCTTCTTCTTCAGCACCGGCTTCTTCGGATCGGTCACGTCGTACATCTGGTAACCGGCCTGCGAGCCACCCTGGACGTTGCGAAGCAGGTACACGTGTCCGTTCACGCCCCCGGGCAGTTCGGAGCCCAGGCACATGCGCACCATCTGAGCCTGGCCTCCCGTCGGTGCGGGTATCAAGTGCAGCTCCACCGGATTCCTGGGATCGGTGACGTCGATGATCATCGTCCCGTTGTTCTCGCACGCGTTGTTGTTCAGCGGATCCTCGAGCGTGTCGTGCACGCCTTGTGCATTCACAGGGCAGTTCGTCGCACGTCCCGTCGGTACGCCGCCGTGCATGCCGGCGAACAGCATCGTGCGGCCGTCGGGATATTCGATGACGTTCGGCTGATAGGTCGGCCGGCCCTGCAGGTCGGTATGCCCGACCCGCATCATGTTCTGCGACTCGCCGCTTTGGCTGATGCCGAGCGCGTCTGCCGCGGCCAGCGCGAGGGCCGCGGCGATCGCGCCCGACAGGGCCTTGCGCCGCCACTCCGTATTGCGGTTGAAAATCATCTTTGCTCCATTAGGTTGACCGACGCCGGCCGGTCCGGCGTGGCGCTGCGGACTACCACGTGATCTCGCTCACACGCCCTTTCAGATCGAACCGAATCGATCGCGAATCGGCGTACGTCCACGTCTCGACGTTCCCTTTTGCGTATTCCTCCTTGCTTGTGTCGATGGGCTCACCCCAGATCGCCTTCACTTCCTTGGTCGTCATTCCCACGCGCGGCATCGTGCCGATCGACGCCGTGCCCGCTGTCGCTGGCGCGCCGACTCCGGCAGGCGCACTGACGTTCGTGGCGCCCACCGTCGTCGGCGTGGAGCCGGCTGAATCGAACTGGCATGGAAAGTTCTGGTAAGTCGGGAGCCGGCTTTTGCCGACGCACTTGAAGATCTCCGCGTGCGCCGCGGGCACGGCGACAGCGAGCGTGAACGACAGCAAAAGCGCGCGTCTCAGCATGCAGTGTGGCGGGTTAGATGTCGGGAGCGTGGCAGGACCGCGGCCGACTCGCCTCGACGCACTGCAATCTAGCGATGTACGCGGGGACTCGCTTTCATCCGCTTGCGAAAATTTTCGATTTCTTGCGATTCTTTGCGATGTCGAACACGCGTACAGCACGCGCGTATTGCCAGACCTTCCGGGCGAGACATGCGCCGCGGACCCGCTCTGCCAAGCGGCGTCGCTCAGTTGCCCGCCGATGCCTTGAGCTCGGACGCTTTGAATTCGATCGCGGGACGATGGCCGGGATTGAGGATTACGACTTCGTCGCCCTGCAGGAGTGCAGCGAACCGGCTTGCATCGATTGCAATGGCCTTGCCCTCGAAACCCGTCCCGTACGCTTCCTGATCGAAGATTCGGCGATCGGAAAACACCGGAATGAACCAACGCTCCGGCTGATCGAACGTGAGCAGCGCGAGCGGGTCTGCCCCGGGCTTGGGAATGACGAGAACCTTGCCGCTCATCAGCGCCTTGGCGAGCATGGGCTTTTTCGTCGGGTCCTCGCGCACGATCGCCACCAGGCCTTCGATGGATTGCCGCGCAGAGGTATCGTGCGGCACCTGCGCCTTCTCGTACACGGGCGCTTCGGAACACCCGAGCAGGCTGGCCGCGAGCAGGACGGCGACGAGAACTCGCATTGCGAGGGACTCCACGGCGAAAAGACCGTCGTTCGTGAAACCGTTTGGGTCAGTGCGCAATGGCCCCCGCCGGGTGTGCCGGCGGGGGCGTCGCACGCGGTCGACCGCCGGACGCGGTCATGCCGCGCATCGAAGGTCAGTACCCGACTGCGGCGCCATCCTTGCGATGATCCGAGCCTGCACGATAGAACCCCTTGATGGGTTGCAGCGGGCATTTCGGATTGAACTGCGCGGCAGGGCCATTGCAGGCGTTGCCGGGCCCGCCAGGCGCCTGCGCGGCGTTCGGATCCGCGGTGAACATGATCGCCTGGAATCCCCCGACATTACCGCCGTTGGACGTGACCGCCTTGTGGCCCATGCTCTTCAGCGGACCGCTGACGAGATTGAAGAGCTGGGACTCGAGGTCGACCTGGTTCGCCACCTGATCGTGGTGGAACCGTGCCATGTCCGTTGCCGCTTGCAGATTGGCGCCGAGATCGATGATGTTGACGAGCGTTTGCGCATGGCCCTGCGCCTGCATGTCGCCGCCCATCAGTCCGATCGTCATCAACGGTTGTCCATCCTTCATCACGAAGCCCGAGGCCAGCGTGTTGTAGGGCCGCTTGTGCGGCTCGATGACGTTCGGACTGTGTGGGTCGAGGGTGAATTGCCGCGCGCGGCTGTGCAGCAGGAATCCGTAGCCGGGTACGGTGATTCCCGAGCCGAAGCTCGTCCAGTTGCTGTTCACGAACGCGACCATGTTGCCCCACCGGTCTGCCGTGGACATCACGATCGTCCCGCCGATGTCCGCCGGGCCCGGCTGCGTCGCCGACGCCTGCGTTGGACTCACCTTGGGGCACAGCGTCGCGGCGTACGACTTCGACAGCAGCTTCGCAAGCGGAATGGCTTCGAAGTCGGGGTCGGCGTTATAGAACGTCAGGTCCGCGTAGCCGAGTTTCTTCGCCTCGATCATAAGGTGCCAATACAGCGGGCTGGTCGGCCCGAGGTCGGCAAGGCTCGGCCCTCCCGTCCATTGCGGCACGCATACTTCGAGAATGTTCAGGATCTCGAGCGCGTTCCAGGCCTGGGACGGCGGCGGCAATTCCCACACGTCGTAGCCGTGATAGTTCGTCGTCGCACCCTCCACCCATTCGCCCTTGTAGTTGGCGAGATCATCGAGCGTCATCGTGCCGCCGAGCGCGTTGGATTTGGCGACGATGGCGTGCGCGATTTCTCCGTTGTAGAAGACGTCGCGTCCGTACTGCTGCATGAGCCGGAACGTCTTCGCGAGGTCCGGATTGGTGAACGCCTGGCCGAGCGCTGGCCCTTTGCCGTTGAACGGTTGCCACACCGCGAGCGAATCAGGGTCCTGCTGCGTGCAGCAGTTTCGTGGTGACGACGGATCCGGACCGAGCGCGTTCGGCATGCGGAAGTTCGCGACGCGCTCCTGTATGGGAACGCCGTTCGTGGCGTAATCGACCGCCGGTTGCAGGCTCTCCTTGAGCGAAAGCTTGCCGTACTTCCGCTCCATCTCGTCCCAGCCCCAGGCAGCACCCGGCACCGTCACCGAGAGAATTCCGCCCGGCATCCCCGATCCGAATGCGAAATTGTTGGGGTTCCAGAAGTAGCCGAGTTCGTTGTAGCGCTGGAGCGTCGCACCCGACGGTGCCGTGCCGCTCGCATTGAGGAAATGCAGCTTGTTCTCGCTCGCAATGTAGATGACGGCGAAAACGTCCGATCCCACGCTGGTGCTCGTCGGTTCGACGAGCGTGAGCACCGCGGCCGCCGCGATCGCAGCATCGATGGCATTGCCACCCTGCTGGAGCAGGGTCAGGCCCGCCTGCGCGGCGAGCGCCTGGCTCGTCGCGACCATGCCGTTTCGCGCCACGACCTCGGAACGCGTCTGGCGCAGATAACCTTCCGCGCGGTCGCCGGGTGGCGCGCTGCAGAACGGTGGCTTGGGCGTGGCATCGCAGGAACGAATCTGGGCACCGGCGTTCGCCGAATAGGCGGACGCAAGTGCGAAAGCGACGGTCGCGGACACGCTCGCCAACCCGACCCACGACGCGCGTGTTCGATGCCGGCGAAGCGATGCGGAAACGGTGGCCGATTTCGAATGCATGACAGTTCTCCTCGTTGACTCCGCGATGCCCACCGGGCATGGGATCCGGACGCTCCCTTGCGCCGGGCAACAGGAATCTATCGCGGCGACCTCCGCGAAACTTTCACAATCCGAAGGAAAACTTTCGATTTCTTGCGATTCGTTGCGTATTCGATCAGCCGTGCAAGCAAGGGCGTGCCGGCAAACGGGCACGCCGCGTCGATCGGGCAAGACAATTGCGAGCTGCCCGTACGGGGGACAGCGACGCGCGCCGCGGCGTCAGCGGCTGAGCACGCGCGTTGTTATGGGTTCGCGCGGAACTGGCGCGGCGAGACGCCGGTGACGCGATTGAACAACACCGAGAAGTGGCTATGGCTGGAGCAGCCGACGAGTTGTGCGATCTGCGTGATCGGCAGGTCGGACTGCAGCAGCAGCGTCTTGGCGCGCTCGACGCGGCGTTCGAGGACGTAGCGGTGCGGCGCGACGCCCGTCGCCTGACGAAACGCGTGTGCGAAATGTCCGGGGCTCAGTGCGACGGCGGCCGCGATCGCGTCGAGGGTCAAATCGTTGCGCAGGTTGTCATCGACGAATTCGATCGCCTTCCGAACTTTGTGCGACGACAGGCCCGCTCGCGGCCACACCGTGCTGGCCGTCGCGATCGTGTATTCGCGCAACAGCCGGATCGTCAAATCGCACGCCAGCATGCCGACGTAAAGCTGGCTGTCGGCGCCTTCGAATTCCAGTCCGGCGAGCAGTCGTCGCGCCAGATCGGCGATGCGCGCGTCGCGCGTGCCGAGCGCGCCCTGCAACTCGACGCATTCGGGATCGAGCGCGCATTCCTCGGCGGCGACGCGACGCACGTAATCGACGGCGAGGCGAACGAGGACGACGAGGCTGTGCCCGCTTTGCCGCCATCGGGTGGGCGGTCCCGCCGGCGTGATCGTCACGTCGTCGACGGCCATCGTTTTCGAGCGCGTTCGTCCTTGACGAGTGCGATGCAGCGTTACGTTGCCGGCGAGATGGACCGCGACCACGTGATCGCGCGGCTGGACGACCGCGTCGAGATCCTGGAAGCTGTGCAGCTCGATGACGATTCCATCCCAGCCGCGCCCGCGACTCGACAACATCGGGTCGGGCATCGCGCCCGAAATGATCTTCGTCGCCGGACGTGGACGTAACGAAGCGCCGGCGAGCACCGGCGCGGGAGCATCCTGAACGACGGCGGCTGCGGAATCGCGCATCAATGACGACCCATCCTGTCAGAACATGTGCTGGCCGCCGTTGATCGCGATGTTCGCGCCGGTGAGAAACGCCGCTTCGTCGCTCGCCAGATAGGCGACGAGGCCCGCCACTTCCTCGGGCTTGCCGAGCCGGCCCATCGGGATCTGCGGAACGATCTTCGAGTCGAGCACTTCCTTGGGGATCGCCATCACCATCTTCGTGCCGATGTAGCCAGGGGAGATGGTATTCACGGTGACGCCCTTGCGCGCGACTTCGAGCGCCAGCGCCTTGGTGAAGCCGTGCATGCCGGCCTTCGCCGCCGAATAGTTGGTTTGTCCGAACGCGCCCTTTTGTCCGTTCACCGACGAGATGTTGATGACGCGGCCCCACCCACGCTCGACCATGCCGTCGCACACCTGCTTCGTCATGTTGAAGCACGAATCGAGGTTGGTCTCGATGACGGCGTCCCAGTTGGCCTTGTCCATCTTGCGGAACGTCATGTCGCGCGTGATGCCCGCGTTGTTGACGAGCACGTCCACCGGCCCGAGATCGCTCGCAATCTTCGAAACGCACGCCGCGCAGCCATCGAAGCTCGTGACATCGCACGGATACGCGCGGAACTCGTACCCCTGCCGCTTCATCTGCTCGAGCCATTCGCCGGACTTGGTGTTGTTCGGCGAATACGTGGTGACCACCGTGTTGCCGAGCGCCGCGAGCTTGGTGCAGATCGCTTCGCCGAGACCCCCCATGCCGCCCGTCACGAGCGCGACGCGCTGTGCTGCCATGATCGTTCCCTCCTGCCGGTGTCGTTGTTCCATGTTAGCGCAAAGTTATCGCCTGCGGATCTGCTACGCTGCGGCGCGTCACCCGGCATCCGTTGCTTTCCGGCGACGCCGGCACGTGTTGCCGTTTGCATTGCACCGGCATACAGTTTCGAGCGCTCGGCGTCCGCGAGTGCATGCACGCGCCGCCGGCCTTTCACCCTGGGGAGATCTGCATGAAACGCTCGATGAAGAAAATTGCACTCTTGACGGCCCTCGCCGTCGTACCGTTGGCGGCAAACGGTGACGAGCTCGAAACGCTCGGCGCCATGCATCAGACGAACACACCGGTCGACTGGCCAATGATCCCGCAGACAGGTCCCAAAGCCGACCAGATCAAGCAGAACCTTACCAAGATCAAGCTGCCGCCCGGCTTCCACATCGGTTTGTACGCGATCGTGCCCGACGCGCGCCACATCGCCGTCGGCCCGCAAGGCATCGTCACGTTCGTCGGCACGCGCAAGACGAAGGTGTGGGCGGTGACCGATCGCTCGCGCGGCGGCGTTGCCGACGAAGTGAAGGAGTTCGCGCCGACGTTGCCGAAGAAGATTCCCAACGGACCGTGCTTTTCGAAGGACGGCTTTCTGTACGTCGTCGAGCAGAACCGCGTCGTCGAATATCCGGCGGCCGAGTTCTTCTACGAAAGTCCCGACGTCGTCCCGAACGCGATCGTGCCCGAAGGCAAGCTCATCCCGAAGGAGGAGGAGAGCTACAACCACACCGCGAGGCCGTGCCGCGTGGGCCCCGACAACAAGCTCTACATCCAACTCGGGCAGCCGTACAACGTACCGCCGAAGGAGAAGCTCGATCTCTATCACAAGACGGGGATCATGGGCATCATCCGAATGGATCGCGACGGCAAGAATCGCGAGGTGTACGCGACGGGTTTGCGCAATGCGGTCGGCATGGACTTCAACCCCAAGGACAAGACGCTGTGGTCCAACGACAATCAGGTCGACGGCATGGGTGACGACCAGCCACCCGGCGAGATGAATCGCGTCGCCAAGGCGGGCCTCGATTTCGGCTTCCCGTGGTACGGCGGAGGCAAGGTTCGCACGAACGAGTACAAGAACGACTCGCCGCCGCCCGGCGTCGTGTTCCCTGAAGTCGAGCAGGCCGCGCACGCGGCGGATCTCGGCCTCATGTTCTACACCGGCACGATGTTCCCCGAGAAATATCGCGGTGCGATCTTCTCGACGCAGCACGGCTCGTGGAACCGCACGGTGCCCGTCGGTGCGCGCGTGATGGTGACGTTCCTCAAGGAGGACGGCCACGTCGCCGGTCCGTCGCAGCCTTTCGCCGAAGGGTGGAACGACAACGGGTACTACCTCGGGCGACCGGTCGACGTCGCGCAACTGCACGACGGCTCGATCCTCGTCTCGGACGACCTCGTCGGCGCGCTGTATCGGATCTGGTACGACGGAAAGTGATCGCAATACGCCCACTCGCGGCGGCGCTCTTCGGCGCCGCCGCGGTGGTTTGCGCGAGTGGCTTGGCGCAGGCCGGCGACACGAAGGCCGGACGCGCCCGCGCGCAGCTCTGCCAAACGTGTCACGGCATCGACGGAATGTCGAAGGTGCCCGACGCGCCGAACATCGCCGGGCAGGTCGAGGGTTACATCGTGACGCAGCTGCACGCGTTCAAGTCCGGAACGCGCAAGAGCGATCCGATGAATCTCGTCGCCGCGCAACTCTCCGATCGGGACATCGAGGATCTCGCGGCGTGGTATTCGTCGATCGAGATCACGCTCGGGAAACTCCCGGGCAGCTGACGTCCCTACTCGACGTGCTCGCGCACGTAGTCGCCGGGCGCGGACACGATCGGAGGAAAGGCCACGTTGCCGACGCGTCGCGGTGCCTGGCGCTCGCCGCCGGCGTGCGTCGCAAGCCACGCGTCGAAGTGCGGCCACCAGCTGTTGGGGTGGCTCCGCGCGCTCTCGAGCCAGGCGTCGGGCGCTTTCGGCGCGCGCGAATTCGTCCAGTAATTGCGCTTGTGCGCTTCCGGGGGATTCACGACGCCGGCGATATGGCCCGACGCGCCGAGCACGAACGTCTTGTCGCCGGTCAGCAACTCGAGCGAGCGATAGGCGGTGCGCCACGGGACGATGTGGTCGTCGTGCGATGCGTAGATATAAGTGGGCAGCGCTATCTTGCGAAGGTCGATCTTCTCGCCCAGCATCGTTAACGCACCGGGGACGCGCAACCGATTGTCGAGGTACATGTCGCGGATGTATTCCACGTACATCGGGCCAGGCAGGTTGGCGGAGTCGCCGTTCCAGTACAACAGGTCGAACGCCGGCGGCGTGCTCCCCTTGAGGTAGCTTTCGACGACGTAGTTCCAGACGAGCTCGTTCGGTCGCAGGCTCGCGAACGCGCCGGCGAGCTCGCTGCCGTGCACCCGCGCCCCCGCGAGAAGCTGCGCCTCGCGTGCCGCGAGCATGCGTTTCGTCACGTACACGCCGATCTCGCCGGGGTCGGAGAAATCGAGCATCGTCGTCAGCAGCGTCATGCTCGCGACGCTGCGTTCTCCGCGGGCGGCGAGTACCGCGAGCGCGCAGGCGAGGAGCGTGCCCCCGACGCAGAAGCCGAGGGTGTTGACGTCGTCGGCCGCGGCGATCGCCCTCGCGGTTTCGATCGCGACGAGGACGCCGTCGCGCAGGTAATCGTCCCAGTGCAGCGTGCCGAGTTCGGCCGGAACGTTGCGCCAGGAAATCATGAAGACCGTATGGCCCTGCGCGACCGCGTGCCGCACGAACGAATTCTGCGGGGTGAGATCGAGGATGTAGTACTTGTTGATGCAGGGCGGCACGATGACGAGTGGCCGCCGCGCGACCCTCGGCGTCGTCGCGTCGTACTGGATGAGCTCGATCAACGCATTGCGGTACACGACGCTGCCCGGCGTGACGGCCAGATTGCGGCCGACCCCGAAGGCGGACTCGTCGCTCATCGTGATGCGGCCTTTCGCGACGTCGGCCAGGAAGTTGCTAAGCCCCTGCGCGAGGCTTCGACCGCCCGTTTCGAGCGCGCGCGCGATGACGTCGGGATTGGTCGCCGGGAAGTTGCTCGGCGCGATCGCATCGACGTATTGCCGCACCGCGAACTCCAACCGGCGCTTTTCCGCGGCGGGTAATTGCGCGAGCGAGGCGAGCGTGCGCAGATATTCGCCGTAGAGCAGATACGCCTCGCGCAGCCACGCGAAGTAAGGTTGCTCGCTCCAAGCCGGCGACGCGAAGCGACGGTCGCGATTCGCGTCGTCCGCGCCGTCGCGTTCGGGCGACATTGCATTTGTCCACAGTGCCTGGATGCGCGGGGCGAACGAGGCATTGAGCGCCGCGACGGCCGCGAGATCGAAGGGCGGAGCGGGCGAGGAGGTCATGGCTCCAGCAGCCGATGGGTAACGGCGATGACGCCGATGCCGAGGCCGATCGCGAGCATCTGCTTCGCGGTCTCGAGCGGCTCGGCGCGTCGATGCAGGCTCGGGATCAGGTCGGCAACGGCCACGTAGAGCAGGCTGGCGGCGGCGATCGCGAGCACGCCGGGCAGCCATTGCTGCATGTCGGCGAGCGCGAAGTAGGTGAGCAGTGCGCCGACGAGGGTTGCGACGCCGGTCGCCACGTTGTACATGAACGCCTTGCGCCGCGCGAAGCCGGAATGCAGCAGCACCGCGAAGTCCCCGACCTGCTGCGGCACGGCGTGCGCAACGATCGCGATCGTCGTCGCGATTCCGAGCGCGGCGTCGGCGAGGAACGCGGCGGCAATGACGATGCCGTCGCAGAAGGCGTGCACGCTGTTGCCGACGAGGATCATGAGCCCGGGACGGCCGAACTCCATCGGTCCGGGCGCGTGCAGCGCGTGCTCGTGCTCGGTTTCCTCGCGCGTCGCCGAATGCGGACCGTGTCCGTGCGCGTGACGCCACAGCACGAACTTCTCGAGCAGGAAGAATGCGAGGAGTCCGATCAGCACCGTGAGCATCACGTTCCCGACGTCGCCGCTCTCGAGCGCGTGCGGCAGCAGCTCGAGGAAGACTGCGCCGAGCAGGGCCCCGACGGCGAACGAGACGAAGTGCGGAATCCAAGCAGCGCTGATGTTCAGCGTGACGGCGGCCGCGATCGTCGCGAGCACCCCGCCCGCCAGCGCGGCGACGACGACGTCGAGCAGGATCACGTCAGCGGCGCCGGGCCGCCCCAAGCCGCTGATCCGCCCCCTCCGGGGGCAGCGAGCGGCGCGAGCGTGGGGGCATCTTTCGCGCGCCAGATGAACGCCGCCATGCGGCCCTGCGAGCCGTCGCGGCGATACGAGAAGAAGCGCTCGGGATCCCGGTAGGTGCAAAGACCGCTCGAGGCGATTGTGCGCACGCCGGCGTGCGCGAGCCGGCGCCGCGCGATCGCCTCGAGGTCGGCGAGCCACTTGCCGGGACGAAGCGGCGCGAAGGCGTCGCGGATGCCTTCGTCGTACGTGACGAACGCCTCGTACACGTCAGCACCGACTTCGAATGCGGATGCTCCGATCGCGGGACCCAACCACGCGCAAACGTCGCGCGCATCCCCGCGCATCGAACGGAGCGTACGCTCGAGCACCCCGTTCGCGAGGCCGCGCCAGCCCGCGTGCGCGATGCCGACGACAGCGCCGTCGCGCGTGGCGAACAGCACCGGCATGCAATCGGCCACGCGAACCGTCAGCACGACGTTCGCACGGCGCGTGACGGCGGCATCGGCGCGCGGCGCTCGTCCGGGAGGGCCGGCGTCGATCTCGACGACGTCGGCGCCATGGATTTGCGTCAGCCAATGCGGGCGTGCCGGCAAATACGCTTCGATGTGCCGGCGATAAGCGGCGACGATGCGCGCTTGCTCGACCGGCATGTCGGTTCCGCCGACGTCGAACGCACCTTCGCGTTCCGCGGCGCCGTTGCGGGTGGTCATGAATGCGGCGACGTTCGCGGGCGCGTCCCAGTCGGGCACGATCCAGTCGAGTCCGTCGCCGCGCAGGCGCTCGCGTAGCGTGTCGTGCACGCTTGCGCGGTTGATCGACGCGCCATGTCCAGTCGCGCCGTTCATCGACCGGTCGTGCGCAACGCCGCGACGAGTGCGGTGAAATCCTCCGGCGGCGGGGCTTCCCACGTCAGCCGTTCGCCGCTGACCGGATGCGTGAGCGCGAGCCGAGCGGCGTGCAGGGCCTGGCGGCCGAACGGCGGCAGCGCGGGCGAAGTGCGTCGCGTGCCATACGCGGGATCGCCGACCAGCGGATGCCCCATCGCCGCCATATGCACGCGAATCTGATGCGTGCGTCCCGTCTCGAGCGTGCAGCGCAAGAGCGTCGCGATGCCGAAGCGTTCGACGACGTGGACGTGCGTGCGCGCCGGCTTGCCGCGCGCGACGACGGCCATCGCCGTTCGCTGCGTCGGATGGCGGCCAATCGGCGCGTCGACGACGATCGAACGCGTGACGTCGCCGCGCGCGATGGCGATATATTCGCGCGTGACCGAGCGTTCCGCCAGCTGGCGTACGAGCTCGGTGTGCGCCTCGATCGTGCGCGCGACGACCATGAGTCCGCTCGTCTCCTTGTCGAGCCGATGAACGATGCCGGCGCGCGGCACGCCGGCGAGGGCCGGATCGTGATGCAGCAATGCGTTGAGGAGCGTTCCGTCGCGATTTCCGCTGCCCGGGTGCGCCACGAGGCCGGCGGGCTTGTTCACGACCATGATCGCGGGATCCTGGTGCACGATCGGCAGCGCGATGTCCTGCGGCGCGTCGGGCAGCGCGGTGTCGGTATCGCGCGCGTCGACGTCGAGGCGCTCGCCGCCGGCGACGCGCCGCTTCGCTTCCCACGCCGCGCCGTCGACCCGGACGCGGCCCTCGTCTATCCAGGCCTTCAGGCGACTGCGCGAATGCTCGGGGAGGAGCCGCGCAAGCGCCTGATCGAGGCGGAGCCCGGCGAAATCGGCCGGCATCAGGTAGCGGCGCGCCGCCGAATCGCCGCCTTCCACGTGTCCGTCGCGCGAGGAGCGTCGGCTATAATCCGCGCGGTTCACGAAGGATGCGGACGATGATGTTGCAATGGCCGAATTGGCAGCGGTGGGCGGTATTGGCGCTTTTGGCGCTGGCGACGGCGGGATGCGGCCTGCTTCCCGACGTGAAGGACGAAACCGCCGGGTGGGACGCGCAGAAGCTGTACCAGAACGCGCACGAGGCGATGCTCGACGGAAATTATACGCGCGCGGTCAAGCTCTTCGACACGCTCGAGGCGCGCTACCCGTACGGTCGCTTCGCGCAGCAGGCGATCCTCGAAGGCGCGTTCGCGAACTGGCGTAACGGCGAGCAGGCCGCCGCGACCGCTGCGTGCGACCGGTTCATCCGCACGTATCCGAATCATCCGAACGTCGATTACGCGTACTACTTGAAAGGCCTCGTCTATTTCCGCGAGGACCAGGGCCTGTTCGGCTACATCTACGAGCTCGATCTCGCCGAGCGAGATCCGAAGCAAATGCGCGAATCGTTCGCTGCGTTCAAGGAGCTCGTGCAGAAATTCCCTGAGAGCCGCTACACCGAGGATGCGCAGGTGCGGATGCTCTATCTGACGAACGCACTCGGCATGTTCGAGGTGCACGTCGCGCAGTACTACTACCAGCGCGGCGCCTACGTCGCCGCGGCGAACCGGGCGCAGTTGGCGCTCGTGAACCACCCGAAGACGCCGTCGAACGAGATCGCCCTCGACGTGATGGAGAAGAGCTACCGCAAGCTCGGCCTCACGCAACTCGCCGACGACGCGCATCGGATCCTCGCGAAGAGTTTTCCGAACAGCGTCTATCTCGCGGGCACGTCCGACAAGCCCTGGTGGAAGTTCTGGTAGGCGGCAAGCGTCGGTCGCCGACGAATCAAAAGCAGGATCAGACTCCAGTTTCCGCAGAAGTCTCGAAGAACGCGACGACGTCGTCGATTTCGCGCGTGCGCCGCATCGGCGGCAGGCTCTGCCAGATCCGGCGTCCGTACGGCTTGTCGACCAGCCGCGGATCGCAAATCATCAGCACGCCGCGATCGGTCTCGGTTCGGATCAGTCGCCCGGCGCCCTGTTTCAGGCTGATGGCGGCCTGCGGCAACTGCCAGTCGATGAACGCGTTGCCGCCGTCGGCGTTGAGCTTCGCGAGCCGCGCGGCGAGCAGCGGATCGTCGGGCGGCGCGAATGGCAACTTGTCGATGACGACCACCGACAACGCTTCGCCGGGGACGTCGACGCCCTCCCAGAAGCTCGCACTGCCGAGCAGCACGGCGTTGCCCAATTCGCGAAAGCGCAACAGCAATTCGGTCTTTGCGCCGTCGCCTTGCGTCAGGATCGGATAGGCGAGTCCGTCGCGCTCGAAGAGCGACGCGAGCCGCTCGCGCGCGACATTCAACGCGCGTAACGTCGTGAAGAGCAGGAACGCGCGGCCGCCGCTCGCCTTCAGCACCGGCAACGCATGGTCGATCACCGCGTGCGTGTGCTCGACGCTGTTCGGCGCCGGCAGGCCACGCGGCACGTACAGGAGGCCCTGCGTTCCGTAGTCGAAAGGACTATCCCAGCAGCCGGTGGCCGCGTCACCCAATCCGAGCTGCGACGTGTAGTGCGTGAAGTCGCGGCCAACGGCGAGCGTCGCCGACGTGAAGATCCACGCCCGACCCGTCTCTTCCACCTGGCGCCGGAAGACGTCGGCCACCGACAGCGGCGAGGCGAGCAGCTGCCAGCCCTGCGCGCCGACGTCGACCCAGCGAATCCAGTCGTCGGTCGCGTCGTCGTCGAATCCCGATTTCCAGCGTCCGAGCGCGTCGGCAACACCGGTGACGCGCCGCGCAATCGCAGCGACGTCTTCGCCGCGCACGGCGAAGCGTTCCATCTCGGCACCCAGCCGGTCGACGCCTGCCGCGAGCGCGTCGAGCGCCTCGCGAAACGCCCGCCGCGACGCCATCGCGTTCTGCGCGAACTTGCCGGTCGCGTCACCCGCGGCAAGCCGCAGCTTGCGCACGAGCGGAACGAGGTCCGCGCCCGCGTCGGGCAGGTCGGGCACGTCGCGCAGTTCGGTGCGCGCGATCGCCTCGGCATCGCGGGCGAGCTCGCTGAGCTGGCCGGCGCTCACCTGCTCGCCGTAGAACAGCGTCGCGGTATCCGGCAGCTGGTGAGCTTCGTCGAGGATCACGGTGTTGCACGCAGGCAGCAGCTCGGCGAGGCCCTCGTCGCGCAAGGTCACGTCGGCGAAGAACAGATGATGATTGACGACGACGACGTCCGCATCGAGCGCCTCCTTGCGCGCCTTGATGACAAAGCATTCGTGATGAAACGCGCACTGGCTGCCCAGGCAGTTGTCGCGCGTCGAGGTCACGAGCGGCCAGATCGTCGCGTTTTCGGGTACGTCGGCGAGCTCGCCGCGATCGCCACGCTCGCTTGCACGGGCGAACGCGACGATCCTGCCCAAGTGCCGCACGTCGTCGCGCGAAGGCAGGCGCCCCTCGCGCGCCGTGCGCCCGAGGTGGTGATGACACACGTAATTGGCGCGGCCCTTCAGCAGGGCGACGGTGACCGGCACGGCGAGCGCCTCGCGCACGAGCGGCAGGTCGCGCTCGAAGAGCTGGTCCTGCAGTGTCTTCGTGCCCGTCGACACGATGACCTTGTCGCCGTAGAGCAGGGCCGGCACGAGGTAGGCGAACGTCTTGCCGGTGCCGGTGCCCGCCTCTGCCACGAGCGCCTTGCGCTCGACGATCGCGCGCGCGACCGCCTGCGCCATCGCGAGTTGCTGCGGCCGGAACCGAAAGCCGGGCAGTGTCCGCGCGAGCTTGCCGCGCTCGCCGAGGATGGCGGCGAGCTCATCGTCCGGCGCGAGCGCCTGCGCGGCGTGCGGAACGCGTGCGTTCAGGGGTTGCTCGCCTCGGCGGTCCTCGCCTTCGGGGCGGACTTGCCCTTGGGCGCCGCCTTGTCCTTCGCCGTCGGCTTGCCGTGCGGCTTGGCGTGCGTCGTCGCCCGCTTGGTGGGCGCGGGCTTCTCCGCCGCCGCGATGTCGGTGCGGATCATGGCGATGCGCTCGTTGAACACCTCGTAGGGCTTCGCGACGCGCGCCTTGTAGTCGGCGTCGGACTCGCCGGCGCGCCACTTGAGCGCGTTCATCGCTTCGAGCCACGTCTCCTGCAGGTGGCGCAACGCGTCGACCGCCGGCTTCGAGCGCAGCGCGTCCTTCAGTGCGGCGCGATACGGGCGCTCGATGTTCTGCTTCTGCTTCTCGAGGCACGACTCGCTCTTCTTGCCGTTCGTGCCGTCGGTCGATTTCTCGTAGCCGAACTCGAGGACCTCGATCGACTTCACGTTGCGGCACATCGTGTACAGGTGTTGAACGGCGTCGAAATAGCAGTCGAGCGCCGGCTTGCCGTCGGCGTGCGGGCAGACGTAGTTGTGCGCGGGCCCCGGATTGCCGCCGATCGTTTCGGCGTGTGCGGGCGCGGCGGCAATCGCCGCCAGGGTGAGGAGCGAGGGAAGGACGAGTCGCATGCGGCTTGAACGAGGCGAGGCGATGCCGAATGCTACCCGGGCTGCGCCGGCGGCGGAAACACGACGAATGGATTAGGCGTACAAGAGCGCGAAAATCAGGGCCCGACTGGAATTTCCAGGGACAGCGCGACGAATTGCGGCAGCGTGTGCGGAAATCGACGCTGACCCTGATTTTCGCGTCAGATCGTGCAGCCGCCCGAGACCTCGATCACCGCGCCGTTGATGTACGACGCCTCGTCGGAAGCGAGCCACGCGTAGGTATTGGCGATCTCCTCGGGCTTGCCGAGGCGCCCGAGCGGGACCTTGTCTTCCATCATCTTGATCACCTTGTCGGGGATCGACGCGAGGATCGGCGTCTCGATGAACCCCGGGCAGATCGCATTCGCGCGGATGCCCTTGCGTCCCAGTTCTCGCGCCCAGGTCTTCACCATTCCGATGACGCCGAACTTGGTGGCCGCGTAATTCGTCTGACCGAAGTTGCCGTACAGCCCGACGATGGACGACGCGTTGAGGATCACGCCCGAGTTCTGCTCGAGCATGATGTCGACGACCGCTTTCGTGCAGTGGTAGACGCCCTTGAGGTTCACGTCGATGACGCGCTCGAACTGCTCGTCGGTCATCTTCTTGAATTGCGCGTCCTGGACGATGCCCGCATTGTTGACGAGCGTATCGATGCGGCCCCACTTCGCCATCACGCCCGACACCATCTTGGCGATGCTGTGCTTCTCCGTGACGTCGACGTAGAAGCCGGCCGCTTCGCCGCCTTGGCGGCGAATCGCCTCGACGGTGTCGTCGACCGAGGCGCTGTTGATGTCGCATACGGCAACTTTCGCGCCCTCGGCGGCGAACTTGAGAGCGGTGGCGCGGCCGATGCCCTGACCTGCGCCCGTGATGATCGAAACCTTGTCAGCGAGGCGCATGGTGTCGGAAATGTCCTTTAGGGGTGGGCGCGTCGGTCAAATCGACCTAATCTAGCCGAAGATATTGCAGCGCACAAGGCAAGGATCGTCATTTTCGACGCGCGCAACCTCTCCGCCGCGTTTCTGCAACAGACGCCAATTCTCAAGCAAAAGCAATGCCTTGCGCGCAGACTCGGCCGCGACCGCGCGGCGGCGCGGCTTTCGGTACCGTCCGCCGGCGAAACGGGCGCCCCAAAAATGCCGCTATGCGTCAAGCGGCGCCGCGGCGCGCGCGCTCAAGCCGGGCGCCAGAAATCGACGACGAGTTCGAGGCTGTCGAGGCCATTCCACTGCCGGACCTCGGGCCGGTAGAGCGCGTGCACACGATGCGGCAACGGACACGGCGTGCGAAAGGCGATCGCCGCGAACGACTCCCCCTCGCGCACGAGACGAAGCTTCGCGTGACCGTCGCCGACGACGCGCTGTTCGGCGACGTCGAACACGTCGTCGAACGCCGGCGGCGCGAACCCCTGTCCCCACACGCCCGCAGTAAGCGCGCAGGCGAGATCGAACGTCAGCTCGCCTCGCGCGAGCTCGCCATCGCTTTCGCGTTCTCGGCGCAGTGCTCCCTTCGACAACGATTCGCGCGCAACGCGCTCGAACGCCTCCGCGAAGCGGGCCAACGCCTCGGCGCGAATCGACAGACCCGCGGCGTACGCATGGCCGCCGAAGCGCAGGATCGTCGCGGGCTCGCGCTTCGCCACGAGGTCGAACGCATCGCGCAGGTGAAAGCCTCCGATCGATCGTCCCGAGCCGCGCAGCTCGCCGGCGTCGCCATCGGCGAACACGACGACGGGCCGGTGGTAACGATCCTTGAGGCGCGATGCGACGATGCCGACGACGCCGGGATGCCACGCCGGCCGATATGCGCAAAGCGTGTACTGTCCCTCGTGCGCGAGCGTTGCGTCGGCCTGCGCGAGCGCCTCGTCCTGCATCGACGTCTCGATCTCGCGCCGTTCACGATTGAGCCGGTCGAGCTCTCGCGCGAGCGGCTCGGCCTCAGCGTCGCTGTCGGCCAGCAGACAGCGAATGCCGAGCGACATGTCCGCGAGCCTTCCCGCGGCGTTCAGGCGCGGTCCGGCGACGAAGCCGAGGTCGCTCGCGCTTGCGCGCCCGACGTCTCGTCCGGCGACGCGAAAGAGCGCGTTGACGCCGGGGTGCCCGCGCCCTGCGCGCAGTCGCGCGAGCCCCTGCTCGACGAGAATCCGATTGACCTGGTCGAGTCGCGCAACGTCGGCAACCGTGCCGAGCGCGACGAGGTCGAGCAGCGCGCCGAGGTTGGGCGGCTCGCGCTGCGCGAACACGCCCGCATCGCGCAGGTGTGCGCGCAGCGCGCAGAGCACGTAGAACATCACGCCGACGCCGGCGATCTGCTTCGAGGGGAATTCGCAACCGGGTTGGTTCGGATCGACGACGATCGCCGGCTTGGGCAGCTCGGACCCGGGGAGGTGATGGTCGGTGACGAGCACGTCGCATCCCGCCTGCGTCGCCGCGCGCACGCCGTCGACGCTCGCGATGCCGTTGTCGACCGTGACGAGCAGCCGCGGCGCGCGTTGCAGCGCGACCGCGACGATTTCCGGGGTCAGCCCGTAGCCGAACTCGAAGCGGTTCGGCACGAGGAAGTCCACGTTCGCACCCATCGCGCGCAGGCCGCGGACGGCGACCGCGCATGCGGTCGCGCCGTCGGCATCGTAATCGGCGATCACGAGCACCTGTTGGCGATGGGCGATCGCGTGCGCGAGGCGCTCCGCGGCGGCGCCGATGTTGGCAAGCCGCGTGAAGTCGGGCAATGCGTTCAGCGAGTGGTCGAGCTCCGCGGCGCTCGTGATGCCGCGCGCCGCGTAAATCCGCGCAAGCACGGGCGCAAGTCCCGCTTGCACGAGCGCGCGATGGCTGTCGGGGACGAGGCGCCGAACGATCATCGATGCGGGCGACGCGGCGCTCGACCGTCCATGGTCGGCACGTGCAAGGTGCGCGGTTTGACGCGCGCGGCGATGCGCCGCCATGCGCCGGGAGCGGGGATCCGCCACGTGATGATCGCGCCGGTGCGACCGCCCGCCACCAGGTGCACCGCATCGACGTGCGATGCCTCGAGATCCGCGAGCGCGCGAGCGAGCGCCGCGTCTTCGGTGCCGGCTTCTGCGACGTCGACGACGAAACGGGCGTTGCGCGACGTACCGTCAGCCCGCGTGCTCGTGGTCGCCTGGCGCGCCGCCCGGCAGCGCTCGGCGCCAAGTCGAGCGAGCCCGCGTACGACGTCCCCCACCAGACCCTTCGCGTCCCCGGCGACGACCTGCGGCACCTCGCCGACGTCGCGCAGGCGAGCCCCGCCGAAGAACCAGATCGCATTGACCGTCGCCAGGCTTCCCGCTTCCCGAATGCGATTCACCGAATGATCGTGCAGAAGCATCGCGATCTCGTCCTGCCAGCGCCGCCAGCGCACGGCGTCGCGGCCGCGCGGCAAACTTTCGGCGAGCATCGTGCCGTGCGCGGCCTCGGGCGTCGTCATCGCGACGTCGCTCGCCTCGGCGCGGCGAGCAAGCCACGGCGTTCCGCATCCCGGCTCGAAGCGTACGTCGTCGGCCGCGAAGTGGCGATCGAGCATTTGGACGAGGTTATCGGCGTCGGCCGAGTCGAGATCGGACACGATGGCGACGTCGAGCGCGTGGCCGCTGCCCGCCTCGAGATGCACCGGTTCTGCGCAAATCACGTAATCATCGCCGGGATCGCCGCCGCGGCCGAGCAGCGCGAGCGGTGCGACGGGAGTGTCGGGGCGCATGCCGAGCGCGGCGAAGAGCGCGCTCGAAAGATCGCGCGATCGCGCGACGTCGCGCGCGTACGTTGCAAGCCGCGCAAGCGGACGCAGCGTCGCGAGTGCCTCATCGCTTCGCGCGAGGAGCCGCGGCGCTACCAGAATGCGTAGGTTCGCCATGCGATAATGGGCGAGTCTTCCTGTCTGTCGCACCGAGCGTAACGCATTTGCGCGCGGCGCCGGCGTCGACGAACGCCTCCCGATCGCTCAGTGTCGCCGTACGAACTCGCCGTCGGCCTTCGCTACACACGCGCCCGCAAGGGATCGGGGCGCAACGCGTTCATCTCGTTCATCGCATTGATCTCGATGGCCGGCATCGCGCTCGGCGTCGCCGCGCTGATCGTCGTGCTGTCCGTGATGAACGGGTTCCAGCAGGAACTTCGCAATCGCATTCTCTCCGTCGCCTCGCACGTCGAGATCAGCGGCTATCCCGACCTCAAGGATCCCGCCGGCGTCGCGAAGACCGCGAAGGAGAACCCGCACGTCGTCGCGACGGCCCCCTACGTCAACGGCCAGGCGATGCTCTCTTCGGGCGACGTCAATCGGGGCGCGCTTTTGCGCGGCATCGTGCCGGCCGACGAGGCGAAGGTGGCCGACATCGGCTCGCACATGCTGCGCGGCACGCTCGATTCGCTTACGCCGGGCGCGTTCAACATCGTGCTCGGTGCCGAGCTCGCGCGTGCGCTCGGCGTGCGCGTCGGCGAGGACGTCGTCGTCATCACCCCGCAGGGCACGATCACGCCCGCCGGTGCGCTGCCGCGGCTCAAGAGCTTCCACGTGAGCGGTGTGTTCGAAGTCGGCATGTTCGAGTTCGACAGCGGTCTTGCGCTCGTCAATCTCGACGATGCGGAAAAGCTCTATCGATTGTCGGAGCCGACCGGCGTGCGCCTGCGTCTCGACGATCTGTTCGCCGCGCCGCTCGTCGCCGCCGAGCTCGCGCGCGCGATGCCCGACGACGTCGAGGTGCGCGACTGGACGCGCAACCACGCGAACTTCTTTCGCGCGGTCGCGATCGAGAAGCGCGTGATGTTCATCATCCTGACGCTGATCGTCGCGGTCGCCGCGTTCAACATCGTCTCGGCCCAGGTGATGGCCGTGACCGACAAGCGCGCCGACATCGCCATCCTGCGCACGCTCGGCGCGGCGCCTTCGTCGATCATGTCGATCTTCATCATCCAGGGTGCGCTGATCGGCATCATCGGGACTCTGATCGGCGTCGTCGGCGGCGTGCTGCTCGCGCTCAATGTCGAAACGGTGGTGCCCGCGATCGAGCGCACGTTCCACATCCAGTTCCTCGACAAGAGCGTCTACTACATCAGCGATCTGCCCTCGGACCTTCAGGTGCCGGACGTCGTCACCATCGCCTTGATCGCGCTCGTGCTCGCGCTCGTCGCCACGCTCTATCCCAGCTTCCGCGCGGCGCGCGTCAACCCCGCCGAGGCGTTGCGCTATGAATGACGCGGTCGCGGGCGAGGCGGTGCGCGCCGCAGACGCCAACGCTTCCGGCACGCCCGTCGTCGCGTGCCGCGAGCTGCGCAAGACGTACCGCAACGGTCCGCTCGACGTCCCCGTCCTGCTCGGCGTGGATCTCGCCGTCGCGCAGGGCGAACGGGTCGCGATCGTCGGTGCGTCGGGCTCGGGCAAGAGCACGCTGCTGCATCTCCTCGGCGGACTCGACGTGCCGAGCGGAGGGGAAGTTCGCGTCGAAGGCGTCCCGCTCGCCTCGCTATCCGAGGCCGCGCGCGGCGCACTGCGCAACCGCGCGCTCGGCTTCATCTACCAGTTCCACCACCTGCTGCCCGAGTTCAGCGCGCTGGAGAACGTCGCGATGCCGCTACGCATCCGTCGGCTCGACGAGCGGCGCGCGCGCGACGAGGCGAACGAGATGCTGGAACGCGTGGGCCTCGCGCATCGCGTGCGGCATCTGCCCGGCGAGCTTTCGGGTGGCGAGCGCCAGCGCGTCGCGCTCGCCCGCGCGCTCGTCACCAAGCCGCGCTGCGTGCTCGCCGACGAGCCGACCGGCAACCTCGATCGCCGCAATGCCGAAGGCGTCTTCGACCTGATGCTCGAGCTCAACCGGGCGATCGGGACCGCGCTCGTCATCGTGACGCACGACGCGGAGCTCGCGGCGAAGACCGATCGTACGCTGCATCTCGTCGACGGCGTGCTGGGCTGACGCCGCCCGTTCAATACTCCACCGGAATCGGATCGAGCGAGCGCCACAGGTACCACGTCGCGACGCTGCGATACGGCCGCCATTGCTCGCCGAACGCGCGCAATTCGGCGAGGGTCAGCCGCTCGCCGTCGAAATAGTGGATCGCGACCGCGCGCTGCAGGCCGATGTCGTCGACGGGGAGCACGTCGGCCCGCATCTCGTGGAACATGAGGAACATCTCGGCCGTCCAGCGGCCGATGCCCTTGACGTCGACCAGCGCCTCGATCAACGCTTCGTCGTCGAGCGAAGTCCACGTGGCGGGATCGAGCCGCGCCGTCAAGAAGTGCTTCGCGAGGTCGCGGATGTACTCGGCCTTCCGCTCGGAAAGCCCGCAGCCGCGAAGCGTCGCGATGCGCCGGCGCACCACGCGCGCCGCGTCGAGCGTCGGCGCCGGGCCCGGATTGCCGCAAAGCTTCACGACGCGATCCCAGATCGATTGCGCGGCCTTGACAGAGATCTGCTGTCCGACGATCGCCCGCGCCAGCGTCGTGAACGGATCGCCCCGCCGGACGAGGTGCAACCCGGGATAATCGGCGATCAGCTTGGCGAGCACGATGTCGCGCTCGGCGAGCAGACGCGTCGCGTCGTCCCAGTAATGCGGCTTGGTCATCGAAGGATCGGCGATGGTCGGCGCGTGCGCGCCGACGTGCGCGCGCAACGATTCGCCGGCGACGGGGTCCTACGCGCGCCGCCCTCGCGCGTCTGCAACGGGACCGGAAATGGTACATTACGCCGCTTTTTTCGATTTCGGAGCGTGAATGCGCGGCTTCTGGCGATTGGCGTGTGGCGTCGTCGCGCTGCTGATCGCCGCCTCGGCCCTTGCGGCCGATCCCGGTAAGGTCCTTCGCATCGCCTTTCCCGTCGCCGAGACGGGCTTCGACCCCGTGAAGGTGTCCGATCTCTATTCGAACACCGTGAACGAGGCGATTTTCGATACGCTGCTCAACTACGACTACCTCGCGCGGCCGGCGAAGCTCGTCCCGAAGACGACCGACGGGATGCCCGAGGTGTCCGACGGCGGGCGCACGTACCTGATCCACCTGAAGCGCGACATCTACTTCGCACCCGATCCCGCCTTCAAGGGCGCGAAGCGCGAGCTCGTCGCCGAGGACTACGTCTACACCTTCAAGCGCTTCGCCGATCCCAAGAACCGTTCGCCGTATGCCTTCATGATCCAGGGGCGCATCGAGGGCCTCGACGAGGCGACCGAGCGGGCGAAGAAGACGGGCCAGTTCGACTACGACGCGGTCATCCCCGGAATGGTCGCGCTCGACAAGTACACGCTGCGCTTCAAGCTGACGAAGGTCGACTACCTGTTCCCTTACACACTCGCGCACGCGGTGTTCGGCGCCGTCGCGCGCGAAGTGATCGAGGCGTACGCGAGCGATACGAATGCGCATCCGGTCGGCACCGGTCCGTACATGCTGAAGGAATGGCGGCGCGGCGCGCGCATCGTGCTCGAGGCCAACCCGAATTATCGCGAGGAAGTGTGGGATTTCCAGCCGACGAATGATCCATGGGATCGCGACGTCGTCGCGGCGATGAAGGGCAAGGCGATTCCGCAGATCGGACGTGTCGAGATCTCGGTGATCGAGGAGAGCCAGTCGCGCTGGCTCGCGTTCAACCGCAAGGAGCTCGACCTGCTCGCGGTCCCGGCCACGTTCGTGCGCGAGGCGCTCGACGACCAGAACGCTCTGAAGCCCGAGTGGACCGCGCAAAACGTGTCGCTCTTCCGCGCCATCGATCCGAGCATCGGCTATTCGTTCTACAACTTCAGGGATCCGATCCTCGGCGGCTTCGCGCGCGAGAAGATCGCGCTGCGGCGCGCGATCAACATGGGCTACGAGCTCGGCCAGGAGATCGCCGTCATCGCCAAGAACCAGGAAGTGCAGGCGCAGATGCCGATTCCCTACGGCGTCGTCGGCTACGACCCGGATTACC
>DASTGT010000108.1:0-16518 GCA_035718935.1 Casimicrobiaceae bacterium
GAACAACAGCGCGAAAACCTCAATTGTCGGGATTTCCCGACACTTTATTCGGGTTCGGAGGGAAAACCGAATCGAGTCGCTCCATCTTCCGGCGCAGATCGTCGATCACACGCCCGATGTCGGCGCTGTCGGTAACGGTGCGCGGTGTAATGAACAGGATCAACTCGCTGCGGTTGTTCATCATCGTCTCGTTGCCGAAGAGCCCGCCGAGAATGGGGATGCGGTTCAGGATTGGCAGCCCGTTGTTCGAGTTGCCCTTCGTCTCCTGGATCAGGCCGCCCATGACCATCGTCTGGCCCGACGGCACCGACAGAAGCGTCTGCACCGAGCGGGTGTCGATCGGCGGCGCCTGTCCCGCGGGCGCGGTCCCGGGGCTGCTCACCTCCGCCTGCACGTCGAGGGTCACTAGTCCCCCGTCGTTGATGTGAGGCGTGACCTGCAACAGCACGCCGGTGTCGATGTACTGCGACGTCGTCGTCACGGCGTTAGTCGTGCTGCCGACGATCGTCTGCTGGTTGATCGGTATCCGGTTGCCGGCCTTGATCGTGGCTTTCTGGTTGTCGAGCGCCGCGATGTGCGGGTTCGCGATCACCTTGGTGTTGCCGTACTGGTCGAGGAGGTTCAGCGCCGCCTGCACGCCGCCCGGGAAGTTCGCGTTGTTGATCAGGTAGCTGAAGCCCTGCGCGGCGATCGCGAGGCCCGACGCGACGGCACCCGCGGGCGTCGTCGGGACCGGCGTGGGCGTCGCCGTCGGGGTGGTCGTCGGCAACGGGACTGCGGGGTTGAAGCCCGTGTTGGCGTTGAAGTTGCCGCCGCTGCCACGTCCCGACGGCGCGCCGCCCTTGAACACCCAGTCGACGCCGAACGTCAGCTGGTCGGTGAGCTTCACCTCGGCGATCGTGACGTCGATCATCACCTGCCGCGACGGTACGTCGAGCTTCTTCAGCGCCTGCTCGATGATCGAGAATTCGGACGGCGTCGCGACGATCAGGATCGTGTTCTGGTCCTTGTCGGCAACGACCTGGATGTTGCGCACCACCCCCGCGGCACCCTCTCCGCCTATCGCGCGTGCAGCCGCGACGCTGCCGGCCGCGGCTGCCGCGGCGGCGGGTGCCGCGGCCGCCTGCGCGGCCTGCGGCGTGTTCGGCGTGATGATCGGCTGCGGCGTGAACGACGGCGGCGACACGATCGTGCCGGCCGGCGTTCCCGGCGCGAGGGTCGGCTGCGTCTGCGAGGTCGTCTGCGTCGAGCGCCCGGTGAACGCCTGCTGGAGCAGGGGCGCAACGCGCTCGGCGCGCTGGTTCTGCACGTTGTAGACGTAGAAGCGCGCGCCCTCGCCGCTGCCGCTGTCGAGCCGCTCGATCCACTTCTTCGCCTGCTCGATGTATTCGGCGTTCGGCGAGATGATCAGAAGCGCGTTCATCCGCTCGATCGGGATGATGCGCAGGACTCCCGCGAACGGTCCGGCGTTCTTGTCGCCGATGACCTTGTCGATCTCCTGCGCGACGCTCTTCACGTCGGCGTTCTGCAACGTGAAGATGCCCGCCGACATGCCGGCCATCCAGTCGATGTCGAACGTGTCGATCGTCTCGCGCAGATGCCGCAATTCCAGCTCGGTCCCCGACAGGATCAGCAGGTTGCGCGTGATGTCGGGGCGTATCGCCTGCGCGTCCCTGGCGAAAGGTTCGAGCAGCTTCGCCATCTCGGCGGCGCCGACGTACTTGAGCGGCACGATCTGCACCGAGAATCCGGCGGGCAGCGCGCGTGACGAATTGCCGAGCTGCGGCGTGACGTTGCCGCGCATCGCCGCGGATTGCGGCAGGATCTTCCAGAGGTTGCCCTCGTAGACCATCGTCGCGCCGTTCATCCGCAGCAGCGTCTCGAGCGTCGCCGGCAGTGCCTCGCGCGGAATCCCGCCGGTCGTGCGAATCGTCACCTGGCCGCCGACGTTCGGATCGATCGTGTACGGCGCGTTGAGGATGTCGCCCAGGATGTTGCGGACCACTTCGCGCAGGTCGGCGCCTTCGAAATTCAGGACGACCGGGCCTCCGCTCGGTCCGCGCGGAGGCGGTGGCGAAGGCGGTAGCGCACCCCCGGGCTGCTCGCCGCGGACCACCACACCCGTGCCCTTGTAGACGATCGAGCGGTCGTTGTCGGTCGCCGGCGGCGGCGTCGGCTCCTGTGCGCTCGCGGGCGGTGCCGGCGGCGACGGTGGTACCTCCTGCACGGGACGCGGCGCGGCGCACGCCGCGAGCAGGGGAAGGAGCGTCAGGACGATCGGGCGCTGAAAGAAGCGAGGAGTCATAGAGGACGTCCGGTCGTGCCCGCGAAAGCGGGCGCGTCCCCGGCGCACCGAGGGACCGTCATTGTTGGGAAGGGGGCGTCCGGCCTTCGGCCGCGGCCTGCGCGGCGGCACGGCGGCGCTGGGCGAGCAACTCGCCGACGCTCACGACGCCCGCAGCGCCGGTCGCGCTGGGCGTGGGCGGCGGTGCGACGGGGCGCGTCGAACTCGGGAGGGTCTGCGTGCTGCCCGTCGGAGGCGTCCCCGGTGTGACGCCCGACACGCCGGGCAAACCCGGGACGTGGACGGCACCCGGCTGGTTGGCCGGCGGGGCCGGCGGCGCGACCTGGACCGTCGACTTCGGCCCGCTCGCGATCTTGAGCCGGAGTTCCTCGACGTCGTCGCCGTGCTTCAGCTTCACGACGTCCGGCTTGACCTCCGCGACGTTCACGTCGTTCAGCGACTCGCCCGCGTGCACCGTGTGCGACTTCCCGCTCTTGACCTCGCGCAGGAAGGCGGTGGCGACGTTACCGAACACCGTGGTGCCGGTGAGCGTGTACTGCCCGTGCTGCGCTTGCGTCGCTGCCTGTGCGGCCGGTGTGGCGGGAGGAGCGGGACGGCGCGTCGGATTGAAGAGCGACCGCTCGACCGTTTCGCTCCTCGCGTCGACGCCGCCGCTGATGCCGTATTCGGGCAGAAGCGCGACGGCGACGGGGGACGGCCCGACCTTCGCGGGTGCCGGGCGATCGGGGGTGACGTCGCGTCCCCAGTCGGTCTCGTAGCCCAGTGCGGCGACGACGACGACGAACGGAATGCCCCATACGAGCAAGGCGCGGAGCATCGCTTTGTCGTTCATCGCCTGACGCTCACGACGCCTTCGCCGACGTCGTCGGCTTCGACGCGTCGGTGTACGCCCAGCCGCCGACGTCGAGTTGCACGTTGAGCTCTGGCTCCTGTCCGGGCGCGGGGCGGAAGCCGCGGAAAGCGTTCAGCGGCCGCACCGTCACGTTCTCGACGATCAGATACGGCTCGTGCGATTCGATCGCGTACAGGATCTTCTGCAGGTTCGGCGTGGACGCGAAGAACTGCACGTTGACGCCGATCTCCCGAAACCGTCCGTCCTCGCGCGGGCTCGTCGTCTGGCTCGTGGTGATGCGCCCGCCGTTGCCTTCGATGGCCGCCTTCACGAGCTCCTGCAGTTCGGCCGCGGCGAGATTGGTCGCGGTGTTCTTCAGGAAGAAGCGCCGCCCGTCGCGCTGCTGCATCGCGGCGAGCGTCGTGCGCAACTCGGGCGCCTGCGCCGCGATACGCTCGTAGCGCTGCAGGCGGTCGGACGCGTCGCTGATCGCCTCGTCGTAATGCCGATGCAGCAGGACGACCGGCCCGAGCACGACGGCGAGCAATCCTACGACGGCCGCCACCAGCAGGCCGACGGCCACCGCGCGCTGGCGCGCGTGCGGAACGTTCTTCAGGATGGGGGGCGTCATCGCGATTCCTTACGACTTGCCACGCGGCGAGGGCGACGGATTGCCCGGCAGCGGCCCGAACGCCGCGGGGGGCGCGGTCGTCGTCGGCGTCGTGACCGATTTGGGCGGCGTTGCGGTATCGCCCGCGGCGGTCGTCGGCGGTACGGAGGCGGGCGGAGCGCGGGAGACGCTGGCAGGTGCGCCAGGTTGCAGCGACGCGGCGGCTTGCCCGGGCGCGGTCACCGAAGCCTCGGGCGCGTTCGCCGTTGCCGGTGCTCCCGGCGCCGGGTTGGCGGTCGCCGGTGCGGCGCTGGCGGGTGCCGCCGCCGTCGCAGGTGCCTTCGCGGGCGGCTTGGCGGCGGATGCGGCCGCGCCGCGCGCGGAGGCCGGCGGCAGTGCGCCCTTGTCGAGCGGCAGCGCAGTCGGCGGGGGCAGCGGCTTCACGTGCGTGCTGATGTCGAAGATCTCGCCGGGGCCCGGCTGGATCTTCGTCGTCGGCGAGCGCGGTGCCGACTGCGAGAAGATCTTCGAATCCTCGAGCAGCGACACGAGCCGCCCGGCGTTCGCCGATTCACCGCGCAGCGTCAGTTCGCGCAGCACGTCCTTGCCGCTGCGCGAGGTGTGCAGCTCGAGTTGGGTGAGCCACGTGTCGTCGGGCAGGATGCGCGTGACGTCGTCCAGCACCTGGACGGTCGACGGGAACGCGTACTTGCGCTCCAGCGCGAAGTTGTAATCGCCGACGCGCCGCTCGAGATCGGTGCGCAACGTGTCGGAGACCTGTGCGCGCTGGCGCGCCTCCTCGGTCGCCTGCGTCAGTGCGATCGCTTCCTCGCGCATCTGCCATACCGGCAGCACCAGTGCGGCGAGGACGCCGGCCGCCAGCAGGATTGCCGGCACGAGCACCTGCCAGCGGGCGTTGCGCAGCGACGGCAATCGCCGATCGTCGGGCAGCAGATCGATCGGCGAGCGCGCCGCGAGGCGCGGCGGGTCGATCGTGATGCCGACCACTTGCGCGCCGAAGCTCTCCGCCTGCCGCAACGCGGCGTCGACGATGCTCCGCCGCGCCGCCGCGAGGTCGACCTTCAGCGTATTGCGCACGTGATCGCGATCGGTGACGACCGCGTCGAAATAGAGTTCGCTCGGCTTGAACGGCGTGTGGCGATCGAGATCGTAGGCAATCGCCTGGCGTAGGTGATCCTCGATCGCCGACGGCAGGGTGAGCGTCTTTCGCAGTGCGGTGCGCGGCGACAGCGCGATCACCACCTGCGGCCTGCCGCCGACGCTGCGGGCGAGCGGCGCGAGCGCGTTGCGTCCTGCAGCAGCGACGACGGACGCCTCGCCGTCGAGGCCGATGCGCCCGACCTCGGCGAGTTGCCGCCGCCCGTTCGCATCGACCGGCAGCCACAGCGTCGCCGTCGCACCCTCGAAGGCGAGCACCGGAAGCGCGCGGCGCGCGTCGAAGAAGCTTCGTACCGATTCGGGCAGCGCAGCGGCGAGCTCGCGCCGCCACCAGGCGCCGAAGCCGGTCAGTCCAAGTCGGCGCCCAAGGCTTCGCGTGCCCGGCAACGTCTTGAACGAGGTCTGGTCGGCGATGACGGCCATCAGCGAGCGGTCGATGAGAGGGAGGGTTCGGCCGCCGATCGTGACGGCTCGAGCCAGGCGAGCGCGATCAGCGGCCGCCTGGCGTCGGGCGAGGGACGCAGTACGGCTTCGCGGACGAAGGTTACACCATCGGGCATCGAAACCTCGGCGCGGATTCGCCAGACGGGGATCGGTCCGCTCACGAACGCCTGCGCGGGCGGAAACGCGGGCACCGGCAGCTGATTGGCGAGCGCCTGCGCGCGTGCCTCGAGGAACGCGTCGACGGCGTCCGCCGTCGCATTGGGCAGCGCGAGCAGCACGCTGCGGCCGGCGGTCGCCGGATCGATGCCCGGCTGGCGCGAATAGACGGTGATGAACGGCGCGATGCGCGCGAAGATCGCCGGCGTCATGCCGAGCACGCGCGCGAGCTCGCCCGTCGTTTCGAAAGGCGAATTCGCCGGCGCGTATTTGAGGCCGGCCGCCTGGTAGTCGGGCGCTTCGGCGCCGTTCGGCCGCTTGAGATCGTCGGGATCGCGCCAATCGGCAATCGCGTCGACCAACGCATCGGCCTTCGCCTCGTCCGCGCCGCCGATGACGATCAGCAGGTTCTTGAGAAACGCGTTCGGCACGGCATTGATGTCGATGCGCGCCGCTTCGTCGACTGCGACGACGGTGATCGCCGCGGTGCCTTCGTTGTAGCGATGCGGCACGCCGTCGGGCGTCCACACGTCGGCGAGGCGGGGGCGCATCAACTCGAACGCCCCTCGCTCCACTGCGCCGTCGGCGAGCGCGCGCGCCTGCGCGAGCGACACCGCGTTGCGCGTCGCCAGCGCTTCGCTGCGCATGCTGAACGCGAAGCCGCTCGCGAGCACCGTGAGAAGCACGGTGAGCCACAGCGCGATGACGATCGCGATGCCGGACTGCGCGCGCGGGGGTGGCGTCGTGGAGGTCGTGCGCCGGCGGCGCATGTCGCGAGCGATCCTCATACTGCAGCACACCGCTCGCGCGCCATGTCCCACGCGCGACACCCTGCTTCGGGCGATTCGCGCGGCGACACGTAGAGCGTCGGCCACGCCGGCGCGCCCTTAGGCTGCACGTCGATGCGGATCACGAGCGGCAGCTTCTGCGTGTCGGCCCACCGGTCGTGCCACGATGGATCGCTCGCAGGCCCCGCATCGGCATCGCGTCCGAAGTACGCGATCTTGAGCGACGCGATGTCGTAGGCGAGCACCGAGTGCTCGGCCTTGGTGAATTCGGGCAACTGGTCCGCGGTGAGATCGGGGATCGTGCGCTCGAGCACCAGCGGCGAGCGCGCCTCGTCGCCGATCACCGCGAGACGATAGAACCAGATGCCGCCGCCGGCGATGCGCGGCGGCAGGTTGGCCGCATAGCGCAGCTCGTCCTGCGTGCCGGTGAAGAGCAGCGGCCAGTCGACCATCTTGCGCATGCGAAGCGGATGCTGCGCCTCGAGGTTGGCGCGCAGGAACTGCTGCGCGAGCCGCATGCTCGCCGCGCGCTGGGCGGCCGCATCGCCGCGGTCGGTGCTCTGCCCGGCGAGCCGCAGCGACCCGAAGAGCACGGCCGAAAGCAGGCCGAGCAGCACGAGCGCGACGATCAGCTCGAGCAGCGTGAAGCCGGACTGGCACGCTGCACGCGATGCACTTCGCCGCGTCGACGCCATGCCGTTCATTGCCTCGGCCTCCTTGAACCGCTTGCGCAGTGCATGCTTTCGAGCGTCGGCCTCCCGCGATCGCGCGTCGACGGGCCCTTCGGGCGCCCTCCTTGGGCTGTCAACTCGAACCGCTGCATTGCGTGTCGGGCTTCGGACCGCGCGCTCGGACGGCCCCTTCGGGCCTGCGCTTCGCGCCTCACGCGCGGCCCTCCTTCGCTTCGCTGCGCGCGGCGCGCTCACGACGGATTGCGCTCGCCGATCTTCAGCGTCGACAACGACACCGTGCGATCGCGCCCGTCGCCGCCGGCGAAGTTCACGTCGACGTTGATCCGATAAAGCCGCGTCGTCATCGTCTCGGACGCGCGCTCGAGGTCCGGATTGGCCTCCGGCGGCACGTACGGAAGCACGCTCGTGCGCCAGCGCAACTTCCCGTCGGCGTCGCTGCCCGCATCGTTCGTTTCGCGCAGCGGCGTCGTCGACGCGGCGAGCGTGAGACGCGATTGCGCGACCAGCATCGCCCGCGTCCATTCGTCGGCAGCGGCGGCGTTGCCGAGCGCGCCGCCGAAGAGGCGGAAGAGCGCGGTGACGACGAGCGCGACGATGACGAACGCGACGAGGACTTCGAGGACCGAAAACCCCGCGTCGACGCGCCTTCGTGCGCGCGCGCATTCGCGAGATATCGCAATCGATGAAGAGCTTCGCGCGATCACGAACGAGGTCCCTAATCGAGGATCGCGACGCGGCCGGTGAGCCAGTCGACGTCGACGTCGAACTTGCGCGCGCCGGATGCGATCGTGATGCGGCCGCCGTTGCTGCCGCCGTCGGGATAGAAACGAATCGCACCGACGCTGTCGCTCACCAGATCGTTCTGCGCCGTGAAGAGCTTGAGCTCCGCCTTGTCGGGCAGCTTGTGCTCGCGCGGATCGTTGTCGACCTTGAAGCGCCGCCCCGCCACGTCGACGACGAGGAACGTCTCGCGCCGCTGCGACACCGCCTCGCTTTGCGCGAGACGAAGGCCCGCTGCAATCTCGCGCGCCGCCTGGCGCAACTGGCTCGTCGACACCGGCCCCCCGAACATCGGGATCATGACGGCCGCGACGATCGCCATGATGGTGAGCACGATCAGGAGCTCGAGAAGGGTGACGCCTCTCGAACGGATCAGGGACGAGGCGCCGGGGAGCCTGATCGCTACTCCCAATTGACGATGTCCTTGTTCGCCCCCTCCCCTCCCTCGACGCCGTCCGCGCCGAGCGAAACGATGTCGTAGGGGCCGTGCGTGCCGGGGGATTGGTACTTGTAGTCGTGGCCCCACGGGTCCTTCGGCGCCGTCGACTTCTTCCAGTACGGGCCCGCCCAGTTCGACAAGCCCGGCGGGGCGGCGACCAGCGCCTGGAGGCCTTCCTGCGTCGTCGGATAGCGGCCGAGCTCGAGCTTGAAGAGATCGAGCGCCTGGCCGATCTGATCGATCTCGATCTTCGCGGCCTTCGCCTTCGCCTGCTCGCTCTTGCCGAGATAGTTGCTGCCGACGATGCCGAGAACGACGCCGATCAGCGTCAGCACGACCAGGATCTCGATCAGCGTCATGCCCGCATGACGCGCGCGGGACGGAAGTGACTTCCACATGGTTGCGTTCCTTCGAAGCGCGGAGCGACTCCGCCACCGCGCAAAAATGGCTTGGTTAGACACGGTTCAGACGACGAGTTCGCTCATCCCCATCACGCCGAGCAGGATCGAGAAGACGATGCCGCCGACCAGCACCGCGAGCGACAGGATCAGCACGGGCTCGAGCACGGCGAGGAAGCGCTTGATCGACGTCGCGACTTCGCGATCGTAGACGTCGGCGACGCGCGCCAGCATCTCCTCGAGACGCCCGCTCTCCTCACCCACCAGGATCATTTGCGTCGCGAGCCGCGGGTAGAGGCCGGTCTCGGCCATCGGGCGGCCGAAGCCCTTCCCTTCGCGCAGCTTCGCGATGACGCCGTCGAAGCCGCTCGCGAGCACGACGTTGCCCATCGTCTCCTTCACGATCGCGAGGCCCGCGAGCAGCGTGACGCCGTTGCCGAGCAGCGTCGACAGGGTGCGCGCAAAGCGCGCGATCTCGACCTTTGCGATCAGGTCGCCCAGCAGCGGCGTGCGCAGCAGCCGCGTGTCGCGCACGCGGCGTACTGCCGGGTTGCGGCCGCGCCTGCGGAACCACGCGACGAAGAGCACGATCGCCGGGATCATCGCCCACCACCAGTTGCGCAGGAACGTGCCGACGACGATGACGATCTGCGTCGGAATCGGCAGCGCCTTGCCCGCCTGCGCGAACGTGGTCTGGAACTGCGGCACGACGAACACGAGCAGGATCATGATCGACGCGACGGCGACGAACACCAGGATCGTCGGGTAGATGAGCGCCGAGCGCACCGAATCGCGCAGCTCCTTGTTGCGCTCCATCGTCTCGGCGAGCCGCGTGAGCACGGTGCCGAGTGCGCCGCCTGCTTCACCTGCGCGAACGATGTTGACGTAGAAGCGCGAGAACACGTCGCGCCGCGCGTCGAGCGCCTGCGACAGCGACCTGCCGCCGCGCACCTCGTCGCGGATGCCCTGCAGCATCGTCGCGACGGGCAGCGAGGTCGCGAGGCTGATCTCCAGCTCGAGCGCGCGGTCGAGCGTGAGGCCTGCGCGCAGCAGGGTCGCGAGGTCGCGCGTCAGCGCGAGCAGGTGATCGCGCGTGACGCGGCGCGGCGCGAAGATGCTTTGCCGCGGCGCACGCGCGACGGAGGCCCCGCTCGCGACGCCGACCGACTGCGCGATCTGCATCGGCAGCAAGCCCTGATCGCGCAGGCGGTCGACGATCTCCGATTCGTTCGCCGCCTCGATCTCGCCGGTCGCGACGTCGCCTGCGGCGCTGACCGCACGGTAGCTGTAGAGCGGCATCGGCAAGGCCTCCGACGATTCAGTCTTCGCGCGTCGCGCGAAGCACTTCCTCGAACGTCGTGACCCCCTTCACCGCCTTGCGCAAGCCATCCTCGTACATCGTGATCATGCCGACCCCGATCGCCTCGGCACGAAGCTCGGCCGCCGTCGCGTGCTTCATCACCAGCCGGCGCAACCCGTCGGTCATCGGCATCATCTCGGTGATGCAGACGCGGCCGACGTAGCCGGTGTTCGCGCACTGGCTGCATCCTTTCGCATGCCACAGCGTGATGTCGCCGTCGCCTTCGACGTAGCGGCGCAGCCGCATCTGCTCGACCAGCTCGGGCAGCGCGACGTACGGGTCGCGACAATGCGGACAGAGCCTGCGCACGAGGCGCTGCGCGAGGATGCCGATCACCGTCGACGTGAGCAGATAATCTTCGACGCCCATGTCGAGCAGCCGGTTGACGGTCGACGGCGCGTCGTTCGTATGCACGGTCGACAGCACGAGGTGCCCGGTCAACGCCGACTGCACGGCGATCTGCGCCGTCTCGAGGTCGCGGATTTCGCCGATCATGATGACGTCGGGGTCTTGCCGCACGATCGAGCGCAAGGCGTTCGCGAACGTCAGATCGATCTGCGGCTTCACCTGGATCTGGTTGATCCCCGCCATCTCGTACTCGACCGGATCCTCGACGGTGAGGATCTTCACGTCCGGCTGGTTCAGCCGATCGAGCGCGGTGTAGAGCGTCGTCGTCTTGCCGGAGCCGGTGGGGCCGGTGACGAGCAGGATGCCGTGCGGCTGCACAAGCACGTCGAGGAACACCTTCAACGCGTCGTCCTCGAAGCCCAGTTTTTCGAAATCGAGCGCGACGCCGCCCTTGTCGAGGATCCGCATGACGACCGATTCGCCGTGCATCGTCGGAACGGTCGACACGCGAAGGTCGATCTCCTTGCCCTGCACGCGCAGCCGGATGCGTCCGTCCTGCGGCAGCCGGCGCTCGGCGATATCGAGGCTCGCCATGATCTTGATGCGCGAGATGACCGCCGCCGAAAGTCGTCGCGGCGGCGATTCGACTTCGTGCAGCACGCCGTCGATCCGGTAGCGGACGATCAGCCGATTCTCGAACGGCTCGATGTGGATGTCGGAGGCGCGCATCTCGAGCGCGTTGGTGATGAGGAGCGACACGAGCCGGATCACCGGCGCTTCGGACGCGAGGTCCTTCAACTGCTGGACGTCGGCGTCGAACGTCAGCTCGTCGCTGCGCGTCTCGACGTCGCCGATCAGCTGGCCGACGGCGGAACGACCCGCCCCGTACAGCCGCTCGAGCGCCGCCTCGAGATCCGTCGGAATCGCGACCATCGGCCGTACCGTGCGGCCGGTGACCATCTCGAACGCGCCGATCGTGTAGTGGTCGGTCGGGTCGGCCATCGCGAGCCCGAGCTCCGACTCGTCCTCGCGCACCGGCAACGCGCGCGCTTCGCGCAGGAAGCGCGCCGAGACGCGCTCCTCGAGGATGGGGAACTCGGGATACCCGCTCGAGTCGACCAATGGCAACGCGAGCTGCGCTGCGAGCGCTTCGGCGACGTCGCGCTGTGCGCACAGACCGAGCGTCACGAGGAGCGAGCCGAGCCGCTCGCCCGATTCCGATTGCAGCCGCAGCGCGCGGTCGAGATTCGCCTGATCGAGCTTGCCGCGCTCGACGAGGATCTCGCCTAGGCGTTTGCGGGCGGGCGCGTCCAACGTTGGCGGTAGAGGGAAAGCAAGCCGGCGATCATACCATTGTCATAGCGCGGCGAACGCCTCTGCCGCGGCTGCGATCGTCGCCGCGATCTCGGCGTCGCCGTGCGCAGCGGACACGAATCCCGCCTCGTACGCCGACGGCGCGAGGTAGACGCCGCGATCGAGCATCGCGTGGAAGAAGCGATTGAATGCCCGGACGTCGCAGGCCATCACCTCCGCGTAAGTCTTCGGCGGCTGCTTCGCGAAATAGACGCCGAACATGCCGCCCACCGCCTGCGCCGAGAACGCGACGCCGTGCTTTCGCGCGGCCGCGGCGATACCGTCCGCCAGCGCTCGCGTCGTACGCGCCAGTGCGTCGTGAAAGCCCGGGACGCGCGTGAGCGCGAGTGTCGCGAGGCCCGCCGCGACCGCCACCGGGTTGCCCGAGAGCGTGCCCGCCTGGTAGACCGGGCCGAGCGGCGCGATCTTCTCCATGATGTCGCGACGTCCGCCGAACGCGCCCACGGGCATGCCGCCGCCGATCACCTTGCCGAGCGTCGTGAGATCCGGCCGGATGCCGAACAGGCCCTGTGCCCCTTGCGAATGCACCCGAAATCCCGTCATCACCTCGTCGAAGATCAGCACCGCACCGTAGCGATCGCAAATCGCCCGCAGGCCTTCGAGGAACCCGCGTGCAGGCAGGACGAGATTCATGTTGCCGGCGATCGGCTCGACGATGATGCCGGCGATCTTGTCCGGCTCCGCAGCGAACACGGCCTCGACGGCGGCGAGATCGTTGTACGAAACGACGATCGTCTCGTTGGCGATCGCGGGCGGCACGCCGGCCGACGAAGGCTGGCCGAACGTGAGTGCGCCGGACCCGGCCTTGACGAGCAGGCTGTCGCCATGACCGTGGTAGCAGCCTTCGAACTTCACGATCTTCGAGCGGCCGGTGTAACCGCGTGCAAGACGCAACGCGGACATCGTCGCTTCGGTGCCCGACGACACCAGGCGCACGAGGTCGACGCCGGGCAATGCCGCAACGATCGTTTCGGCGAGCTCGATCTCGAGCTCGGTCGGCGCGCCGAAGGACAAGCCGCGCTCCGCCGTTTGCTGCACGGCGCGCACGACGTCGGGATGCGCATGCCCGGCGATCGCCGGTCCCCACGAGCCGACGTAGTCGACGTAGCGCTTGCCGTCCGCGTCGACGAGCCACGCACCTTCGCCCTTGACGAAGAAGCGCGGCGTGCCACCCACCGACCGGAACGCGCGCACCGGCGAGTTGACGCCGGCCGGGATCGTCAGTTGCGCGCGCGCGAAAAGCTCCTCGTTGCGATCGGTCATGCGTCATTCCCGGTGGAGGACGGCGTGAACAATTCGGCGATCGCGCGTGCATGGCGGACGATGTCGTCGTGCGCTTCGTGCGCGAACACCGCGCTGATCACCGCAACCGCGTTCGCGCCGGCATCGCGCAGCGATCCCGCGTTCGTCGCGTCGATGCCGCCGATCGCGACGACCGGCACGGCAAGCGCGCGCGCACGAGCGAGCAGGTCGAGCGGCGCGCGGCGTGCAGCGGGCTTCACCGACGACGCGAAGAAGCTGCCGAAAGCGACGTAGTCGGCGCCGCTTCGAACGCCGTCACGGGCGCGTCCGAAATCGTCGTAGCAGGACAGGCCGATCACGCGGTCGTCGCCCACGATCTCGCGCACGTGCGCGAGATCGCCGTCGTCTTCGCCGACGTGGACGCCGTCGGCATCGACGTCGCGCGCGAGCGTCGCATCGTCGTTGACGATGAAAAGAACGTCGTGGCGCTTGCAGAGATCGGCGAGCCGCAGCGCCCGGGCGCGGTGCGCGGCACGCGCGGGCGATTTGTCACGGTACTGCACCGCGCGCGCGCCACCCTCGATCGCCGCGCGCACTTTCGCGATGAGCGTGTCGGTGTCGGCGAGATCGGGCGTGACCGCGTAGAGGCCGCGCACGCGATGCGTGCGATCAGTGCGTGCCTGGCGCATCGTGTGCGCGTATCGCGGTCGCGGACGCCGCGTCCGGCGCTTCGTCCGCGTCGGCATGCGCGTCGCGTGCCCAGAACAGCCGGTCGGGCAGCCATTGCCCCATTCCGGGCCGGTACGCCCGCTCGAGCGCGTGCCACGTGTAGTCTTGCGCCTCGCGCACGGCCTCCGGCAGCTCGAGGCCGTTCGCGAGCATCGCCGCGATCGCGGAAGCGAGCGTGCAGCCTGAACCGTGATAGCTGCCTGGAAGCCGCGTCCACGCGTCGGTGCGCACCAAGCCCTGCTCGCCGTAGAGGGTGTTCACCACGTCGCGCGTCGGCTCGTGCGTGCCGGTGACGAGCACGTATTGCGCGCCCCCGTCGACGAGCTTCGCGGCGCAATCGGCGAGCGGCGCGTTCTCGTCGTCGAGATCGGCGAGGCGCCGTGCCTCGAGGCTGTTCGGCGTGACGATCGTCGCGTGCGGCAGCAGCAGATCGCGCATCGCGCGCGTCATGTCGTCGCTCGCGAGTTCGTCGCCGCGGCCCGATGCGAGAACGGGGTCGAGCACCAGCGGGATGTCCGGATAGTCGGCGAGGATTTCCGCGATCGCGCCGATGTTCGCGACGCTGCCGAGGACGCCGATCTTGAACGCGTCGACAGGCACGTCCTCGAGCAGTGCGCGTGCCTGGTCGGAAACCCAGTCCGCATCGATCGCGAGCACGCCTTCGACGCCCACCGTGTCCTGCACGGTGAGCGCGGTGATCACCGTCAGCGGATGACAACCCATGCTCGACAGCGTGAGCAGATCCGCCTGGATGCCGGCGCCGCCCGACGGGTCGGACGCGGCGAAGGTCAGCACGAGCGGCGGATAGGCGGGGTCGGCGTCGGCGGGCATCGGATCCGCGCGACGCACGGCGCGCGGAGCGGGAAGGGATTGCTACACTTCGCGATTCTATCCCACGAGTGCGACGGCCTCGCGCGCTCGCCGTTTCGCCCGCTCGATGAAAAAGTACATGTGCCTGATCTGCGGCTGGATCTACGACGAGGAGACCGGGTCGCCCGAGGACGGCATCCCGCCCGGCACGCGTTGGGACGACGTCCCGCCGAACTGGACCTGTCCCGAGTGCGGCGCGCGTAAGGACGATTTCGAGATGGTGGAATTCTAGGAAGACGCGATGCGAATCCTGCATACGATGCTGCGCGTCGGCGACCTCGAGCGGTCGATCGACTTCTACACCAACGTGCTCGGCATGAAGCTGCTGCGCAAGACCGACCGCCCCGACCAGCGCTACACGCTGGCGTTCGTCGGGTACGGCGACGAGCGCGAGCACGCGGTGCTCGAGCTCACGTACAACTACGGCGTCGACCGCTACGACCTCGGCGACGCGTACGGGCACATTGCGGTCGCGGTGCCCGATGCGAAGGCCGCGTGCGACGCGGTGCGCACTAAAGGCGGCAACGTCACGCGCGAAGCGGGTCCGGTCAAGGGCGGAACGACCGTGATCGCGTTCGTGCAAGATCCCGACGGCTACAAGATCGAATTGATCGAAAGCAGGATGTAGACAAGCGCGGATGGATCGGCTTCGCGGCGAAGGGCCGCCCCGAGCCGCGAATTGCACCCCCTGGGGGGCAGCGCAGCGGCGAGAGCCGCAAGCGTGGGGGGATCAACATTCGCGGCGAAGGGCCGCCCCGAGCCGCGAATTGCACCCCCTGGGGGCAGCGCAGCGGCGAAAGAAAGCCGCAAGCGTCGGGGATCACGTCACGCGCCGCGCAGCAGCTCCCGCAGGTCGTGCGCGAAGACGTCCGCGCCCTGCCCGTTCGACACGAAGAGCCGCAGACGTCCCTTCGGGTCGAACACGTAGCTGCCGGCGGAGTGATCCATCGTGTAGCTGCCGGGCGTGGCGCCCGGTACCTTCTGATAGATCACCTTGAATTCCTTCGCGGTGCGCGCGGTCGCATCCGCATCGCCCCACAGGCCGACGAAGCGCGAATCGAACGACGGCACGTATTTCGACAGCAGATCGGGGGTGTCGCGCTCGGGATCGACGGTCACGAACAGCACCTGCACGCGGTCGGCGTCGGCACCGAGTTCCTTCATCGCCTGCGCGAGCGTCGCGAGTGTCGTCGGACAGACATCGGGGCACTGCGTGTAACCGAAGAACACGACGACCGCCTTGCCGCGGAAGTCCTCGAGCGTGCGCGTCTTTCCGCTCGGGTCCTTCAGCGAGAAATCGTGGCCGAACGACGAGCCGGTGACGTCGGATGCCTTGAACGCGGGTCCGCCGCCGCTGCATGCAGCGAAGACGATGACGGCGAACAGGATGAACAGGCGGCCAAGCATCGACATGCGGCGGTGTGCGGTGCGAAGCCGCGTGCGGGGATCAGTACAGCGAGGCGGCGTAATGATCGACGAGCAACGCCGCGAAGAGCGCAGCGAGATAGACGATCGAGTAGCGAAACGTCGCGCGGGCGAGCGCGTCGCTGTAGTTGCGATACAGGCGCACCGCGTAGCCGACGAACGTGCCGCCGAGCGCGAGCGCCGCGACGAGGTAGGGCCACCCGCTCATGCGCAGCGCGAAAGGCATCAGCGACACGGCGGTGAGCGCGATCGTGTAGAGGACGATCATGACCTGCGTGTAGCGGATGCCGTGCGTGACGGGCAGCATCGGCAGCCGCGCGTTCGCGTAGTCGTCGCGGCGATACAGCGCAAGCGACCAGAAATGCGGCGGCGTCCAGATGAAGATGACGAGGAAGAGGATGAGCGCCTCGGGGGGGACCTCACCGGTGATCGCCGCCCATCCGAGCACCGGCGGCATGGCGCCCGACGCGCCGCCGATCACGATGTTCTGCGGCGTGGCCGGCTTCAGCAGCACCGTGTACACGACGGCGTAGCCGACGAACGTGGC
>DASTGT010000109.1:0-37733 GCA_035718935.1 Casimicrobiaceae bacterium
CACGAAACCGTTCAACGAGGTGGTCAAGGACGCCGAGGAGACGAAGGGGCTCTTCAACCTCTGGCGCAAGGACGACAAGGTCTGGCTCGAGCTTCCGGCCGACGCGTTCGACAAGATGTTCTTCTTCAAGTCGGCGGTGAACCAGGGCATCGGCGAGAACCGGATCTTCGGCGGCTCGATGACGTATCCGATCGGCGTCGCGCAGATCGTCGAGTTCCACAAGCACGGCCAGACCGTGCAGTTGATCGCGAAGAACGTGAAGTACACGGCGAAGGCGGGCACGCCCGAAGCGCGCGCCGTGGCCGCCGGCTTCTCGGACAGCCTGCTCGCCGTCGCGCCGATCGCCTCGCAGCCGCACCCCGAGCGCAAGTCGGTGCTGATCGACGCCGACGCGCTGCTCCTCGCCGACATCCCCGGCGGCGCGCAGATCCTCGAGCGCGCCTATCGCCAGGCGTACGGCTTCGATGCGCGCAATTCGTCGATCGGAAAGACCCGTGCCGACGCCGACGACGTGACGATCGAAGTCTCCGCGCATTACGCACTGTCGCGCGTCGCCACGCCGAACCCCGCGGCGCCGAGCCCGATGCAGCCGTCGCTGCCGGTGACGCTGCCCGACGTGCGCAGCCTCTTCATCGGCTACCACTACACGATCGCGAAGCTGCCCGACACGCCGATGCACCCGCGCCTCGCCGACGAGCGCGTCGGCTACTTCACGACGGAGGTGCTCGACTTCACCTCCGACGTGCCGCGCGTGCCGGTCGAGCGCTTCGTCAACCACTGGCGTCTGGAAAAGCAGGATCCGACCGCCGCGCTGTCGGAGCCGAAGAAGCCGATCGTGTTCTGGCTCGACCGCAACATTCCGGTCAAGTACCGCGAGCCGATCAAGGAAGGCATCCTCGAATGGAACAAGGCGTTCGAGCGCATCGGCTTCAAGGACGCGATCCGCGTCGAAGTCCAGCCCGACAACGCCGACTTCGACACGTCCGACATCCGGCACGCGTCCGTGCGCTGGCAGACCGTCGCGAAGACCTCGTATGGCGCGATCGGGCCGTCGGTCGTCGATCCGCGGACCGGAGAAATCCTCGACGCCGACATCGGCATCGACGCGAACAACGTGCGCGTGGTGCGCAACCTGCGCAGCGAATACCTGCCCGCGCGGCGCGACGCCTTCGCGGCGTTCGCCGCCGCGACCTCCGGGCAGGCGCAGGCGACGCAAGGCTCGCAGGCGTGCACGTACGACGACGCGGCGACCGAGGAGTCGGCGTTCGGCATGTCGCTGCTCGAAGCGCGCGGCGATCTCGATCCCGACGGCCCCGACGTCGACAAGTTCGTCGGCCTTTACCTCAAGAACGTCGTGATGCACGAGGTCGGGCATACGCTTGGCCTGCGCCACAACTTCCGCGCGTCGACGGTCTACAGCGAAGACGAGCTCTCCGACGCCGCGTTCACGGCGACGCACGGCATCTCGGGCTCGGTGATGGAGTACAACCCGTGGAACCTCGCGGCGAAAGGCGAGCGCCAGGGCGAGTACACGATGTCGACGCTCGGGCCGTACGACTACTGGGCGATCGAGTACGCGTACGCGCCGCTCGACCCCGCGCACGAGGAGCAGGCGCTCGAGACGATCGCCGCGCGCTCGAGCGAGCCGTGGCTCGCGTACTCGACGGACGAGGACGTCGCGTACTTCGCGGTCGATCCCGCGGTGAACCAGCTCGATCTCGGCAGCGATCCGCTCGCGTATGCGAAGAAGCGCCTCGCGCTCGTGCACGAGCTGTGGCAGCGCACCGAGAACATGCCGCTGAAAGCCGGCGAGAGCTATTCGGTGCTGCGCCGCAATTTCACGCGCGGCCTGAACGAGGCCGGACAGGGGGCGCTCTACGCGTCGAAGTACATCGGCGGCCTGACGACGCTGCGCGATCGCGTCGGCAGCGGCCGGCAGCCGCTGATGCCCGTCGACGCGGAGAAGCAACGTGCGGCGCTTTCGCTGCTGACGCGCGAGGTGCTGTCGGCGGACAGCTTCGACTTCCCGCCGGCGTTCCTGCGCAAGATGACGATCTCCACGTTCGACATCGACGACGCGCAGGAGCTCGGCAGGCCGACGCCGCCGCTCGACCTGTCGATCGACCAGCAGGTGCTGTCGCTGCAACGCGGCGTGCTCGACACGCTGATGAGCCCGCCGATCGCGCAGCGGCTGCTGAACAACGCGGCGAAAGTCGACGACCCGAAGAGCGCGCTCAAGCTCTCCGAGCTCTACGGCACGCTGCACGACGCGGTGTGGAGCGAATTGAAGAGCGGCAAGGAGATCACGCTCTTCCGGCGCAACCTGCAGCGCGAGTACGTGACGCGCGTCGCCGATGCCTTGCTGCGGCCGTCCGGCTCGATGCCCGCCGATGCGCGCGCGCTGCTGCGGCAGGACGCGTCGAAGCTTCGCGGCGAGCTCGTGCGCGCGTCGACGCGCGGCATGTCGGCCGAGGCGAAGGCGCACGTCGCCGAGATGGCGACGATGCTGGACGAGGCGCAGAAAGCGCCGGTCGTCCGCCAAGGCGTGTAAGTCGTTGACGCCGCCGGCGCGCACGACGGGACGCACGACAACGCCCGAACCCGCGCCGGCGCGCGACGGCCGGCGCGTCACCGAAACGTTCGCGCTCGAGCCGGTCGACAATCGGGCGCTGGCCAACCTGTGCGGGCCGCTCGACGCGAACCTGCGGCAGATCGAGGCGGCGCTCGACGTCACGATTGCGCGCCGGGGCGCGTCGTTCAACGTGACGGGCGAGCGGCGTCAGGCCGCGCTTGGCGTGCGCGCATTGCAGCGCTTCTACGCCGAAGCCGAGAAGCCGTTGTCGGTGGAGGACATCCAGCTCGGTCTGGTGGAGATCGCACACGCGACGCCCGACGGGGAGCGTCTTGTTGCAAGCGGGGAGCGCGAGCCCTTACCGGAGCGATCGCGCCGCCGCGGGAGTGCTTTGCCGGAAGGTGAAGGAGCGCGCGATGCCGAGTATCTCGCCGGTGGCGGCGACGCCATCGTCGAAGGGGGCCCGATCCTTCGCACGCGTCGCGCCGACCTGCACGGCCGCACGCCGAACCAGGTCGCGTACCTCGACGCGATCCGCACGCACGACATCGGCTTCGGCATCGGTCCGGCCGGGACCGGCAAGACGTATCTCGCGGTCGCGTGCGCGGTCGACGCGCTCGAGCGCGACGCGGTGAAGCGCATCGTGCTGGTGCGCCCCGCGGTGGAAGCGGGCGAGCGCCTGGGCTTCTTGCCCGGCGACCTCGCGCAGAAAGTCGACCCCTACCTGCGGCCGCTCTTCGACGCGCTCTACGACCTGATGGGCTTCGACAAGGCCGCGCGGCTGCTCGAGCGGCAAACGATCGAGCTCGCGCCGCTCGCCTACATGCGCGGGCGCACGCTCAACCACTCGTTCATCATCCTCGACGAGGCGCAGAACACCACGCCCGAGCAGATGAAGATGTTCCTGACGCGCATCGGCTTCGGCACGAAGGCCGTGATCACCGGCGACGTGACGCAGATCGATCTCGCGCGCGGGCAGAAGAGCGGCTTGATCGAGGCCGCCCGTATCCTGAAGGGCGTGCGCGGCATCGCGTTCGTGCGCTTCACGAGCGCCGACGTCGTGCGGCATCCGCTCGTGCAGAAGATCATCGATGCCTACGATCGCGACGCGAGCGCGTAAGCGTCGCGCGGCGCTCGATCGTTCGCACAAACTAACGCTCACCGTCCAGTCGAACGTCGCTTCGAACGACGTTCCGTCGCGCTCCGCGCTGCGCCGCATCGCGCACGCGGCGCTCGAGCGCGATGCGAGCGTGACGCTGCGCATCGTCGACGGGCGCGAGGGCCGCGCGCTCAATCGCCGCTACCGCCATCGCGACTACGCGACGAACGTCCTCACGTTCGTGTACGATGACGGCATGTCGCTCGCCGGCGACATCGTGCTGTGCGCACCGGTGGTGGCCCGTGAGGCGCGCGCGCAGCAGAAGACGCAAAAAGCGCATTACGCGCACCTCGTGATCCACGGCATGCTGCACCTGCAGGGATACGACCACGAGCGCGACGACGAGGCGGCCCGCATGGAGGCCCGCGAGATCCGGTTGTTGCGCGAGCTGGGCTACGACGATCCGTACGCGGAGCGTTGATGGCGACGCCGTTCGACGCCTCCGACGACAAGCCGAGCCTGCTCGAGCGGCTCTCGGCGTTCCTCACCCGCGAGCCCGAGGACCGCGACGACCTGGTCGAGGTGCTGCGTGGCGCGTTCGAGCACCGCCTGATCGACGCCGACGCGCTGTCGATGATCGAAGGCGTGCTGTCGGTGTCGGAGACGACGGTGCGCGACATCATGATCCCGCGCGCGCAGATGGACTGCGTGTCGATCGACGATTCGCCGCCCGAGTTCATGCCGCTCATCATCGAGACGAAGCATTCGCGCTTCCCGGTGATCGGCGAATCGAAGGACGACATCGTGGGCATCCTGCTCGCGAAGGAGCTCCTGAACTACTACCTCGACCCCGAGGCGTTCAACCTGCGCGAGACGCTGCGGCCCGCCGTGTTCGTGCCGGAGTCGAAGCGGGTGAACGTGCTGCTGCGCGAGTTCCGCGCGAATCGCAATCACATCGCGATCGTCGTCGACGAGTACGGCGGCGTGTCGGGTCTCGTCACGATCGAGGACGTCCTCGAGCAGATCGTCGGTGACATCGAGGACGAGTACGACTTCGACGAGAGCGAGGACAACATCATTCCGGAGGCGAACGGCCGCTTCCGCATCAAGGCGCAAACCGAGATCGCCGACTTCAACGCGCAGTTCGGCACGCAGTACGAGGACGAGGAGTTCGACACCATCGGAGGCCTCGTGCTGAAGGCGTTCGGCCGGTTGCCGAAGCGCGGCGAGGCGACGACGATCGGTCCGTTCCGTTTCCGCGTGCTGCGCGCGGACAGCCGGCGCATTCACACGCTTCAGGCCGAGCGAATCGCACCGCCCGCCGAAGAACCGCCCGCCGCATGATGCCGCGCGGATGACCCTCGCGCGCGCCTTGTCGCTGGCGCTCGCGGCGGCCGCCGGCGCGCTGTCGGTGTTCGCGTTCGCGCCGTTCGGCTGGTCCGCACTGATTTTCGTTACGTTCGGCGTCCTCGCGTGGCGCTGGCAGCGCGCGACGTCGGCGCGCGAAGCGGCGGGCGACGGCTTCGCGTTCGGCGCCGGCCTGTTCGGCGCGGGCTCGTCGTGGCTCACCGTCGCGCTCGTCAATTTCGGCGGCATGCCGATCGGCGTCGCCGCGACCGCGATCGCGATCCTGACCGCGTACCTCGCGCTGTGGCCGGCGCTCGCCGGCGGCATCGCGGTTCGCTTCACGCCGGCGAATTCGGTGTATCGGCTCGTCGCTGCCGCCGGCGCGTTCACCGCGACCGAATGGATCCGCAGCTATCTCTTCACCGGCTTTCCGTGGCTCGCGCTCGGTTATACGCAGGTCCCCGACGGCATCGTGCGCGGCTACGCGCCGATCGGTGGCGTGTACCTCGTGACGCTCGCCGTCACGCTGGGGGCGGGCCTCGTGGCGTTCTTCGTCGATGCGCTCGCCGACCGCCGTCGCGCACGCGTCGTGGCGTCGACCGTCGCGGCGATCGTCGTCGCGGCCGCCAGCGGCATCGTCTTGCGCGTGGACTGGACGCGACCCGCGGGCGAGCCCGTCAGCGTGTCGCTATTGCAGGGCAACGTCGTTCAGGAGCTCAAGTTCGACCCGGCGTTTCGCGCGACGACGTACGAACGCTACCTCTCGCTGGTGCGGCAAAGCCGCGGCCGGTTGATCGTGCTGCCCGAAAGCGCGTTCCCCGTGTTCTCCGACGAAGTGCCCGATCAGGTGCTGCTGTCGCTGATTCGCACGGCGAGCGCGCGCGACGGCGACGTGCTGCTGGGATTTTTCACCGCGTTGCCGCCCGAGCCCGGAAGCGACGACCCGCGCTACTACAACACGGTCGTCGTGCTCGGCTCGAGCCCGCTGCAGTTCTATCGCAAGAATCATCTCGTGCCGTTCGGCGAGACGATTCCGCTGAAGCCCGTGATCGGCTGGTTCGTGCGCAGCGTGCTCGCGATCCCGCTCGCCGATCAGGCGCGCGGCGGCGCGACGCAGCCCGCGCTCGAAGTCGCCGGCACGCGCGTCGCCGTCGACATCTGCTACGAGGACGCGTTCGGCGCGGAACTGATTCACGGCGCGCGCGACGCCGCGCTGCTCGTCAACGTCACCAACGACGCGTGGTACGGTCGCTCGATCGCCGCGCTGCAGCACAACCAGATCGCCGCGACTCGCGCGCTCGAATTCGGCCGGCCGATGCTGCGCGCGACGAACACAGGCATCACGTCGTACATCGGGCCGGACGGCCGTGATGTCGCGCGGCTGCCGTGGTTCACGACGGGCATTCTCGAAGCGAGCGTCGTCGGCCGGGACGGCGAGACGCCGTACATGCAAATGGGCGACACGCTGGTGCTCGTGCTCTGCGCGCTGCTCGTCGTCGTGCCGATCGGCGTGGCGTGGCGAAGGTAGAATCGCGACCACCCAAACGCGGGTCACGATGCAGACGTTCCAGCAGATCATCCAGACGTTGCAGCGCTACTGGGGCGAGCGCGGTTGCGCGCTGCTTCAGCCGTACGACATCGAAGTCGGCGCCGGCACGTCGCACACCGCGACGTTCCTGCGCGCGCTCGGCCCCGAGCCGTGGCGCGCGGCCTACGTACAACCGTCGCGCCGGCCGAAGGACGGCCGGTACGGCGAGAATCCGAACCGGCTTCAGCATTACTACCAGTATCAGGTCGTGCTGAAGCCCGCGCCTGCCGACATTCTCGATCTCTACCTCGGATCGCTCGAGGCGCTGGGCTTCGACCTCGCGCGAAACGACGTGCGCTTCGTCGAAGACGATTGGGAAAATCCGACGCTCGGCGCGTGGGGACTCGGCTGGGAAGTGTGGCTGAACGGCATGGAGGTCACGCAGTTCACCTACTTCCAGCAGGTCGGCGGCCTGGACTGCGACCCGATCACCGGCGAGATCACCTACGGACTCGAGCGGCTCGCCATGTACCTGCAGGGAAAGGACGACGTGTTCGACCTCGTCTGGACGACGACACGGGTGGGCGATGTCGAACGCACGCTGAGCTACGGCGACGTCTATCACCAGAACGAGGTCGAGCAGTCGACGTACAACTTCGAGCAATCGAATGCGCCGAAGCTTGCCGAGCTCTTCGCCTTCTACGAGAGCGAGGCGAAGCGGCTTCTCGACGTGGCGCTGCCCCTGCCCGGCTACGAGATGATCCTCAAGGCGGCGCACGCGTTCAACCTGCTCGACGCGCGCGGCGCGATTTCGGTCACCGAGCGCGCCGCGTACATCGCGCGCATCCGCGCGCTGTCGCGCCAGGTCGCGCAGGCTTACGTCGCATCGCGCGAGGCGCTCGGGTTCCCGATGCTGCCGGCTCATTTGAAGCGAGAGGCCGCATGAGCGCGGCGCGCGAGGCGAAACCGAGCGAAGGACCACCCCGCGCGAGGCGCGAAGCGCAGGCCCGAAGGGCGCGTCCGAGCGCGCGGTGGGAAGCCAGACACGTTATGCAGCGATGCGGATCGCCCAATCAAGGAGGGCGCCCGAAGGGCCCGTCGACGCGCGATTGCGGGGAGGCCGACGCTCGGGCTGACGTATCGCACCGACCGCCCAAGGAGGCCGAGGCTTGAAGTCGCTCCTCGTCGAAATCGTCACCGAGGAGCTGCCGCCGAAAGCGCTGAAGACGCTCGGCGAGGCGTTCGCAGCGACCATGGCCGACGAGCTTCGCCGCGCGGGCGTGCTCGGCAACGACAGCGTCGCGACCGGTTACGCGACGCCGCGGCGCCTCGCGGTCGCGATCACGCACGTTCTCGCGACTTCCCCCGACACCGAGGTCGTCGAACGTCTGATGCCGCGAACGGTAGCCGAGGATCGAGGCGGGAAGCCGACGACGGCGCTGCTCCGACGTCTCGAAAAGCTTGGCCGTTCGAAACTGGTCGGAGGCTACCCGGACGCATGGGATGGCCCGGACCATCTGTACGTGGCGAGCGATGGCAAGGCGGATCAGGTATGGCTGCGTACCATGGCCCAGGGTTCATCGCTCATGCGCGCGCTGCAGGAGGCGCTCGACACCGCGCTGTCGCGGCTGCCGATCCCCAAGCTCATGCGCTACGCGGCCCCGGGGCACTATTACAACGACGTCGAGTTCGTGCGACCCGCGCATCGGCTGGTCGCGTTGCACGGTGCCGACGTCGTGCCCGTGCGCGCACTCGGACTCGATGCGGGCAACGTGAGCCAAGGCCACCGCTTCCTTGCGCGCGCCGACCTCCGTATCGCCGGCGCGGACGCCTACGCGCCCACATTGGAAGCGGAGGGCAAGGTCCTGCCGTCGTTCGCGACGCGACGCGCCGGCATCGTCGCCGCGCTGGAAGCGGCCGCCCTGGGCGATCGCGTGATCATGCCCGATGCCTTGCTCGACGAAGTGACGTCGCTCGTCGAATGGCCCGCCGTATACGCGGGCACGTTCGACGCGCAGTTCCTCGCCGTGCCGTCCGAGTGCCTGATTCTCACGATGCAGCAGAACCAGAAGTACTTCGCGCTGGCGAGCGGCGATGGCGCGCTGGCCAACCGCTTCCTCGTGGTGAGCAACATGCCTGCAGCCGACCCGTCGGCGATCGTGCGCGGCAACGAGCGCGTGCTGCGTGCGCGGCTCGCCGACGCCAAGTTCTTCTACGATCAGGATCGCAAGGCGACGCTCGCTTCGCGCGTGCCGCGACTCGCGGGCATCGTCTACCACCATCGGCTCGGCACGCTCGGCGATCGTGTCGCGCGGCTGCGCTCGCTCGCATCCGGCATCGCCGCGGCGATGTGCGTCGACGTCGCGCTCGCCGACCGAGCGGCGCTGCTTGCCAAGGCCGATCTCGTCACCGACATGGTCGGCGAGTTTCCGGAGCTGCAGGGCACGATGGGGCGCTATTACGCGCAATACGACGGCGAGGCGCGCGAGGTTGCCGATGCGATCGCCGAGCATTACCTGCCGCGCTTCGCCGGCGATGCGCTTCCCGCCGGGCCGATCGCACAGTCGGTCGCAATCGCGGACAAGCTCGAGACGATGGCGGGCCTCTTCGGCATCGGCGCGCTGCCCACCGGGGACAAGGATCCGTTCGCGCTGCGCCGCGCGGCGATCGGCGTGCTGCGCATCCTGATGGAGAAACGGATCGCGTTGCCGCTGCCGCAGCTGATCGCCCTCGCGTTCGACGCGTTCGCGAACGTCCCTGCCGTTAAAGCGGCTCCCGACGCGCTCGCCGACTTCTTTTACGACCGGTTGCGTACGCATCTGCGCGAACAGGGCTATACGGCGAATCAGGTCGAGGCGGTGCTCGCGCGGCGTCCCGAGCGCATCGATCTCGTGGCGCAGCAACTCGCGGCGGTCAAGGCGTTCGAGTCGCTGCCGGAAGCAGCCGCACTCGCCGCTGCGAACAAGCGCATCATCAACATCCTGCGAAAGAGCGGCGCCGAAGCGGCGCGCGAGGTCGACGTCGGCCGGCTCGCCGAAGGCGCCGAGCGCGACCTGTCGAGCGCGTTCGACGCGCTCGCGCACGAAGTCGACCGGCATGTCGCCGCCGTCGACTACACCGCCGCGCTCAAGGCGCTCGCGTCGGCACGGCCGGCCGTCGATCGCTTCTTCGACGACGTGCTGGTGATGGTCGACGACGCGGCGCTGCGCGCCAACCGCCTCGCGCTGCTCGATCGCGTCGCGCGCACGATGAACCGCGTCGCGGACATCTCCAAGCTCGCGACCTAGGGCCTAGCCTTGCCGAAGAGCCTGCTCGCTCCGTTCGCGGCCGAAGGGCTCGTGCCGAGCCGCCCGACGCGGCTCATCGTGCTCGATCGCGACGGCGTCATCAATCACGACAGCGACGCGTTCATCAAGTCGCCCGACGAATGGCGGCCGATCCCGGGCAGCCTCCAGGCGATCGCGCGGCTCAACCAGGCCGGCTTTCGCGTCGTCGTCGCCACCAACCAGTCGGGCGTGGGCCGCGGGCTCCTCGATTTCGCGATGCTGACGGCCATCCACGACAAGATGTATCGCGCACTCGCACATGCCGGCGGGCGCATCGACGCGATCTTCTTCTGCCCGCACACCGCCGATTCGCGTTGCGAATGCCGCAAGCCGAAGCCGGGCATGCTGCGCGAGATCGGCGTGCGCTTCAACGTCGACATGGCGGGCGTGCCGTGCGTCGGCGACGGCCTGCGCGACCTGCAGGCGGCGGACGCGGTCGGCGCGCAGCCGATGCTCGTGCTGACCGGCAAGGGCGAGACGACGCTGCGCGAAGGCGGCTTTCCGGCGAACACGGTGATCTTTCCCGATCTCGCGTTCGTGGCCTCGGCGTTGCTGGTCGACGAGTGAGATGCCGGCTCCGTCCAGACTGCGTTCCATCGGGTTCATGCTGTTCCAGGCGATCGTGACGCCGCCCTACGCGCTCGTCGTGCTCGCGCTCTTTTTCTTGCCGGCGGTGCCGCGCTATCGATTCATCACCGGCTGGTGTGCCCTCAACCTGTGGGCGGCACGCTGGATCTGCGGCATTCGCGCGCGCATCGAAGGACTCGAGAACGTCGGCACGGGACCTGCGATCGTCGTCTGCAAGCACAGCTCGACGTGGGAAACGCTGTTCCTGTCGCGGCTGCTGCCGCCGCTCGCCTATGTCGCGAAGAAGGAGCTGCTCGCGCTGCCGTTCTTCGGCTGGGCCTTTCGCCTCGCCTCGCCGATCACCATCGACCGCAAGGCCGGTCGCGACGCGATGCTGCAGATTGCCGAGCAGGGACGGGAGCGCTTCGCGCAAGGCTTCTGGATCATGTTCTACCCGGAAGGCACGCGCATTCCGGCCGGCACGCGGGCACCGTACAAAACCGGCGCCGCGCGGCTGGCGATCGCGATGCAGGCGCCGATCCTGCCGATCGCGCACAACGCCGGCTGGCTGTGGCCGAAGGGCATCATGGGCAAGCGCGCGGGGACGATTACGCTGTCGATCGGCAAGCGGATCGAACCGAGCCCACGCGACCCAGGCGAGCTGAACCACCGGGTCGAGACGTGGATCGAGGAGGAGGTCGCGCGCCTCGGCAAGCCCGCCGAGATCGTCGCGCCCGAGCATCGCGTGGCGGCGGCGCGATGAGACTCGAGGGCCCGCCGGCGCGCCGGGACGTGTCGCTTCGTCGCGTGGTTCTGAACGGCGAGACGGTCGACTACCGGCTGATCCGCGCGCGACGGCGCTCGATCGGCATGGAAGTCCATCTCGACGGGCTCACCGTGCGCGCGCCGGTGCGCGTCGCGCTGCGCGAGATCGAGGCTGCGCTCGTCGAGCGCGCCAGGTGGATCCTCGACGCGCTTGCGCAATGGCGCCGGCGTCGGCGCGACGTGATGCCGCGCGAATGGAAATCGGGGGCGACGATCGCGTTTCGCGGCGACACCCTCGCGCTCGCCCTGCATCCTGCGCGGCGGACCGGGGTCGTCGCCGATCTTTTCCACCTCGTCGTCCGCCATCCGCACGCGCACGACGAGTTCGCCGTGGCGCAATGCGTCGTCGGCTGGCTGCGCGACCAGGCGCAGGCACTCATCGCACCGCGCGTCATGCACCACGTTCGACGCATCGGCGTGCGCTCGACGCCGTCGGTGCGCCTCAGCAACGCGCGCAGCGAATGGGGAAGCTGCAATGCGAGCGGCGACATCCGATTGAACTGGCGGCTCGTGCAATTGCCACCGGCACTCGCCGAGTACGTCGTCGCGCACGAGGTGGCGCACATCGTCGAGCTCAATCATTCGCGGCGCTTCTGGGACGTGGTCGAGGCGCTGATGCCCGGGCACGCGGCGCTGCGCCGCGAGCTCGACGAGTGGACGGCGATCCTCGCGTCGTGATCCGTTATCCCGCCGGAAGCTCGGGCACTTGGCGCAGGCCGATCCGCGCCTCGCTGCGCAGTGCGCGCACGAGCGCGTCGGCGAGGGCATTGGCGCGCTCGTCCACCCAGCGTCCATCCTCCGCGTGGAACGGGACGCAGCGACCGCCGGCATCGACTACGATCACGCGCGCGTCGACGTCGCGGCGCACGACGACATGCGTGTCGCCCGCGGTGATGGTCAGCACCCCGTCCTCGAGGGTCCATTCGAACGTCGCGTTGCTCGTCTCAAGGGCGGCGTCGAGTGCGAGCCCGATGCGCTCGAGGGTCGCATTCGCGACCGTGCGGAATGCCGCTTCGTCCATCGCGCCATGCTAGGATTGACCGCGATGCGGCGTCAATTCTTCGCACAGCCGGTGCTTCGCGCAGCGACGATCGCGCTCGTCGTCGCCGGGCTCGCGGCGTGCGGCGTGAAGGGGCCGTTGCGACCGCCGCCGAAGAGCGCACCGGCGAGTAATTCGACGGCACCGAGCGCCAATCCGCCGACCCCACCCCCGACGACCTCACCCGCGCTGCCGCCGCCCACGTCCGGCGCGAAGTGAGCGCAGCCGGTGCCTGAATCCTCTGCGCGTCCGCGCGTGAACGACGAAGGATTCCACGTCGTCGCCGGCGAGCTCTACGCCGAGAACGTACCGCTCGCGGCGATCGCCGCGCGCTACGGCACGCCTTGCTACGTCTATTCACGTGCGGCGCTGACGAGCGCGTTCCGCACGTTCGACGACGCGTTCGCCGGGCTTTCGCATCTCGTCTGCTACGCGATGAAGGCGAATCCTTCGCTCGCGATCCTCGAGCTCTTCGCCGGCCTCGGCAGCGGCTTCGACATCGTGTCCGGCGGGGAGCTCGCGCGCGTACTGGCGATCGGCGGCGACCCGCGCACCGTCGTCTTCTCGGGGGTGGGCAAGAGCGACGAGGAGATGGTGGAAGCGCTTGCCGCCGGCATCCTGTGCTTCAACGTCGAGTCGGAAAGCGAGCTCGATCAGCTCGCCGCCGTCGCCGCGCGCCTTCGCGTTCGTGCGCCGATCAGCTTCCGCGTCAATCCCGACGTCGACCCGCGCACGCACCCCTACATCGCAACGGGACTGAAGGAGAGCAAGTTCGGCGTCGCGGCGGCGACCGCCCGCGCGCTTTATCGACGCGCCGCGGCGATGCCCTCGGTGGCGGTTCACGGCATCGACATGCACATCGGCTCGCAGATCGCCGAGCTCGCGCCCTTCCGCGAAGCACTCGCCAAGCTGCTCGCGCTCGTCGACGCACTCGCCGACGACGGGATCGCGCTTTCGCACATCGACGTCGGCGGCGGTCTCGGCATCCGCTATCGCGATGAAACGCCGGTGGCAATCGCCGATTACGCGGCGACGCTCCGCGCGCAGATGAGCGGGCGTCGCGAGCGGCTTCTCCTCGAGCCGGGTCGGCGTCTCGTCGGTGATGCGGGCGTGCTGCTGACGCGCGTGCGGGTGGTCAAGCACGGCGAGTCGCGGAACTTCGCCGTCGTCGACGCCGCGATGAACGATCTCGTGCGCCCCGCGCTTTACGCCGCGTGGCACGGCGTCGACGTGGTGCAACCGCGCGCGGCGCCGGAGCACGTCTACGACATCGTCGGCCCGGTTTGCGAGAGCGGCGATTTCCTCGCGCGCGGCCGGAAACTCGCGCTTGCCGAAGGCGACCTCCTCGCGGTGCGAGCGGCAGGCGCCTACGGCATGGCGATGAGCTCGAACTACAACGCGCGGCCGCGTGCGTGCGAAGTTCTGGTCGACGGCGACGACGCGCATCTCGTCCGGCGGCGCGAGAGCAACGCCGATCTGATCGCGCACGAGCAGCGCTTGCCGAGGTCGGCAACCCGCGCGTGAGCACTCGCGACATGCGTGTGCGAATACGCAACAACGCTCGATGGTGCGTGCCGAAGCCGGTTCGAAATGTTGCAAATCAACGAAACGTGGCTACAATGCAGGCAGCAGGTGCCAATGGATTTGTCAAGGGGGAAGCTCGAATTTGTTGGATCCGTTGCTTCCTCCCCGCAAAACCGGCGACAGCTGCTTTGTAGTCCATAACAGTCAATGAACCCAGACAGGAGAAGCAACGATGATGGCTGACATGATGTCGATGATGACGCCGACGGCCTCGCCGGAAGCGCCGAAGAAGAAGTCGCGGAAACGCAAGGCTGCGGCGCCGAAGAAGCGCGCCGCGAAGAAGTCGACGAAGAAGCGGGCCGCCAAGAAGTCGACGAAGAAGCGCGCCGCGAAGAAGTCGACGAAGAAGCGGGCCGCCAAGAAGTCGACGAAGAAGCGCGCCGCGAAGAAGTCGACGAAGCGCGCGACGAAGAAGCGCGCCGCCCCGAAGAAGCGGGCGGCCAAGCGCGGCGGTGCCAAGAAGGCGTCGGGCCGCAAAACCGGCCGCAAGACCGCCAAGAAGAGAGCCACGAAGAAGTAAGCCTTCTTCGCATAGAGTTCCGTCGCAGTCGTGTGACGGAGATGAAACGGGCGGCGCCGAAAGCGCTGCCCGTTTCGCGTGGGGCGGAGAAAAGGCTCGCGCGCCCCGACCGACCGTTACTTGACCGTTACTTCTCGGCGCGCACCGCGGAGGTCACCGCGACGCCCTTGCGCTTGCCGCTGCCGCCGCCGCCCGACGCGCGCACGACATGGGCCTGGCGGCTCTTCACGGCGCGCGCCTTCGTCAGTTGCGCGCGATGGCGCTCGGCATGGACGACGTGCGTCGCCGGGACGTCGCTCGTGACGCGAAGCTTCTGACCGATGCGCACGTTGCTCGCGGAGAGCCGGTTCCAGCGCTTGAGATCCTGCGTCGTCACGCCGAACCGCCCGGCGATCGAGGTGAGCGAGTCGCCACGGTGCACGACGTAATGGAACGTGCGATTGGCGACTACCGTGGTGAACACCGCGTTCTCGAGCGAAGCGTCGGCTTCCTCGGTCGGCTTCTGCATCGGCACCAGCAGCGCATAGCCGACCGGCACGGTTTCGCGCGGCCCGATGCCGTTCACCGAGCGCAGCGTCTCGATCGACATCCCGTAGCGCGTGGCGAGCTGCGAGAGCGTCTCGCCCGGCTTCATCCGGTGCGCCTGCCACGACACGAGCGGCTGGTCGATCAGGTTGAGCTTCGCGGCGAACACTTCCGCCTTGTCGATCGGCAGCAGGATCGCGTAGTCGTCGGCACCCGAAATCACCGGCCGGTTGTGCTGCGGATTGAGCGCGAGGAACTCGTCGAGCGGCAACTCCGCGAGATCGGCCGCGCGCTTGACGTCCATGCGCACGGTCGTCCGCACCACGGTGAAGTACGGCGCGTTCGGCACGTCGGCGATCACCAGACCGTACTTCTGCGGGTCGGCGACGATGTTCTTCACCGCCTGCAGCTTCGGCAGGTAATTGCGCGTCTCGTCGGGCAGGTTCGCGAGGCTTTCGAAATCGACGGGCAGGCCCTTCTTGCGGTTGCGCGCAATCGCCTTGCGCACGTTCCCTTCGCCCCAGTTGTAACCGGCGAGCGAGAGTTGCCAGTCGTTGAACTCGCTATTCAGCGCCTGCAGATAGTCGAGCGCCGACGACGTCGCCGCCACGACGTCGCGCCGCGAATCGAACCACCACGTCTGCTTCAAGCCGTACGTCTTGCCGGTCTGCGGCATGAACTGCCAGATGCCCGACGCGCGGCTCACCGACATCGCATTCGGATTGAACGCGCTCTCCACCATCGGCAAAAGCGCGATCTCGAGCGGCATCCCGCGCGCCTCGACTTCGCCGACGATGTGGTAGAGGTAACGGCGGCTGCGCTCGACCATGCGCGCGACGTAGTCGGGACGCTCCGCGTACCACTGTTCCCACTTCTCGACGAGCGGTCCGTGCAGATCGGGAATCGCGTAGCCGTGCGCGATGCGCTCCCACAGATCGCCGGCGGAAAGGGGCAGCGGCTCGAGATCGGCGTCGTCGCCGACGAACGGATTGACGAGGACGATCTTGGGTGGCGCGGGCGCGAACGTGACCGGCAGCAGCGGTTGCGGACGCGGAGGCGCTTCTTCCGCGGTTTGCTGCGGCGCCTGCGTCGCACAGGCGGCGAGCAGCAGCGCGGCGATCAGGATCGGGGTTCGTCGATAATGCACTCGGCAGTCGGTTCGCTACGCACCGTCGCAAAAAATTCCGGCGATGGTAGGCCCCATCCGCGCGAGCGTCAACCGCTTCGCGCGTCCGAATCAACGCTCGCGCATGCGATTACGCGAAATGATCCTTCCACTCGCGAAGCACCGCGAGTGATTCGACGGGATCGTCGATCGCGCGCCCGGCGTGCGCCGACGCGCTCGCCATGACGTTCGGCAGATTTGCCCGGACGAACGGATTGGTGGCGCGCTCGGCGCCCACCGTCGACGGGAGCGTCGGCATATCGCGCGCGCGCTTGGCGCGCTCGTTCGCCACGCGCGCCTCGATGTCGTGATTGCCGGGCTCGACCGTCTGCGCGAAGCGCAGGTTGGAAAGCGTGTACTCGTGCCCGCAGTAGACGAGCGTGTTCTGATCGAGCGCGACGAGCTTCGAAAGCGCCGTCCACATCTGCTCCGGCGTGCCTTCGAACAGCCGCCCGCAACCGGCGGCGAACATCGTGTCGCCGCAGAACAGCACGGGCTCGGGCGGCATCGCGTAATACGCGATGTGACCTGCCGTGTGCGCCGGAATGTCGAACACCGATAGCGTCAAGTCGAGGCCGGGCACGACGATACGGTCGCCTTCGCCGAGCGCATGCGTGCGTTGCGGAATCGTCTCGTGCGCGGGACCGAACACCGGCACGTCGTAGCGCTCGCGCAGCGCGGGTACGCCGCCGACGTGATCCGCGTGATGGTGCGTGGCGAGGATCGCCGTCAACTCGACGCGATTCGCATCGAGCCACGCGAGCACCGGCGCCGCGTCGCCGGGGTCGACGACCGCCACGTGATCGCCGCTACGCAGGACCCAGATGTAGTTGTCCCTGAATGCGGGGATGGGGATAATCGACGGCATGGATCGATCCTCCGAAGCCGCGGACGGCCAGAAGTCGTTCGCGGCGTGGCTTTCGTCTCCGCTCGGAGAGTACCTGAAGGAGCGGGAGCAGGCGTACTTCGATCTGACCGTCGCCGATATCTTCGGTTTCCGCGCGGTCCAGATCGGGCTGCCCGAGTGCGCGTTCCTCGCGCAAAGCCGCATCGTGTCGAAGTGGACGCTCGATTACGACCCACCCGCCGACATCATCGCCGATCCGCATCAGCTGCCGTTCGCCGAGAATGCGCTCGACCTGATCGTGATGCCGCACGCGCTCGAATTCACCGACGATCCCCACCAAATGCTGCGCGAGGCGTGGCGCGTCATCCGCCCTGAAGGCCAGATCGTCATCGCCGGATTCAATCCGTTTTCGCTCTTCGGCACCAAACGCTATTTCGGCCGCGGCGCGACGCCGCCGTGGAACGGCAACTTCATCGCGCTCTACCGCGTCAAGGACTGGCTGTCGCTGCTCGGCTTCGACGTGATCGGCGGCCGCTTCGATTGCTACGTGCCGCCGTTCGCCCAGGAGAAATGGCTGCGACGCTTCTCGTTCTTCGAGAAGACCGGCGATCGCTGGTGGCCGATCACCGGCGGCGTCTACTACCTGCGCGCGACGAAGAAGGTGCTCGGCATGCGCGTGCTGACGCCCGCGTGGGAGCGTCGCGAGCGGCGCACGAAATCGCTCGCCCCCGCCGGCGTGCGCGAGAGCCTGACGACACACCGGCGTCGCGCGTGAGCGCGCCGCACCGCCCCAAGCGCGAACAAGTTCAGAAGCGCGCAGCGCGCAGGCTCCAATGAGCGCGGCGGCAGGCCAGCGCACGGGCGCGCGGCCCGTCGTCATCTACACCGACGGCGCATGCAAGGGCAACCCGGGGCCGGGCGGCTGGGGCGCGCTGCTCGTCTTCGACCGGCGCGAAAAGGAAATCTTCGGCGGCGAAGCGCAGACGACGAACAATCGGATGGAGCTCACCGCCGTGATCCGCGCGCTCGAGGCGCTGACGCGACCCTGCGACATCGATCTCTATCTCGATTCGCAATACGTCAAGAACGGCATCGAGAGCTGGATCCACACGTGGAAGCGCAACGGCTGGCGCACGAGCGATCGCAAGGCGGTCAAGAACGCCGAGTTGTGGCGCGAGCTCGAGCTGCTCGTGCAGATGCACCGCATTCGCTGGCACTGGGTGCGCGGCCACGCCGACACGCCGGGCAATCATCGCGCCGACGAGCTCGCGAATCGCGGCGTGGCGCTCGTCAACGGTCAAGGATCGGACCCGTAAGGTCTGGCCCTGCCTTTCTTCCTCGAAGCATCGCCGCCTCCGCGTCACACCGGGCAGGGGGCCGACCCGATCGAGGTCGCGTCTGAACCTATTGCGCGCGTTCGATCCGCCGCGCGAAGACCGTCATCTCCTTCTCGGCCTGGCGATCGCCCTTCTGGCGCGCGCACACGATGCCCCGGCGGTAGGCGTCGAGCGCGTCGTCGTGACGGCCCGCGGCTTCCAGCGACTTCGCGTAGAGCTTCCACGCCGCCGTGTACGTCGGATCGAGCGTCACCGCCTTCTCGAGCGCGATGACGGCGTCGCGCCACGCGCCTGCCTTCGCGTGCTCGTTGCCGATCGAGTAGCGCAAAAGCGCAGAATCGCGGCCGGTCGCGAGCATGCGCTCGAAGCTCACGAGCGCCGCGCTTTTCGCCGGCGTCTTCGCATCGTCTTCCATCGCTTACTCGGTGATCAATGCATCCGTTTGGCAATCGACACGCCGAAACGGATAGATGACGCGCCGCTCGGCGCCGTTCAGCGTACCTTCGATCGTCTCGTAGAGCCACCCCTTGGATCCGCGCCGGTAGAGGAGTCGCGCCGGGAAGCCGCTTGCCGTGTTCGCGAACGTGAAGATCGTGTCGTCCTCGTCGGTCGTCGTGCCGGCGAGCCGGAACGACACTTCCTTGCGATCACCCGAAAATTGCGTGAACACGACGTCGCTGCCGCGTGCTTCGATGCGCAGGAACTCGTAGTCCTGGACTTCGCCGCGCGAGACCTGGCGTCCGGCGCCGATCAGCGTGCCGCCGGCGGGCGGCAGCCACATCTCGCGGAAATCACGCTCGTTGACGCTTCCCTTCCAGCATCCGGCGAGCCACGCGAGCGGCGCGAGCGGCCCGCTTGCCGCGCCGGCTTCCGGCGCTTGAGCGCCAGGCGGCGTCTTCACCTCGCCGGTCGTCGCGCATCCGGCAACGACCGCGACGATCGCGAACAGCGCCGCGCGTCGCGCGCTCGTCGCGTGCCGTCGCATCAGAACGAATACGTGATCTGCGCCGAGAAGATGTTGACGTTCGCGTCGTAGCGGCCCTCGATCAGCCCGTTGCGCGCGGTCGAACCCTCGTTCTGCGCGATGTCGGGATTCCTCACCGGGATGTACACGTAGCCCGCATCGAGCGCCAGATTCCGGTTGAACCTGTATTGCGCGCCGATCGCGATCCACACGCGGTCGCCATCCGGCAGCCGCGGCGTGCGGTCCTGCGTATTGACCGGCGATTGATCGAAGGCGAGGCCGCCGCGGAAGCTCCATGCGTCGTTCCAGTGATAGGTCGCGCCTACGGAGACCCGCCAGACGTCGTCGAAGTTCTCCGGCGTCGTCGACAGCAACTGCCCGTTCGAGCGAACGAACGTCAGCTCCTTGAATACCGACCATCGCGTGTACTGCAGGTCGGCCATCAGGTCGACGCGTTCGTTCAGGCGGTGGAAGACCGACACGTTCGCGATGTCGGGCAGCTTCACGCTTGCGCGAAAGCCGCCGTTCGCCAGCGCACCATTGACGTTGCCGGCGAGGAGGCCGACGACGGGCGCGATGGGCGCGGGAAGCGTGGGCAGCGCCGGATGATCGAACGAGACGTTGCCCGACACGTCGTAGTCGATCGACGAGCGGTACTGCGCACCGACGCGCGTCTGCGGCGTGACGTCCCACAGGAACCCGATGTTCCAGCCCCATGCACTGTCGTCGCCTTTGACCTTCGCCTTGGACGAAAGGCCGGTCGTGAGTTGCGCGATCTGCGGGACGAGTGCGGCCGGAATGAGTTGGCGGTCGACCGCCTGGCCCGCGGCCTGGACGAGGGCCGCGCTGTAGTTGATCCGATTCGTCAACTCGGCATCGACGCGCTGCCAATCGATGCCGAGGCCCACGGCGAACGTATCGTTCACGCGCCACGAGACGCTTGGATTGACGTTGATCGTCCTGATGTCCGACTTGACTGCCTGGAAGCGGCCGAGCCAGTCGTCGTCGTACTCGGTCACGAGGCCGAACGGCGCGTTGACGCCGACGCCGACGCTTACGCTGCGATTGATCGGCGCGACGACGTAGAGATTGGGAACGACGTTGAGGCTGCCCGCGTCGCCCCCGCTGCCGCCGAGCGGCTGGAACATCGCGGGCTGCGAGCCTTCGTCATGGAACTTGAACGAGGGCGTGACGAGGTGCACGGCCGCCGCGAGCTGCGGCGAGGCGATGCGCGACATGCCCGCCGGATTCGACCACAGCGTGCTCGCATCCTCGGCTGCGGCAGCACCCCCGGCGAACGCGTTGCCGATGGCACTCCCCGAATTCTCCTGCAACGCGAACGCGGCGCCGAGCGCGTGCCCCGCGGTCGTGCCGAACACGAGCGCGAGCAGCGTGGCGAGCGTCCTCCGCTCCATCCGATAAACGTCCATGTGCCCACCTCCCCTTTTTCGCGAGTGCGAGACGGTTCGCCGAGTTGCGACAAGGTGATCTTGTGCGCCGACTATAACGCCGAATGTGCGCACTCGCGCCGCTGGCGGGCAACGTTGGAACGCGATCGGCGCGAGGTGTGGCGAAGGGGCGACAAACTCCGCGCGCTTCACGCCTCGGGCGGCAGTTCGCGGGGCTTGCGATCGTCGCCGACGGCGACGTAGGTCAGGCTCGCCTCGGTCACCTTCACGGTGATTTCCTCGCCCGGATTGCGCTGCGCGTACACCTCGACGGCGACGGTGATCGACGTCCTGCCGGTCTTCTCGATGCGGGCGAAAAACGACACGACGTCGCCGATCAGCACAGGCTGCTTGAACACGAAGGAGTTGACCGCGATCGTCGCCACGCGGCCGCGCGCGCGTCGCGACGCCGGAATCGAACCGGCGAGGTCGACCTGCGACATGATCCAGCCGCCGAAGATGTCGCCGTGAAAGTTCGCGTCGGCCGGCATCGGCGTCACGCGCAGCGTGGGCATCCCCGCCGGCAATTCGACCTTCGCCGTCATCAGGTGACCGCCGCCGACGCTGCCCGCCGCGCGGCGGCCTTCCCCCTCGGATGGAGGGAGCGAGCCTCGGCCTCTTTGGACCATGGGGGCGTTCGGGGCTTCATGCGCTCGGCCTCGCGTCCACGCGCGGACGCGCTCTTCGAGCCTTGGCTTCGCCACCGCGCGCGTGGACGTCCTTCGGGCGGCGTTGCGGCGCTCATGCCGTCGGCGCGCGCAGGCTTCGCCGCAGGATCTTGCCGACGTTCGACTTCGGCAGCTCGTCGCGGAATTCGACTTCACGCGGGCATTTGTAGCCCGCGAGGTGGCGCCGGCAGTGCGCGAGGATGCGGCCCGACGTCACGTGCTCGTCGCGACGAACGACGAAGAGCTTCACGGCCTCGCCCGACTTGCGGTCGGGAACGCCCACCGCCGCGCATTCGAGCACGCCGTCGTGCATCGCGACGATGCCTTCGATCTCGTTCGGATACACGTTGAAGCCCGACACGAGGATCATGTCCTTCTTGCGATCGACGATGCGCACGTAGCCTCGCTCGTCCATCGTGCCGATGTCGCCGGTCTTGAAGTAGCCGTCGGGCGTCATCGCCTCCGCCGTCTCGGCCGGGCGCTGCCAATAACCCGCCATCACCTGCGGACCGCGGATGCAGATCTCGCCCGGCTCGCCGAACGGAACGTCGCGGCCGTCGTCGTCGCGCAGCACGATGTCGGTCGACGGGATCGGCAACCCGATCGAGCCGGTGAACTCGTCCTGGCCGAACGGGTTGATGGTCGCCGCCGGCGAGGTCTCCGTCAGGCCGTACGCTTCGACGAGCGCGACGCCCGTGACCTCCTTCCAGCGCTTCGCGACCGCTTCCTGCACCGCCATGCCGCCGCCGAGCGTCAGGCGGAGCGCGCTGAAATCGACGGCGCGAAACTGCGGATGGTTGAGCAGCGCGTTGAAGAGCGTATTGACGCCGGTGATCGCGGTGAAACGGTGGTGGCGCATCTCGCGAATGAAGCGCGGCAGATCGCGCGGATTGGGGATCAGCACGTTCTCGCCGCCGATCGACATGAACACGAGGCAGTTCGCTGTGAGCGAGAAGATGTGATAGAGCGGCAGCGGCGTCAGGATGACCTCGCGGCGCCGCTCGTCGAGCACCGGCTCGAGCCACGCGCGCGCCTGCAGCATGTTCGCGACGACGTTGCGATGGAGGAGCATCGCGCCTTTGGCGGCGCCCGTCGTGCCGCCGGTGTACTGGAGGAACGCGACATCGTCGTGGCCGAGCGGGACGTGCAAGAGCGATCGCTTGCGGCCTTCGGCGAGCGCCTCGTTGAAACGCACTGCGCCCCTCAGCGACCACTTCGGCACGACGCGTTTCACCCGGCGCAGCATCAGGTCGACGATGCGACCCTTGTCGGCGAGCAGCTCCCCGATCGAAGTCACCACGATGCGGCGCACGCGCGTGCGGGCGACGACGTGCTGGAGCGTGCGTGCGAAGTTCTCGACGACGACGATGATCTCCGCGCCCGAATCGACGAGCTGGTCCTCGAGCTCGCGCGCGGTGTACAGCGGATTGACGTTCACCACGATGCAGCCTGCGCGCAGCGTGCCGAACAAACAGATCGGGTATTGCAGGATGTTCGGCATCATCAGCGCGACGCGCGTGCCACGCATCGCGCCCGCGCTCTGGAGCCAGGCGCCGAAGCGTGCGGACAGCACGTCGAGGTCGGCGAACGTGAGCGTGCGTCCCATGCACGTGAACGCGGGCCGCGTCGGGTACCGGCGGCAGCTCTCCTCGAACACCTCGCGCACCGACGCGTACGCGTCGACGTCGATCGTCGCCGGCACGCCGGGCGGATAGTGGTCGAGCCAAATGCGCGACGGCGCCGTCGGCACCGCGGGTACGGCCGTCGTGGATGCGCTGCTCATGGTCGCTTCGGCACCTCCCGCGACGTTGCGGCGGATCGTACCATCGCCCTTACGTGAGGGCGGGCTCCGTTTGGCGCGTGATCGCGTCGTGCAGCGGACCGCCGCGAAACGGCGCGAAGCCCGCACCGAAGATCGCGCCTGCATCGACGAGATCGGCATCGGCGACGATCCCTTCGGCGAGCGCGCGCTTCGCTTCGGCCACGAGCGGATCGACGAGGCGCGCGGCGAGATCATCCGGCACGGTGGGGTTCGCCGCCTTCTGCGGCTTGCCGTTCATCCACGTGTAGAAGCCCCGCCCCGTCTTCTTGCCGAGCTCGCCGGCGTCGACGTGCGCGACGAGGCGGCGCGGGGCTTCGCGCTCGTCCGCCAGCAGGCGGCCGACCGCGAGGCAGATGTCGAGGCCGACGGTGTCGGCGAGCTCGATCGGGCCCATCGGCATGCCGAACGCGACCGCCGCCTCGTCGATCGCTTCCGGCGCGATACCCTCGTCGACGCAGCGCATCGCCGTCATCAGGTACGGTGCGAGCACGCGATTGACGAGGAAGCCCGGCGCGCTGCGTACCGGCAGCGGCAGCTTGTCGATCGCGCGCACGAACGCCGCGCCGCGCGCAAGCGCCTGCGGCTCGCTGTCGCGGCCGGCGACGACCTCGACCAGCATCATCCTCGCGACCGGATTGAAGAAGTGCAGGCCGATCAGGCGCGATGGATCGCGCAGCGGCGTGGCAATCGTCTCGAGCGGAATCGACGACGTGTTCGAGGCAAGCAATGCGTCGGGCTTCGCGCGTGCCTCGAGCGTCGCGAAGAGCGACTGCTTCGCCTCGACGTTCTCGAAGATCGCTTCGATGACCACGTCGGCCCGAAGCACGCCGTCGCCGGCGACGTCCGGGATCAGGCGATCCTGCGCATCGCGCACGCGACGCGGGTCGCGCAACCGGTCGCGGAAGAGCTTCGCGGCACGGCCGATCGCCGGCGCGATGCGCTCGGCGCTCTGGTCCTGCAGCGTCACCGTGAAGCCGCGCAACGCGCACCACGCGGCGATGTCTCCGCCCATCGTACCGGCGCCGACGACGTGCACGCGCGCAACGCGCGCGTCGGTCTCCTTGCCGAACGCCTTGAGGCGCTCCTGCAGGTTGAATACGCGCAGGAGATTGCGCGCGGTCGGCGTCGCGAACAGCGATTCGACCGACGCGCTGTCCCCCGCCGGCGCGGCGAGCGGATCGCCGTCGAAACGCTCCCACAGGTCGATGATCGTGTAGGGCGCCGGGTAGTGCTCGCGTCGTGCACGTTTCGCGACGCGCTTGCGCGCGCTCGCCGCGACGTAGCGACGCACGAACGGAATCTGCGTGAGCGACAACGGGAGCGGCAGCACGCGGGGTGACGGTGCGGCGAGCACGACCCCGCGCGCGGTGTTGTCCATGATGCGCGGCGGCACGCATTCGTCCGCGAGACCGATCCGCTTCGCCTTGCGCGCGTCGATCGTGCGGCCGGTGAGCATCATGTCGAGTGCCGCCGGGGCACCGACCAGCGCCGGCAGCCGGGTGATGCCACCCCAGCCGGGAACGATGCCGAGCATGACTTCGGGCAATCCGAGGCGCGTCGAAGGCTCGTCGACGACGACGCGATAGCGACACGCGAGCGCGAGCTCCAACCCGCCGCCGAGGCAATAGCCGCGGATCAGCGCGAGCGTCGGGTAGCCGACCTTCGCCAGGCGATCGAACGTGCGCAAGCCGCGGGCAAGGATTTCGCGCACGGCCGCCGCGTCGCGAATCTCGGCGAATTCCTCGACGTCGGCGCCCGCGATGAAGCCGCCGGCCTTGCCGGAGCGGATGACGAGGCCGCGCGGGCGATCGCGCTCGAGCGTGTCCAGCACGCCGTTCAATTCGGCGAGCGCCGTTTTCGACAGCGTGTTCGTCGTCGTGGCGGCCTTGTCGAACGTGAGCCACGCGATGCCGTCGCGATCGCGGCCGAGCCGCCAATGCTGCAAAGTGTTGACGCACCCGACGAGGTCGCGCTGCGCGTTCGCCGGCGGCAATGCCTGCACTTCGCTTGCAAGGGTTGACACAGGATGTCTCATACGCGTTCCACCAGCATCGCGCCGCCCTGCCCGCCGCCGATGCAGATCGCGGCCATGCCGCGCTTGCCGTTGCGCCGCTCGAGCACGTCGAGAAGATGCAGCACGATGCGCGTGCCCGACGCGCCAACCGGGTGCCCGATCGCGATCGCGCCGCCGTCGACGTTCAGCCGTTCGGGATCGATCGCACCGAGCGCTCGATCGAGGGCGAGCTCGTCGCGGCAGAATTCCTCGTCGGCGAACGCACGCAGGCACGCGAGGACCTGCGCGGCGAACGCCTCGTTGATTTCCCACGCGTCGACGTCGTCGAGCCCGAGTCGGTGACGCTGGAGCAGAGGAGCGGTCGCATAGACAGGTCCGAGACCCATCTGCGCAGGATCGAGCGCCGCCCATTGCGAGTCCACGATGCGAGCGCGGGGCGAAAGGCCGTGCCGCGCGACCGCCTCTTCGGTGGCGAGCAGCAGCCACGCGCCGCCATCGGTGACCTGCGAGCTGTTGCCCGCCGTGACGTTGCCGTACTTACGGTCGAAGAACGGCTTGAGCTTCGCGAGATTCGCCGGCGTCGAGTCCTCGCGCACGCCGTCGTCGGCGACGTACGCACGACCCGCGTCGTCGAAGAGCGGCACGATCTCGCGCGCGAAGCGCCCCTCGCGCTGTGCGGTGAGCGTGCGCGCATGGCTGGTCGCCGCGAACGCATCCATCTGCTCGCGCGAAATGCCGAAGCGGTAGGCGAGATTCTCCGCGGTCTGGCCCATCATGAGCCCGACGATCGGGTCGGTGAGGCCGCGCATCAGCGCGATCACCGGCGCGAAATGGCGAAGCTTGAGTTGTGTGAGCAACGCCGCACGCTTGCCGGCGCCCTTCGCCGCATACCACTGCGAAAGCCACGCGACCATCGCGTCGGAAACGAGGAGCGGCGCACGCGACAGTGCGTCGACGCCCCCGGCGAGCACGAGCTGCGAGCGGCCGACGCGCATCGAGTCGATCGCCGAGTCGAGCGCCTGCATGCCCGACGCGCAGTTGCGCATCACCGTCCAGCCGGGCACCTTGTGGCCGCAGCCCATGCGCAGCGCGACGACGCGCCCGATGTTCACTTCGTCGACGGACGGAATGGCACAGCCGACGATGACCTCGTCGAGCTCGGATGGCGCGAACGGTTGCCGCAGCAGCAGCGTGCGTCCGGCGGACGTCGCGAGATCGGAAGCCGAGAACGGGCCCGGCCGATTGCGCGACTTCAAAAACGGCGTGCGCGCGCCGTCGACGATGTAGATCGGAGCGTTCATGGATGCACGGTGAGCGGACTGGGGGCGATGTCGTCGTTCGCCGCTTCAGCGGAAGATGGCGGCGCCAGCGCGTCTTCGCAACGCGTCGCGTTCCGCGGCGCCGATTCGCGCGCGCCGTCGACGGGGCGCAGCAGCGAAGCGCCGAGATCGCGGTCGAAATCGTCGACGCGAATCACGCGCGCCGCGAGCTCGCGCTGCGTTGCGAGCAAGTCCCGTTCTTCCGCCGTGACGATGCCCGCGGCGTGCGCGCGTTCGGCGAGTTCGGCCGCGCCTTCGCCGGGCGCGAGCCGCGCATCGAATGTGCCGCGCCGGCGCGCGTCCTCGATCCGGCGCTCGATCGGCTCGGCGGCGATCGTCGCTTCCAGCGCTCGCTCGAGCAAGCCCACCGGCTCGTCCGATGGACCGATGAACATGCCGTGCGTCAGGCGCTCGCGCGCCGCCCCCGGCTCGATCAGGCGCTTCGCGACGTCGTGGCCGAGCGCGTCGCCGGGCACGACGAACGGGCGCCCGAGCGGGAACACGATGCGGCGCATCAGCGCGGCGAGCAGCGGATGGGGGAAGTTCTCGATCACGCCTTCGAGCGCCGCCTGCGCCTTGAACATCGCATCGCGGACGGCGAAGTGCACGAACGGCGCGTCGTCGTCCTGCCGCCCTTCGCGCTCGTAGCGCCACAGTACCGCCGAGCACACGTAGAGCTGCGAGAGCACGTCGCCGAGCCGCGCCGAAATCTTCTCCTTGCGCTTGAGCGCGCCACCGAGCGTCGCCATCGCGACGTCGGCGGTGAGCGCGAGCGACGAGGAAAGCCGCGTCATTTGCTGGTAGTAACGGCGCATCGCAGGGGCGATGTCGCCTGGGACGCGTGCGAAGTGCGACCCCGTCGCGCCGAGTGCGAGCGTGCGCGCGAAATTGCGTGCGGCGAAGCGCAGGTGCCCGTACAGTGCCTGGTCGAAATCGTGCAGCGCCTTCCCGCGATGGCGCTCCTGCGTCGCCGCCATCTCGCGCAGCACGTAGGGATGGCAGCGTATCGCGCCCTGGCCGAACACGATGAGACTTCGCGTCAGGATGTTCGCGCCCTCGACGGTGATCGACACCGGCATCTGCATGTACGCGGCGCCGAGGACGTTCGACGGCCCCATGCAGATGCCCTTGCCGCCCGCGATGTCCATCGCGTCGTTGACGACCTGGCGCGCACGCTCGGTGATGTGCAGCTTGGCGATGCCCGAAAGCACCGACGGCTTCTCGCCCTCGTCGACAAGCGCTGCGGTGAGCACGCGCGTCGCATCCATCGCGTAGAGGTTGCCGCCCATCCGCGCGAGCGCCTCCTCGACACCCTCGAAGCGTCCGATCGGGAGCTTAAATTGGGTGCGCACGCGCGCGTATGCGCCGGTCGCGCGTACGGCGAGCTTCGCCATGCCGGTGTTCGACGACGGCAGCGAGATGCCGCGTCCGGCGGCGAGGCATTCCATCAGCATCCGCCAGCCCTTGCCGATCATCGGGGCGCCGCCGATCACCCAGTCGAGCGGAATGAACACGTCGCGCCCGCTCGTCGGGCCGTTCTGAAACACCGCGTTCAACGGCATGTGCCGCCGCCCGATCTCCACGCCGGGATGCGACGTCGGAATCAGCGCGCAGGTGATGCCGAGGTCTTCGTGCTCGCCGAGCAGGCGGTCGGGGTCGTACGCGCGAAACGCGAGGCCGAGGAGCGTCGCCACGGGTCCGAGCGTGATGTAGCGCTTGTCCCAGGTGACGCGAAGGCCGAGCACGCGCCGGCCTTCGTGCTCGCCTTCGCAGACGATGCCGAAATCGGGAATCGAGGCAGCATCCGAGCCTGCCGTCGGATTGGTGAGCGCAAAGCAGGGGATGTCGATGCCGCAGGCGAGCCGCGGGAGGTAGTGTCGCTTCTGCGCGTCGGTGCCGTACTGGAGCAGCAACTCGCCGGGGCCCAGTGAATTGGGCACGAGCACGGTGACGGCGGCGCTCGCGCACCGCGTCGAGAGCTTGGTGACGACTTGCGAGTGCGCGTAGGCGGAAAAGCCGAGCCCGCCATACGCCTTTGGAATGATCATCCCGAGGAAGCCATGCTCGCGGATGTAGCGCCATGCTTCCGCCGGCAGATCGCGATAGACGTTCGTCGTCTCCCAGTCCGACACCATCGCGCAAAGCGTCTCGACCTCGTTGTCGAGAAAGCGCTGCTCGTCGGCCGTGAGCTTCGGCGTCTCGATCGAGAAGAGCTTCGGCCACGACGGCGCGCCCGAGAAGAGCTCGCCGTCCCAGCTCACCGTGCCCGCCTCGAGGGCATCGCGCTCCGTCTGCGACATGCGGGGCATCACCTGCCGAAAGCGAAGCAGCAGCGGACGGCTCACCATGGCGCGTCGAAGCGGAGCCACGACGAGCGGCAGCGTGAATATCGCCACCAGCGCGACGAGCGCGACGATCCACAGCGCGACGAGCGTCATCGGCGCGCCCTGCCCTTCGACGTGCGGGCCCTGGCCTTCGACGGCGCGTTCGCCGGCGGCAACGGCGCGGTGAGTCCCGCGAGCAGGAACGGCGCGAGGCGCCGCAGCAGGACTTCGTCGCTCGCGTGCTCGTTCGGCGCGAGTTCGGCGATGAGCTTCAGTGCGTCGGTGCCGGCGAGCGTATACGACAGCGCGCCCATGATGAAATGGAGCCGCCACGACAGCTCCTTCGCCGGGAGGTGCGGCAGCGCGCGCGCGAACGCCGCCTTGAAGCGGACGATCATCGGGCGGTACTGCTCGGAGAGGAAATGCCGGATGAACGGCGCCGGATCCGCGTACGCGCGGCCGACGAGGCGGAGGAAATCCTTGCCACCGCGCGCGGGATCGCGCGCGAGCGCGAGCGCCGGGATCAACAGCGCGGTCAGCACCTGCTCGCAATCGACGGGCTTCGGCGCTGCCTGCGCTTCGAGGCGCGCGAGAAGATCGACGCGCGCCTGGTTCATCGGATCGAGGCGGCGGGTGAGGACCGCTTCGAAAAGCTCCTCCTTCGACCCGAAGTGGTAATTCACCGCCGCCAGGTTGACGCCGGCCGCGGTGGTGATGGCGCGCAGGCTCGTCGCATCGAAGCCGCCGGCGAGGAAGAGCGCCTCGGCCGCGTCGAGGATCCGCTCCTTCGTGTCGCGCGTGCCTGCCGTCGCGGCGGGGGAGATGGGGGCGGCGTTCGGCGATGCGCGTTCGTGCAGCGAGGTTTCGTCGGTGGATGTCATGCGTATCATTCAAACGATCGTTTGAATCATACGTTTGACGAGACAACCGGTCAAGCCGGGTGGACCTCCTCGACCTCGATCGGGCGCGCGATGCCTCGGACGGGTCGTGACGGTTGCGCGGGCCGGCGCACGTAGCTGCGCAGGAAGGTGCGCACCTCGCCGCTCGGGAATTCCACCGTGATCTCGTCGCCGGCGGTGCTTTGGACCCGGCCGACCCCAAAGCGCGGCACGCGTACCTCGTCGCCGGAAGCGTAAGGGCGGCGCTTGCGCGTGCCGGCGTTCCGCGTCGCGGCCTCGCGGGTCCCTGCGTCATGCCCGTGTCGCTCGTCGCGTCGGCAGTTGTCGCACCGGCCGCAGCGCTCGCCTTCGAGACGCTCGCCGAAATAGTCGAGGATCACGCGCCAGCGGCAGAGGCCCGTTTGCGCGTAGAACACCATGCGCTCGAGCTTCTCGCGATCCTGCTCGGCCTTCTCGGCGTAGCCGGCGGTGAGCGTGTCGAGACGGGCTTTTGGAAGCGCCGGCTTCTTCATCGCCAGACGACCGCCGGCACGGCGATCGACCACGCCCGCGTCGGCCAGCAACTTGATCGCCACGCGAATCTTCGCCTTCCCGATGTCGGGAAGCGCGGCGCGCAACGCGGCGAACTCGACGGGAGCGTTGCCCCATTGCCGCTCGATCGCGTCCTGCACCGCTGCGACCTGCGACGCATCGGGATAACGGTTTGCGAGGAAGAAGCGCTGCACGCGGCGGTCACGCAGGTCGTAGAGCAGCACGCAGTCGGCGTCGGCGCCATCGCGGCCGGCGCGGCCCGACTCCTGGTAGTACGCCGCGATGCTGCCCGGCATCTGCGCGTGCAGCACGAAGCGCACGTCGGGCTTGTCGATGCCGAGGCCGAAGGCGTTGGTCGCGACCATCGCCTTGTGTTGGTCGGCCATGAAGGCGTCCTGCGCGTCGCGGCGCTCGCGTGCGGTGAGGCCGCCGTGGTAGAGCCCGACGTGCACGCCTGCCTCCTTCAACGCGGCGTGCAACGCCTCCGCCACCCCGATCGTCGCTGCATAGACGATGCCCCGCCCTTTCGCTTCGCGCACGATCTCGGTCGTCCGTGCAACGCGCTCTTCATCGCTCGTCACGTGCACCACGCGAAAGCGCAGGTTTTCCCGGTACATGTCGGCCTGGACGATCTGCATGGATGCCCGGCCGAGCTGCGTCGCGATGTCGCTCGCGACGTCTTCGGTCGCCGTGGCGGTGAGCGCGAGCACCGGCGGGTTGCCGAGCGCGACGAGCGCGGGCGCGAGCTCGAGATACGCGGGGCGGAAGTCGTGGCCCCACTGGGAAATGCAGTGCGCTTCGTCCACGACGAAAAGCGAAATCGGCGACTTCGCCAGCGATTCCACGGTTTGCGGATCGGTCATCCGCTCCGGCGTGACGAATACGATCCGAGTGTCGCCTCGGCGCACGGCGTCCAGTGCTTCCTGCGATTGCGCGTCGCTGTGCGTGCTGTCGAGCGCGGCGGAATCGACGTCGGCGTCGTCGAGCTTGTCGCCTTGATCCTTGATGAGCGCGATCAGCGGCGAGACGACGACCGTCACACCCTCCTGCAGCAGCGCCGGGAGCTGGTAGCAAAGCGACTTGCCTGCGCCCGTCGGCATGATCGCGAGCGTGTCCTTGCCGTCGAGCACTCGCGCGATCACGCGCTCCTGATCGCCGCGCAGGCTTTCGATTCCGAACGTCTTGCGTAACGTCCGACGAAGCTCCCGCGCTTCGGGCTTGCGTTTACGCGCCATCGCGGCGGTCTCCTGGCAGAGTCTTGGAAGCCTCGAAGAATGCCTCGCGGCGCGTGGCCCGCCGTATCGGAGCCGGTCCCGACTGCGCGTCGGTGGCCGCCTACGGGCGCTTGTGTCGCCTGGCTGCTAACATCGATCCGGTCGTCGAGCCCGGACATGCCGCATCTTTCGATCGAGCGCCCGCATCACCTTTCGCAGCGGCAGGCGAAGGAGCTTGCCGAACGCCTCGCGCGTGATTTCGAGGACCGCTTGGGCCTCGCGTGGCACTGGGACGGCGACGCGATCCGCTTCCGGCGGCCCGGCGTGTCGGGGTCGATGCTCGTCGGCGACGAGACGATCGCACTCGAGCTCTCGCTCGGGGTTCTTCTCGGCGCGATGAAGCCCGCGATCGAACGCCGGATCAACGCGGAGCTCGACCGGCTGGAGAGCGGCACGCGCGAGGCGTAGGTGCGCGTCAGTCCTGGACGCTCCGCGTCACCGAAACGTCCTCCGCCGACCCCGATCTGCCGCCTTTCCTCCGACCGCGAATTGGCGCCGATCTTGCATATGACGCCGGCATGACCCGTCACCACTCACTGTGCACCGCGCTCTGTGTCGCCCTGGCGCTCACGGCCCAATCGGCGCTTGGCCAGGACAAAGTTGCGACGATCGACACGCTGAAGCGCATCCGCGACAGCGGCACGATCACGATCGGCGTGCGCGAGGCCAGCGTTCCGTTCTCGTTCATCGATGCGCAGAAACAGCCGCAAGGCTATTCGATCGACCTTTGCCTGCGGGTCGCCGACGCCGTCAAGAGCGAGCTCAAGCTGCCGCGCCTCGACGTCCGTTTCGTGCCCGTCACGTCGTCCAATCGCATCCAGATGGTGAAGGAGGGCAACGTCGATCTCGAATGCGGCTCGACGACGAACACGCGCGACCGCCAGAAGGACGTCGCGTTCGCCTATACGACCTTCGTCGCCGGCATCAAGATGCTCGCGAAGAAATCCGCGAACGTGAATACGATCGACGACCTGCGGGGCAAGACCGTCGTCGTGACGAAGGGCACGACGAGCGAAAAGATGCTGAAGCAGTTGAACGAGGACCGGGTGCTGAAGCTCACGATCCTCGAGGCCAAGGACCACGACGAGTCGTTCGCCGCCGTCGCGGACGGCCGCGCGATCGCGTTCCCGATGGACGACGTGCTGCTCTACGGGCTCATCTCCAAGTCCGCGAAGCCCGACGACTTCGCCGTCGTCGGCAAATACCTGTCGGTCGAGCCGTACGCGATCATGCTGCGCAAGGAGGAGCCGGGCTTCGAGCGGCTCGTCGACCGCACGCTGAACGAGCTCTTCCAGAACGGCGAGGTGCGGCGCATCTACGCGCGCTGGTTCAACACGAAGGAGCTGACGGTGCCGATGAACCAGTACCTGAAGGAAGCCTTCGTGATCCCGAACACCTACCCCGCTTGGCCCTGACCGGCGAGCGCCGGTTGCTCCGCCCGGCCTGGCGCCGTCGTTTGCGCGCGTCGCGCTTCCTCGCGCGCCGCGGTGATCTCGCCGAGCGCGAACGCGAAAACCGACGCATCGCCGAGCAGCGCGTTGTGCCCGACTCCGCGCAGCACGACGTCGACGGCACCCGGCAATTCCGACGAAGTCTGCGGCGCGACCATCGAGTCGTGCCACGACCACAGCGACACGAAGCGTAGTGCAGGATCGAGGCGCCGCCGGTTGAGATCGGCGAGCCAATCGTTCCCGGGTCGCATTTGCGCAAGCGACACGCCGGGGAAGAACCACGCGAACATGCTGCCGTGGTGCGGCGAGCCGATCGTGAGCACGCGCGCGATCCTGGCGTGCCCGTGGCGGCGAAGGTATGCCCGCACGACGAGGCCGCCCATGCTGTGGGCGACGACCGCAACGCTGGGCGCATTCGTCGCCGCCGTGATTTCGTCGAGCTTCACGGCAAATTGCGCCGCGAAGCTTTCGATCGACGCGAGGGGCGGCCCATAGGACAGGCTGTAGACGCCGTCGATGCCCTGCCGGCGCAGGAATCGCGCGAAGCGCGCCCATACGCCGGCGTTGCACAGCACGCCGTGCACGAGGAGCACCGGGACCGCTACGGCGGCAGGCGCGGGATCCGGCACGAAATGGCGGTAGAACATCAGCCGCGGCGGCGCGCCGGCAAGCGCGCGATACTCTTCCCATACGAGCCTGATCGTCGCGCGCACGCCGATCCGCATCGCCGGCGGTCGGCGCGCACGAAAGATCCACGCGCCGGCGAAATAGAGCGCGCAAAGCACGGCGATCGCCGCGAAATAGACGACCGGGATCGCCACGACCCAAAGCGCGAGCGCGACGGGACTCGTCGCGTAACGGGTCGCCAGGAACAGATACACGACGAGCGCGACGCCGGTGACGATCCGGAGCGAACGTGCCGTCCACACGACGATCAGACGGGCAGCGCCGGTGCGAGCGTACGAAAGCTGCGCAACGCAGCGACCGACGCGGCGAGATCGGGCAGCAGCAGCACGCCGGCGAGCGTCTTGCGCACGCGGCGCGTCATCTCCCCGCCGGCCCATAGCGCGACGCCTGGCGGAAGGTGCCGGCGCAGCCGCGCGAGGCTTTCCGTCGCGTGCCGCACCGGAAAGGCGCCGGAGAACGACAGCGCGACGATGTCGACGCCATGCGCGACCGCAGCCCGGCGCACCTCGTCGAGCGGCGTCTGCGGGCCGAGCGAAACGCAGTGTGCGCCTTCGGGAACGAGCAGCGCCTCGACCATCAACAGTCCGAGCGCGTGCTGCTCGGACGGCAGCGTCGTGAGCAGCACGCGTGGATGCCCGGCGTGCCGCGGCACCGCGTTGATCGCGCCGCGCAACGTGTTCTGCACCTCTTCGGTGTACAGGTGCTCCTCGAACACCTGCAGTTCGCCGCGCATCCATGCATCACCGACGGCCCGTGTCAGGGGCACGAGCGTATCGAGCACGAATCGCGTGAGCCCGTCGCGCATGAGCCAGCGCGCGAGCGCCTGCGAAAGTGCCGCGCAATCGTGGCCGCGCAGCATGCCGACGACGTCCTGGTCGGAGCCGCCGCCTTGCGTCGGGCCGCGCACCGGTGCCCGCGCGTCGGCCATCGCGTTCAGCTCGCCGAGCGAAAGCGCGATGATCTTGCCGGGACGAATGCCGACGTCCATCAGGCGCTTGATCGCGCGGAGCTTGTCGGTCTCGGCCGCGGTGTACTGCCGCTCGCCGTTGTCGTCGCGCGCCGGCTTCGGAAATCCGTAGCGCCGCTCCCACATCCGCAGGACGTCCTTCGAGAGCCCCGTCTCGCGCTCGACGGCGCTGATGTTCTGCGCGAACTCGGTAACGTCCTGTTGCATCCGTGATTTGCCCGAGGAACCCCGAAGCGCTATCGTACTGTCTCACGCGCAGACGGTCGTTCCCATGAACACCCCGCGCTTCCGGCTTGCCTGGCTCGCCCTCGGCGTCGCAGCACTCGTGCTCGTCGTGGCGACGCTCACGCTGCGCGATGTCGCGTGGCCCGACGCGCTCGTCCGCGCCGTCGCGCCGATCGCGAACATCGACCATCGCGCAGACGTTGCGCCCGCCGTTACGACGGCCGACGACGACGAGCACACCGCGCTCGATGCTCCGGTCGGATCGCTGCTCGCGCAGGCGGGACCGCTCGAGCACTCGCCGCTGCTCGCCGCGGCGGCCGCACCGGTCTTATCGGCGCCGACCGTGCGCGCGGAGCGCCCGGGGACCGATTTTCCGGACGATTGCCCCGCGCTGCTCCGGCAGCAGTTCAACCGGCTGCAGACCGGCGAGCCGCAATCGCTTTGCCAGTTCCGCGGGAAAGTACTGCTCGTGGTGAATACCGCGAGCTATTGTGCGTACACCGGTCAGTACGAAGGCCTCGAGGCGCTCTATCGGAAATATCGGGCGCGCGGTTTCGTCGTCGTCGGTTTTCCGTCCAACGACTTCGGCGGCCAGGAGCCGGGAACCAACCGGGAGATCGCGCAGTTCTGCCGCTTGACGTACGGTGTCGAGTTTCCGATGTTCGAGAAGTCGAGCGTGACGAGCGTCGCGTCGAATCCGTTGTTCGCGCAACTGGCCGCGAGCACGGGCGTCGCGCCGCAGTGGAACTTCTACAAGTACGTGGTCGACCGCCACGGCAAGCCGGTCGCGGCATTCGACAGCAAGACGACGCCGCAGAATCACAAGATCGTGAGGCTCGTCGAAGGTTTGCTCGCCGAGCGCGCTCCGGAGGGCTGAGCGGCGAGGTGCTCTTCCACCCTCGTCGCGCGCGACATTCTCTAGACACGGAGCGCTTGCACGGAGCGCACGATCAGCGTCACCCCGTTGATGACGAGCAGGCTCGCGATGAGCCGGAACGCGCCGGCGCCCGTCAGCGCGTGATGCAGATGGTTGCCGAGCCAAAGCCCGAGCACCGCGACGGGAAGCATGATGACGAGCATCGCGGCCAACTGCGCGTCGACGAGCAGACCCGTCGCGACGAACAACAGCAGGCGCGTCCAGATGCCGAGGCCGACGACCATCGTCGCGGTCGCCCGAAGCGTCGCCTTGTCGCGCACGCGCGCGGCCAGGAACATCATGTAGATCGGGCCGCCGGTGCCGAACAGCACCGAGAAGACGCCGCCGACGATGCCGATCGGCCAAGCGAGCCAGCGCGGCGCCTTGGTGAGCGCGCGCGGCCCGATCAGCACGTACGCGCCGTACGCGGAGACGAAGACGCCGAGTGCGAGGAGCGCCGGCTCTCTCGGCAGCCCGAGGAGCAGTTTCGCGCCGATCGCCATGCCGATCAGCATCGCGGGCGCGAGCCGCAGGAACTCGGGCCACGCGACGGCGCCGCGCAGGCGCAACGCCGTCGATGTCGCGGCGACCGCATCGGTCACGGTCGCGAGCGGCACGGTGAACGTGAGCGGAAAGAAGTGCGCGAGCCCCGGTACCGAAATCACCGACGAGCCGAACCCGGTCGCGCCGAAGATCGTGTAGCCGACGAGCATGATCAGCGACGACGCGACGAGCACCGCGACGGGCACGTCGGGCAACGGCAGGAAAGCGTTCATCGGCGCGACGGTGCGATGCGCGTCGCACCACCTTCGCGCGGGGCGCGGGCCCCGGGAAAACCGGCGTTTGACGCTATAATTGCCGGCTCGAAGGCGAGCTAGCTCAGTTGGTTAGAGCAGAGGAATCATAATCCTTTGGTCGGGGGTTCGAGTCCCTCGCTCGCTACCAACCGAGGGGCCGCCGCCGGGCGGCCCCTCGTCACGCCGGCGCGCCGTTCACTGCGCCGACTGCGGTACCTGCCACGCGAGCATGAGGGTGCCTTGCCCGTTGCGCGAACGCATCTCGGTTCGCCACCGGGGAAGCGCATGATCGAGCGCTAGCGCGGGTGACACGTCGCGCATGACGGTGCGCGTCACCGAAACCAGCGCCCACTCGGTTCGCGCGCGCTCGCGCGTGATCATCGCGACGTAGACGTGCGCCGCGGAGCGCTCCGCCTCCACGCTCGCAGCGCCCGCCGACGACTCGGCCGGCATCGACACATCGGCCGCATCCCACAGGCGCATCACAAGGCGTTCGTGCGCACCGTCCGCGCGGATGAACGTGAGCGCCGGCGGCTCGCCTTCGTCGAACTTCGGCACCACCGGCAGTTGTTCGATCTGCGGCGACGGCAACAGCCACAGCAGCAGCGCCGACGATTTCCACCGGGGCGGCGGCGACCAGCCGGCAGCCTCGAGCGCGTGCATCAGCGCTTCGCGCGATGCGGCGAGTTGCAGCGTGAACGGCTCCTCTTTCTTGCCGGCGATCTCGGTACGCGCGGCCGGCAATGCCGCATAACCGCCCGCGAGCCAGTCGTCGAGCGTCAGCTGCGGCTTCGGGATCGCCTTCGCGTACGTGCGCAGATCCTGCGCGTGGTGGTCCGCCACGTAATTCCCACCGACCAGCGCGAGCGTGCCGAACAGGATCGCGAGCACCGGTGTCGCGCGCAGCAGCGGCTCGCGCACGTGCTGGATGTAGCCGATCGCGAGGAGCGCGATCCACGCCGTCGCGAGCCCGAAGCTTGCGACGACGTCCGAGAACCAGTGCGCGCCGAGATAGATGCGCGAGAACGCGACGAGCAGCGCGATCGCGACTGCGCAGCCGGCGTAAAGCGTCTTTTGCGATGCGGATTTTCCGTGGCCGAGCAGGAACGCGAGGAAGCCGAAGACGACCAGGCTCTGCGCCGCGTG
>DASTGT010000110.1:0-41729 GCA_035718935.1 Casimicrobiaceae bacterium
CGCGCGCGCTGCCGCCAAACTGTCCGTCCTGCGGCAACGTCGACCTGTTGCCGCAGGGCTACGGCACGCAGCGGCTCGAGCAGGCGCTTCGGCAACGCTTCCCTGCCGCGCGCATCGCGCGGGTCGATCGCGATTCGACGCGCAACCGCGACGCGTTCGCCAAGGTGCGCACTGCGGTCGAATCGCTCGAGCTCGACGTCCTGATCGGCACGCAAATGCTTGCGAAGGGCCACGATTTCGAGCGTCTCACGCTGGTGGGCGTCCTCGGCGCGGACAACGCGCTCTACAGCGCCGATTTCCGCGCTACCGAGCGCCTCTTCGCGCTGCTGATGCAGGTCGCCGGTCGCGCCGGCCGCGCGCAGCGTCCGGGCGAGGTCATCGTGCAGACCGACTATCCCGATCACGCCGTCTATCGCGCCCTCGCGATGCACGACTACACGCGATTCGCCGACGAGCTGCTGCACGAGCGCAACGTGGCGGAATTGCCGCCGGGCATGCGCCTCGCGCTGCTCGTCGCCGAGGCGCACGCGTTCAACGATGTCGACGGCTTCCTCGGCGAGGCGTATGAACTCGCAAGGAGCCTGCGCGACGGGCATCCCGGCGTCGAGGCCTTCGCGCCGGTGCCCGCGGCGATGCCGCGCCGCCGCGGCTTCGAGCGCGCGCACGTGCTCGTGCAAAGTCGCGCGCGAAGCGCGCTGCAGGCGTTCCTGCCGCCGTGGCGCGAAGCGATCGCACAACGCGCGCGCGGCCGGGTGCGCTGGGTGATCGACGTCGACCCGACGACCTTTTGAAGCGACGTCGGCGTCGCTTCGTCAGCCGCTCTTCGTCGGCAGCGCGTAGGCGACGACCTGATCCGACACCTGAGGCTTCAGGATCGCGTTGCCGCCGGCGACGAACACGACGTACTGCCGGCCCTTGTACACGTAGGTGCCCGGGTTAGCGACGGCCGGCGCGTCGACCTGCGCCTTCCACAGCACCGCGCCCGATTTCAAGTCGATCGCCCGCACGCGCGCATCCATCGAGCCGCCGACGAAGACGACGCCGGACTGGGTGATCAGCGGGCCGCCGATCGTCACCGAGCCCCACGAGTCGGGCATGTAGAAGCCCCACTTCTGCACTTCGCCGAAGGGCTTGCGCCACAGAAGCTTGCCGGTGTTCAAGTCATACGCCGACATCGTGCCGTACGGCGGATTCCAGCACGGCATGCCCCAGCGATTGACGAAGTTGTGCAGGTAGAAGCCGTACGGAGATCCTTCCTGCGGGTAGTAGCTGTTCGGGTCGCGCTTCTTCTCCTGGTCGTACTTGTCGCGCGGCACGAGGCGATAGATCTGCGCGACCGCCGAGCTGTTCACGACGTACACGTCGCTTCGGGGGTCGACGGCGCCCCCGCCCCACTCGACGCCTCCCGCGGTCGACGGGTACGCGATGCTGCCCTGGATGCTCGGCGGCGTATAGCGCCCTTCGTGCCGCAGTTTCGCGAACTCGTCGCTGCATTCGCCGAAGCTCGCCCAGTCGGCGAGTTGGAAGATGCCCGGGAATTTGTCCGGCACGGTAGGTTCGAGCGTTTCGGGCCACGGTTGCGTCGGTGACGCCTGCTCGCCGGGCACGTCGGATTTGGGGACCGGGCGCTCGGGGATCGGATAGATGGGCTCGCCCGTGAGGCGATTCAGCACGAAGAAGAAGCCCATCTTGCTCGACTGCACGAGCGCGGGAATCGTCTTGCCGTCCTTGTGCAGGTCGACGAGCGTCGGTGCGGAGTTGGTGTCGTAGTCCCAGATGTCGTGGTGCACGATCTGGCGGCTCCAGAGCACCTTGCCGTTGTCGGCGTTCAGCGCGGTGATCGACGTCGCGTACGGCAGCTGTTCCTTGCGATCGCCGCCGTAGAAGTTCGGGCTCGGCGAGCTCACCGGAAGATAGAGGATGTCGTGCTCGGGGTCGATCGACATGCTCGCCCACACGTTCGACGTGCCGGTCGTCTTGTCCGCATCCTTCGGCAGCGCGTCGAACGTCCACTTGAGCTTGCCCGTGCGGACGTCGACGGCGAACACGGTCCCGGGCGGCGCCGCTTCGTCGGCCCAGTCCTTGCCGGCCCAGCCGATGTAGAGCGTGTCCTTGAACACCGTCGGCGGCTGCAGGATCGACAGCGGCCACTTCGCGTTCACCGTGTTCCACTGATTGATGTCCAGCATGCCGTGATCGGCGAAGCCTTCGCAGGGCTTGCCGGTATCGGCGTCGACCGCGTAGAGCTTCGCCATCATCGTGCCGACGTAGACGATCTTCTGGCATGCCTGCCCGGCTTCGGGGGTCGCCGCCTGCCAGTACGCGACGCCGCGCGTCTTCATGTCCGGTTGCGTGGGCGCCTTCAGGACCGCGTGCGGATCGAACGTCCACTTGACCTTCCCGCTATCGGGCGCGAGCGCGAAGATCCGATAGAACGGCGTCGAAACGTAGACGGTGTCGTTGACGAAGAGCGGCGTGGCCGACCAGTCGGACACCGGCACCTTTCCGTCGCCGGTCGAGACGTCGCCGGTGTGCACTTCCCACGCCTTCTTCAGCTGGCCGACGTTCTGCGGCGTGATCTGCGCCGCCTGTGAGAACTTCTGGTCCATCAGGTCGCCGTTGAACGTGTACCAGCCGTGATAGCGCACGCCGGCTTCTTCGGGTGTGGCGCTCCCGCTCGCGACGTTCGTCGCCGGCGGCGCTTCGTCGTCCTGAGCGTTCGTCGAGCGTACGAACCCGAGCGTCGCGAGCGACAACGCGACGGCGACGCCCGCCACGATCGTCGTCGGTACGGGTACGGCGCGAAGCGCGGGGTCGCGCGGGATGTCGATCAGCCAGCCGACCAGCGCGAGCACCGTTGCGCCGAACACCCACCACGCTTCGAGCAGGTACGACGCGAGCCCCGTGCCAGCGATGTCGACGATCAGCAGCACGAGCAGGAGGCCATGGACAAATCCCGGTGCGCGGCGCCACTGCACGAGCACGAGCGCGAGGATCACCATCACCAGCGTGCTCCCGATGACGAGCAGCACACCGCCCGTGCCGTGGATGCCGTTGCCGGGGTCGAAATAGTCGAAGAGGGCGGCGCCGAGCGCGATCAGCGCGCCGAGCGGCAGCAGCCACGCGACGCGGCGTGTGCGATCGATCATGTTGTTCTCCTGTGCAGCGATGGCGGACGCCCGAAAGGCGACGGCGCCCGGGCGCTTACGCGAGGTGTGACTGAGCGCTCACCCGCGAGTTCGCGAACGGCGTCTTGCCGGAGAATCTATAATCCCGCTGTCATGCCTCCCTCAGACGTCGGCGTCGCACCGGCCGCGGCGACCGACGCCCGGCGAGCCATCGCGAGCGCACTCGCCACGATCGTTCGCCAACGCTCGCCCGAAGCCGCCGATCTCGACGTGCAGGTCGAGCGTCCGCGCGATGCCGCGCATGGCGACTATGCGACGAACTTCGCGCTCGTCGCCGGCAAGCGGCTCGAGCGCAAGCCGCGCGAGCTCGCCGTTACGCTCGCGCGTGAGCTCGAATCCGCGCTGCCCGATCTCGTCGAGCGTGTCGACGTTGCGGGCCCCGGCTTCATCAACGTCCGCATCACGCCGGCCGCGCGCCAGCGCGTCGTCCACGACATCCTCGCCGCGCGCGAGCGCTTCGGTCGCGGCGATGCACGCCGCGACGAGCGCGTCCTCGTCGAATTCGTATCGGCGAACCCGACCGGGCCGTTGCACGTCGGGCACGGCCGGCAGGCGGCATTGGGCGACGCCATCTCGAACCTGCTCGAATGGCAGGGGGCCGCAGTGTCGCGCGAGTTCTACTACAACGACGCCGGCCAGCAGATCCACAACCTGGCGGTGTCCGTGCGCGCTCGCGCGCACGCGATCCTCGGCGAATCGGGCGCCTTTCCCGAGGACGGCTATCGCGGCGAGTACATCCGCGAGCTCGCGCAACGCTATCTCGACGAGGTCGGCCGTGACCTGTCCGACATCGAATCGATCCGACGCTTCGCGGTCGCCGAATTGCGCAAGGAACAGGATCGCGACCTCGCCTCGTTCGGCGTTCGCTTCGACCGCTACTACCTCGAAAGCTCGCTCTATGTGGATGGACGCGTCGAGGCGACCGTGGCGAAGCTGATCGATGCCGGCGTCACGTACGAGCGCGAAGGCGCGCTATGGCTGCGCACGACCGACTTCGGAGACGACAAGGACCGCGTGATGCGAAAATCCGACGGCGCGTACACGTATTTCGTCCCCGACGTCGCCTATCACGTGACGAAGTTCGAGCGCGGCTACCACCGTGCGATCAACATCCAGGGCTCCGATCACCACGGCACCGTCGCACGCGTTCGCGCCGGCCTGCAGGCGCTTGCCATCGGCGTTCCGCATGGCTACCCCGACTACGTGCTGCACAAGATGGTGACGGTGATGCGCGGTGGCGAGGAGGTCCGGATCAGCAAGCGGGCGGGCAGCTACGTGACGCTGCGCGACCTCATCGACGAGGCGGGACGGGACGCGGTGCGCTACTTCCTGGTGTCGCGCAAGGCCGATTCGGAATTCGTCTTCGACATCGACCTCGCCCGTTCGCAATCGGAGGACAACCCGGTCTATTACGTGCAGTACGCGCATGCGCGGGTGGCGTCGGTGCTGAAGCAGGCGAACCTCGCGCAGGACGGCGCGTTCGCCGCGTTGCGCGACGCCGACCTGACGCCGCTCGCCAGCGCCTACGAGGCGGCGCTATTGCGCAGGCTCGCCGACTTTCCCGTCGAGATCGAAACGGCGGCGCGCGAATTCGCGCCGCATCAGCTCACGTTCTACCTCAAGGATTTGGCGCAGGAATTCCACAGTTACTATAATGCCGAGCGCTTTCTCGTCGACGACCCGAAGCTCCGCGATGCGCGCCTCGCGCTGATCGTCGCCGTCGGGCAGGTGTTGCGTAACGGCCTCGCCATTCTCGGCATTCGCGCCCCCGACGCGATGTAACCCTTGTGCGCGCGCCGCCACGCGTTTTGAATGGCGCATGCGCAATCCACGTCCCTCGATGACCGCAGGCACTCCCCGCTCCCGTTCGCTGGCCCGTACGCCGCCGCGCCACAGTGCGCTCGGGGGAACGCTCCTCGGCGTTTTCATCGGCATCGTCGTCGGCCTCGGGATGGCGGCGTCCGTCGCGTATTGGCTGATGAAGAACAATCCGGCGCTGCCCATGCCGTCGCTTTCGCGCGATGCGCAGGAGGCGGTGCGCGACAACGGCAAGGTCGCGAAGAGCGACGAGCGGCCGCGGTTCGATTTCTACAAGATCCTGCCGGGCGTCGAGGAGCCCAAGGTGCAGCCGCGGCCCGAGCGTGGCGATCGCGCCGTCGTCGAGCAGGCGAAGGATCGCAGTCAGAATCCGTCGACGAACGCCGCGACGAAGGTCGACGCGGGCCAGGCGAAACCGGCGAGCGCCGATGCGGCGCGATCCCTCGCCGCTGACGCGCTGAAGGCCGCGGTGATCGAGGCGGGCAAGAACGCGGCGGCCGATGCCAAGATCGCCAAGGTGAACGACCGATTCTGGCTGCAGGCGGGGTCGTTCTCGACGGCGCCCGATGCCGAGAACCTGCGCGCGCGACTCGCACTCGCCGGCTGGGAAGCGAGCGTGCAGGAGGGTGCGCTCCCCGACAAGAGCGTGCGCTATCGCGTGCGGCTCGGCCCTTACGACAACACCGACGAGTTGACGCGAATGAAATCGGAGCTCGCGAAACGTGGCTTCGACGTCGCGGTGATCCACTATTGACCGCCGCCGGGCGGTCATCGCCGCGCCGCGAGCGGCCGGAACTCGCCGGCGAGCTCGCAAGCCCAACGTTCCAGCCGTCATCCGACCACGCGCAGCGTGCGTTATCCCGTTTCCCTCGTCCCGGAGCTTCCATGACCCTATCCGTCCTCCGCTTCGTCGCGCGCAGCCTCGGCGCACTTTGCGTGCTCGCGCTGTTCGCCGCCACGGCGAGCGCCGAGCTCGTCGAAGGCAAGAATTACGTGCGCATGCAGAATCCGCATCCCGTCGAGACCGGGAAGCAGATCGAGGTCGTCGAGTTCTTCTCGTACGGCTGCCCGCACTGCGCGGCGCTCGAGCCGTACCTCGACACGTGGCTCGCGAAGAAGGCGCCCGACGTCGCGTTCCGCCGTGTGCCGGTCATGTTCCAGCAGCGCTGGTTTCCTCTGGCGAAGATCTATTACACGCTCGACGCGCTCGGCAAGACCGAGTTGTCGCCCGAGGTGTTCAAGGCGATCCACGAGGAGGGAAAGGCGCTGTGGGACACGAAGGCGTTCCTCGACTGGGCGGCGAGCAAGGGCCTCGATCGCAAGAAGGTCGAAGACGTCTTCTCGTCGTTCGGCGTCGAGGGCAAGGTCAAGCGCGCGTTGCAGCTCGCCCAGGAATACAACATCCAGGCGGTGCCGACGGTGATCGTCGACGGCAAGTTCGTGACGTCGTCCGATCGGGTCGGCACGCACGCGAATCTTCCGGCCGCCATCGACGAGCTCGTCGCGAAGGCGCGCGCGGAACGCAAGAGTTAGCGAAAGTCAATCCGCGACGGCCAATCAGGGTCAGACTGCAGTTTCGGGAGAGATCAGGGTCGGATTCCAATTGACGGACACATTGTCGGCCTCATCGTCGCGGCGTTCGGAAATTGGAGTCTGACCCTGATGTCCGGGTATTCATCACCGGCGCCTCGTCGGGAATCGGCGAAGCGTTGGCGCGTCACTACGCGGCGCAGGGGGCGAGCCTCGGTCTTTTCGCGCGCCGTGCGAGTGAACTGGCGCGCGTTGCACGCACGCTCGCGCCGGCGCGCGTCGAATGCTACGCGGGTGACGTGCGAGACGCCGCGGCGCTCGAGCGCGCCGCGAACGCCTTCACCGCCCGCGTCGGCGTGCCCGACGTCGTCGTCGCCAACGCAGGCATCTCGACCGGCACGGTGACGGGGCACGCCGAGGACCTGTCGGCGTTCGAGCGCGTGTTCGGCACCAACGTGCTCGGCATGGTCAACACGTTCCATCCCTTCATCACGCCGATGCGCGAGCGGCGTCACGGAACGCTCGTCGGCATCGCGAGCGTCGCCGGCTTTCGGGGACTGCCGGGCTCGGGTGCGTACAGTGCGTCGAAGGCTGCGGCGATCGCGTATCTCGAGAGCCTGCGCGTCGAACTGCGCGCGGCCCGCATCGCGGTCGTCACCGTGTGTCCCGGCTACATCGCGACGCCGATGACGGACGGCAATCCGTATCCGATGCCGTTTCTCATGCAGCCCGACGTCGCCGCGCGCAAGATCGCCCGGGCGATCGCGCGGCGCAAGCGCTTCTACGTGCTGCCCTGGCCGATGGCGCTCGCCGGGGCCGTGTTCCGCGCGCTGCCACGGCCGCTTTTCGACCGGGTGTTTGCGAACGCGCCGCACAAGCCCCGCGATCGCGCGTAGTCGGCATTCCGCCGGATCGATCGAAGCAAAGCCGAGTTCGCGTCAACGCGACCACGCCCGGCGGCGTTTCGGGAAGATGCGGATGATGATCGCGCCTTCGTTCATGCGCTGCGTTGCTCGGCGGATGCTTGCGGCGCTCTTTGCCGCCTTGTTCGCACTGGCCGCGCAGGCACAGGACGCGGCGGAAGCGCCCGCGCGCGTCGGGCGCGTCGCGCTCGTCGACGGGAAGCTCTTCCATACGCCGCCCGGGGGGGCGGACGCGTGGACGGAGATCGGCGTCAACGTTCCGATCGCCGAAGGCGACGACCTGTTGACCGAGGCCGGCTCGCTCGCCGAAGTGGACTACGGCGGCGGACAATTCCGCCTCGCGGGGCAAACGAACCTCCACGTCTCGCGGCTCGACGACCACGAGCTCGCATTGTTCGTCGCGTCGGGCAGCGTCATCGTTCGCGTTCGCTATCTGGAAGCCGGCGATCGCGTGATCGTCGATACGCCGTCGACGCAGGCCGCACTGGCGCGCCCCGGACTCTACCGGCTCGACGTGAACGTCGACCCGCCGGAAACCACGCTGGTCGTGCGGCTCGGCCAAGCGGACGTCACGACGGTGCGCGGCACGGAGGCGGTGTATCCGGGGGAGATCGCGGTGCTCGCCGGCACGAGCGACGTCACCGTCGACATCGGCAAGGCCGGGGGCGTCGACCTCTTCGACACGTGGAGCGCACAGCGCGACCGCGTCTACGAACGGCGCGACGCCCAATACGTGTCGCCGCAAATGGTAGGCGCCTACGACCTCGACGACTACGGGACCTGGCAACGCTATCCGGAGTACGGCGCGGTGTGGTTCCCAACCGTGGATCCGGGGTGGGCGCCGTATCGCTTCGGCCAATGGACGTGGTTGCGTGACTATGGTTACGCCTGGGTCGACAACGCACCCTGGGGGTACGCGCCGTTCCACTACGGCCGCTGGGCGTACATCGGCGGGCGCTGGGGCTGGTGCCCGGGCGTGTACGTGCGACGACCCGCCTGGGCGCCGGCGCTCGTCGTCTGGTATGGCGGGCCGTCGTGGAGGCACGTCGCGGGCGGCGCGCCGCTGTACGGTTGGGTGCCGCTGGGGTGGGGCGAAGCCTACGTGCCTTCCTGGCACGGTTGCGCATCGCGCTGCTACGCGCGCTACAACCGGCCGTACGCAGTCGACGTCTCGCGCCGCGTGCCCGAGCCGCCGTCGCGTCCGGTGAACCTGCGTGCGCCGGGCGGCATCACTGCCGTGCCCGTGCCGACGCTCGCGACCGGACGACCCGTGGCGATCAATCGTGTGGACGTTTCCCCCGCCTCGACGGCGATCCCGCCGGCGCTTGCCGCGCCGCCCGCCGTTCCGCCCATCGTGGCCAAGCCGCTCGTGCGTCCCGGCGGCACCGTGCCGCCGCCCGCCGGCGTTATCGCGCGCACGACGCCGGGTGTGGCGCTGCCGCCGCGCGCGCCGGCAGGCGCGCAATCCGCGATTCCCCGCGCGCCGCTGCCTGCGACCAACGTCCCGCGCGCCGGCGGACCGACGACGGCGGTCCCGCCCGCGACGGCGCCCTCCGGAGCCCCCATTCCCGGTACGCCGCAGCCACCGACGCCCGGCGGTCTTCGTGTCACGCCGAGGCCCGCGACGTCCGGCCCCCCCACACCGGTGACACCGACAGCACCGCTTCGTGCCGTGCCGCCGCCCCCGCCGGCACCGCTACGCGTGCCGGCCGCGCCCGCGCCGAGCGCGCCGTCGCTGCCGATGCCTTCTACGCCGACGTTGCGGAGCGCGCCATCGTCGCCCGTCGTTCCGCAGCCGGTGGCACCGCCACCGCGGATCGCGCCCGGTCCGCCTTCGGCCGGGCCGGCGCCGGTCGTGCCCGCGCCGCCCGCCGTGGTGCCGCGGCCGGCACCGCCGCCCGTCGCACCCGGATCGCGGCCGGTCGCACCGCCGCCGCCCACAGGCAACTGACCGAAGAGCGTAGGCTCCGGTGCCCCGGCGCGCTTACCGCCGCGTCGACGGGTCGGACCTCCCGCTCCCGTCGGGCAGCGTCAGGTATCGGCGCGAAGCCGCGCGTAGGAGCCGGGTGCGGCCTCGATCACCGGCAGCTTGCCTTTGCCGGGCACACGCGCGGCGACTTCGGGGCCGAGATAGGGCTCCATCCATGCGCGCCAGTCGGTCCACCACGAGCCCTCGTGCTGCGTGGACGTGGCCAGCCAGTCTTCCGCGTTCTTGGCCGGCTTGTCGTTGGTCCAGTAGCCGTATTTCTTCGCCGCGGGCGGGTTGACCATGCCCGCGATGTGTCCCGAGCCCGAGAGCACGAACCGCGACTTGCCCTTGACGAGGCCCGTGCCCGCGTAAGTCGTCTTCCACGGCGCGATGTGATCCTCCATCGCCGAGACGAAGTACGACGGAACCGCGACCTTCGACAAGTCGATCGGCACGCCGGCGAGCGTGACGCCGCCGGGCTCGCGGAGCTTGTTGCCCATGTACATGTTGCGCAGGTAGAAGCTGTGCATCTTCGCGGGCATTCGCGTCGAGTCGCAGTTCCAGTGCAGCAGGTCGAACGGGAACGGATCGCGGCCGAGCAGGTAGTTGTTGATGACGAACGACCAGATCAGATCGTTCGCGCGCAGCATGTTGAACGTGTCGGCCATCTCGCTGCCTTCGAGGAAGCCGCGTTCCTGCATCTTCTTCTCGAGCGACGCCACCTGCGCCTCGTCGATGAAGACTTCGAGCTCGCCCGCCGCGGTGAAGTCGATGAGCGCGGTCATGAACGTCGCACTCGCGATCCGGTTCTGTTTCTTGGCGGCGAGGTAGCCGAGCGTCGCGGCGAGCAGCGTCCCGCCGAGGCAATAGCCGACGACGTTCGCGTCGCGCTCCCCGGTGGCCTTCTCGATCGCGTCGAGCGCGGCGAGCGGTCCTTCGAGCAGGTAATCCTCGAAATCCTTGTTCGCGAGCTTCGCGTCCGGGTTGACCCACGAGATGACGAACACCGTCATGCCCTCGTCGACGCAGTACCGGATGAACGAGTTCTTCTCGCGCAGATCGAGGATGTAGTATTTGTTGATCCACGGCGGGATGATCAAAAGCGGCCGCTCGCGTACCTTCTTCGTCGCCGGCTCGTACTGCAGCAGCTGCATCAGGTCGTTCTGGAACACGACCTTGCCCGGCGTGGTCGCGATGTTGACGCCGAGCTCGAATGCCTTCGGATCGGTCATCGAAATGCGCAGCTTGCCCTGGCCGCGCTCGATATCGTCGAGCAGGTTGTGAAGGCCACGCACCAGGTTCTGACCACCGCTCGCGATCGTTTCGCGGAAGACCTCGGGATTGGTGAGCGCGAAGTTGGACGGCGCGAGTGCGTCGATGTACTGGCGCGTGAAGAAATCGACCTTCTTGCGCGCGTTCTCCGACAGGCCTTCGACGCTCGCCACCTGATCGTGCAGCCAGCGCGCGGTGATCAGGTACGACTGCTTCACGTAGTCGAACAGGAAGTTGTCGTGCCACGCGGCATCCTTGAAGCGCTTGTCGTGCTGCGCGGGCGCCGCCACCGGCATCGCCTGGCCGCCCATCATGCGCAACATCGACGTCTGCCACAGGCTCATGTAATCGCGCCACAGGCGCAACTGCCCCTCGGCGATGCGCGCCGGATTCGCGAGCATGTTCGCGGCGAGTTCCATGAACGCCTTGCCGAGGCCGAGCTCGTCGGTGGCGACGGCGGCCGGCTTGCCGGCGTTGCGCGCGGCAAATTCACCGATCAGTTTGGCGCTCTTCTCGGAGGCGGAGGCGAGCGATTCGGCGAGCTTGACGGGGTCGAACGACGGGGGCGGCGCGGCCTGCACGCTCGCCACAGGGGCCTTGGTCGGGGCGGTCATCTCGGTGGGAAGTGTGGCGTTGTGCGCCGATGCGATCGATTTTACGCGGCGAAGCGTACCGACCCGTCGTCGGCGACGATGCGTCGGACGCGGCCGGCGTGCCAGAGACAGTTCAGGTGCGCGATCGCCTCGCCCATCGCGAAGGACGTCTGCTGCAGGTCGAGCTTACGGCGAAAGAGCACCGGCAGCACGTCGTGCGCCGACTGCGGCCGCGGCGCGGCGACGATCGCGCGATACAGTTCGTCGAGGCGCTCGGCGTGGTGTGCGCGCAACCGTGCCACGCGCGCCGCGATGCCGCGAAACGGCAGACCGTGCGACGGCAGGACCAGCGTCGCGGCCGGCAGCGCTTCGAATGCGCGCAGGGAATCGAGGAACCGCGCGACGGGATCGCCCTCGGGCTCGTTCGGCCACACGGACACGTTGGTGCTGATCTGCGGCAGCAGCATGTCGCCGGAGATCAGCAGCTCCGAGCTGTCGCACGCGAGCGCGGCGTGCTCGGGCGAGTGACCGTAGCCGGCGATGACGCGCCACATCGCGTGGCCGATGTCGAGAGAGTCACCCGCGATGAGACGCGTGAACGTGCGCGGCGCCTCGGGCACGCCGAGCCGGTAGGTGTTGCCGCGCGCGTGCAGTGCGGCCCGTTGATCGCAAGGCATGCCGTGGCGCGCGAAGTGCGCCTCGACGCTCGCGAGTCCGTACCCCGAGTGCTCGTCGCGCTTGCCGTGGCCGGCGACGAATTCGCCGAAGGTCATGAAGATCGGGCAGGCGAACCGCGCGGCGAGCCACGTGGCGTTGCCGAGATGGTCCGGGTGGCAATGCGTGACGACGATGCGGTGGATCGGCGAGCGCGCCAACGCCCCATCGAAGAGCTGCTGCCAGTGCGCCCGCGTCGTCGCGTTGCCGTAGCCGCAGTCGACCAGCGTGAAGCCGGCGTCCTCCTCGAGCAGCCACAGGTTGACGTGATCCAGCGCGAAGGGCAATGGCATGCGCAGCCAGTGCACCCGCGGCGCGACCTCGCGCAGCGTGCCGGCGACCGGCGGCGTGTGCGCGTCCTCGAGCACGGCCGTCGAGAGCGAATCGTTCATGCCGCTATGGTATCGTGCCATGCGTCGCTGCCCGCGACGTCGCCGCGTCGCGCCCGTTCCCGCATGCCCGCCACGAACCGCCACGCAGCGCTGAAGCCGGCGCGCGTGACGTACTCGATTTCCGACCTCGCGCGCGAATTCGCGCTGACGACGCGCGCGATCCGCTTCTATGAGGACTGCGGCTTGCTGACGCCCACGCGCGACAAGCGCACCCGAGTGTACGGCGAGCGCGAACGCGTGCGTCTCAAGCTGATCCTGCGCGGCAAGCGCCTGGGCCTCGCGCTCTCCGAGATCGGCGAGTTGCTCGATCTCTACGAGGTGCGCCGCAACGAGCGTGCCCAGCTCACCGCGTTCCTGGCGCTTCTCGCCGAGCGCCGGATGCGTCTTCTGCAGCAGCGCGAGGACATCGAGGCGGTGCTCGCCGAGATCGACGGCATCGAGCGCGAATGCCGGCGGCGTCTCAAGGCGGAGGCGCGCGGGGAGCGCGCGCCCGCGCGGCAGGAGGCCGATTGACGTTTACGTAAACGTTAAGCAGAATCAGGGGCCGAGGTGAGGGAGGCGGTGGCGCGAGGATAGGCGAGCAGATGGCATCCGACGTGAAAGTACGCGAAAGCTTCTCCCGCCAGGGCGCGATGGCGCTGATCGGCGCGCGCATCGTCGGGTTGCGCGAAGGCTACTGCGCGCTGGCGCTGACGCCGCGGCCCGAGATCTCGCAGCAGCACGGCTTCGTGCACGCAGGCATCGTCGCCACGCTCGTCGATTCCGCAGGCGGCTACGCCGGCTATTCGGTGTTCCCCGAGGACAGTTCCGTGCTGACGGTCGAGTTCAAGTTGAACCTGCTCGCGCCGGCCCAGGGCGACGAGATGGTCGCGGAAGGCTTCGTCGTCAAATCCGGTCGTACACTGACGATCACGCGCGGCGAAGTGCACGCGGTGCAGGCGGGCGAGCGCAAGCTCGTCGCGATCATGCAGCAGACGCTGATGACGATGCACGGGAAACGCGACGATGGACGATGACCGGCGAAGTCGGAGCGTGCCGATGACCCTCGATTTTCCGATGCTGGATTACGAGCTGGGCGAGACGGTCGACATGCTGCGCGCGTCGGTCCGCGAATTCGCCAATGCCGAGATCGCGCCGCGTGCCGCCGCCATCGACCGCGACAACGCGTTCCCTCACGACCTCTGGCGCAAGCTCGGCGCGATGGGTCTCCTCGGCATCACCGTCGAGGAGGCTTATGGCGGCACGGGGCTCGGCTATCTCGCCCACGTCGTCGCGATGGAGGAGATCTCGCGCGCGTCGGGATCGGTTGGGTTGTCGTACGGTGCGCATTCGAACCTTTGCGTCAACCAGATCCGCCGCAATGGCGACGAGGCGCAGAAGCGCCGCTACCTGCCCAGGCTCATGTCCGGCGAGCACGTCGGCGCGCTCGCCATGAGCGAGCCGGGCTCGGGGTCCGACGTCGTGTCGATGCGCCTTCGCGCCGATCGCCGCGGCGACGCGTACGTGCTGAACGGCACGAAGATGTGGATCACCAACGGGCCCGACGCCGACACGCTGGTCGTCTACGCGAAGACGGATCCGAACGCGGACGCGCGCGGCATCACCGCGTTCATCGTCGAGAAGGGTTTTCGCGGCTTCTCGACGGCGCAGAAGCTCGACAAGCTCGGCATGCGCGGCTCGAACACCTGCGAGCTCGTGTTCGACGATTGCGAGGTCCCCGCGGGAAACGTCCTCGGCGACGTCGGCCGCGGCGTCAACGTGCTGATGAGCGGCCTCGACTACGAGCGTGCCGTGCTCGCCGCGGGCCCGCTCGGCATCATGGCCGCGTGCCTCGACGTCGTCCTCCCGTACGTGCACGAGCGCAAGCAATTCGGCCAGCCGATCGGCGAGTTCGAGCTGATGCAGGGCAAGCTCGCCGACATGTACACGACGCTCAATGCGTGCCGCGCCTACGTGTACGCGGTGGCGCGCGCGTGCGATCGGGGACAGGCGACGCGCAAGGACGCGGCCGGTGCGATCCTCTACGCCGCCGAAAAGGCCACGTGGATGGCCGGCGAGGCGATCCAGTGCCTCGGCGGCAACGGCTACATCAACGAGTTTCCCACCGGACGCCTGTGGCGCGACGCCAAGTTGTACGAGATCGGCGCCGGCACGTCCGAGATCCGCAGAATGCTGATCGGCCGCGAGCTGTTCGACGAGACGAAATAGCATGGCGCTTGCGATGAAAGGCTCGTGCGAGCGCTGCAACGCTGCACTCCCCATGCATACCGGCGACGCGTGGATCTGCAGCCATGAATGCACGTTCTGCGGGCAGTGCGCCGATGAGATGTCGCGGCGCTGCCCGAACTGCGCCGGCGAGCTCGTCGCCCGTCCACGACGTCTCCCGGCAGGCGCCGCCACCGAAATCCTCAACACGTGATTGCCATGACCCACGATCCCATTGTCATCGTCGGCGCCGCCCGCACCCCCATGGGTGGCTTCCAGGGCGACTTCACCTCGCTCACTGCAAGCGATCTCGGTGCGGTCGCCATCAAAGCCGCGGTCGAGCGTGCGGGCATCGAGCCCGCGGACGTCGACAAGACGATTTTCGGTTGCGTGCTTCCCGCCGGCCAGGGCCAGGCGCCCGCGCGGCAGGCGTCGATCAAGGCGGGGCTGCCGCTTGCCACCGGCTGCACGACCGTCAACAAGATGTGCGGCTCCGCGATGGAGGCGATCATCCTCGCGCACGACGCACTCGTTGCCGGCTCGGCGGACGTGATCGTCGCCGGTGGCATGGAGAGCATGTCGAACGCGCCGTACCTTTTGCCGAAGGCGCGTGGCGGCTACCGGATGGGGCATCAGGTGGTGCAGGACCACATGTTTCTCGACGGCCTCGAGGATGCGTACGACAAGGGCCGCCTGATGGGCACGTTCGCCGAGGACTGCGCGCAGACTTTCTCGTTCACGCGCGAGGCGCAGGACGAGTTTGCGCTGTCGTCGCTCGCGCGTGCGCGACGGGCGAACGAGGACGGCACGTTCGAGTGGGAGATCGCGCCGGTGAAGGTGAGCAGCCGCAAGGGCGACGCCGTGATCGGCAATGACGAGCAGCCGGCGAAAGCGATGCCCGAAAAAATCCCCGGCCTGAGGCCGGCGTTCCGCAAGGACGGCACGGTCACCGCCGCGAACTCGAGCTCGATTTCCGACGGCGCGGCGGCGGTCGTCCTCATGCGCGCATCGACCGCGCGCGAACGCGGCGTGAAACCGCTCGCGACGATCGTCGGGCACGCTACGCACGCGCAGGAGCCCGGTCTTTTCACGACGGCGCCCGTGGGGGCGATCGAGAGGCTCTACAAGAAGACGGGCTGGACGACGAAGGACGTCGACTTCTTCGAGATCAACGAGGCGTTCGCCGTCGTGACGATGGCGGCGATGAAGGAGCACGGCATCGCGCGCGACCGCGTCAACGTGCACGGCGGCGCGTGTGCGCTCGGCCATCCCATCGGCGCGTCGGGTGCGCGCATCGTCGTCTCGCTGCTCGGCGCACTGCGCAAGCACGGCGGCAAGCGCGGCGTCGCGGCGCTATGCATCGGCGGGGGCGAGGCGACGGCGCTGGCGATCGAGCGCGCGTAATTCCGTGATCGCAGTCGACACCTGGCTCCTGTTCTGCGCCGCCTGCGTCGCGCTCGCGGCGACGCCGGGGCCGAACATGCTGCTCCTCGTGTCGCGCACGATCGTACAGGGGCGGGCGGCGGGCTTCGTCTCGCTCGCCGGCACGTCGACCGGTTTCGCGTTCCACGCGCTCGCCGCGGCGCTCGGACTGTCGGCGCTGCTCGCCGCAGTCCCGCTCGCGTACGACGTCATCCGCATCGCGGGCGCCGTCTATCTCGCGTGGCTCGCGGTCACGACGTGGCGAAGCGCCACCACCCGCGTGCAGGTCCAGGCCGCGGCGATTCCGGTCGCGACGATGTACCGGCAGGGCCTCGTAACGTCGGTTCTGAACCCCAAGCTCGCGGTATTCCAGCTCGCGCTGTTTCCGCAGTTCATCGATCCCTCGCGCGGTCATCTGCTCGCGCAAAGCCTGATCCTCGCCGCGACGCAGCTCGTGATCGTCGTCGCCGGCGATTCGCTTTGCGTCGCGCTCGCGTCGCGCGCACGGCGCTGGTTCGCGTCGCGGCCACGCTTCGATCGCTGGTCGAAGCGCGCGCTCGCCGGCGTGTTCGCCGGGCTCGCGGCGCGGCTCGCGATCGAGTCGCGCACCTGACGTGATTCTCAGCGAGGAACAGCGGCAGGTCCGCGACACGCTGCGCGAGTTCGCGCAGCGCGAGCTCACGCCGAATGCCGCGACGTGGGATCGCGAGCACCGCTTCCCCCGCGAGGCATTGCGTGCGCTCGGCGCACTCGGCGCGCTCGGCGTCGTCGTGCCCGAGGCGCGCGGCGGTGCGGGCCTCGATTACGTTTCGCTTGCACTGGCGATCGAGGAGATCGCTGCCGGCGACGGCGCGACTTCGACGATCGTCAGCGTCCAGAATTCCGTGGTGTGCGGGCCGATCGCGGCGTTCGGCACCGAGCGGCAGCAGACGGAGTACCTGCCGTCGCTCGCGCGCGGCGAGACGCTGGGATGCTTCTGCCTGACCGAGCCGCAGGCGGGCTCCGATGCGAGCGCCATCGCGACGCGCGCCGAGCGGCGCGGCGACCGTTACGTGCTGAACGGCGTCAAACAATTCATCACGAGCGGCGCGAACGCCGACGTCGCCATCGTCATCGCGGTGACCGGCACCGCGGGTGGCAAGAGGGGCTTGTCGGCGTTCGTGGTCGATACGAAGTCGCGCGGCTATCGCGTCGCGCGCATCGAGGACAAGCTCGGGCAGCGCGCATCCGACACCGCGCAGATCGCCTTCGAGGATTGCGAAGTGCCGGTGGAGAACCGGCTCGGGGACGAGGGTGACGGTTATCGCATCGCGCTCGCGAACCTGGAAGGCGGGCGTATCGGCATCGCCGCGCAATCGGTCGGCATGGCGCGCGCCGCGCTCGACGCGGCGATCGTCTACGCCCGCGAGCGCCGCACGTTCGGCAAGCCGATCGCCGAGCATCAGGCGGTGAGCTTCCGCCTTGCCGACATGGCGACGCAGGTGGACGTCGCGCGCCAGATGGCATGGCACGCGGCGGCGTTGCGCGACGCCGGCGAGCCGTGCATCAAGGAAGCGGCGATGGCGAAACTCTTCGCCTCCGAGATCGCCGAGCGCGTCGTCTCGGAAGCGCTGCAGATTCACGGCGGGTACGGCTACGTCGAGGACTTTCCCGTCGAGCGCATTTACCGCGACGTGCGCGTGTGCCGCATCTACGAAGGTACGAGCGACGTGCAGCGGATGTTGATCGCGAGGGAAGTGCTGAAGTGAATCCGAGTTCCGAGATGCCGACACCCATCCAATTCCACTTCGATTTCTCGTCCCCCTACGGCTATCTCGGCTCGGAGAAGATCGAGGCGCTCGCCGCGCGCCATGGGCGGATCGTCCACTGGCATCCGATGCTGCTCGGCATCGTCTTCAAGACCACCGGATCGCAGCCGTTGACCAGCGTACCGATCAAGGGCGATTACGCAAAGCGCGACATGGAGCGCAGCGCGCGCTTTCACGGCGTCGCGTTCCGGCTGCCGTCGAAGTTCCCGATCGCAACGCAAGCGCCTGCGCGCATCGTGCTGTGGCAGCGCGAGCACGATGCGGCGGGCGTCGGCCGCCTCGTGCACGCGCTCTACCGGGCGTATTTCGTGCACGACCGTGACATCGGCGATCCGCAAATCGCAGCCGACGTCGCAGGTGACGCGGGTCTCGATCGTGGCGCTGCACGCGCCGCCATCGACGACGCTGCCATCAAGGATGCGTTGCGCCGCGAAGTCGAGGCGGCGATCGCCCAGGGGGTCTTCGGCTCGCCCTTCGTCTTCGTCGACGGCGAGCCGTTCTGGGGCATCGATCACTTCGACCAGGTGGATCGCTGGCTCGCGCAGGGCGAGTTCTGAGGCCGCCCGGCGTCTCGTCCATGAAGCCTGCGACGGCCGACGAATACACGCTCTACTGCTTCGCCCAGTCGGGCAACGCGTACAAGCCGGCGCTCATGCTCGAGCTCGCCGCCGCGAATTGGTCGGCGCGCTTCGTCGACTATTTCAACGGCGAGACGCGAACGCCCGCGTATCGCGAGATCAACGCGATGGGCGAAGTGCCGCTGCTCGAGCACCGTGGCAAGCGGTTTTCGCAGTCCGGCGTGATCCTCGACTATCTCGCCTCGACGCTCGGTGAATTCGGACCCGACGGCGAGGACGAGCGGCGTGAGATCCTGCGCTGGCTGCTCTTCGACAACCACAAGCTCACGAGCTACACCGCGACGTATCGCTTCCTGCGCGCGTTCGTCGCGAATCCGGATCCCGCGGTCGTCTCCGAATTCGGCAAGCGTGCGCAGGCGGCGTGGGCGATCCTCGATGCGCACCTCGCCGGGCGCCGCTTCGTCGTCGCCGACCGCCCGACGATTGCCGATCTCTCGCTTTGCGGCTACCTCTTCTTCGACGACGAGATCGGCGTCGACTGGAACGCGCACCCCAACGTGCGCGACTGGCTCGCGCGTCTTCGAGCGCTGCCGCGTTGGAAGCATCCGTACGACCTGATGCCGGGCCATCCGCGTCCGGGCGTTGCCTAGCCATGCCCGTCATCGAATCCAGGCTGTCGGCGCGAGATCCGACGTTCGTCCGCAACGCCGAGGCGATGCGCGCGCTCGTCGCCGATCTCAATGCACGGATCGCCGACGTCGAACAGGGCGGCGGTGAAGCGGCTCGCGCGAAGCACGTCGCGCGCGGCAAGCTGTTGCCACGGGAGCGCGTGCGCGCGCTTCTCGATCCGGCGAGCCCATTCCTCGAATTTTCGCAGCTCGCCGCGTACGGCATGTACGGCGACAGGATCGCCAGTGCCGGCATCGTCACCGGCATCGGCCGCGTCGCCTCGCGCGAGTGCGTCGTCATCTGCAACGACGCGACGGTCAAGGGCGGGACCTATTTCCCGATGACCGTCAAGAAGCACCTGCGTGCGCAGGAGATCGCACGCGAGAACCGCCTGCCGTGCCTCTACCTCGTCGACTCCGGCGGCGCCAACCTGCCGAACCACACCGACGTCTTTCCCGACAAGGAGCACTTCGGGCGCATCTTCTACAACCAGGCGACGATGTCGGCCGAACGCATCCCGCAGATCGCCGTCGTGATGGGCTCGTGCACGGCCGGCGGCGCCTACGTGCCGGCGATGAGCGACGAGACGATCATCGTGCGTGGTCACGGGACGATCTTCCTCGGCGGGCCGCCTCTGGTGAAGGCGGCGATCGGCGAGATCGTCACCGCCGAGGAGCTCGGCGGCGCCGACGTGCATACGCGGCTTTCGGGCGTCGCCGATCATTTCGCGCGCGACGATCGGCACGCGCTCGCGATCGCCCGGCGCATCGTCGGCAACCTCAACACCCGAAAGCAGATCACGCTCGACGTCGCGCAACCGGTGCCGCCGCGCTACGCCGAAGACGAAATCTATGGCGTCATCAACGCCGACATCCGCAAGCCCTACGAGGTGCGCGAGGTGATCGCGCGCATCGTCGACGACTCGGCGCTCGACGAATTCAAGGCACGCTACGGCACGACGCTCGTCACCGGGTTCGCACGGCTGTGGGGCTATCCGCTCGGCATCGTCGCCAGCAACGGCGTGCTGTTCTCCGAATCGGCGCAGAAGGGTGCGCACTTCATCGAGCTCTGCGCGCAGCGCGGCATCCCGCTGCTGTTCCTGCAGAACATCACCGGGTTCATGGTCGGCCGCAAGTACGAGGCGGGCGGCATCGCGAAGGACGGCGCGAAGATGGTCACCGCCGTGTCGTGCGCGAAGGTGCCCAAGCTCACGGTCATCATCGGCGGCAGCTACGGCGCCGGCAATTACGGGATGTGCGGCCGCGCGTTCGATCCGCGGTTCCTGTGGATGTGGCCGAACGCGCGCATTTCGGTGATGGGCGGCGAACAGGCGGCGACCGTTCTCGCCACCGTCAAGCGCGACGCGATCGAAGCGAAAGGCGGCGCGTGGAGCGCCCAGGACGAGGAGACCTTCAAGACGCCGATTCGCGAGCGATACGAGCACGAGGGTCATCCGTACTTCGCGAGCGCGCGCCTGTGGGACGACGGCATCATCGATCCCGCGCAGACGCGCCGAACGCTCGCATTGGCGCTCTCGGCCGCGCTCAATGCGCCGATCGAGAAGACGTCGTTCGGCGTGTTCCGAATGTGACGACGACCGGCGCCGCGCCTGTAGGCGCACGAGAGAGCGTTCACGACACGCCGGAGCGCCTGCTGCTGCGCGAGCAGGTCGAGCGCTTCGTCGCGCGCGATGTCGAGCCGCACGCGGGCGCGTGGGAGCGCGAAGGACGCGTCCCGCGCCATGTGCTGCGCCGCCTTGGCGAACTCGGCTGGCTCGGCCTCATGGTGCCGGAAGCGCACGGCGGCAGCGACGTCGATGCGGTGACCAACTTCGTCTTCGCCGAGGCGCTGTCGCGTTCGACCTACGGGGGATTCGTCGTCACCGTGCTCGTGCACACCGACATGGCGTCGCCGCACCTCGTGCGTGCGGGCGACGCGGCGCAGAAGGCGCGCTGGCTGCCGGCGATCGTGCGCGGCGACGTGCTCACGGCGGTCGCGGTGACCGAGCCCGACGCGGGCTCCGACGTCGCGCGCATTCGCACGACGGCGCGCCGCGACGCCGACGGATACGTGCTGGACGGCACGAAGCTCTTCATCACCAACGGCGTTCACGCCGACCTCTACTTCGTCGCCGCGCGGACCGCGTCCGCCGAAACGGGCTCGCACGGCATCACGATGTTCGCGGTCGAGCGCGGCACGCCGGGATTCGCGGTGGGGCAGGTGCTCGACAAGACGGGCTGGCGCGCATCCGACACCGCGGAGCTCGTGTTCGACGGCTGCCGCATTCCGGCTGCGAATCGGCTGGGAGCCGAGAACGAAGGATTTCGTGCGCTGATGCAGAACTTCCAGCGCGAGCGCCTTGCGCTCGCCGCGATGGCGATCGGCAACGCCCGCGAATCCCTGCGCTATGCGCTCGAGCACGTCCGCGCGCGGCAGGCGTTCGGGAAGCCGCTGTGGGCGCGCGAGGCGATCCGGCAGAAGCTCGCGCTGCTCGCGTCGCGCACCGAAGCCGTGCGCGCGTTCGCGTATCACTGCGCATGGCTCGACGCGCAGCGTGTCGATGCGGTGCGCGAGATGTCGGCGCTGAAGGCGCTCGCCGGCGAGCTCGCGAACGACGTCGCCTATGGCTGCCAGCAATGCTTCGGAGGCATGGGCTATATTCGAGAAACGCCGATCGAGCGATTGTGGCGCGACGCGCGCATCCTCGCGATCGGCGGTGGCGCGACCGAAGTCATGCTCGAGGAAGTGGCCAAGCGGATGTGAGGAACCATGGATACGCCCTGTGACGTGACGGTTCGCGAGAACGTGGCGACGGTGACGCTGAACCGTCCCGACCTGCACAACGCGTTCGACGAGCGGCTGATCGCGAGTCTCACCACCGCGTTCGTGTCGCTCGACACGAACGACGACGTGCGCGTCGTCGTGCTCGCTGCCGCGGGCAAGAGCTTTTGCGCAGGCGCCGATCTCAACTGGATGAAGCGGATGGCCGCGTTCGATCACGACGAGAACCTGGCCGATGCGCAGGCGCTCGCGACGATGCTGCGCACGATCTACGGCCTTTCGAAGCCCACGATCGCCCGCATCCATGGTGCCGCCTATGGCGGCGGCGTCGGGCTCGTGTCGGCATGCGACATCGCGGTTTGCGTGCCGGAGGCGACGTTCGCGCTGTCCGAAGCGAAGCTTGGGCTCATTCCCGCGACGATCAGCCCCTACGTGATGGAAGCGATCGGCGCTCGCGAGGCGCGCCGCTACTTCCTGACCGCCGAGCGGTTCGACGCCGCGCAGGCGCTGCGCATGGGCCTCGTGCACGAGGTCGTCGCCGCCGACGCGCTCGACGCGCGCGTCGATGCGCTGATCGCGCTGCTGCGTATCGCCGGTCCGGTCGCGCAGTTCGAGTGCAAGGCCCTGATTCGCGGCGTCGCGCATCGCACGCTCGACGAAGCGCTGATCGAGGCGACCGCCGAGCACATCGCGGCGGTGCGTGCATCCGACGAGGGGCGCGAGGGCGTCGCCGCGTTCCTCGAGAAGCGCAAGCCGGCGTGGCTCGTCGGGACCGATCCTGCTTCCGATCCACGATGAGCGACGCGTTCTCGCATTTCGATACGTGGCAACTCCTCGCGCTCGCGGGCGCGCTCGGCTTCGCCAGCGGCATTCGCCTCTACGCGGTGCTGTTCATCATCGGCATTGCGGGCTACTTCGGACTCGTCGATCTCCCTCCGGGACTCGCGGTCCTCGCCCATCCGCTCGTGCTCGGCGCGTCGGGCTTCATGTGCGCGGTCGAATTCTTCGCCGACAAGATCCCCGGCGTCGACACGCTGTGGGACGTCGTGCATACGCTGATCCGCATTCCCGCGGGCGCGGCGCTCGCAGCGAGCGTTTTCGGTCAATCGTCCGCGGCGATGATGCTTGCCGCGGCGATCCTCGGGGGCTCGCTCGCCGCCGGCAGTCACCTCACGAAAGCGACGAGCCGCGCGGTCATCAACACCTCGCCCGAGCCGTTCTCGAACTGGGCTGCATCGCTTTCCGAGGACGTCGGTGTCGGCGGTCTGCTGTGGCTCGCGATCGTGCATCCGCTCGTCGCGGGGCTCGTCGTCCTGCTGCTGCTCGTGCTCGCGGTCGTGCTGTTGCGCCACGTGTGGCGCGCCGGACGCCACGTGGCGAAACGCATGGGCGCACGGCTTTCGCGTTCGCCGCGCGAGTCGCGTGATCAGTATCGACCCTCGTAGCGCGCTCGCCGCGACACCGATGCTCGCCAGCCTCCTCATTGCCAATCGCGGCGAAATCGCGTGCCGCGTCGCGCGCACCGCGCGACGGCTCGGCCTGCGCACGATCGCGGTCTACAGCGACGCCGATGCGCACGCACTGCACGTGACGATGTGCGACGAGGCGTACCGCGTGGGTCCGCCGCCGCCGCGCGAGAGCTATTTGAATGGCGACGCGATCGTTGCGATCGCGAAGCGTGCGGGCGCGCAGGCGATTCATCCCGGCTACGGCTTTCTCTCCGAGAACGCGTCGTTCGCCAAAGCGTGCGAGGCGGCGGGTCTCGTGTTCGTCGGTCCACCCCCTGCCGCGATCGCGGCGATGGGCTCGAAGTCGGCGGCCAAGTCGATCATGAGCGCCGCGGGCGTGCCGGTCGTGCCCGGTTATCACGGCGACGATCAGGGCGACGCGTTGCTCGCGCGCGAAGCGGAACGGGCCGGGTTCCCGGTGCTCGTGAAGGCCACCGCGGGGGGCGGCGGCAAGGGCATGAAGGTCGCGACCAAGGCGAGCGAGTTCGCCGCGGCGCTCGCCTCGGCGCGGCGCGAGGCGCGCTCGGCGTTCGGCGACGATCGCGTGCTGCTCGAGCGCTATCTGGCCAAGCCGCGGCACATCGAGATCCAGGTGTTCGCCGATTCGCAGGGCGACGCGGTGTACGTGTTCGAACGCGACTGCTCGGTGCAGAGACGGCACCAGAAAGTGATCGAGGAAGCGCCGGCGCCCGGGATGGACGAGGTGCGCCGCCGTGCGATGGGCGAGGCGGCCGTCGCCGCGGCGAAGGCGATCGGGTACGTCGGCGCCGGCACCGTCGAGTTCATTGCGGAGCAGGACGGCGCGTTCTACTTCATGGAGATGAACACGCGCCTGCAAGTGGAGCACCCGGTCACCGAGATGATCACCGGCTGCGACCTCGTCGAATGGCAGCTGCGCGTCGCCTCGGGCGAGCGGTTGCCGATGGCGCAGGGGGACCTCGCGATCCATGGCCATGCGATCGAGGCGCGGCTCTATGCGGAGGATCCGTCGCGCGAATTCCTTCCGTCGATCGGCCGTATCGGCCACTGGCGGATGCCCGACGACATGCCGAACGTCCGCGTCGACACCGGCTATCGCGCCGGCGATGAAGTCACGCCGTTCTACGACCCGATGCTCGCCAAGGTGATCGCCTGGGGCGAGGATCGCGAGCGCGCGCGCCAGACGCTGCTCGCCGCGCTGGCTCGCTGCGAAGTCACCGGCGTGACGACCAACGCGGCGTTCCTCGAGCGCGTCGTCGCGCACGAGGCATTTGCGTCGGGACGCGTCGATACCGGCCTTATTGCGGAGCACCGCGACGCGTTGCTGCCCGCGGCACGACCGGCGGCGCCCGACACCCTGGTCGCGGCCGCCGTGGCCGAATACCGTGCCGTCGAGGCGGCGCTCGCGGCGGCCGCCGCGACGTCGAGCGATCCGTATTCACCGTGGAATGCGGCCGATGCCTGGTGGAACGGGACGTCGACGCATCGTGCCGAGTTCGCGTTCCGGGACGGCGAGCGCGAGCATCGCGTGACGGTCGCTCCGCGCGGCGATACGCTCACCATCGGCGGTGAGGAGTTCGCGCACGACGTGCGCGTGCACGCGCATGACGACCGCTTGCGCATCGAGCGTCTCGGGGATGGCGCGGTGGCCGATGCGCACGAGGCGACGGTCGTGCGTGACGGGGACGTCCGCCACGTGTTCGTGCCCGGCGCGCGCCATCGCCTCGTGCTCGTCGATCCGTTCGCGGAGACGGACGACGTCGAACGCGGCGGACATCTCGTCGCGCCCATGTCGGGAACGATCGTCGCGGTCCTCGTCGCGCCGGGTGAGCGCGTCGAGAAGGGCGCGCCGCTCGTCGTGCTGGAAGCGATGAAGATGGAGCACACGATCGTCGCACCGGGCGCTGGCCGTGTCGCGGCGATCCATTTCGGCGCCGGCGATCGCGTCGGCGAGGGCGCCGATCTCGTCGATGTCGAGCAAGCGGAGGCGTCGTGACGGGGAATGACCGGATGCCGCGAAGGGTGCGCCTCGTCGAAGTCGGCCCGCGCGACGGATTGCAGAACGAGAAGACGATGGTGCCGACCGACGTCAAGGTGGCGCTGATCGATCGCCTGACCGATGCCGGCATGCCCGCGATCGAGGCGACGTCGTTCGTATCGCCGAAATGGGTGCCGCAGATGGCGGACGCGGCCGAGGTGATGGCGCGCATCCGCCGCAAGCCGGGCGTGCGCTACCCGGTGCTCACGCCGAACATGAAGGGCTACGAGGCGGCGCGGACGGCGGGCGCCGACGAAGTGGCGGTGTTCGTGGCGGCGACCGAAGCGTTCTCGAAGCGCAACATCAACTGCACGATCGCCGAGAGCCTCGAGCGCGCGCGACCGATCTTCGACGCGGCTCGCCGTGACGGCGTGCGCGTGCGCGGTTACGTTTCGGTGGTGCTCGGATGCCCGTACGAGGGCGACGTCGATCCCGAGGCGGTCGCGCACGTCGCGGCATCGTTGCACGCCATGGGCGCATACGAGGTCTCGCTCGGCGACACGATCGGACGCGGCACCGCGGGAAAGACGCAGGCGCTGTTCCGCCGCGTCGCGCAGGACGTGCCGGTCGAAGCGCTCGCGGGCCATTTTCACGACACGTATGGCCAGGCGCTCGCGAATCTCTACGCAGCGCTCGAGCTCGGCGTGGCAGCGTTCGATTGCTCGGTCGCGGGCCTCGGCGGCTGTCCGTACGCGAAGGGGGCTACGGGCAACGTCGCGAGCGAGGACGTGCTGTACCTGCTCGACGGCCTCGGCATCGAGACCGGTGTCGACATGGACAAGCTGCGGCGCGCGGGTCGTTACATCGCACAGCACCTCGGGCGCGCGCCCGACTCGCGCGTCGCGCGCGCCCTCGACGCGAGCCAACCGCTTGCGCAGGCCTAGCCCGCCGCTGCAGAACGAGGCGCGCGTCGCGTCGCCTTGCATCGGCATCTGCCGGATCGATGCGCAGACGCGCGTTTGCGAAGGCTGCCTGCGCACGCTCGACGAGATCGCCGCGTGGGGAACGCTCGACGACGACGCGCGACGCGACGTATGGCGCGCGATCCGCCGGCGTGCGGCGGGAACCGAGGAAGACGCGAATTGATCGCCGACTGGTATTTCGACTTCGTCTCGCCGTTCTCGTACCTGCAGTGCGAGCGGCTGCAGGCGCACGCACGCGAGGTGCGGCCGCATCCGGTGCTGTTCGCGGCGATTCTCGACGCGATCGGCCAAAGGGGACCGGCGGAGATTCCCGCGAAGCGTCGCTTTACTTATCGCTTCGTGGTGTGGCAGGCGAAGGCGCAAGGCGTGCCGCTGCGCTTTCCGCACGCGCATCCGTTCAATCCGCTGCCGCTTTTGCGCCTCGCGATCGCGTGCGACAACCGGCTCGACGCCATCACCGCGATCTTCCGCTTCGTGTGGCGCGACGGCCGGCTGCCGGATCTGCCGATCGAGTGGGCCGAGCTCGCGCAGCGCGTCGGCGTGCACGACGCATCGGCGCGCATCGCCGACCCGGCGGTGAAGGACGAGCTTCGGCGCGAAACCGATGTGGCCATCGCGCGCGGCGTGTTCGGCGTGCCGACGCTCGCCGTCGGTTCCGAGTTGTTCTGGGGCGTCGATGCCACGCAGATGGCGCTCGATTACGCACGCAACGGCGGCCGCTTCGACGACCCCGAATACGCGCGCGTCGGCGACTTGCCGGCGGCAGCGACACGCCGGAAAAAGCACGGTTAAAGGAAGGGGCGTCTCACCCTACTTCTTGGCTTCTTCCTTGACGACGCCGGAAGCGACGAGCGCGTCGATCGCCGCGTCGTCCACGCCGGCTTCGCGCAACACTTCGCGGCTGTGCTCGCCGTGTCGCGGTGCGCTGCGAACTGCGCGATCGACAGGCGGCGTGAGCGCGAACGGCGCTGCGAATGCGCGTGTGCCGCCGGCGTTGCGGACCATCGCGCGCGCCGCGAACTGTGGATCGGCGAGCGCTTCGGAGAACGAGAGCACCGGGCTCACGCAGCAGTCGACGTTCTCGAACGCGCGCGCCCATTCGTCGCGCGTGCGCGTTCTGAGCACGGCGCCGAGCGCCTCGCGCACGCGCTCGCCTTCCTTCCCCGTCGCGAACTGCCCCTCGACGAGGTCGTCGCGGCCGATCGCCTCGCACAGCGCGCGCCAGAATTTCGCTTCGAGTGCCCCGACGGCGACAAAGCGAGCGTCGCCGGTTTCGTAGACGCCGTAGCACGGCACGCCGCCGGTGAGCAGATCGTCGCCGCGAGCGCCCACGCGTCCGGTATCGGCCAGCGCACCGAGCGCGATCACCTCATGCGCGAGCACCGCGTCGGCCATTGCGACGTCGACATAGCGGCCGCGGCCGGTGCGCGCCGCACCGAGCAGTGCACCGAGAATGGCGATCGCCGCGCTCGCGGCGCCGCCGAGAAGGTCGGCGATCTGCAGGTTCGCGAGCGCCGGCCGCCCGTTGCGCTCGCCCGTGGCATCGAGCACGCCCGCATAGCCGAGATAGTTGATGTCGTGGCCGGCCGACTTCGCGCGCGGCCCCGTTTGGCCGTAGCCCGACAGTGAACAGTAGACGAGGCGCGGGTTGACGCCGCGCAGGCGCGCGTCGTCGATCCCGAGCGCGTGCACGACGCCGGGGCGAAAGCCCTCGACGACGACGTCGGCACGCCGCGCGAGCGCGAGGAGCGCGTCGCGTCCGGCATCCATTTTGAGGTCGATCGCAAGCGAGCGCTTGTCGCGATTGAGCGCGCGATACCACGTCGTCGGCGTGTTTCGCGGCGCACCGATCGACGTCGGCAGCGAGCGCGCGTAGTCGCCGTCGCGCGTGTCCTCGATCTTCACGACGTCGGCGCCGAGATCGGCGAGATAGAGCGTACACATCGGCCCGGGCAGCAGGCGCGTGAGATCGAGCACGCGTACGCCCTCGAGCGGTGGCGGGACGATCACGACGGAATACCCAGTTCGCGCTTGATGGCGGCCGCGGTGGCGAGCGCGTCGTCGAGCGTGCCGCCGAGGCAGGTCACGTGCCCCATCTTGCGTCCGCGCCGCGGCTCCCGCTTTCCGTACAGGTGCAGCTTCGCGCGCGGGTGCGCGAGCACGCGCGACCACGCGGGCTCGCGAGGCGTTGCCGCGTCGCCGCGAAACCAGATATCGCCGAGGAGGTTGACCATCACCGCGGGCGTGTGCTGCAGCGTATCGCCCATCGGCATGCCGGCGAGCACGCGGGCCTGCTGCTCGAACTGCGAGGTGATGCACGCGTCGATCGTGTAGTGCCCGCTGTTGTGCGGGCGCGGCGCCATCTCGTTGACGAGCAGCTCGCCGTCCGGTGCGATGAAGAGCTCGACGCAAAGCACGCCGCGATAATCGAGCGCAGTCGCGAGCGCAGCCGCGATCGTGTGCGCGCGCAGCCCGAGTTCCGGCGCGACGCGCGCAGGCACGATCGACGTATCGAGGATGCCGTTGCGGTGCAGATTCTGGGCGACCGGCCAGGCGGCGAGATCACCGCCCTCGTCGCGCGCGACGATCACCGACAGCTCGCCTTGCAAGTCGACGAGCCGCTCGAGCACGCACGCGCTGCCGCCCATCGCCGTGAACGCGCGGCCGACGTCGTCGCGGGTCGCGACGCGAATCTGGCCCTTGCCGTCGTAGCCGAGCCGCGCGCTCTTTACGACGCCCGGCAGGAGCGTCGGGTCGGCGCGCCGCGCGTCGGCGCGCGTGCGCAGCACGGTGAATGGGGCGACGGGAAAGCCGTGCCCGGCGATGAACGTCTTCTCGCTGATGCGATCCTGCGCGATGGCGACGCTCGCAGCGCCCGGCGTCACGCGCATCGTACGCGCGAGGAAATCGAGCGCCGCCGATGGCACGTTCTCGAACTCCGTGGTCGCACCTCGGCAGAGCTCGGCGAGTGTCGCGAGCGCGTCGGGATCCAGATAGTCGGCGACGATCCGGCGGTCGGCGACGCTCCCGGCCGGGCTCTCGTCGGCAGGGTCGAGCACGGCCACCCGATAGCCCAGGCGTTGCGCGGCCATGCAGAACATGCGTCCGAGCTGGCCGCCGCCGAGAAGACCGAGCCACGCGCCGGGGGCGAGCGACTCGGCGCGCGCATGGGGCGACGCGACCGGACGCGGCTTCATTGCAGCCGGCGCCGCACGGCTGCGAGCCAAGCGGGCTCAGTCACGCGGCTTGTCGCCGGAGGCGAGCGGCGGCACGCGCATCGCGCGCGCGGCGGCCGTCTGGTTCGCGCGGAACGTGACGAGCTTGCGTGCGAGCGTGGCGTCGGTTGCGGCGAGCATCGCGACCGCGAACAGCGCCGCGTTGGCGGCGCCCGCTTCGCCGATGGCGAACGTCGCCACCGGCACGCCGCGCGGCATCTGTACGATCGACCACAACGAATCCTCGCCGCGCAGGTAGCGCGACGGCACCGGCACGCCGAGCACGGGGACGATGGTCTTCGCGGCGAGCATGCCGGGGAGATGCGCCGCGCCGCCGGCCCCGGCGATGATCGCGCGCAGGCCGCGCGATGCCGCATCCTCGGCGTATTCGAACATCTCGTCGGGCATGCGGTGCGCGGACAACACGCGCGCCTCGTAGTTGACGCCGAACGCATCGAGCTCGCGCGCCGCGTGTTCCATCACCTCCCAGTCGCTGTCGCTCCCCATGACGATGCCGACCTGCGGCGTTCCGTTGCGCTGTGCCATCGCTCGCATCCTCGTTGGGGTGCCCGACCGAAAGGAGGTCGAATTCTAGCCGCAGCGCGCTTGCGACTCGTATCGCGCGCCGATTTGTTGCGCCGTTCGTATCGCCATCGTGCCCGCTCGGCACTTCCGACGCCTGCGACGTTTCGCGAGCGTCGTGCATTTGCGACAATTCGCCGATGCGCAGCACGCTGGATCGTATCTCGACGAACGCCAGGTCGGCGGGCCGTGCGTGCGCCGCACTCGCGCTCGGCCTCGCGCTCGTCGCGTCGCATGCGTTCGCGCAGACCGACACCGACTTTCTCGCCGCGAAGATCGCGTTCGAGCGCGGCGACCGCAAGGCGCTCGATGCGCTCGTGCCTGCACTCGCCGGGCATCCGCTCGAGCGCTATGCCCGGTACTGGCAACTCAGGTCGCGCCTCGATGAATTGGCGCCGGACGCCGTCCAGGCGTTCCTCGCGCGCTATCCCGACGGCCCGCTGGCCGATCGATTGCGCGTCGAGTGGCTGAAGGTCCTCGGCAAGCGCGGCGACTTCGCGACGTTCGCCGCGTACTATCCGCCCGCCGCCGGCGAAGATACGGAGCTCGCCTGCTACGCGATCCAGGCGCGCCTTTCGCGCGACGGCGCGGCAGCGCTCGCCGCCGCGAAGCCGCTGTGGTTCACCGGCGCATCGACGCCGGAAGCCTGCAACGGACTTTTCGCAGCGCTCGTCGCGCGTGGCGACCTGTCGGTCGGCGACCGCAAGGCGCGCGTGCGCCTCGCGGTGGCGAACGGCAACGTGCGGCTCGCAATGCAGATCGCAGCCGACCTCCCCGGCGGCGATCGCATTGCCGAGAAAGCCTTCGCGGCGATCGAGCGTGACCCGCTTCGGGCGCTGCGCAACGGTCATTTCGAATGGAAGACCTGGCAGGGCCGCGAGCTCGCGCTCTTTGCGCTCGAGCGCGCGGCGCGCAAGGACGCGGGCGACGCGCGCGACGCGTGGGTCAAGTGGCGTGCACGATTGCCGCAGGCCGACCGCGACTACGGCAATGTGCGCGTCGCGTGGCACGGGGCGCGTCAACTCGATCCGAATGCGAATCGCTGGTTCGCCGACGTCGCCACCGTGACGCTGACGGCGGAGCAGCGGGCGTGGCGAATCCGGGCGGCGTTACGCGTCGGTGCGTGGCCCGACGTCGAGCGTGCGATCGACGCGCTGCCCGATGCCGAGCGGCAGGATCCTTCGTGGCGCTACTGGCGCGCGCGCGCGCTCGCCGCACAGGATCGCAACGACGAGGCGCGTCGCATTTACGAGTCGATCGCCGATCGCCTCGATTTCTACGGGCTGCTCGCCACGGAAGCCCTCGGACGCACGCCGGCGTTCGCACCGCTGTCAACGGCCGTTGCGACGGTCGCGTCCATCGCACCGCCCGCGAGCGCGCCGCCGGCATCGCCCGCGAGCGCGCCGCCGGCATCGCCCGACGAAACCGCGATCGCGATCTTCGCTGCGCGCGATGACGTGAAGCGCGCCGTGCTCTTGGCGCGCCTCGACCTGCGCCTCGAGGCGCTGCGCGAGTGGAGCTACGCGATTCGCGGGCTCGACGACGACGCGCTCTTGCTCGCCGCCGAATACGCGCGCCGCGCGGGCCTCTACGACCGGGCAATCTTCACCGCCGAGCGCACCGCATCGCGCGTCGACGTCGCGATGCGCTATCTCGCGCCGTATCGCCCGCAGTTCACGGCGGCCGCGCGCGAGCAGGGCCTCGACCTCGAGTTGCTCTACGGCATCGCGCGGCAGGAGTCGCGCTTCGTCGCCGACATCGTTTCGTCGGCCGGGGCGGTCGGGCTGATGCAACTGATGCCCGCGACGGCGCGCTGGGTCGCGAAGAAGCTCGCGATCAGCGACTATTCTCTCGCGCGCGTCTCGGAGGTCGATCTCAACACGCAGTTGGGGGCGTTCTACTTCAAGCACTGGCTCGATCGCCTCGGTCGCGTGCCCGCGCTCGCCGCTGCGGCGTACAACGCCGGTCCGTCGCGCGCGCAGGCGTGGCGGCCGTCAGCTGCGCCGCTCGAAGGTGCAATCTGGGTGGAGACGATCCCGTTCAACGAGACGCGCGATTACGTGAAGCGCGTGCTCGCGAACGCGACGCTCTACTCGCACACGCTCGAGCGCCCGTACGTGCCGCTGTCGCAGCGGCTCGGCGTCGTGCCGCCGCGCGGCGTCGACCCCATCGACGCGAGCGATCCATGAGGGCTCGTCGATGATCCGACCGGCGCCCGCTTCCGCGATCGTTCACGCGCCGGGCGACGCCGCGACGTCACGCGCGACGCAGAAGATGCGCGTCCTCGTGCTCGGCGGTACCGGCTTCGTCGGACGGCACGTGGTCGCCAAGCTCTCCGCCGCCGGTCACGAAGTCGTCGTGGTCACCCGGAAGCGCGATTGCGGCCGGCCGTTGTTCCTCCTCCCGACCGTGCAGGTGCGACAGGGCGACCCGCACGATCGCGCGACCGTAGCGCGCTTCGCGCGCGAGGCCGGCGCCGCGATCAACCTCGTCGGCGTTCTGCACGCACGAACGCCCGACACGTTCCAGCGCGTCCACGTCGACCTCGTGCGCACCCTCGTCGACGCCTGCCGCGACGCAGGCGTGCCCCGCGTCGTGCACATGAGCGCGCAAGGTGCGAGCGCGAGCGCGGCGAGCGCGTACCTGCGCTCGAAGGCGGCCGGCGAAGAAGTGATCACCGGCTCGGGGCTCGCGTGGACGATCTTTCGCCCGTCGGTGATCTTCGGTTCGGGCGACACGTTCCTCAATCTCTTCGCGAAGCTCGCCGCGGTGTTCCCGGTGATTCCGCTTGCCTCGGCGGGCGCGCGCTTTCAGCCGGTTTACGTGGGCGATGTCGCCGCCTGCTTCGCGCACGCCGTCGTCGACGACGCGACGATCGGCCAGCGCTACGCACTCTGCGGGCCCACGGCTTACACGCTGGAGGATCTCGTGCGTTACGTCGCGGCTACGAGCGGCCATCCGCGTCCGATCGTTCCGCTCGGCCCGGGTCTCGCGCAGTTGCAGGCGCGCGTGCTCGAGCTTCTTCCCGGGCCGCTCTTGACGCGCGACAACCTCGCGTCGATGCAGCACGACAACGTGTGCGACGCACCGTTCCCGGCCGAATTCGGCATCCGCCCCGCACCGCTCGAGGCGATCGCGCCCGAGTATCTCGCGCCGATTTCCCAGAAAAGCCGCTTCGACGTTTTTCGCGCCCGCGAGATTCAATGAGCCCCCCGGGCCGCGAGGGCCAATGGGTCCCGAATCGCGAAGCGCGGAGGGTCGACCCATAACGCGGCCGCTGCCGCAGCCGGTGCGCATCTTTCGCGTCGGCGGGTCGGTACGCGACGAGCTGCTCGGGCGCCCGCACGCCGACCACGACTTCGTCGTCGTCGGCGCGACGCCGGAGATCATGCTTGCGTCCGGCTTCGTGCCGGTCGGCAAGGACTTTCCCGTTTTCCTGCACCCGACGACGCGTGACGAATACGCGCTCGCGCGCACCGAGCGCAAGCACGGACGCGGGTATCGCGGCTTCCAGTTCTTCGCGACGCCCGACGTGACGCTCGAGGAGGACCTGCGCCGCCGCGACCTGACCATCAACGCCATGGCGCGCGCGGAGAACGGCGAGTTGATCGATCCGTACGGTGGCCTCGCCGACTTGCGCGAAGGCCTGCTGCGCCACGTTTCAGAAGCGTTCGCCGAGGATCCGCTTCGCGTCCTGCGCGCCGCGCGCTTCGCCGCGCGCTTCGGCTTCCGCATCGCGGACGAAACGCTCGCGCTGATGCGCGCGCTGGTCGAAGCGGGCGAGCTCGAAACGCTCGCACCCGAGCGCGTCTGGCAGGAAATCGCGCGCGGATTGTGCGAAGCGCATCCGTCGCGGATGCTCGCCGTGCTGCGGGCCTGCGGCGCGCTCGCCGCACTGCTCCCCGAAGTCGAGACGCTCTACGCGCTTGCGGTGCCGGACGCGTCGCCGGAAGTTTTCATCACGAGTGCCGGCGATCTGGTCGAGCGCGCGCTCGACGTCGCGGCGCACCGCGAGGCGGCGCTGCCGGCGCGGTACGCGACGCTCGCGCAGGAATTCGATCGCGTGGCCGGTGCGCGTCCGTTCGATGCGCGGATCGGGGTCACGCGTGCCGATGCGTTGTCGTCTCGGCTGCGCGCGCCGGTCGACTGCCGCGACGCCGCACGCCTCGCGGCGCGCTGGCATCACGCGCTCATCGACGTGTCCGCGTTGACGCCGGCGCGCCTCCTCGACGTGCTCGTTGGCGCCGACGCGTTGCGCCGTGCCGAGCGCTTCGATGTGCTGCTCGATGCAGCGAGCGCGCACGTCTTCGCGTTGCACGGCGCCGATCCGCAGGCCGAATCACGGCGGCGCGCATGGCGCGCCGCGCTCGCCACGGTGCGCGAGGTCGACGCTGCCGCGATTGCCCGGGACACGCTGGCGCGGATGGGTGGGAAGGCGGTCAACACCGGGGATGCGATCGCCGTGGCGCTTCGCCGCGAGCGCATTGCCGCGCTCCGCCGTCAGATGCGATAGGCCACCGCGCGCATGACGTCGGCCGCGGCGCGCATCGCACGACGCACGGGCCAAGGCAGCGGCATGCCCCCGGCTTCGAACGCCATCGCGCCGTGTCGCGCCTCGTCGTCGCGCATCTGCTCGACGATCGCGCGGCTGCGCGCATCGGTCGCCGGCAGGCGGTCGATGTGCGACGTCAGGTGCTCCTCGACCTGACGCTCGGTCTCGACGACGAAGCCGAGATTCGCGGCGTCACCCGCGACGCCGGCGGCGAGTCCGATGCCGAACGAGCCCGCATACCACAGCGGATTCAAAAGCGACGCACGAGCGCCCAAGTCGGCGAGGCGTTGCTGCGTCCATGCGAGGTGGTCTTCCTCCTCGCGCGCGGCCTCGGCGAAGCGGGCGCGGATCGCCGGGTCGCGTGCGACGAGCGCCTGCGCCGAATAGAGCGCCTGCGCGCAGACCTCGCCCGTGTGGTTGACGCGCATGAGGCCCGCGGCGCGCCGGCGATCCTCGGCGTCCTGCATCGAATCGGGAAGGTTCGCGCCGGGCGTGGGACGCGATGGCGTCGCGGTGCCGGAGAGCGTGCGCAGCGCGCGGTCGAAGCCGAGGATGAGGGAGTCGATCATCGGGGTGAAGGATACACGCCAAAACAGAACGGGCGCCCCGAGGCGCCCGTTCCTGTTGGCTGCGTGACCGCCTAGAACAGATGAATCATCCCGAGCACGATGCCGTCCGGCTTGCCGCCGACCGCGATCGGGTACGCGTTGATGTTGAACGTGTACGACGCGTTGCGATCGTTGTCGAGCTTGACGTAGCCCGCGTAGACCGACGTGCGCTTGCTGAACGGATACGTGTAGCTGATTTCCCACTGCGTCGTCGCGGTGTCGGAACCCTTCGCGAGACCGCCCACGCGCGTGCCGTCCGCGGCGCTGCCCTTGCCGTCGTTGGCGCGACCCACGAACGCATACCAGTTGCCCGGACCCATCGGCACCGTGGCGGAGAGGCCCCACATGTCGCGCTTGAGATCGCCACTCGGCGTGTCGTACTTGATGCGCTCGTACAACGCGCCGACGCGCACGACGCCGAAGTTGTAGCCGCCGGCCACCGTGATGTCGTAGTCGTTGAGGTCCGGCCCCCGCACCTTCTGGTTGCCTTCGAGGCCGAGACCGACCTGGATGGGACCGTTGTTGTAAATCGCGTTGCCGCCCCAGCTGTAGGCGTGACGCAATTCGGACGCGTGGTCGCCGGTGTTCGGACCCGTGGCGCCGGAACCGTCACGCAGCGCGATCTGGCCACTGAACGTCAGGCCGTTGAACGACGGCGAGTCGTAGCGCAGCGAGTTGCCGAGGCGCGCGTCGAAGCCACCGTCGGACTTCGACAGCGTGCCCTGCGCCCAGATGTCGGCGGTCGACAGGATCGACGTCAGATAAGTCGGCACGTTGCCGAACAAACCGTGCATGTCGTCGAGGGGCATCAGGAAGTGCCCCATCTTGAACGTGCCCCAGCTCCCCTGGAAGCCGACGAACGTTTCACGTCCGCCCAGGTTGCCGCTGTTCGTGTCGCCGTTGATGCTCGACTCGATCTGGAAGATCGCCGACAGGCCGCCGCCGAGCGATTCCGTGCCCCGGACACCGAAGCGCGACGAGTTCGAGCTGAGCCGTGAGACGCGCGGATTGCTGCCGTCGGGCTGCTTGCCGCTCACGAATTCGAGGTCCACGTTCAGCCGGCCGTACAGCGTGACATTCGCAGTCTGCGCCTGCGCAGCCAGCGGAGCGCCGAGGACGCCCGCGACGGCGACGGCTATCAGCTTCTTTTTCATTGAGTCTCTCCTCTATCGGATTAGTTTGGCAGAGAAACGACGTTTTGCGCCTGCCATCGGAAACCTTCTCGAACGCTTTCGGAGAAGTTGCGACCCATTGTGCCAAAGGGCCGAAAGCATTGGCAAGGCAACGCGGCGCATCGTTACGCGTCGGTTGCCGCCTGTTGTTCAGAAGCAACATGGCCTCGGCGCAGGCCGGGGCGCCGCGGCCGCTCGCCTCCGCTAAAATGATGATCGGCAAGGGGAAATTGCATCGGGTGACCGGCATCGCCGCGTCTTGCGTGCGAACGCCCCGTTTTTCTGCGATAACTCGCCGTCGGCCGCGCTTGCGACCGTGGTTCGCTTCACGTAAACCCGCCTTCCGAGGACAAGTCGAGGCCGCCCGTTCCGGCTTCCGCCGAGCCGATGCCGAACGCCCCGATCGCCGCCGTCGTTCTCGCGCTCGTGCTCGCGACGGTCGGCGTCGTCGTGCTGCGGCTGCGCGCTGCGTCCCTCCCCCCGGACGTGCCCAACGCCCGGTCGCTGCACGCGATTCCGGTGCCGCGCGCCGGCGGCTACGCGGTGTGGCTCGGGTTCCTGCCCGTGGCGTTGCTGTACCCGCCGCCTTTCCCGGGCGGCGTTGCCGGCTGGCTGCCGCCCTGGGTGGCGCTCGTGATCGTCTCGGCCCGCGACGACGTCCGCGAAGTCGGGATCGCCACGCGGCTCGTCGTGCATGGAGGCTCGGCGCTTTGGGCGGCGTCGGCGATCGCAACGTCGCTCGGTGCCGGCGTGCCCGCCACGCTCGCGCTCGCCGTGGCGCTCGCGTTCGTCATCGCGTGGGCAACCAATCTCTACAACTTCATGGACGGGAGCGACGGCCTGGCCGGGTCGATGGGCGCGGTCGGGTTTGCCGCCTACGGCGCGCTCGCGCTTGCCCACGGCGGGGCCGCCGCCGCGCCGTATTTCGCGCTCGCCGCCGCGCTCGTCCCGTTCCTGGCGGTCAACGCGCCCCCGGCGCGGCTCTTCCTCGGCGACGTCGGCGCGGTCCCGCTCGGTTTCCTCGCGGCGGCGTTCGGTGTCGCCGGCGTCGCGAAGGGCGAGTGGCCGGCCTGGTTTCCCGCGCTCGTGTTCCTGCCGTTCGCCGCCGACGCCTCGGTCACGCTCGTGCGGCGCATGGCGCGCCGCGAGCGCTGGTGGGAAGGCCATCGCACGCACTACTACCAGCGGCTCGCGCAACTCGGCGCCGGTCACGCCGGCACGCTTCGCGTCTATGCCACATTGATGCTCGGCACGGCGGCGTCGGCACTCGCGTGCGCGCGCTTCGCGCCGACGCTCGGCGGTCTCGCGCTGTTGCTCTGGCTCGCAGTCGTCCTGCTCGTGTTTTCGAAGATTGATTATCATTGGCGCACCAAGACCAAGATGGGCTGATCGGATGATCCGCCGCGTGAACTGGCGCGCGTCGCTTGCCTTCCTGCACGACGTGTGCATGGCCGGCGTCGCGTGGGCAGGCATCTACTGGCTGCGCTTCAACCTCGAGTTGCGCCAGCCTTTCGTCGACGACATGTGGGCGACGCTCGCCTGCATCGTCCCGTTGCAGGCCGCGATCTTCCTGTCGCTCGGCCTCTATCGCGGGCTCTGGCGCTTTGCGAGCCTGTCCGATCTGCAGCGCATCGTGCTCGCCGCGGGTCTCGGCGCGATCCTGATTCCCCTCGTCCTCGTGATGCTGCGGCTGCAGGCCGTCGTGCCGCGCAGCGTGCTGTTCTTCTATCCGATCGTGCTGATCTTCCTGATGTCCGGCTCGCGCTTCGCGTATCGGCTGTGGAAGGAGCATCGGCTCTACAGCCCGCTCGCGGCGCTTGGCGAGCCGGTGATCGTCGTCGGCGCCGGCGAGGCCGGCGCGCGCCTGACCGAGGAGATGGCGCGCAGCCGCCAATGGCGCGTCGTCGGGCTGCTCGACGACGACATCACCAAGCACGGGCGCTCGCTTCGTAACGTGAGCGTGCTCGGGCCGATCAGCGAGCTCCCGCTGTGGACCCGCAAGTACGGGGTGCGCAAGGTCATCATCGCGCTGCCGTCGGCGAACCACGCGGTGCGTCGCCGCGTCGCCGAGCTCTGTGCCGCCGAGGCCGTCGAAGCGCTGACGGTGCCCGCGTACGAAGACCTCATGTCCGGACGCACGCCGCTCACGATGCTGCGCATCGTCGAGCTCGACGATCTGCTCGGTCGCGACCCGGTCGTGCTCGACAACGCGGGAATCGCCGAATGGCTCGGCAATCGCGTCGTGATGGTGACCGGTGCCGGCGGGTCGATCGGCGCCGAGCTCTGCCGCCAGATCGCGAGGTTCCGTCCGGCGCGCCTCGTGCTTTTCGACATTTCCGAAGCGGCGCTCTACGAAATCAAGACGGCGCTCGTCGACGCGTTTCCGCAACTCGGCGTCGCTTCGATCGTCGGCGACGTCAAGCACGCCTCCCTCGTCGAGGACGCGCTCGCGCGCGAGAAGCCGGACGTCATCTTCCATGCGGCGGCGTACAAGCACGTGCCGCTCATGGAGGAGACGAACTGCTGGCAGGCGGTTCGCAACAACACGTATGGCACGTACGTCCTGGCGCGCGCGGCCGTCGCGGCGAAGGTCGAGAAGTTCGTGCTGGTGTCGACCGACAAGGCGGTGAACCCGACGTCGGTGATGGGCGCGACGAAGCGGATCGCCGAGCAGGTGTGCCAGACGCTGCAGGATGCGACGACGCAGTTCGTGATCGTCCGCTTCGGCAACGTCTTCGGCAGCGCGGGCAGCGTGATCCCGCGCTTCGCCGAGCAGATCGCGCGCGGGGGGCCCGTCACCGTCACGCATCCGGACATCACGCGCTTCTTCATGTCGCTCTCGGAAGCGACGCAACTGCTGCTGCAGGCGGGTCTGCAGGGCAAGGGTGGCGAGATCCTCACGCTCGACATGGGGGACCCGGTGCGCATCGTCGATCTTGCGCGCGACATGATCCGGCTCTACGGCGCCGATCCCGATCACGTGCCGATCGTGTTCACCGGCCTGCGGCCCGGCGAGAAGCTCTACGAGGAGCCGCTCGCGTCCGAAGAAGCGACGAAGCCGACGACGCATCCGAAGCTGCGTATCGCGCAGGCGCGCGCCGCAGATCGCGATACGATCCGGCAGATGGTTGCGTGGTGCGAGCGCGATCGCGTTGCCGACGACGCCGAAGTCCGCGCGCGGATGCGCGCGTGGATTCCCGAATACGCGCCGCCCGCCGGTGCACCGATCAAGCCGATGCCGGCCGCGCCCGTCGAAGAAGCTGTGGCGGTGCCGCTACGCCGCGCCCCGCGGCGGCGCTGATCGTCGACAAGTAGCTTTCGCTACTCGGTGATCGTCGAAAAGTAGCTCTCGCTACTTCCGCAGGTAAGGGTTCAACGCGGGATCGTTGTACATCTTGAACTGCCGGTAGACGCGCCAGAACGCGCGTCCTTCCGAAGCGCGCGAGAGCAGCGTGTCGAGGCATCGCGCGAGGTCTTCGCGCTGCAGCGCCAGGCGCTCGACTTTTTCGCGGCAGCGCGCCACGTGCTCCGCGGTCGCGTCGGTGCGCGCCACTTCGGCGTTCATGTGAAAGATCTTGAGGGAGAGGATCGACAACCGGTCGATCATCGAACCCGCGGTCTCCGAGTTGTGCCACGCGTCGTGCATCGGCGCAATCGCGGCGAGGCGCTCGAGCAGCACCTCGTCGAGCCGCTCGATCGCGTCGTTGCGTGCCTGGTTCAGCCGGTCGATCGCGCGCTTGTTGCCGGCGATCTCGGCGTCGGGCACGTCGACGCGCCTCGCAAGGTCTTCCTGGTCCCACAACTGCCGGTTCGCGTCGTGGTTCTGCGCGATGTAGCGCCATGGGCCGTCGCCTGCGCGCGGTCCGACGTTCGGCGTCCTCACCTCGGCATCGTGGAACGCGCAGATCGTGCGCGCTTTCAGGTCGGCGAAAAGATCGGGCATCGTTGGACGAAAGAATATTAGGGCCGCGCGTGCACGCTGACGCCGGCGTGTTGCGCCGCTTCGCTCAGATGGGGCGCCGGACGCTGCGCGGCGTACGCCAGCGCGAGCCCGAACGCGAGCCCGCACACGCGAAAAGGAATGCTCTCGAAGCTCCCGCGGATCACGAGGTACGCGAGCACGCTGCAACCGCCGGCGAGCAGGATCGTGCGCCACGCCGAGCGCTTGCCGACCAGTGCGCGGCCAACGCACGCATAGTAGGCGACGAGCGTGCCGACGACGCTGCCGACGAGACCGATCCCGCCGGCGAACCACAGCGCGAGGAACACGTTGTGCGGCCCGAGCGAGCGGCGGAAGAACCAGTCGGGACGATGGGCTACCTCGGCGTTGTAGGCTGCGTGGAAAAGACTTTCGCCGAAGCCGTACCCGAGCCAGGGTCGCTCGAGCACGAGTTCGATCGCAGGCAGCCACGCGCCGTGCACGCGATGCGACGCCCAGAATCCGCGCATCGCCTGGTCGATGAAGATCGGTTCCGGAACGATCCACAGTGCGAGCACGATCGCGGCCACGACCGCGCCGGTCACGACGAGCGCGCGCCGCCGGTTCGCCTCGGCGTAGAACCACACTGCCGCCGCGATCAGGCCGCCGTACCAGGCCGCACGTGCCCCGGTGGCAGCGAGCAGCAGCAGGTAGATCGCGAGTCCCGCGCCCACCCACGGCACGAAGCGGTCGCGCGTACGGCCGAGCGCCCAGAGAAGCGCCGGCAGGAACCACAGGAGCGGCTCGGCGTAATAGCGATGCCGCTGGATGTCGGCGATCGGCCACCTCGGCGTCGTCGCGAACTCGCCCGCGTACTGGACGAGCGAGTAGATCGACACGTCGATCGCCGCCGCGACCGACGCCCACATCACGACCTCGGCGTCGGCGATGCTGCGCACGATCAACGCCGTGGCGAACGCCGAGAGTACGAGAAAGCCGATCGCCTTGTAGGCCTCGGACCCGCTGTAGGCCGGTTCGGGCGAGACGAGCGTCGACACGCCGGCGAAGAGCGCGATTGCGCCGAGCCACCACGCGAGCGGCTGGCGGGCGATGCGCGCCAGGTGGCGCGCGTCGGTCGCGGCGAGCGCGAGCGCAACGACGAGCGCCGCGTAGAAGCCGATCTGGCGCAGCGCGGTCGAGTGCGCGTTCAGGATGCCGAGCGTGTACAGGAACAGCGCGCCGAGACCCGCGACGCGCAGGACGGTGAGCGGCAACGCGCGCGTCATGACGCTCATCGGGCGGCTACGCGCATCGCCATGAAGTCGCCGATGCTTCGTACGCGCGCGTCCCACGTGCGCTCGATCCCCGTCG
>DASTGT010000111.1:0-12084 GCA_035718935.1 Casimicrobiaceae bacterium
GTCGCTTGCCGCGATCCTCACCTCCCGCGGCGTCCGCGTCACCAATCTCAAGCTCGATCCGTACATCAACGTCGACCCGGGGACGATGTCGCCGTTCCAGCACGGCGAAGTGTTCGTCACCGACGACGGCGCCGAGACCGACCTCGACCTGGGCCATTACGAGCGCTTCACCGACGTGCGGACGACCAAGCGCAACAATTTCACCACTGGCCAGATCTACGAGAGCGTGATCCGCAAGGAGCGCCGCGGCGATTATCTCGGCGGCACGGTGCAGGTGATTCCGCATATCACCGACGAGATCAAGGGCTGGATCCGCAGTGGCGCGGGCGATGCGGAAGTCGCCGTGGTGGAGGTCGGCGGCACTGTGGGCGACATCGAGTCGCTGCCCTTCCTCGAGGCGATCCGGCAGATGGGCATCACGCTCGGTCGCGACAACGTCTGCTACATCCATTTGACGCTCGTTCCTTACATTCCGACGGCGGGCGAAATGAAGACGAAGCCGACGCAGCACTCGGTGAAGGAACTGCGCGAGATCGGTATCCAACCCGACGTCGTGCTGTGCCGCGCAGACCGGCCGATCCCCGAGGGCGACCGCCGCAAGATCGCGCTCTTCACCAACGTCGCGCCCGAAGCGGTGATTCCCGCGCTCGACACCGACTCGATCTACAAGATTCCGCTCGCGCTGCACCGCGAAGGCCTCGACGTGATCGTCTGCAAGAAGCTCGGCATCGATCCGCCGCCTGCGGACCTGTCGACGTGGGAGGCGCTGGTCGACGCGCTCGAGCATCCGGAGCGCGTCGTGCACATCGCGATGGTCGGCAAGTACGTCGATCTCACCGAGTCGTACAAGTCGCTTTCCGAAGCGCTGACGCACGCGGGCATCCACACCCGCTCGCGCGTGCAGATCCATTACGTCGATTCGGAGACCATCGAGCGCGACGGCACGGCGGCGCTCGAGAAGATGGATGCGATCCTGGTGCCCGGCGGCTTCGGCAAGCGCGGGGTCGAAGGCAAGATCGCGGCGATCCGCCACGCGCGCGAGCACGGCATTCCGTATCTCGGCATTTGCCTCGGCATGCAGCTCGCGGTGATCGAATATGCACGGCATCTCGCGCAACTGCCCGACGCGAACAGCACCGAGTTCGATCCCGACACGCCGCATCCGGTGGTTGCCCTGATCACCGAATGGCAGAACCGCGACGGCAGCGTCGAGCGGCGCAACGAGACTTCCGATCTCGGCGGCACCATGCGTCTCGGTGCCCAGCCGTGTCACGTCGTGCCGGGAACGCTCGCGCATCGGATCTACGGGACGAATGTCGTCTCCGAGCGGCATCGTCACCGCTACGAAGTAAACAACCATTACCTGCCGCGGCTGGAGGCGGCGGGGCTCACCGTCGGGGCGTGGGCCAAGAGTGAAACCGCGGGCGATCTCTGCGAAATGGTCGAGCTGGCGCGGCACCCGTGGTTCTTCGGCTGCCAGTTCCACCCGGAATTCACGTCGAATCCGCGTCGCGGGCACCCGCTTTTCGTGAGCTTCGTGCGCGCCGCGATCGAGCATCAGAAGCGCGCCGCGCACCTCGAGCACGCGAGCGGCGGCATGCCGCGCCTCGTCGCGTCCGCCTAGGATGGACGTCCTCCACGCTCGTTCCGCTCGCTGGCCCCGGAGGGGGCGCGACAATGGCTTGGGGCGGCGCTGCGCCACTGCATGGTGAATCTCTGCGGTTACGACGTCGGGCTCGAGCGTCCGATCTTTCTCATCGCCGGTCCCTGCGTCGTCGAATCGCGCCAGCTGCAGATGGATGTCGCCGGCGAGTTGAAGTCGATCTGCGCCGACCTCGAAATCCCGTTCGTGTTCAAGTCGTCCTACGACAAGGCCAATCGCAGCTCGCACACGTCGTATCGCGGGCCAGGAACGGAGGAAGGGCTGCGCATCCTCGCCGACGTGCGCAAGCACGTGGCCGTGCCGGTGCTGACCGACGTGCACGCGGTGGATGAAGTCGAAATGGTCGCCACGGTCGTCGACGCGCTGCAGACGCCCGCGTTCTTGTGCCGGCAGACCGATTTCATCCAGGCCGTCGCGCGGACCGGCAAGCCGGTGAACATCAAGAAGGGCCAGTTCCTCGCACCCGACGACATGAAGCAGGTCGTCGCGAAGGCGAAGGCTGCAAGCGGCATCGACAACATCCTCGTCTGCGAGCGCGGTGCGTCGTTCGGCTATCACAACCTCGTCTCCGACATGCGCGCGCTCGCGATCATGCGCGACACCGGCTGCCCGGTGGTTTTCGACGCGACGCATTCGGTGCAACTGCCCGGGGGCCGCGGAACCTCTTCGGGCGGCGAGCGCCAGTTCGTACCCGTGCTCGCGCGCGCCGCCGTCGCGGCCGGCATCGCGGGACTCTTCATGGAGACGCATCCGAATCCCGACGCCGCGCTGTCCGACGGCCCGAACGCGTGGCCGCTGTCGCGCATGCGCGAGCTCCTGGAAACGCTGAAGGAGATCGATGCGCCCGTGAAGGCGCGGGGCTTCGCGGAAGACCAACCAGGGATCAGGGGCTAGGGCCCACATGACAGCCATCGTCGACGTCATCGCGCGCGAAATCCTCGATTCGCGCGGCAATCCCACCGTCGAGGCCGACGTCGTCCTCGAGTCCGGCGTGTCAGGGCGCGCTGCGGTGCCGTCCGGCGCGTCGACCGGCTCGCGCGAGGCGATCGAATTACGCGACGGCGACAAGGCGCGCTATCACGGCAAGGGCGTCGCGAAGGCGGTCGAGAACGTCAACACCGAAATCTGCGAGGCGCTGCTCGGACTCGACGCAACCGAGCAGGGCTTGATCGACCATACGCTGATCGACCTCGACGGCACGGAGAACAAGTCGCGACTCGGCGCCAACGCGATCCTCGCAGTCTCGTGCGCCGTCGCAAAAGCGGCAGCGGAGGAATGCTCGCTGCCGCTCTACCGCTATTTCGGCGGCGCAGGCCAGATGTCGCTGCCGGTCCCGCTGATGAACGTCATCAACGGCGGCGCGCACGCGAACAACCGCATCGACCTGCAGGAGTTCATGCTCGTGCCGCTCGGCGCGCCGACGTTTCGCGAGGCGTTGCGCTACGGCGCCGAGGTGTTCCAGACACTCAAGAAGCTGATCGACGAGCGCGGCATGCCGACGACCGTGGGCGACGAAGGAGGGTTTGCCCCCGATCTGGCGTCGAACGAGGCCGCGCTGGCGCTGCTCGTCGAAGCCATCGACAAGGCCGGCTATCGCGCGGGCGAGGACGTCATGCTGGCGCTCGATTGCGCAGCGAGCGAGTTCCATCGCGAGGGACTGTATCGCTTCGATTCCGAGAACCGCTCGCTCACCGCAGCGCAATTCACCGATCTCCTCGAAGGCTGGTGCGATCGCTATCCGATCATCAGCATCGAGGACGGCATGGCCGAGGACGACTGGGAGGGCTGGAAGCTCCTCACCGACCGGCTCGGCAAGCGCGTGCAGCTCGTCGGCGACGATGTTTTCGTCACCAACACGAAGATCCTGAAGCTAGGCATCGCGAAGGGGATTGCGAACTCGATCCTCGTCAAGATCAATCAGATCGGAACGCTATCCGAGACGTTCGCCGCCATCACGATGGCGAACCGCGCGTCGTACACGGCGGTGGTCTCGCATCGTTCCGGCGAGACGGAAGATTCGCTGATCGCCGATCTCGCCGTCGGCACGAACGCCGGGCAGATCAAGACCGGATCGCTGTCGCGCTCTGACCGGATCGCGAAATACAACCAGCTGCTGCGGATCGAGGAGGATCTTGGCGACGCTGCGACCTACCCGGGCCGCGACGCGTTCTTCAATCTCCGTTGAAATGAAGGTCCGCCACTAGGATGAAACGACCCCCACGCTCGCTCCGCTCGCTGCCCCCGGAGGGGGCGTGTCAGTGGCTTGGGGCGGCCCGGCGCCACTGACATGCGCTGGCTCGCCCTCACGTTCCTCGCGCTGATCGTCGCGCTGCAGTATCCGATGTGGCTCGGCAAGGGTGGCTGGCTGCAGGTGCGCGAGTACGAGCGCCAGCTCGCAGCGCAACGCGAGGTGAACGCGAAACTCAAGGCGCGCAATGACGCGCTCGATGCCGACGTGCGCGACCTCAAGGCCGGCTACGAGGCGATCGAGGAGCGCGCGCGGGCCGACCTCGGCATGATCCGCAACGACGAGGTCTTCTTCCAGATCGAGACCGGCGGCGCGGGCGTGAAGCCGCCGGCGCCGAAGCCTGCGCCCAAGAAGAAGAACGAGAAGTAGATTCCGACCGGGGTCAGACCCTGCTTTTCGCATGCGGCGCATCGAGAGTAGGCACAACGAGCGCCTGCGCGAAGTCGGGCGGCTGATCGCGTCGTCGCGAGATCGGCGCAAATCCGGGCGGTGCGTCCTCGAGGGCGCACATCTCGTCGACGTCTATGTCGATCGCGTCGGCCCGCCCGAGACGCTCGTCGTGCTCGACGATGCGCGCGGGCGCGCGGATGTGGAGGCCCTGCTGCAGCGTGTGCCGGCGAACCGCACGTTCGTCGTCACGCGCGCGCGTTTCGCCGAGCTCGCAACATCGCCCGCCGACGTGGCGGTGCTCGCGGTCGTCACGACGCCGAAGTTCGCCACCTCGACCACCGCGCGATTCTGCCTGCTGATCGACGACCTCCAGGATCCCGGGAACGTGGGATCGATCATCCGCACGGCAGCGGCCGCGGGGATCGAGCAGGTGCTGCTGTCGTCGCACAGCGCGTTCGCCTGGGCGCCGAAGGTCCTGCGAGCGGCGCAGGGCGCGCATTTCCTCACGAACGTGGTCGAGGACGTCGACCTCGTCGGGTGGGCGACGTCGTTTCGCGCCGCGCGGGGTCGCGTGTTCGCGACGGTGGTGGGCGGCGCGCGATCGCTCTACGACGCCGACTTGCGCGGGGGCGTCGCGTTCGTGATCGGCAGCGAGGGGCAGGGTGTGTCGAAGGCGCTGCGCGAGAACGTGGACGAAACTGTGACGATTCCGATGGCGACGGGCACCGAGTCACTGAACGCCGCGGCCGCGAGCGCCGTCGTCCTTTTCGAAGCCGTGCGCCAGCGAAGATGCCACGCCGATCCGGCGGCTGCCGCGCGTCCCTAATAGATATGCCGCTCCAGCTTCGCGCGATGCAAAATCGTCGTCGAGATCTCCTCGATCGACTTCGACGTGGTGTCGAGCATCGGCACGTTGTACTCGTGCATCAGGTGCTCGGCCTCGCGCACTTCGTGCCGGCAGTTGTCGAGTTGCGCGTAGCGACTGCCCGGGCGCCGCTCCTCGCGGATCTCGTGCAGGCGGTCGGGCTGGATCGTGAGCCCGAAGAGCCGCTCGCGAAACGGCAGCACCGACGCCGGTAGTCTTCGATCCGCGAAGTCGTCGGGCGTGAGCGGAAAGTTGGCGGCGCGCACGCCGAACTGCAACGCGAGATAGAGCGACGTCGGCGTCTTGCCGCAACGCGAGACGCCGATCAGGATCAGCTGCGCCTTGTCGAGGTCGCGCGTCAGCGCCCCGTCGTCGTAGGCTTGCGCGAAGTTGATCGCCTCCATGCGCGCGAAGTACTCGTGGCTGTTGGCGACGCCGTGCGAGCGTCCCGCCGCATGCGAGCTCTTGTGGCCAAGCTCCGCCTCGAGCGGCTGGATGAAGATCTGGAACATGTCGAGCGTCAGCGCGTTCGTCTCGCGCCGAATCGTCTCGCTCATCGTCTCGTCGACGACGGAGCTGACGACGATCGGACGCCGGCCTTCGGCCGTCGCCGTCGCGTTCACCTGGCGCACGGCGTCGGCGACCTTCTCGGCGGAATCGACGAACGGGATCGTCACGCGATGGAAGTGCAGGTCCTCGAACTGGGTGAGCAGGCTATTGCCGAGCATTTCCGCGGTGATGCCCGTGCGATCCGAGATGAAGAAAACGGTGCGCCGTTCGCTCATGGACACCTGTTACCAGTCGTGCCAGACGGCCTCGACGCGCGGCGGCAGCGGCGGCAGATCGCCGAAATCGACGTGGCTCTCGCCTTCGCCGTGGAAATCGGTGCCGCACGAGCCGCGCAGCCCGAAGGTCCGCGCGAACTCGGCGAACTCGCGGTACTGCGCCGCGTCGTGCGATGGCGAAATGATCTCGATCGCGTCGCCGCCGAGGTCGCGGAACTCGGCGAACAGTTCGCGGCGCGCAACGCGATCGATCTTGTACCGGCCGGGGTGCGCAATGACCGCGCGCCCGCCGGCACCGTGGATCCACGTCACGGCTTCGTGAAGTGTGGGCCACGCATGCGCGACGTAACCGGGATTGCCCTTGCTCAAGTACCGGCGAAAAACGTCCTTCATGTCGCGCGCGTGCCCGGCTTCGATCAGGAAGCGCGCGAAGTGGGTGCGGGACACGAGGCGCGCGCTGGTGACGTACGTCAACGCGCCCTCGAACGCGTCGGGGATGCCGGCGGCCGCCAGCGCGTCACCGATGCGGCGCGCGCGCACGTCTCGGCCGCGGCGGACGTTGTCGAGTCTCTCGGCGAGCGCCTCGTTGCGCGGGTCCACCGCGAGACCGACCACGTGCAGCGTGGTATCGCGCCAGCTGACCGACAGTTCGCTCCCCGGGACGAACCCGATCCCGACGTCCCGCGCGGCCTCCTGCGCCTCGGCGAGACCGGCGAGCTCGTCGTGGTCGGTCAGCGCCAGCACTTCGACGCCCCGTGCGGCCGCCCGCCTGACCACGTCGGTCGGGGACAGGAGGCCGTCCGAGCATGTCGAATGGCAGTGGAGGTCGTATCGCGTCATCGTTGTCGAACTGTTGTTTTCATGCCGACAGGCAGACCACCGGCGAGCGGGCTGAGCGTGCCGAGGTTGAACGCCCGACGATATGCCAATGGTATAGTAAGAATGCTGTCCAACTCTTTGACCACGCGGAGTTTCCGTGAAATTCTTCGATCGCGTTCTGAATCCGAGAGAGATTCGGCGACGCCTGGGCATGAATCAGGAGCAGTTCTGGACGCAAATCGGCGTCACGCAGAGCGGCGGTTCACGCTACGAGAGCGGTCGCGAAATGCCGCGCCCGGTCAAGGAACTCCTGCGTCTCGTGCACGTGGAGCAGATCGATCTGTCGCAGGTGAAGCGGATCGACTTCGAAATCATCAGCTACCTGAAGGAACAGCACCCGGACCTGTATCGGAGTCTGCGACGCGCCGCGCGCAACCGTGCAGGCGGCGGTGATGCGTCGGCGTTCGCCGACATTCCGTTGCCTTCTCCCGACGAGTTGGGTCCGCCGAGCGTATCACCGCCAGCAACCGCGGGCGAAGCGCGCGGCGACTGAGGCGCGTAGTGCCTGCGAATCGGGCGCGGCGGACGCTAATCAGCCACGCGCCCGCACGCTGATTCGCCGTCGTACGTCCATCGGACGCATCGTCAACACGGGGAACGCCGCGCGCGTCGCTCAGTCGCGTTGGTAGAATCGCGACTCCCTCCGGCGAACGCTCGCGCGTTCGCGCAAGTTTGCACATTCATGTCCGATATCGTCCGCGTCATCCCCTTCGATCGCGTTCGCATGCGCGATCTTCCCGACGTCGGCGGCAAGAACGCCTCGCTCGGTGAAATGATCGGCGAATTGGCGCAAGCCGGCGTTCGCGTGCCCGGCGGCTTCGCGACGACGGCGGCCGCGTTTCGCGAATTCCTCGCGCAGGACGATCTCGCCGGCCGCATAGAGGGCCTGCTCGAGCGGATCGACGTCGCCGACGTGCCGGCACTGCGCGAAGCTGGCACGCGCATTCGGGATTGGATCCTCGCGACGCCCCTGCCGCCCGCACTCGTTGCCGACATCGAGGTCGCGTACACCGAGCTCGCCCGTGGCCACCCGGACAGATCGTTCGCGGTTCGATCGTCGGCGACCGCCGAAGACCTGCCGGACGCCTCGTTCGCCGGTCAGCAGGACACGTTACTCAATATCAATGGCTTGGATAACATAATTCAAGCAATATCACAGGTGTTCGCTTCCGTCTACAACGATCGGGCGATCGCGTATCGCGCGCATCACCGCTTTCGCCATGCCGATGTCGCGCTTTCCGTGGGCGTGCAGCGGATGGTGCGAAGCGACAAAGGGTCGGCCGGCGTCATGTTCACGCTCGACACCGAATCCGGCTTCGCCGGCGTGGTGCTCATCACCTCCGCGTACGGGCTCGGCGAATCGGTGGTGCAGGGTTCGGTCAATCCCGACGAGTTCTATGTCTACAAGCGCAACCTGGAGGCGGGGCGGCCCGCCGTGCTGCGCAGGTCGCTCGGGTCGAAGTCATCGCGGATGATCTTCGGCGAGAACGCGGCGGCCGGCTCGTCGACGCGTGTGGTCGACGTTCCCGAAGCCGAACGGCGCCGTTTTTCCCTCACGGACGAGCAGGCCGAAGCGCTCGCGCGTAACGCGATGGCGATCGAGCGTCACTACGATCGCCCGATGGACATCGAGTGGGCGCTCGACGGCGATGAGAACGTCCTCTACATCCTCCAGGCGCGCCCGGAAACGGTGAAGTCGCGCGACGATGCGAACGCGCTGCGCCGCTATCGGCTGAGGTCGCACGGAACGTCGCTTGCGAGCGGTCGCGCGATCGGGCAGAAGATCGGGCAGGGAACGGTGCGGCTCGTGCGCTCGGCGCGCGAGATGGATCGCGTGCAGGAAGGCGACGTGCTCGTCACCGAGCTCACCGACCCCGATTGGGAGCCCGTGATGAAGCGTGCGAGCGCGATCGTCACCGACCGCGGCGGTCGCACCTGCCATGCGGCGATCATCGCGCGCGAACTCGGCATTCCCGCCGTCGTCGGCTGTGGTGACGCGACGGCAACGCTCGCGGACGGAACGAAGGTCACGGTGAGCTGCGCGGAAGGCGACACCGGCAACGTGTACGGCGGCTTGCTCGAGGTGGAGACCGTCGACGTCGAGCTCGATCGCATGCCGGCGTCGCCGACGAAGATCATGATGAACGTCGGAAATCCCGAGCTCGCGTTCGAGTTCTGCCAGCTGCCGAACGAGGGCGTCGGTCTCGCGCGCCTCGAGTTCATCATCAACCGAAACGTCGGCATTCATCCCAAGGCGCTGCTCGAATTCCATCGCCAGCCAGCCGACGTGCGCCGAGACATCGAGGCGCGTATTGCGGGTTACGCGAGTCCGACCGAATTCTATGTCGCGAAGATCGCAGAGGGCGTCGCGACGATCGCAGCCGCGTTTCACCCGAAGCCGGTCATCGTGCGGCTCTCCGACTTCAAGTCCAACGAATATTCCAACCTCGTGGGCGGCACGCGCTACGAGCCGCACGAGGAAAACCCGATGCTCGGCTTTCGCGGCGCGTCGCGGTATGTCGCGCCCGAGTTCTACGACTGCTTCGCGCTCGAATGCGAAGCGATGCGTCGCGTGCGCGACGTGCTGGGCTTCACGAACGTCGAGCTGATGGTGCCGTTCGTGCGCACGACGCGGGAAGCCGAGGAAGTGGTCGCGTTACTCGCGAAGAACGGCCTCGTGCGCGGGCAAAACGATTTGCGCATCGTGATGATGTGCGAGATTCCCTCGAACGTGCTACTGGCCGACCGCTTTCTCGATTTCTTCGACGGCTTTTCGATCGGCTCGAACGACTTGACGCAGCTCACGCTCGGCGTCGACCGCGACGCGAGCGGCGCGCTCGGCGCTACGTTCGACGAGCGCGACGAGGCGGTGAAGAAAATGCTGTCGATGGCGATCACGGCCTGCCGCGATCGCGGCAAGTACGTCGGCATCTGCGGGCAGGGTCCGTCGGACCATCCGGACCTCGCGCAGTGGCTCGTCGATCAGGGCATCGAGAGCATGTCGCTCAATCCGGACACCGTCGTGTCGACGTGGATGATGCTCGCGAAGTCACGCGCGGCGGAACCGGAGAAATAGATTCCTCTTCCACCTCTGACATTTGTCGGAGGTGGAGGAGCGGATCGCTTGACGTTTGCCAGCCGCCTCGGCCGAATGGCCGAGTGCGGCCACGCGCCGGTCGCGGTCTCATCGGCGCATGCGGTGGCCTCCCCCCGTTCGTGTTTCCCTCGCACCGTCGCTCGTCGCTTCGCTGGCGATCGCATGGCTCGGGCTCGGCACCTGCCTGGTCGTATTGACGCTGCCGCTGTCGCCGTTCACGTTGGCGTTCGGGTGCGGCGGTATCGTCCTGTGGACGATCGACACGATGCTGGTCGTGGGGCTGCGCCGTGGGCCACGCGCGGTACGGGGCTTCGAGCTGCGTGGCGATCTGACGATCGTCGTCACGAGCGGCGACGGGTTGGCGTGCGCTGGCCGCGTGCACGTCGACAGCTACGTGGGCGCCCGGCTGTCGACGATCGTCTGGCGGCCGTTCGGCCGCTGGCGAACGCGCGCGATCGTGCTGCTGCCCGACATGTTGCCCGCCGTCGAATTTCGCCGGCTGCGTGTGCTGTTGCGCTATGCGCGTAGCGACGTCGCGCAGGGCGCGCCGGCGAGCCACGCCTGAACGTCGATCAACCGTTCGCTCTGCGCCTTCGGCTGGCCCGAGATGAGGTATTCGTAGAGCGGAACCAGTTTGTCCGGTGTCGGCAACGTCTCGCGATCCTCGCCGGGATGCGTTTGCAGGCGCAGCGGCGAACGAATGGGTCCGGGGACGACCGCGTTCACGCGCAAATTCTCTTTGCGCTCCCATTCGTCGGCGAGCTCGCGCGCGAGGGTCGTGACGCCGGCCTTGCTCACCGCGTACCCGCCCCAATACGCCCGCGGCTCGAGCGCACGATGATCCAACGTAAATACGACGCTCGCATCGGGGGCACGCATCAGAAGAGGCATTACGGCGCGCGTAATGCCCATCGGAGCGGCCACATTCACACGCAGAAGCGTCAGCCACAGATCGAACGATTGATGCTCGAACGGCCCGAGCGAGCCGAGCATGGCGGCGGTGTGGACGACGGCGTCGAGCCGGGCGAGTTGCTGCTCGAGCGCGCTCGCGACGTTCGCGAAATCACCACCTTCGGCACGCGCGAAATCGAGCGGGAGGATGATCGGTTCGGGCAGTTGCTCGCCGACGATCTCGTCGTAAAGGGCCTCGAGTTTGCGTACGACGCGCGCGTGCAGCACGACGGTGGCACCCGCGCGCGCGCACGCAAGCGCGAGCAATCGTCCGAGGCCGCCGGTCGCGCCGGTGACCAGCACCACGCGATCGCGCATCGATGTTCGCTGCAGCGAATCGGCAGGCGGGAGCAGGGTGGGCGTCGCGGACACGTCACCGATCATAACGAACGCGTCTCGTGCAATCCTGTCTCTCGGGCGTTGGCGCGGCGGAACCGCCTCCGCTATAATCTCGGGCTCGCCGTGGGGGTATAGCTCAGCTGGGAGAGCGCTTGCATGGCATGCAAGAGGTCAGCGGTTCGATCCCGCTTACCTCCACCACCGACCTTCGTCGCAGCGGCCCCTGCGACCACCCGACCGGTCCCCATCGTCTAGAGGCCTAGGACATCGCCCTTTCACGGCGGTAACAGGGGTTCGAATCCCCTTGGGGACGCCAAAAGTGTCAATGGCTTAGCTCTTGACTCTCAAGCCAACTCGTCGCCGCGCGCGCGAAGCGCCAGCAACGCGGCGTCACGGTCTGCGCATGCAACGGCGACCACTTCGGCCGGTTCCGCCCTGCTGTCGTCGCGCAGCACCTCGGCGATCAGCGCCCGCAGTTCCTCGATTTCTTTGTCTATCGCGCCGACGGATCGCCTTATTGGATAACAGCGCTGCTGACGCGCTCTGCAAACGCCAGTTTACCGTTCACGTTTAGTGGAAATGTGTACGAAAACCATGGCCCTTACTTCGGCGGCACGTTCAACCCGTCCGCCCGCGCAATCGAATAGTCGGGACCGCTACCTTTGATACATCGCAGGTAAACACGGTCCGCTGACTTACTCGATCGATGGCGTGAGCGTAACGAAAGATTCAGCCGCAGACGCTACAGTTCCTGGACGTCTCCGGCGTCTTTAACGGCAGCTTCAACTAATCGCTTGTAGGTTGTCCGGACTGCTCGCCCGCCTGATGGATGGGCGCCGTTATCGATGTGCTGCGGTTGTTCCAGCG
>DASTGT010000112.1:0-6113 GCA_035718935.1 Casimicrobiaceae bacterium
GATGCCGAGCGCTCGGTCGCGGATGCGGCGCCCGCGGGCGCCGGTGCCGCGCCCGCGGTCGCGCGCGAGACGGCCGTGCAGCCGTCAGCGGCTGCGCTGCCGCCGCTGGACTCGCTCACGTTCGAATCGGATTTCACCGCATTCATGCAACCCGGTGTGGATGAGAACGTGCGGCGCAAGGCGCTGCGCGCGCTGCTGCGCGATCCGCGCTTCAACGTGATGGACGGGCTCGACGTCTATATCGACGACTATTCGAAGCCGGATCCGATCGCGCCCGAGATCGTGCGCCAGCTCGCGCACGCGCGCTACCTGTTCGATCCGCCGAAGACGCGCGTCAACGACGAGGGTTACGTCGAGGACGTCGTCGAGCCCGCCGCGTCGACGACGGAGGACGCGCACGAGACCGCGGCGCAAGGCGATCGTCCGGCCGGTGCAGCGAGTGTCCCGGTGCTCGATGATGCATGCGCCGCGACGCCGACGATCGAACCTGCGCCCGCGGACGTACGCGAAACGCGCGAACGCAAGGGAAGCGAACGATGACGGGCGAGCGTAACGTTTTCATCTGCAGCTGCAACGGCACGATGACGCTCGATGCGCCGGCGATCGCGCGCGCGACGGGCCTCGTGCCGCGTACGCACCGCGCGATGTGCCAGCGCGAGCTCGGCCGGTACAAGGACGCCGCGGGCGGCGACATGCTCGTCGCGTGTACGCAGGAGCAGCACCTGCTGCGCGAAATCGCCGAGGAAACGCCGCAGGTTCGCAGCGTCCGCTTCGTGAACATTCGCGAGACCGCCGGCTGGTCGGCCGAGGGCGCACTCGCGACGCCGAAGATCGCAGCGCTCCTCGCGGCGGCCGCGTTGCCCGAGCCGGAGCCGGTTCCGCTCGTCGCCTTCAAGTCGGAAGGCCGGCTGCTGATCGTCGGGCCGCTCGAGCGCGCACTGCGATGGACGCACCTGCTCGGCAGCGCGCTGTCGATCACCGTGCTCGCGACGTCGGCCGATTACGACGATGCATTGACGGGACCGCGCGACGTTCCGGTATTCACCGGGCGGCTGACGCGGCTTGCGGGTTGGCTTGGCGCGTTCGAAGCGGAATGGACGCAGCAGAATCCGATCGACCTCGACCTCTGCACGCGCTGCAACGCGTGCGTCAGGGCGTGCCCCGAGCAGGCGATCGGCGCGAGCCTGCAGGTCGACCTCGATCGCTGCAAGAGCCACCGCGCGTGCGTCGCCGCATGCGGCACCGTCGGCGCCATCGACTTCGATCGGCGCGACACCGTGCGCAGCGGGCAGTTCGACGCGGTGCTCGATCTTTCATCGACGCGCTGGTTCCGTCAGCACCAGCCGCCGCAGGGCTATTTCGCGCCCGGCCACGATCCGCTCGAGCAGGCGAAAGTCGCCGCCGAGATCGCGACCTGCGTCGGTGAATTCGAGAAGCCGAAATTCTTCGACTACAGGCCTTCGATCTGCGCGCACAGCAGGTCGGAGAAGATCGGTTGCACGCAATGCATCGACGTGTGCTCGACGCGCGCGATCCGCGCCGACGGCGACAAGATCTTCGTCGAGCCGCATCTTTGCATGGGGTGTGGCGGCTGCACGACGGTGTGCCCGTCGGGCGCGCTCACGTACGCGTACCCCGCGGCGGCCGACGTCGGTGCGCGCATGCGCAGCCTGCTCCAGACGTACGAGCGCGCCGGCGGCCGCGATCCCGGGCTCGTCATCCACGCGGCGGACGCTCGGCCGGTGCTCGAGGATCTCGCGCGCCGCGGCCGTGGGCTGCCGGCGCGGCTGATGCCGATCGAGGTCGAGCACGTCGCCTCCGTGGGCATCGATTTGTGGATGGCGGCGCTCGCCTGGGGCGCGACGAGCATCGCGGTTCTCGCGACCGGTGACGAGGCGCCCGAGTATCGCGACGCGCTATCCGCGCAGATGGCCATCGCGCAGGTGATCGCGAATGCGCAGGGCTATCAGGGCGAGCACTTGCGGCTGATCGATGCGCGCGTCGACGACGTCGAGGCGCGGCTGTGGAACTGGCAGGCGGCGCTGCCGCCGCGCGTCGGCGCGACGTTCGCCGCGACCAACGACAAGCGCCGCACGCTCGCGCACGCGTTCGAGCATCTCGCGCAGCACGCGCCGGTGCCCACGACGGCGATTGCGCTGCCGGCGGTCGCGCCGTTCGGCAGTCTCGCGATCGACAAGGCGGCGTGCACGATGTGCCTCTCGTGCGTCGGCGCGTGCCCGGAGGCGGCGCTGCTCGATCACGTCGAATCGCCGATGCTGCGCTTCATCGAGGCGAACTGCGTGCAATGCGGCCTCTGCGTGAAGACGTGCCCGGAAAGCGCGCTCTCGCTCGTGCCGCGGCTCGCGCTGACGGCGGAGGCGCGCGCGCCGCGCGTGCTGAACGAGGCGAAAGTCTTCGCGTGCGTGCGCTGCGGCAAGCCGATGGGCACCGAGAAGCTCGTGCTCGCCATGATCGAGCGGCTCCGCGCGCACTCGATGTTCGCAGGCGCAGGTGCGATCGAGCGCCTGTCGATGTGCGCCGATTGCCGCGTCGTCGATCTCATGACCAACGAGGGGCCGGCGGATATTCGCAACCTCTGACGCGTGAGGCCGAGGAACCAGGGAATATCGGTACTGTCGCGCGCAGCCGACGTCGAACGCAATGAGTGAAAGCCACATCGATACGATGCGAGCCGCCGAATCTCGGAGTGCCACGGACGATCCGCCGTCCGGGGTCCCGGGTTCGGGGCCCCAAAGCCCCGAGGATGCCACCCGCGCTTCCATCTACGCGCTCCTTGCGCGGCTTTACGCCGACGGTCCGGACCCCGCGCTGCTCGCCGCGATCGCGAATTCGGAAAGGATTTCGGGCGACACGCTGTTTGCCGCGGCATGGAACCGGCTGGTCGAGGCGAGCGGCGCGATGGACGCGGACGCCGCGGCGCAGGAATACACGGACCTTTTCGTCGGCGTCGGCAAGTCCGAGGTGAACCTGCACGCGTCGCACTGGCAGGTCGGCGCGATGATGGAGCGGCCGCTGGTGGAGTTGCGCAGCGACCTCGCCGCCCTCGGTCTCGCGCGGCGCGCGGAGGCGACGATGCTCGAGGATCACCTGTCGGCGCTTTGCGAAACGATGCGATTGCTGATCGCAGGGGGCCCTGGGACGCCCGCCGCCGATATTTCCCTGCAACGCGCGTTCTTCGCTGCGCACGTCACCCCGTGGGTGTTCGATTGCTGCAATGCAATACGTGAATCCGCTATTGCCAAGTACTACGTGCACGTTGCAGAATTGACGGACAAATTCATGGCGCTGGACCGCGACGCACTCGCCATGGACGGATGATTTATGCGTTCGGAATGCCTTTGGAGGAGGAATCATGAGCGACGCATCACCATGCGATCGGTCGAGGCCGCACGCCCCGACACCCGCTCCGACCACCGATAGAACCCGTCGGCGCTTCCTGCTGGCCTTCGGCGCGGGGGCCGCAGGCGCAGCGTCGGCGTCCGCACTCGCCGCCGCGCCCACCGCCGTGATCGCCGAGCCGGCACAGCCGGCGCCGCAATCGCAGGGCTATCGCGAGACGGAGCACGTGCGTACCTACTACGCCACGACGCGCATCTGATCGGCACGCCCCTCCGGGGTCCCTGCATTCGCATTCCCGTCACGACCTTCTTCCGACGAGGAGAGGCATCATGCTGCTCACCCGCAAGACCGATACCGCCCGCGTTGCCGGCCCGCGCCTTTCGCGAGGCTTCGGCGCAAGGATCGCGACGATGGATCGCCGCACGTTCCTCAAGCGCTCCGGCATGGTGGCGGGCGCCGGCGCGTTCGCGAGCCAGCTGCCTTACGGCACGATGGGCAAGGCCGAAGCCGCAGCGGACAGCGCCGACGTCAAGCGCGAGGTGCATCGCACGGTGTGCACGCACTGCTCGGTCGGCTGCTCCATCGACGCGGTCGTCGAGAACGGTGTGTGGGTGCGCCAGGAGCCGGTGTTCGACTCGCCGCTGAACCTCGGCGCGCATTGCGCGAAGGGCGCCGCGATCCGCGAGCACGGCCGCGGCGATCATCGGCTGAAGACGCCGATGAAGCTCGTCGACGGCAAGTGGCAGAAGATCAGCTGGGACCAGGCGATCAACGAGCTCGGCGACAAGCTGCTCGCGATCCGCAAGGAATCCGGCCCCGACGCGGTGTTCTGGGTGGGGAGCTCCAAGCACAGCAACGAGCAGTCGTACCTGCTGCGCAAGTTCGTGTCGTACTTCGGCACGAACAACACCGATCACCAGGCGCGTATCTGCCACTCGACGACCGTCTCGGGCGTAGCCAACTCGTGGGGCTATGGCGCGATGACGAACTCGTACAACGACATGCAGAACACCAAGTGCGCGCTCTACATCGGCAGCAACGCCGCCGAGGCGCACCCGGTGTCGCTTTTGCACATGCTGCACGCGAAGGAGAAGGGCGCGAAGATGATCGTCGCCGACCCGCGCTTCACGCGCACGGCGGCGAAGGCCGACTATTTCGTACGCATCCGCTCCGGCACCGACGTCGCGTTCCTGTTCGGCGTGCTCTACCACATCTTCAAGAACAACTGGCAGGACGACAAGTACATCCACGACCGCGTCTACGGCATGGACAAGGTCAAGGACGACGTCATGGCCAAGTGGACGCCCGACAAGGTCGAGGAAGTGACCGGCGTACCCGAGGCGCAGATCTACAAGGTCGCCGAGATGATGGCGAAGAACCGGCCGTCGACGCTCGTCTGGTGCATGGGCCAGACGCAGCACTCGATCGGCAACGCGTTCGTGCGCGCGTCGTGCATCGTGCAGCTCGCGCTCGGCAATGTTGGCGTATCGGGCGGCGGGACGAACATCTTCCGCGGCCACGACAACGTACAGGGCGCGACCGACGTCGGTCCCAACCCGGATTCACTGCCGGGTTATTACGGCGTCGCGCAAGCATCGTGGAAACACTTCGCGACGGTGTGGGGCGTCGACTACGATTGGATCCTGAAGCAGTTCGCTTCCCAGGCCATGATGGAAAAGCCAGGCATGACCGTGTCGCGCTGGATCGACGGCGTGCTCGAGAAGAACGAGCTGATCGACCAGGACAGCAACCTGCGTGCGATCGTGTTCTGGGGGCACGCGCCCAACAGCCAGACGCGCGGCAAGGAGATGGTCGAGGCGATGAAGAAGCTCGACGTCATCGCCGTCATCGATCCCTATCCGTCCGCGACGGCGGCGATGGCCGCGATGGTGCGCAAGGACAACGTCTATCTGTTGCCGGCGGCTACGCAGCTCGAAACGTCCGGCAGCGTCACCGCGTCGAACCGCTCGGTGCAGTGGCGCGAGCGCGTCATTCGTCCGCTGTTCGACTCGCAGACCGATCATGCGATCATGTACGCGTTCGCGAAGAAATTCGGGTGGGGTCCCGAGTTCATCAAGAACTACGAGATGTGGAAGCCGGACGGCGATGCGAAGTGGGAGGAGCCCACGCCCGAATCGGTGCTGAAGGAAATCAATCGCGGCATGTGGACGATCGGCTATACGGGTCAATCGCCCGAGCGTCTCAAGCTGCACATGAAGAACCAGCACACGTTCGACGTGAAGTCCCTGCGCGCCCAGGGCGGACCGTGTGACGGGGATTTCTACGGGCTGCCGTGGCCTTGCTACGGAACACCCGAAATCAAGCATCCGGGCTCGCCGAATCTGTATGACCAATCGAAGAACATGATGCACGGCGGCGGCTGCTTCCGCGCGAACTTCGGCGTGGAACGCGACGGCGTCAACTTGCTCGCCGAAGACGGCTCGTATCCGAAGGACTGCGAGATCACGACGGGTTACCCCGAATTCGACCACGTGCTGATGAAGAAGCTCGGATGGTGGGACGAGCTCACGGATGCCGAGAAGAAGGCTGCCGAGGGCAAGAACTGGAAGACCGATCTTTCCGGCGGAATCCAGCGCGTGACGATGAAGCACGGCGCGCATCCTTGGGGCAATGCCAAGGCGCGTGCGGTGGTCTGGAATTTCCCGGACGGCATTCCGCAGCACCGCGAGCCGCTTTACTCTCCGCGGCCCGATCTCGTCGCGAAGTACCCGACGCACGACGACAAGAAGGCG
>DASTGT010000113.1:0-10390 GCA_035718935.1 Casimicrobiaceae bacterium
GAACCAAGGACGTGGTCGAGGGGCATGGCCGCGAATCCCCGCTAGGAAAGTGCAACGGAAGGTCGGCGCCATCGTACCGGCGCGGCCCGGTACACCGAAGCGGACGGATGATCACATTCCTGTAGGACTTGGCCGACAGTACTGGCCAAGACAGAAGAGAGGGTCCCGACTCACTCGAACGTGCCGCCGTGCACCGAATGGGTGCGATGGAGCGAAGTCCGTGTGTGCCGATCAGGCCACGCCGAAGATGTCCTTCCACGCCGCATACGACGCGGCGGCCGACCACGGCAGCGCGAGCAGGAGCCCGATGCCGTTGGTCGCGAGGCCGACCATCACGAGGCCGAACGACAGCGCGCCGTAGAGCACGAGCGGCGTGACGTTCCGCGCGAACGCCTCGGCGCTTTGCGCGAACGCGTCGCGAAAGCTCTCGCCGTCGAAGAGCGCCGCGAACGGCACGAACGTCACCGGAAGCGAGACGAGGATGCCCATGGAATACGCGGAAACCAGCGTGAAGCCGTTGATCGAGTCGGCGTTCTGCTCGGGCATCAGCATGTTGTAGCCACCCGCCATCTGCGCGATGAACGCTTCCGCGGCGAACACCGCGAGCGCCGCAACGACGACGGCCGCCTGCGCGCGCGCCGGCGCCCCGATGAACGCGAACAACTGCCGGAAACGCGGTCGATCGCCCCGGTCGGCGGCGAGGCTCGCATAGAGCAGCCCGCACTCGACGAGCGGCAGCAGCAGCTGCGCGATCGCGACGCCTACGAGCGGCACGAGCGGCAAACCGACGTTGCCGAAGAGGATCGCGAGCGCCATCGCGCAGAAGGTGAACGGGCCGCGCTTCCACAGCCGCATCGCATCGGCGTACCAGTTGAACGCGCGCTGCCCGGAAACGCTGCGAATCGGCCGGCGAGCCGTGCGCGTCGGCACCGGCGCCGGCGAGGGACGGGGATCGTTGGTGGGAATGCGAACGGTCCTGCGGCGAGGCGAACGAGCCGGCGTCAGGCCGCTTCGCCGAGGTACGCGCTGCGCACCTTCGGGTCGTGCAGCAGATCCGACGCCTTGCCCGCCAGTGTAACCTCGCCCGACTCCATCACGTAGCCGCGGTCGCTCACTTCGAGCGCGAGCTTCGCGTTCTGCTCGACGAGCAAAATCGTCACGTCTTCTTTCGCCACCGCGAGGATCGTCTCGAACACCTTCTGCACCATCAGAGGGGCGAGCCCCATCGACGGCTCGTCGAGCAGCAGGAGCCGGGGCTTCGACATCATCGCGCGCGCGATCGCCAGCATCTGTTGCTCGCCGCCCGACAGCGTCCCGGCGGTCTGCCGGCGCCGCTCGTGCAATCGCGGGAACAACGCGTAGACGCGCTCGACGTCGCGACGCACGCCGTCGCGGTCGCTTCGCGCATACGCGCCCATCGTCAGGTTCTCCTCGATCGTCAGCGCGCCGAACATGCCGCGCCCCTCGGGTACCATCGCGAGGCCCTTGCGCACGAGCTCGAACGCCGGGCGGCCGGTGACGTCGTTGCCGTCGTAAACGATCGTGCCCTCGCGCAGCGGCAGCAGCCCGCAGATGCCCTTGAGCGTGGTCGTCTTGCCGGCGCCGTTCGCGCCGATCAGGCACACGAGCTCGCCGCGCGCGACGCTCAAGTCGATGCCCTTCACCGCGCGAATGCCGCCGTACGAAATCGCGACCTGCCGCAGCTCGAGCAGCGGTGAAGTCATTTCCGATCCATCACGAGCTCGACGCCGCCGCCCAGGTACGCCGCGATCACCTTCTCGTCGCGCTGCACCGCGGCCGCGGGGCCCTCGGCGATCTTGCGCCCGTAGTAGAGCACGAGGACGCGATCGCATACGCTCATTACGAGCTTCATGTCGTGCTCGATCAGCAGGATCGTCGTTCCGGTGGAGCGGATCTGCTCGAGCAGCGCGCGTAGCGACGCCTTCTCGGTGGCGTTCATGCCGGCGGCGGGCTCGTCGAGCGCCAGCAGCTTCGGCTCGGTCGCGAGCGCGCGCGCGATCTCGAGCCGCCGCTGGTCGCCGTACGCGAGGTGCCGCGCCAGGTCGTTGGCACGTCGATGCACGCCGACGAACGACAGCAGCTCGTACGCGTGCTTCTCGATCGCGCGCTCCTCCTCCCGCGTGCGCTTGTCGCGGAAGATCGCCCCGAACACGCCGGCGTGGGTGCGCACGTGCCTTCCGATCATCACGTTCTCGAGCGCCGACAGGTTGGCGAACAGCCGGATGTTCTGGAACGTGCGCGCGATGCCGAGCGCGGCGACCTCGTTGGGTGTGAGGCCTGCCATCGGCTCGCCGTCGAACACGAAACGGCCGGCGTCCGGCGCATAGATGCCGGTCAGCACGTTGAAGAGCGTCGTCTTGCCGGCGCCGTTCGGCCCGATGAGCCCGTAGATCTCGCCGCGCCGGATCTGGAAGGCGACGTCGGCGAGTGCGTGCACGCCGCCGAAGCGCTTGGTGATGCCCTGTGCGTCGAGCAGCAGCGGCGCGCCGTGGTCCGTCGTCATGACGTGCGCACGCCGCCGGGCGCGACGCCGGCCTCGAGTTCGCGCTTGCGAACGGCAGACGGCAGGATTCCGGCGGGACGGAACAGCATCATCAGCACGAGCGCGAGCCCGAACAGCAGCATGCGGATGACCTCGGGGTCGATCAGCGTGCGGCCGAAGAGCGACTGCTGCACGGGGCCGACGGTGTAGCGCAGGATCTCGGGCACGAAAGACAGCAGCAGCGCGCCGACGATCACGCCGAAGACGTTGCCCATGCCGCCCAGCACGACCATCGACAGCACCATGATCGACTCGACGAGCACGAAGCTCTCCGGGCTGATGAACGCCTGCATCGCCGAGAACATGCCGCCGGCGATGCCTCCGAACGACGCGCCCATCGCGAAGGCGAGAAGCTTCATGTTGCGCGTGTTGATGCCCATCGCGCGCGCCGCGATCTCGTCCTCGCGGATCGCTTCCCACGCGCGCCCGACGCGCGAGTCCTGCAAGCGGAAGTTGAGCGCGATCACCGCGATCAGCACGATCAGCAGGAAATAGTAGTAGTTGATCGGCGGCGAGAAGACGAGCGAGCCGAGCGTGTGCGACTTTCCGAAGCTGTAGCCGTCGATCCGGAACGGATCGATCAGCACGATGCCCTGCGCCCCGTTCGTCAGGTTGAACGGCCGCGACAGGTTGTTGAGGAAGATGCGCACGATCTCGCCGAAGCCGAGCGTCACGATCGCGAGGTAGTCGCCGCGAAGCTTCAGCGTCGGCGCGCCGAGGAGCACGCCGAAGATGCACGCGATGAAGGCGCCGATCGGCAGGATCACCCAGAACGGGAGATGCAGCCCGAAATGCGGGCTGGCGAGCAGGGCGTAGGTGTAGGCGCCCACGCCGTAGAACGCGATGTATCCGAGGTCGAGCAGGCCGGCGAAGCCGACGACGATGTTGAGCCCGAGCGCCAGGAAGCAGTACAGGATCGCGAGGTTCGTGATGCGCACCCACGCGGTGCCGATGCCGGCGAGCACGAACGGCAGGGCGGCGAGCGCGACGGCGACGAGGATCACGCCCGCCCACGCGAGCGCAGGCCGGCGCTTGATGGAGGCGGGAACGGCGACCTGCGCGACGCCTTGTTCCATCACGCGCGATCGGACACGCGCTCGCCGAGGAGTCCCGACGGGCGAAACACGAGGACGAGGATCAGCACGACGAACGCGAACACGTCCTGGTAGTTCGAGCCGAACAGCTCGAGATGCGCATCGTTCGCGCACCGCTGCGCGATCGTGTCGGACCACGACGACAGGGCGCACAGATTGGTGAGCTCGCCGACGTAGCCCGCGCCGAGCGCTTCGATGATGCCCATCAGCATGCCGCCCAGCATCGCGCCGGCGATGTTGCCGATGCCGCCGAGCACGGCGGCGGAGAACGCCTTCAGCCCGAGCAGGAAGCCCATCTGGTAATGCGCGATGCCGTAGTAGCTGGCGTCCATCACGCCGGCGACTGCGGCGAGCGCGGCGCCGATCGTGAACGTGAAGGAGATCACGCGGTTGATGTCGATACCCATCAGGCCCGCGACCTGCGGGTTCTGCGCGACGGCGCGCATCGCGATGCCGAGCTTCGTCCGATACACGAGCAGCAGCAGGCCGCCCATCATCGCGAGCGACAGCGCGATGATCGCGATCTGCACGTTGGTGATCGTCGCGCCTTCCGGGTGCGACGTCAGGTGATACGGGATCGTCGTGATCACCTGCGGATACGGCAGCGGATTGCGCGTCCAGATGATGAGCGCGATGTTCTGCAGCACGATCGACAGCCCGATCGCGGTGATCAGCGGCGCGAGGCGCGGTGCGCGCCGCAACGGCCGGTAGGCGACGCGCTCGAGGAGGTAACCGACGATCATGCAGACGGGAATCGCGGTGAACGTCGCGAGCGCGAGGATCGCGAGCGGCGGCAGCGTCGTGCCCGCGCCGACCAGCGCGACGATCACCGAATACGCGACCATCGCCCCGAACATCACCACCTCGCCGTGCGCGAAGTTGATGAGCTGGATGATCCCGTACACCATCGTGTAGCCGAGCGCCACGATCGCGTACACGCTGCCGAGCGTGACGCCGTTGACGATCTGCTGGAGAAACGTATCCACGCAGGAGCTTGTAGCAGAAAAAAACGGCGCCCGCGAGGCAGGCGCCGTTCCGGCTTGCGAGGGGAGCCTTACTGCTTCTTCGGTTCCTCGCTCTTCGCGGGCGCCGCGGCGGTGCCGGTACCCGCGTCGGCGGCCTTCATGAAGTCGCCGAACGCGATGCTCTTGCCGCCCTTGACGATCGCGACCGGATCGAGCTTGCCGCCCTTCATCGTGAAGATCGTCACCTCGGCGTTCTTGCGGTCACCCTTGTCGTCGAACTCGATGTGGCCGGTGGCGCCGTCGTAGCTGATCTTTTGCAGGTCGGGCAGGTACTTCGCGGGATCCGCCGAATCCGCCTTCTGCATCGCTGCGATGAGGAGGTTCGCGGCGTCGTACGTGAACGGCGCGTAGATGATCGGGTCGACGTTGTATTTCGCCTTGAACGCGTCGAGGAAGCTCTTCGACGCCGCCGCCACCGGCAATCCTGCCTGCGAGCAGATGAAGCCGTCCGCATTCTTGTCGCCGGCGAGCTCCTTCATCTTTTCGGTGCACGCGCCGTCGCCGAAGCTGAACACCGCCTTGATGCCGAGCTCGCGCGCCTGCTTCAGCATCGGACCGCCCGTCGCGTCCATGCCCCCGTAGAAGATCGCGTCGGGATTGCGGCCCTTCATCTTCGTGAGGATCGCCTTGAAGTCGGTCGCCTTGTCGTTCGTCTTCTCGTGTGCGATGACGTTGACGCCGGCGGCCTTGAGCGTTGCCTCGACCTGGTTCGCGAGGCCCTCGCCGTAGGCGGTGGCGTCGTCGGCGATCGCGACCTTCTTGATCTTCATCGACTCGAGGTACTGCGCGACCGCCGGTCCCTGCTGGTCGTCGCGTGCGCAGACGCGGAAGATGTCCTTGAAGCCCTGCTCGGTCAGCTTGGGATTGGTCGCCGACCCCGAGATCATCGGGATGCCCGCCTGGTTGTACACCGACGACGCCGGAATCGTGACGCCCGAATTCAGGTGCCCGACGACCCCTGCGGCCTTCGCGTCGGCGAGCTTTTGCGCGATCGTGGGTCCGAGCTTCGGATCGGCCTGGTCGTCTTCCGACAGGACTTCGAACTTGACGGTCTTGCCGCCGAGCTTGATCTTCTTCTCGTTCGCCTGATCGATCGCGAGGCGAACGCCGTTGTCGTTGTCCTTGCCGAGGTGGGCGATTTCGCCGGTCAGCGGCCCGGCCGAGCCGATCTTGACGGTGATCGTTTCGTCGGCCGGTGCCGCAGCGGGGGCGGGCGTCGCCGCGGTTTCGGTCTTGGGAGCGGCCGCCTGCTTGGGCTCTTCCTTGCCGCAGCCGTACATGCCGACGATCGCGGCCGTGACGAGCGTGACGCCGATCGTATGAATTGGGCGCATCGGGAGTTCTCCGGGGAGGGAGGAAAAAGGGCGCGGCATTATGAGTCGCCGTCGAATTGGGTGTCAATCGCCGGCATTTCCGGCGACAATTCGCGGTTCGTCGCAGCGTGGCGCATTTCGTCGCACCGCGGTTGCGGCGGCGGATTCCGCGGGCCTAACGTTTCGCCTGCCGCGAATCCGGCAGCCGGCGCCGGCGCATCCAATGCCGGTCGCGGGAACGGGCGTCGCGCGAACCGCGGCGACCGTCGAGCGCGCGCGCCACGAGCCGCGCCGGGGAGTCGGGGAGCATCGGATGGGCGAACAACGAAAAATCGGGCGCCGAGTAACGATCGCCGTGGTCGTCCTCGCGATCGTCGGCACCGTCGGCGGCAGCGTCGCGTTGCGTGCGGCGAAGCGCGACGCGGGCGCGCCCGGGGATCAACCGGTCGCGCTGCAATTCGTCGCGGGCGACGTCGTCTACGTCGAGCGGCGGCCGCTCGACCGCTGGCTGCCCGTGTCGGGGACGCTGCAGGCCGTGCGGCAGGCGGTCGTCAAGGCGAAGGTCGCCGGCGACGTCGAAGGATTGACGGTGCGCGAGGGCGAGGCCGTACGTGCCGGACAGAAGCTCGCGCGGATCAAGTCGCCGGACCTCGAAGCGCGGCTCATCGAGCGGCAGGGCGCACTCGAAAGCGCGCGTGCGCAACTCGCGCTTGCCGAGAAGACGCGCGCGATGAACCTGCGGCTGCTCAGCGACAAGTTCATTTCGCAGAACGCGTTCGACGGCACCGAGTCGACCTACAGCGTGGCGCGCGGGAGTCTCAAGTCCGCCGAGGCGCAGGTCCAGGTGGCGAGGAATGCGCTCGCCGATGCCGACGTGGTCGCGCCGTTGCGCGGCATCGTCGCCAAGCGCCACGTGCAGACCGGCGAAAAGATCGCCGTCGAGTCGCCGATCGTGACGATCGTCGACCTGTCCGATCTCGAGGTGCAGGCCATGGTGCCTGCGCTCGACGTGCCCGAACTCGCATTGGGCATGCCGGTCGAGCTCACCGTCGACGGTTTCGGCGAGCGGCGGTTCAACGGACGAATCGATCGGATCAACCCGTCGACCGAGCCCGGCACGCGCGCGATCGTCGTCTACGTCGCGCTGCCCAATCCCGATGCCGCGCTGCGCAGCGGCATGTTCGCCACTGGCCGCATCGCCCTTGCCGCGAGCGCACCGTTGCCGACACTCCCCGCCGTCGCCGTGCGCACCGAAGCGGGCCAGTCCTACGTGTGGACGATCGAGCAGGGCAAGCTCGCGAAGCGGATCGTCAGCACCGGGCGCCGCGACGAGACGAGCGGCCGCGTCGAGATCCGCACCGCGCTGCCTGCGCAGACGCCCGTGCTCGCCGCGCGCTTCGACAACCTGAAGGACGGAGCGCCGGCGCTCGTGCGGGTGCCGTCGGCGTCGCAGAACGCGACGCGCGCGAAGGCGGGCGGGGATGGTTGACCCCGAACCGCGCTTTTCGCGCTGACGTCTATGTGGATCACCAAGACCTCGATCGACAACCCGGTGTTCGCGACCATGGTCATGGTCGCGATCAGCGTCCTCGGCGTCTTCTCGTACCAGAGCCTGTCGATCGAGCAGATGCCGGACACGGCGCTGCCGTTCGTGTTCGTCCAGACGCAATACCCCGGCGCATCGCCCGAGGTCGTCGAGACCGACGTCACGAAGCCGATCGAATACGCGATCAACCAGGTCTCGGGCGTGAAGCGCGTGTATTCGACCACGCGCGAAGGGCGCAGCGAGGTCGTCGCCGAGTTCCGCCTCTCGACCGACGTGGCGACCGCCGTGCAGGACGTGCGCGACCGCATCGCGCTCGTGCGTCCGACGTTCCCGCGCGACGTCAAGGACCCGCTGGTGATGCGCGTCGAGAACGAGAACAGCCAGCCGGTCGCGTCGCTCGCCGTGATGTCGCAGACGACGCCGCTGCGCGAGCTCACGTCGCTCACCGACCAGACGATCGTCAAGGCGCTCGAGCATCAGCCAGGCGTGGCGCGCATCGACGTCAACGGCCGAATGACGCGCCAGATCCTGATCCAGATCCGCCCGGAATCGCTCGCCGCGCTCGGCATCTCCGTCGATCAGGTGGTCGCGGCGATCCGCGAGGCGAACCAGGACGTTCCGGCCGGCCGCATCACGCGCGGCGTCAGCGATTCGGTCGTGCGCGTCGAGGGCAAGATCAAGGCGCCGCCGCAGTTCGGCCGGATCATCGTCGCGCAGCAGGGCGGCGCCCCCGTCTACCTCGCGCAAATCGCGGAGGTGATCGACGGCGAGAAGGAGCCCGACTCGATCTCGCGCGTGAACGGACACCCGGCGATCATGCTCGACATCCAGAAGGCGCAGGACGCCAACATCGTCGACACCGGCCGCAACGTGAAGGTCGCCGTCGACGAATTGAAGAAGCGCCTGCCGGCCGACGTCGAGGTGCGTCTCGCGTACTCGCGTGCCGACCAGGTCGAGAAGGCCGTCGACCGGGTCAAGAGCACGATCCTCGAAGGTGGCCTCCTTACCGTGCTGATCGTGTTCTTCTTCCTCGCGAGCTGGCGCAGCACGATCATCACCGGGCTCACGCTGCCGCTCGCCGTCGTCGCGACGTTCATCGCGCTGCACGCGTTCGGCTTCACGCTCAACTTCCTGACGCTGATGGCGCTGTCGCTCACGATCGGCCTTTTGATCGACGACGCCATCGTCGTGCGCGAGAACATCGTGCGCCACCTCGCGATGGGGAAGAGCCACGTCGACGCGGCGCGCGAGGGCACGCAGGAAATCGGCCTCGCCGTGATGGCGACGACGTTCGCGATCGTTGCCGTCTTCGTTCCGATCGCGTTCATGCAGGGGCTGATCGGGCGCTTCTTCTTCCAGTTCGGCGTCACCGTCGCCGTCGCCGTGCTGGTGTCGCTCTTCGTGAGCTTCACGCTCGACCCGATGCTCTCGTCGATATGGGCCGATCCCGCCGCGACGCGCTTCCGCTACGCGCCGTGGCTCGGCCGGCTCGTCGCGCGCGTCGAGCGCGGCGTCGAGGCGCTGCATCGCATCTATGGACTCATCCTCGATTGGTCGCTTTCGCACCGCAAGTCGGTGCTGGCGATCGCGCTCGGCACGTTCGTCGCGAGCTTCTTCGTCGTGCCGCTCGTCGGCACCGAATTCATGCCGGAGGTCGACCAGTCGTTCATTTCGCTTCGGCTCAACACGCCGGTCGGCTCGAGCCTCGAGTACTCGGACGCCAAGGTGCGCGAGGCCGAGCAGGTGCTGGCGACTTTTCCGGAGATCGCGCTGACGATGACGACCGTCGGCACCGAGGACGGCCGCAATTACGCACGGATCAACCTGAAGCTCGTCGACCGCGGCGCGCGCGCCCGCTCGCAGAAGGACGTCGAGCGCGCGATCCGCGCCGCGCTGAAGCCGATCCCGGGACTCGAGCTCGCGTTCGGCTTCGACCGGCCGATCTGGTTCAACCTGCTCGGCCCCGACGCCGACACGCTGTCGAAGCTCGCGCAGGAATTCGCCGAGAAGGTGAAGAACGTGCCGGGCATCGCCGACCTCGAGACGTCGGACAAGGCAGCGAATCCGGCGCTGTCGATCCGCCTCAACAACGTGCAGGCGGCCGATCTCGGCGTCACGGTGCAGCAGGTCGGCGCGACGATCCGGCCGCTGGTGGCGGGCGACACGATCAGCTATTGGCAAGGTCCCGACGGCCAGAACTACGAGGTGAACGTCCAACTGTCGAAGGATCGGCGCCAGCTCGCCTCGGATCTCGGCAATTTGTACCTCGCGACGAACCGGCGCGGGCCCGACGGACAGATGCGGATGGTGCCGCTGCGGCAGGTCGCCGAACTCGTCGAGTCGACGAGCCCGCAGATGATCAAGCGGCAGGACCTGCAGCGGCGCATCGGCATCTATGCGAACGTCGAGGGCCGTCCGGCCGGCGACGTCGGCAAGGACGTGCAGAAGCTCGCCGACGCGATGGCGCTGCCTCCCGGCTACAGCCTCGCCGCCGCGGGACAGCAGCAGGACATGCAGGATTCGTTTCGTTCGGCGGTCGCGGCGCTCGCGCTCGCGATCGTCTTCATCTACCTGATCCTCGCGTCGCAGTTCGCGAGCTTCACGCAGCCCATCGCGATCATGGCGTCGCTGCCGTTCTCGCTGATCGGCGTGTTCCTCGCGCTGCTGTTGACGGGCACGACCCTCAACATCTTCTCGATCATCGGCTTCGTGATGCTGATGGGCCTCGTCACGAAGAACGCGATCCTGCTCGTCGATTTCGCCAATCGCGCGCGGCGCGCCGGTGCAAGCCTGACCGACGCACTGCTCACCGCGGGGCAGGTGCGGTTGCGCCCGATCGTCATGACCAC
>DASTGT010000114.1:0-11747 GCA_035718935.1 Casimicrobiaceae bacterium
ATACCCGGTGGGGTGTGGGTGGGCTTGAAGCGCAAGTTCTGACGTTCCACGCGTAGGAAGACGGCGTCCAAGCGACGAGCTCGCGTGCCGCTTGTCCTTACATGTTCGCTATTGACACCGATTCGGCGGCCAATTCTCCACCTGGCGCCACACGTCCTGGACGGGAGGCGGAAGTTTGTCCATGTGCTTCAGGAAGAGCGCAAGCGACCATATCTCACGGTCGCTCAGCGTTGCCGCGAACGATGGCATTCCCGTGAACCGAATGCCGTGCTTGATCTTCCAGTAGGACTCCCCTTCGGGATCGTCTTCGACGCCCTCCGAGGCGAACTGCGGTGGCTTTTGATACAGACCTTTGGCGATTGGCGATGGGGAGGCATTCCCCTTGGCCGAGCCATGGCAAATGGCGCAGTTCTGCGCAAACAGGTGCAGGCCGTCGCTCAGATTCTGCTCGGTGAGCGGCACCGGATTCGCTTCGCTCGGCGCCTCGCGGCGGATTGTCGCGCGTAGCGACGTGCGCGCCATCCACGTCTCGAGCGAGCTTGGCGCCGCGTCGGCATTGGCGGGGATCAGTCCACGTTCGACCAGTCCGTAAGCGACGATCAACTCGACCAACAGCGTCAGTCCAATTCCTGCAAGAATTCCCTTCAAGCTCAATTCGCCTCCCATTAAACGTCAACACGTCGAACGAACAAGCCTTGCAGAACTAGCGTGCGCCCGCGGCTGCCTCGTCGAGTATCGCCTGCGCCTTGGTAAGCACCGGGCCGTCGATCATCTTGCCGTCGAGCAGCGTCGCGTTGCCGCGCGACGCGGCGAACGCGTCGACCACGTGCTGCGCCCACGTGATGTCCTCGTCGGTCGGCGCGAAGCAGCGGTTGACGATGTCGACCTGCCGCGGGTGGATGCAGATCTTCGCGCCGAAGCCCAGCCGGCGCGCGCGCTCGCAATCGCGCCGCAACAGCTCCGCATCGTCGACCGCCTGCGTCACGCCGTCCACCGGTGCACCAATGCCGGCCACGCGCGACGCCAGCACGAGTTGCGAGCGGGCGAGCAGCAATTCGTCGTCCGTCGTGTCGAGGTCCGCCTGATAGTCGAGTGACCCGAAGAGCAGCCTCGACACGCCGGGCGCTTTCGCGATCTCGAGCGCCGACCACAGCCCGCGTGCGGTTTCGACGAGCGGAAGCACCGGACGCGCCGACGCGGCCGCGACGCGCGCAATCTGCTCGCCCGTCTCCGCTTTCGGGACGACCACTGCCGTCACGCCGGGTTGCGAGCACACGTCGAGGTCAGCCTCGAACCACTCGGTGGCCGGCGCGTTGATACGGACGATCACCGGTTTGGCGGGCGCGAGCCACGCGAGGAGTTCCGTACGCGCCGCCTGCTTGTCGGCCGGTGCGACCGCGTCCTCGAGATCGACGATCACCGCGCCCGCGCGCGACGCGAGCGCCTTTTCGTAGCGATCCGGCCGGTTGGCAGGCACGAAGAGATACGATCGAAGCATGGCGAAACTCCGTGGTCGCGAAGTCCCGGTCACGATACCATCGGAGCGTCATGAAGGTGCCTTCGCGTACCCAGGTCGCGATCATCGGCGCGGGGCCGTCGGGCCTGCTGCTCGGGCACCTCCTGCACCGCGCGGGCATCGACAACGTCATCCTCGAGCGGCGCAGCGCCGAGTACGTGCTGGGGCGCGTGCGAGCGGGCGTCCTCGAGCAGACGACCGTCGATCTCCTCGACGAGGCGGGCCTCGGCGCCCGCATGCATCGCGAAGGACTGCTGCATGACGGGGTGGAGCTCTCGTTCGGCGGCGCGCGTCATCGCATCGATTTCCTGGGCCTGACCGCCAAGCGCGTGATGGTCTATGGACAGACCGAGGTGACGCACGACCTCATGGACGCCCGACGCGCGTTCGGCGGCACGACGCTCTACGAGGCGCTCGATGTGGCGCCGCAGGCGTTCAACTCCGACGAACCGCGCGTGACGTGGCGCGCTGCGGAGGGTCATCGCGTCCTCGCCTGCGATTACATCGCCGGGTGCGACGGCTACCACGGGGTGAGCCGCGCGAGCATCGCGGCCGACGCGATCGCGACGTACGAGCGCGTCTACCCGTTCGGGTGGCTCGGGATCCTTTCCGACACTCCGCCCGTATCACCGGAGCTCATCTATTCGAACCACGAGCGCGGCTTCGCGCTTTGCTCCATGCGTTCACCGACGCGCTCGCGCTACTACATCCAGTGCGCGCTCGACGACCATCCGGAGCGATGGAGCGACGCGGCGTTCTGGGATGAGCTGCGCCGGCGCCTCGATCCACGCGCCGCGGAGACGATCGTGACCGGCCCATCGGTCGAGAAGATCGTTGCGCCGCTCCGGAGCTTCGTCGCCGAGCCGATGCGCTTCGGCCGTCTCTTGCTCGCCGGCGATGCCGCGCACATCGTTCCGCCCACCGGCGCCAAGGGACTGAATCTGGCGGTGGCGGACGTGCATTACCTCGCCGAAGCGCTGGTCCAGGCGCTGGTCGAGCGCAGCGATTCGGGCATCGACCACTATTCGGACCGATGCCTGCGCCGGGTGTGGAAGGCCGAGCGATTCTCGTGGTGGTTCACGTCGCTCACCCACAGGTTTCCCGAGACGGACCCGATCGGACACAAGCTGCAGCGCGCCGAGCTCGACTATCTGGTCTCCTCGCACGCCGCGTCGACGGCGATGGCCGAGAATTACGTCGGGCTGCCCTTTTAGCACGCGCCGCCGCAACGCCTCCATTACAACCCGACGAAGGCCGTGTCCTCGAGCGACGCGGCGTAGCCGTCGATCGTCTCGTTCACCTTGCGCCACGACGGCCGCGCCTTCATCGAATCGAGCCAGCGCCGGATATTCGGATACGGCGAATAGTCGCAGCGAATCGCCTCGCCGAGTGCGACGAAGGGCGCCGCGAAATAGTCGGCGATCGTCACCTCGTCCCCGCACAGATACGCCCGTTCGCCGAGCACGTGGCGCTCGAGCACGCCGAGCCAGTCGCGCGCGCGCTCGCGGCCCCAGTCGAGCGTCGCCTGCTGCACGAGTTCGTCCTTGCGCTTGAACATCGGCAATAGCTGCGGATACACGAAGCCGTAGGTGAAATCGCGCGCGAGCTGCGTGTTCACCCAGTCCATCCGCTCGTTGACGCGCGCGCGCTCGCGCAGCCCGCTGGGATAACCCGGGGAGCCGGTGGCATCGGCGAGGTACTTGAGGATCGCGGAGCTCTCGGTCAACCGGAAGTCGCCATCGTCGAGCACCGGCACCATGTGGCAGGGATTCACCGCCACGAACTCGTCCTTGTACTGCTCGCCGTGGAAGAGGTCGACGAGCCGATACTCGAGCCGAAGCCCGTTGTCTTCGGCGTAGAGCATGATCGGGCGGCTGGTGGTCGACGCAGGATGGTAGTAGAGCTTCATGCAGTCCTCCGCAAGTGGGGAAACGGCCGACGGTGCGCGCGGCCACGTCGTTGCGTGCTACGCCGGCTTGCCGAGCGACGCCTGCATGCGACGGATGAGGATGTCGATGAGATCCTGCCCGTCGGGCGACTTGAGCCGCTTTTCGCGCAACGCGCGCACGACGTCCGGCCTGGCGATCGCCTGGTAATCGGAGCGGATCAAGATGGCGGCGATCGCACGCTGCACGCCGATGCTCTTCGCGACGGGGAACAGACGGGTGAGCGCTTCGAGGCTCTCGACGTCGGAGACGCGATTGTCGGCGAGCGTATCGAGCGCGCGTGCCTGCGCCTTCGCGTCGCGCATCCCTGCGATCCGCTGCGCCACGTTGCGAAGCTCGACGGGTGCGACGATCGGGTGATGCCGCAGGTAGACCTGCACGATCGCGGCGTCGGCGTCGGTGGCGCTGGTCAGCGCGTGGAGCACGGCGGCGTGCGCGCTACCATCGCCCAGACACGCGAGGATCGCCGAGCGGGCAACGTCGCGACCCTCTCGCTGAAGCGATGCCGGGAGACCCGGATCGAGCGCGTGCCCGGCACTCGATCGGCAGATCACGTCGACGTCGCGCGCCCCGAGATTGGCCGCGTGCATTCGATCCTCGACCATTCGCGTCCATTCCGCACGCTGCTGTGGCGGCGAAAACCATCCAAGCCTGGCGCCGACGGCGATCAGTCTCGTACGGAGCTCCGCGTCGTCCACATTGCGTAAGTAAGCGACGAATCGCTCCCGCGCCGCGCCGTCGTTCGCGATGCCCGCGAGCGCCTGCTCGACCGGCGCGGCGGCGCGATCGGTCGCCGAGAGCCCGTCGAGCGTGCGCTCGATCGGGTCGAGGAAGAGCCGGGCTTCCGCCATGTCGCGCCAAAGCAGCGTGTGCGCGAACGTGACCCGTTGCGCCGCCGACACGCGATCGTCGACGAATTCGCAAAGGTCGCGCCGGTAGGCCGACCGCGCCTCGCCGTCGCGCACGCCGCTCGCCATCGTCATCGACGCAGGGGCGAAGAGCCCGAGCAGCTTTTCACTCGGCTGCCCGCTGCCGAGCGCCGGGCGGTCGTTCGTCTGCAGGTATCGCTCGAGCAGCGGCCCCGCCTTCGCGCCGAGCGGCGCCTTCGACGAGAACCCGTAGATGAGCGGCACGTCCTTGAAGATCGCGCGCATCTTGTCGCGGTTGCTGTCGGCATAGCGCGCGGCCAGCGCTTGCGCCAGTTGCTCGGCGTCGCCCGGCGCGTGACCGGCCGCCTCGAGGCTTCGCGCGAGCTCGTCACGCGCGGCGTGCAACGAGTCCGGGTTGAGCGTGTTGCAGCCGAAGAGGTACACCTCCTTCAACTGCGAAAACAGCTCGCAGTCGCCGCCGCAGGACACGCGCTCCATCTCGGCGACCGGCAGCGATTCGCGCGCGTCGACCCGGTCCGAGTAGAACTCGTCGCCACCGTCGAAATGCCCGGAGATCACGAGGACGTCGCAGCGTACGCGCTTGCGGCACGCCGACGCGAGCCAGTCGGGACGGCCCCGCTCCACCAGCTCGACGAATTGATACCGGTCGGACGGGAGATAGCGGCGCATCACGTCGCGCTCGTCGGACGAATTCACCGTGATCGTGCACACGGTCGTCCTGTCGGCGAGCGCGGGGCCGTGCACGAGCATGCCAAGCGCCGCGAAAGCGGCGAAAACGAGCGTGCGAGGCGAAGGCATGGGCGTGCAACCGGCGCGAAAGCGCGCAAGTATTGCACGACTCGCGCAAGGCGCGCGAGCGAGGGGAGCCGCGTCTTAGGAGGCGGCGTCGAGGCGATCGATCAGGACGTCGATCAGGTCGCGGCCTTCATGCGATTTCAGGCGGTGCACGCGCAGCGTGTGGACGAGGGCCGGCGTCGCCATCGCCTGATAGTCGGCGCGAATCAGCGCGCCCGCGATGGCGCGCTGGACCTCGAGGGACTTCGTGACCGGGAACAGCCGCGCGAGGTCGTTCAGAACCTGCGGGTCGGAGACGCGATGGTCGGCCAGCGCGTCGATCGCACGTACCTGCGCATTGGCGTCGCGCATCTGCGCGATACCTCCGGCGATTCCACGCAGTTCGCCGGCGTCGTCGAGAGGACGATAGCGCAGGTAAACGCGGGCCACCTGTACGTCGGCGTCGCTCGGACTCGTCAGCGCTTGCAGCACCGCTTCCCGGCGGTCGGTACGCCCGAGGCACGCGAGCATCGCGTCGCGCACCACGTCCGGCGACTGCGGCGCAGGCATGGTGCGGCCGGCCGCGTCGAGCGAATGATCCGCGTTGAGCTTGCACGCCCACTCGACATCGGCCGCCGTGACCGACGGTTGCTCGTAGCGGTCGCCGAGAAAGCGCGCGAGCTCTGCGAGCTTGTCGTCATGCGAAAGCCAGCCGAAGCGCTCGGCGAGATCGATCAGACGGACGCGCAACGCAGGATCCCGGGCAGCGTGGGTGAAGGCGAGGTAGCGCGTCCGCACGTCGGCGTCGTTCGCGATTTCGGCCAGCGCGGCATCGAGGACAGGTGTACGTGGCTGCCGTGCGACCGTGGCAGCGTAACGCTCTAGGCGCTCGAGGAAGATCCGGACTTCGGCCATGTCGCGGCCGAGGAGCGCATGCACGAAGCGCGCGCGCTCGAGCGGCGCGTCGTGCTCGTCGAGAAAATGACAAACGTCGCGCTGGAAGCCGACGTCGGCATCGGCATCGGTCGAGCCGTGCGCCAGCGTCAGCGAGCGACCCGGAAAATAGCCGAGGAGCCGGGTCGACGCCGGTCCGGCCGCGACCTCGGACGCACCGCCCGCGCGAAAGTAGCGATCGAGGTAGTTTGCTGCCGTGGGCCCGAGCGGCGCCACCGACGAAAAGCCGTAGATCGCGGGAACGTGCCGGAAGATATGCCGCATGCGGTCGCGACTGCTGTCCGCGAAGCGCGAGCTCATTTCGCGCGCGAGACGCTCGGCCGCCGCCCGCGGATGACCCGACTCGACGAGGCTCTGCGCGATCTCGTCGGCGGCGCTGCGCAGCGGGACCGGATTCAGGGTGTTGCAGCCGAAGAGATAGACGGCCTTGAGGTGCGAGAACAGGCCGTCGTCGCCATCGGTGCACGCGACGCGCTCCAACTCGTCGACCGGCAGGAATTCACGCGAATCGACGTGCTCGGAGAAGAACTCGTTGCCACCGGCGTAGTCGCCGCCGTCGTAGTGACCCGAAATGACCAGGATGTCGCATCGCACGTGCTTGCGCCGCGCGCTCTCGAGCCAATCGGGCCGGCCGCGTTCGACGAGTTCGACGAATTCGAACTGGCTTGCCGGCAGATGACGGCGAAACGCCTGCTTCTCGTCCGACGAGTTGACGGTGATCGTGCACACCGTCTGCTTGCCGCCCGCGCTCGCCGTCGTGGAAAGCATCGCGCAACACGCAGCGAGCGCCGCGAAGCCGAGCCGAACGAAGGCGGACGGAAGCATCGAAAAAGGGACGTGTGTTGCACGTTGCAGCAACGCCGCCATTCAAACGTGCCGCGCGCGCGTCGAACATCAGACCGAAGACCGACGTACGATCGGCGCCGGCTGAATCGGATGTAGGAGGACGACCGACACACGAGTCCGCTCGCGTGCCGGCCGTAATCACCCGGGGAGCGATTCCGGTGGAGAGCCTATCGGCGTGCGCGCCCGCGCTCGCGCTCCCTCGCTTCCCGGCGGGGGTTGTCCTTGAGATTGGACTCGACGTTCGGGTCTGCTTCGACGTCCTGCGCTTCGTTCGCGGCACGCTGTCCGTTGTGTGCGACGTGCTCGACGCCCTGCGCTGGCTCGTCCTGTTCGGCTTCGTTCGACGTGCCCATCTCGCGCTCCAGTCGTTGCGGGCGCTGCTCGTCGTGCATCGCGTCGTGCATGAAGTCCTGCGCGTAATCGGCCTCCGACGCCGCGACCTGCTTGATCTCCTGCAGGCCGGCTTCGGTGTGGCGCGTCATCTGCTGGATCTGCTCACGCATTTCCTCCGCAATGCCGATCGTTTGCTGCTCAGCCAGGCGACCGATCTGGCGTTGCACTTCGAACACGGTTTCCCGCGCCTGCCGCGCGGACGTCAGCATCTGCTCGGCGCTCGCCGCGAACAGTCGCCGTGCGCGATCGTCACCCAGTCGAAACAGTTCCGAGTAGTCTGGCGCGCCGAGAAGCGCCGCCGTCCGCGCCTGCGTGCGCATGATGTTGCGCGCGGTCTCCATCTGCAGGTCGAAGAGAAGTGCGGTGCCACGCAGCGCGACCTCCGCCATGCTCTGCAGCTGTTGAGCGCCGAACGCGTGGCTTCCCGCGCTTTCCTGCGACTGCTGGCGTCCCCCGAACGCCCTCGAGCCGCCCGGCTGCGATCCTCCATATTGTCGTGACTGCGACTCGCCCTGCTGGCGTTGCTGCGGCTCGTTGCCACGATCGGTGCCCTGCTGTTGCGACCGCCGATGCTGTTGTCCATATCCCTGCTGCTGTTGCCGATCCATTGCTGACCCCTCGTTGAATGATGCGCACGTCACTGAGACTGTTCGTCGACCCCGACATCGGCATCGCGTAATGCGCGCGTTTTCGTCGTCGCTTGCGTGCGTCTTGCAGGCAACGCGACAATGTGACGACATCGGCGACGAGGTGCGACCGACCGCCCGCGCGCGAAGTTCCGCACTGCGTCAATCGAGGCGCGCGACCGCAATGAAAGCGAACCGACCGCAGCGCACAAGCCATGCCACAGAAGAAGCGCAATTCCAAGCCGGGTACCGAAACCGCACCGCGCGCCACGACGGGCGAGATCGTCGTTTTCGACATCGACGGCACGCTTTCCGACGTTTCCGCGCGGCTGCATCACATCCGGACGAAACCGAAGAACTGGAAGGGCTTTTTCGCAGCGATGCCCGACGACAAGGCGGTTCACGCCATCGTCCGCCTTTGCAATCTGGTCTACGACGCGGGTGTGCGCGTCGTTCTGTGTTCCGGCCGGCCCGACGAATATCGTGCGCAGACGCTCGACTGGCTCGCGCGCGAGGGCGTGCGCTACGACGAATTGCGGCTGCGACGCAGCGGCGACCGGCGCAGCGACACGATCGCGAAACGCGAGATGCTCGAGGGCCTCGACCGCGCGAACATACTGTTCGTCGTGGAGGACCGCGCGAGCGTCGTCGAGATGTGGCGGCAACTGGGCCTCGTCTGCCTGCAGTGCGCGCCGGGCGAGTTTTGAGACAATATCGCGCTTTCCACCAGGGAGACGATTCATGCCACGTTTCGCGGCGTTGATCGCACTGGCATTCGCGGCGGTTCTCGCCGTGCCGGCCGGCGCACAGGGGCTCGAGAAGCCGAAGATCACGATCGGCGTCGGCGGCAAGTCGCTGATCTACTACCTGCCGCTCACGATCGCCGAGCGCAAGGGCTACTTCAAGCAGGAGGGCCTCGACGTCGACGTGCCGGACTTTCCGGGCGGCGCCAAGGCGCTCCAAGCCCTGCTTGGCGGCAGCGTCGACATCGTGTCGGGCGCCTACGAGCACACGATTTCGCAGCAGGCGAAGGGCAACGCGATCGAGGCGCTCGTGTTGCAGGGCCGCTATTCGAGCATCGTCCTCGCGATGCCGAAGGCCAAGGCGGCCGCGTACAAATCGCCAGCGGATCTCAAGGGCATGAAGATCGGCGTGACCGCACCGGGCTCGTCGACCAACATGTTCGTCAACATCCTGCTGGCGAAGGCCGGCCTGCCGCCCGATTCGGTGTCGATCATCGGCGTAGGCGGCGGCGCCGGAGCGGTGGCGATCATGAAGCGCGGCGAGATCGACGCGCTGTCGAACCTCGATCCCGTGATTGCGCAGCTCGTGAGCGACGGGACGGTCGTGCCCGTGGTCGACACCCGCACCGCCAAGGGAATGCAGGAGGTCTACGGCGGCGCGTACGCCGCTGGCTGCATTTATGCCCCGCCCGAGTGGGTGCAAAAGAATCCCAAGACCGCGCAGGCGGTAGTCAACGCGATGGTGCGCGCGCTGCGGTTCATCCAGCAGGCGTCGATCGACGAGATCGTCGATACGGTGCCCGCGACCTATTACACCGACCGCGCGCTGTACAAGAAGGCGTTGCAGGACAACATCGACTCGTTCAAGCACGACGGCTTCATCTCCAAGGAAGCGGGCGAGCACGTCGCGCACGATCTGCTGACGTTCGATCCCACGATGAAGGGCAAGACGATCGATCTCGCGAAGACCGTCGACATGTCGTTCCAGCAGAAGGCGGTGCAGAACATCAAGTGAGAGCCGTCCCGGCGCGGGATGTGCGGGCTCCCGTGGCCGCGCTCGCGTTCGAGCGCGTCACGTGTGCGTTTGCCGGCAAGCACGCGGGCGACCGCTACACTGCGGTTGCCGACGCGTCGTTCGTCGTGGGTGACGGCGAATTCGTCTCCGTGGTCGGCCCGACGGGTTGCGGCAAATCGACGCTCCTCAACGTGGCGGCCGGTCTGCTGGCGCCGTCGGCAGGGCGCGCGCTCGTCGGGGGCGAGCCACTGTCCGGCATCAACGCGCGCGCCGGGTACATGTTCCAGGCCGACGCGCTGATGCCGTGGCGAAGCGCGCTCGCCAACGTGTCTGCGGGATTGCAGTTTCGGGGCGTGGCCCGCGAAGCGGCCGCGGCGCGCGCGCGCGAATGGCTCGCCCGCGTCGGGCTCGCCGGCTTCGAGAATCGGTACCCGCACCAGCTCTCGGGCGGCATGCGGAAGCGCGTGGCGCTCGCGCAGATGCTGATCCTGGATCCGCAGATTCTGCTGATGGACGAGCCGTTCTCGGCGCTCGACGTCCAGACGCGACAGCTCATGGAGAACGAGCTTCTCGAGTTGTGGTCGTCGAACCGCAAGTCGGTGCTGTTCATCACGCACGACCTCGAGGAGGCGATCGCGTTGTCCGATCGCGTCGTCGTGCTGTCCGCAGGACCTGCTACGCATCCAATCGGTGAGTTCACCATCGACCTGCCACGACCGCGCGACGTCGCCGAGATTCGCCTGTCGCCCCGGTTCGTCGAGTTGCACCAGGCGATCTGGCACGTGCTGAAATCGGAAGTGCTGAAGGGCTACGCGCAGGGCCAGCGGTGAGCCGCACACGTCTCGCCGCCTGGCACGCCGTCATCCTGGCCGTGGTCTTCGGCATCTGGTACGCGCTCACGACGCCCGGAATCGTCGATACGGCGTACGCGAATCGAATTGCGTTCTTCTTCGGCCGTCCGTTGCAGGTGATCAGGGTCGTCGTCGAGTGGTTCGTGTCGGGCAAGATCTATCCGCACCTCGCGGTTACGCTGTGGGAAACATTGCTCGCGTTCGCGATCGGCAGCGTGCTCGGCCTCGTGATCGGCCTCTGGCTCGCGCTGTCGCCGACCGCGTCCGCGATCGCGGAGCCCTACATCACGGCGCTGAACGCCATGCCGCGCGTGATCCTCGCGCCGATCTTCGCGGTATGGTTCGGTCTCGGCGTGCTCTCGAAGGTCGCGCTCGGCGTCACGCTCGTCTTCTTCATCGTGTTCTTCAACGTGTACCAGGGCGTGAAGGAAGTGAGCCCGGTGGTGCTCGCGAACGCCCGCATGCTCGGCGCGTCGCGCCAGCAACTGCTGCGCTCGATCTACCTGCCCTCGGCGACGTCGTGGGTGTTCTCGAGCCTGCACACGTCCGTCGGCATGGCCTTCGTCGGCGCGGTGGTCGGCGAATACCTCGGTTCCGCCAAGGGCGTCGGCTACCTGATCCTGCAGGCGGAAGGCGTGTTCGACATCAACACCGTGATCGCCGGCATCGTCGTGCTGACGGTCTTCGCGCTCCTGCTCGACTTCGTCGTGACGAAGATCGAGGCGCGTCTGCTCGTGTGGCGGCCGCGCACGGCGCAGACCGAGTCCCTGTAACGTCGCCGCCTCGACCGGGAACGCGTCGCGAAGTGGCCGTCGCGTTTGCGACCCGGCAGCCGCCGGCGTAGCATGGACCGACAATTCGAAGCGACGCTGGGAGCCCGAGGTCGCCGAAACGCGAAAGGAGCCGATCATGTGTTACGAGTTCGAACTTTGGAATTGGAAATCACGCGCCAAGCAGCGTGACAAGATCGAGGTACCGAAGCAATCGCCGGAACCCTCTCCGCAACGGTCGAAGCAGGTGCAACCGAAGGCGCCGGCACGCGACCCGAAGGTCGAGGAAAAGACGCCCGCGTGATTGACCCGCGGGGGGCGGAATTGCTAGAATGTTTGTCCAGCCGCGGGGTGGAGCAGTCTGGCAGCTCGTCGGGCTCATAACCCGAAGGTCGCAGGTTCAAATCCTGCCCCCGCAACCAA
>DASTGT010000115.1:0-14776 GCA_035718935.1 Casimicrobiaceae bacterium
AACCATGGCCTACATCCTGGCGCTCGACCAGGGGACGACGAGCTCGCGCGCGATCGTGTTCGCGCACGACGGCAGCGTGCGTTCAGTCGCGCAGCAGGAGTTCAAGCAGATCTTTCCCCAGCCCGGCTGGGTCGAGCACGATGCGACCGAGATCTGGGCGACGCAGTCCGGCGTGATGCACGAAGTGCTCGCGAAGGCGGGCGTGCGCGCCGCGGACATCGTCGCCATCGGCATCACCAATCAGCGTGAGACGACGGTCGTGTGGGATCGCGAAAGCGGCCGGCCGATCGCCAACGCCATCGTGTGGCAGGACCGGCGCACCGCCGACATGTGCGACGAGCTTCGCGCCGCGGGGAAGGCTGCGCTGATCGCGGGCAAAACCGGGCTCGTCATCGACGCGTATTTCTCGGGGACCAAGCTCAAGTGGCTGCTCGATCACGTGCCGGGCGCCCGCGACCGGGCAAAGCGCGGCGAGCTCGCGTTCGGGACGATCGATTCGTGGCTCATCTACAACCTGACGGGCGGCCGCGCGCACCTCACCGATGCGTCGAATGCGAGCCGCACGCTGCTGTTCGACATCCGGCGCGGCGCGTGGGACGACGAGCTGCTCGCGCTCTTCGACGTGCCGAGAAGCGTGCTGCCGCGCGTCGTCGCGTCGTCGGGCGTTTGTGCGCAGACGTCGCTCGACGGCGTCGAAGTGCCGATCGCGGGGATCGCCGGCGACCAGCAGGCGGCGCTGTTCGGGCAGGCGTGCCTTTCGCCGGGCCTCGCCAAGAACACGTACGGCACCGGCTGCTTCCTGCTGATGAACACCGGCACCGAGGCGGTGGCGTCGCGCAACAACCTCGTGACGACGGTCGCGTGGCAGCGCGACGGCGCGCTCGACTACGCGCTCGAAGGAAGCGTGTTCATCGCAGGCGCGGTGGTGCAGTGGCTGCGCGACGGGTTGCAGATCATCCGCTCGGCGAGCGAGATCGAAGCGCTGGCGCGGCGTGTGGAGGATAACGGCGGCGCGTACTTCGTGCCGGCGTTCGCGGGCCTCGGCGCACCGCATTGGGATGCATACGCGCGCGGTGCCGTGTTCGGGCTGACTCGCGGGACGAACGCGTCACACCTCGCGCGCGCGGCGCTCGAATCGATCGCCTATCAAAGCGCCGACGTGCTCGACGCGATGCAGAAGGACGCGTCGCTCGCGCTTTCGGAGTTGCGCGTCGACGGCGGCGCCGCGGCCAACAATCTGCTGATGCAGTTCCAGGCCGACGTGCTCGGCGTGCCCGTCGTGCGGCCGCAGGTGCTCGAGACGACGGCGCTCGGCGCCGCGTACCTTGCGGGGCTGGCCGTGGGCTACTGGCAGGGCGACGGCGACGTCGTCGCCAATTGGCGCGTCGACCGGCGATTCGAACCCGCGATGCCGCGCGAGCGCGTGGCGGAACTGCGGGCGGGATGGGAGAAGGCGGTCGCGCGGGCGAAGGGATGGGGGTAGCGAATTCGACGAGCGCGGAATAGCGTTTCGTGGGCCGCTACAACTTGAGCAGGTGCGCGGGCTTGAAACGAGCGACGGCATCAGTCGAGATCGATGCGTCGAACGTCACGAACCGTCCGCCGCGATGCACGGCGAGCGCGAGCAGATACACATCGGTCAACTGGCGTGGTCCGTGGATTCGAGTAGCGTCGAACCGCGCGGGGTCGAGGACGCTGACGTCGTCGGGCCAGAACTCGTGAGTCGGATCATCCGTCGCGTCGCGCAGCCTTTCGACGACGAGCTTCGCGGTGAGCGGATTGGGGTATCCCGGATTCGACATGATCCGTATGCAGCCATTCTGCACGATCGGACACGATGCCCAACCAGCGTTTCCGTGTTGCCTGAACCAGTCCGTTGCGCGTCGATGAAGCGAATGGTCGGCGTCGAGCAGCGCAATGGCGACGTTGACGTCGAGCAGCGAGCGCATCAGTACGCGTCGTCTTCCCGAAGCGAATCGATCATTTCGTTCGTGACGACGCCTCCCCGTGACGCAAACGGCCGGAATCCATGGACTTTTCGCGCCGTATCCTTCCCGCTCGATCTCATCGGTGAAGTGAGTGCGAAGCGGGCGAGGTCCGAGATCACCTGTCCTATCGTCCTCTTTTCTCGCCGTGCCCGCTCCTTCGCGGCTTGCAGAACGTCATCGTCGATGTCGACCGTTGTTCGCATGTGGTGATGATAACGCATCAAACATCAGATGTAAAGGATCGTAGGAGCGGCAGCCGAACCACCCGGTATTGCCGAGGGTCGAAAACGTGTATATGCTCCCAATTGCGTGCATATACTCCCAATCGTCGACGACGCGATGGTACCGACGCAGGCCGTCTCCCCCGCCTGCGCGTGCGGCCGCCTGCGGCGCGCGACGCGTGCGCTGACGCAGCTCTACGACGGTGCGATGGCGCCCGCCGGATTGCGCGTCACGCAGTTCTCGCTCCTGCGTACGCTCGCGCGCGACGGCCCTTTGCGCATCTCCGAACTCGCCCACCGCCTGCTGCTCGACCGTACCGCGCTGTCGCGCAATCTCGACCCGCTCGTCGAGCAGCGCTACGTCGAGATCACGCCCGGCGACGATGCGCGGACGCGCGAAGCGACGATGACGAAAAAAGGCGCGGCCGCATTGCGGCGCGCGACGCCGCATTGGGAGCGTGCGCAAAGACGTGTCGCGGCGCAGCTCGGACGGCAGAAGCTCGACGCGCTGATCGACCTTCTGGGCGAGCTCGAGTCGCTGCACCCGATGTTCGACCCATCGCCCCGGCCCTCTTCCGCCCAGGCGAGGCGCGGATCATCCCCTTCTCATCGATAAGAACATGACGAACTCCGCCTCGTGGCGTACGCCCACCGTCGTCCTGATTTGCGGCAGCGCGATCCTCACCCTCGGCATGGGCCTGCGTCACGGCTTCGGACTCTTCCTGCAGCCGATCAGCGCCGACATGCACTGGCATCGCGAGACGTTCGCGCTCGCGCTCGCGATGCAGAACCTGGTGTGGGGCGCAACGCAGCCGTTCGCCGGGATGCTCGCCGACAAGTACGGCACGGGTCGCGTCGTCCTCGGTGGCGCGATCCTCTACGTGCTGGGACTGTTCTGGATGGCGCACCCGACCTCGCAGCTTGCGTTCGTCATGGCCGCCGGCGTCCTGATCGGCACCGGGTTGTCGGGCGTCACGTTCAGCGTCATCGCCGGCGTCCTCGGGCGCGCCTATCCGCCCGAGAAGCGCAGCATGGTGCTCGGCATCTCGGCGGCGGCGGGATCGTTCGGGCAGTTCGCGCTCGTGCCGATCACGCAGTTGTTGCTGTCGCAGTTCGGCTGGGTCGGCGCGTTGATGGCGCTCGGCGGCGTCGGCGTGCTCATGTGGCCGCTCGCCGCCGGGCTCGTCGAGCGCCACGGCGTGCAGCAGCACGCGTTCGCACAGTCGGCCACGCAGGCGATTCGCGAAGCGCTCGGCCATCGCGGCTACGTGCTGCTCACCGTCGGCTTCTTCGTGTGCGGCTTCCAGGTCGTATTCATCGGCGTGCACCTGCCCGCGTATCTCGCCGATCACGGCATGCCGGCGCGCGTCGCGGTCACCGCGCTCGCGCTCGTGGGCCTGTTCAACATCGTCGGGACGTACACGACCGGCTGGCTGGGCTCGCGGATGCCCAAACGCTACATCCTGTCGTTCATCTACTTCGCCCGCGCCGTCGTCATCGCGCTCTTCGTATTCCTGCCGCTGTCGGCGATGTCGGTGTACCTGTTCGCTATGGCGCTCGGCGTGCTGTGGCTCTCCACGGTGCCGCCGACCAACGGCATCGTCGCGCAGGTGTTCGGCGTACGCTATCTCGCGATGCTTTCCGGTTTCACGTTCTTCTCGCACCAGATCGGCAGCTTCCTCGGCGCCTGGCTCGGCGGCAAGCTCTACGACGCGACGGGGAGCTACGACATCGTCTGGTACCTGTCGATCGCGCTCGGCGTCGCGGCAGGCCTCATCAACCTGCCGATCGACGAGAAGGAGATCGCGCGGCCAGCGATGGCAAGCGCGGGCGCCTAGCCTGCAGCGTCAATCGGCTGCGCGGCGCGACCGGGCGACTTCGAGGATCGTCGCCACCAGCGACTCGGCGTCGAGCGGCTTCGCCAGATGCCGATCGAATCCCGCGGCACGCGCGCGGTCGACTTCCTTCTGCCCGCTGTAGCCGCTGTACGCGATCGCCGGCGTATCCGCGTTCTTCTTGGAATTGCGGATCGCCTTCATCGTATCGTAGCCGTCGATGTCGGGCATCGCGATGTCCGAGATGACGAGGTCGAAGCGCTGCCTGTCGGCGGCCTCGATCGCGCGGACCGGCAGCGACTCGGACGTCACCTTCGCGCCTTCGATCTGGAGGAGATCGCGGAGCGCCGCGGTGTTCGGTTCGGAGTCGTCCACGATGAGAATGGAAAGGCCGTCGAGGCGGCGCGCGCCGGCCGGGTTCGCCGCCGGCCGCTCCACGGCAGGCGCGGCCAGGTTGAGGGGCGGCGCGGTGAGGTTGAGCGGCAACCACACGCTGAATCGTGCGCCTTTGCCTTCGCCTTCGGAATGCGCCTCGATCCGACCCTCGTGCAGTTCGACGAGCTGGCGAACGAGCGCAAGCCCGATGCCCATGCCGCCGTGTCTTTGTACTTTGCCGTCGGCGTAGCGAAACCACTCGAAGATGTGCGGCATCACCTCGGGCGAAATGCCCTCGCCGGTGTCCTCGACGTCGAGACGGGCATCGTTCCCGTCGCGCGTCAGCCGCACGCGAATGCTGCCCTTGGGCGGCGTGAATTTCAGCGCGTTGGACAACAGGTTCCAGGCGATCTGGCGCACGCGCACGGGATCGGCTGCGACGATCAACGGAGACTCGCCCGTTTGCACGTCCAACGTCACATCCTTCTTCTCGGCCTCGCGGCGCAGCGCGCCGATCGAATCGGCGACGACGAACGTGAGCGGAAGGAGCTGCCGGTCGACCGTGAGCTTGCCGGTGCGCGCCCGCGACACGTCGATCATGTCCTCGATGAGTTGCGCCTGCGCGCGCACCATCTCCTGGATGACGCTCGCCGCTCGCATCAACCGCTCGGACTTCCTCGCCTCCGGTGCGCGCGACAGGATCTCGGCCTGCATCAGCAGCAGCGAAAGGGGATTTCGAAGCTCGTGCGAAAGGGTCGCGAGGAACGCGTCCTTCAGCCGGTTCGCCTCCTCGGCCGCCGCGCTTCGGATGCGCTCCTCGGTGAGCAGCTGCTGCTGGCGCCGTTCGGCGAGCTTCTGCTCGGTCACGTCACGCAGTATCTTCACGTAGCCGAGCGCGTCGGCGACGTCGAACGGCGCGAGCACGCCGCTCGCGAAGAACCGCGTGCCGTCCTTGCGCAGCTGCCAGCGGTCGTCCTCGGCGCGCCCCGTTTCCCGCGCGCGCCGCATCTCGTCGGTCGGCGCCCCCGCGTCGCGGTCCTCGGGGGTGAAGATCAGCGCGATGTCCTTGCCGACGATCTCGCTCTCGTCGTAGCCGAAGATCGTCCGCGCGCCGGGGTTCCACGTGCGCACGATCCCCGCGGAATCGAGCGTGATGATGGCGTACTCGCGCACGCTTTCGACGACGAGGCGCGACCACGCCTCGTCGCGCCGCCCGATCGCCTCGGCATGCTTGCGCTGGGAGACATCGATGAAGGTGAGGACCGCGCCGCGGATGCGATCGTCGGTGGTGCGGTACGGCAGGATGCGCACGATGTACCAGCGATCGGCGCCGCTTTTCACTTCCATTTCGAACACGGTCAGCGACTCGAAGACGTGCTGGATGCAGTCGACGAGGTCGATGCCTTCGAGCCGATGCGTGATGTCCGACAGCGGCCGGCCGATGTCGGACGGAATCACGTTGAAGATTTCGCGCGCAAACGGCGTGTAGCGCATGAGCCGCATGTCGCGATCGACGAACAGCGACGCGATGCCCGTCGCGGTCACGAAGTTCGTGAGGTCGTCGGAGATGCGCGTCGCCTCGTCGACCTTGTTCTTGAGCTCCTGGTTGACGGTGACGAGCTCTTCGTTGATCGACTGCAGTTCCTCCTTGCCGGTCTCGAGCTCCTCGGTCGCGGCGCGAAGCTCCTCGTTGGTCGCCTGCAGCTCCTCGTTGCTCGCCTTGAGCTCCTCGTTCTGCACCTCGTATTGCTCGATCGAGGCGGCGAGCTGGACGTCCATCTCGCGCAGGCGCTCTTCGAGGCGACCGGTCTCGGCGGGCAGGTCCGCCGGGGGTGCCGGCACGGAGCTTGGCCCCTCGGACCCCGCTTCGCCGAAGATGATGAGCGCGAAGGTGCGCCCGGTTGCCTTGTCGCGAACCGGATGCACCTTCACGTCGATTCGCAGGGGGTGCGGCTCGCGACGGAAGGTGAGCGCGCTGCGCTCGACCGTGCGCATCGACTTCAACGCCTGGTCGAGCGCGGCCTTCAATTCGTAGCGGACGATTTCGGGTGCGACCCGCAGCAGATGCAGCGTCGGCTCGCCACCTCCGAAGCGCAGGAAATGGCCGGCATGATCCGAAAGATGAACGATGTTGTACTGCTCGTCGACGACGATCGACGGCGGTGCATAGTGCTCGAGCAGCCGCTGGTGCAGCTCGCCGAAGGAGACGAGGCGGCGTCCCGCCGACGCCACCGGCTCGCCCGAGTGACGCTGCGGGACGAACGTGGGCACGGCGGGCAGCGCCACGCCGTTTCGTCCGCGCGGCTGCTGCGCGAAGAGCCGGTTCGACTTGTCGACGGCCACGAAGCCGTCGTGCACGTCGTCGATCGATTCCGACATGCCGAGGAAGAGGTAGCCCTCGGGGCGTAGCGAGAAGTGCAGCAGGTCGAGCACCTTCGATTGCACGGCGCGGGTCAGATAGATCAGCAGGTTGCGGCAGCAGACGAGGTCGAGCCGCGAGAACGGGGCGTCCTGGATGACGTTGTGACTGGCGAACATCACCATCTCGCGAAGCTGCTTCTGCACGCGATAACCCGCTTGCTCGGGAACGAAGAAGCGGCGTAGGCGCTCGGCAGGCACGTGCTCGGCGATCGAAGGCGGATACAGGCCTTCGCGCGCGTAGCGAAGCGCTTCCTCGTCGATGTCGGTGGCGAAAATGCTCGCCGCGGGCGGCTGGTCCATCGAATCCATGCGCTCGCGCAGCAGCATGGCCAGCGAATACACCTCTTCGCCCGTGGCGCAGCCCACGACCCACGCGCGGACCTTGCCGCCGTTGGCGCGTCCTTCCAACAGCGTGGACAGGACCCGCTTGTCGAGGGCTTCCCACGCATGCGGATCGCGGAAGAACCAGGTCACGCTGATCAGAAGATCGCGCAGAAGCGCGGCCGCTTCCCCGGCGTGGTCGCCGATGAAATCGCGATACTCGCCGAGGCTTCGCAGCTGATTGACCTGCAACCGCCGCTCGATGCGCCGCGCGAGCGTCGCACGCTTGTACTGCGAGAAATCGTGACCGGTGCGTGCACGCACCGTCGACAGGATGTCGCGCATCGCCTCTTCGGCTTCCGCCTGCACGTCTTCCGCCGTCGGCCGATCGGGCAGCGGCGGAATCTCGATCGTTTGCGCGTTGCGCCACAGCGCGACGATCTTGGCGGCCATGTCATGGACCGGCAGCACGAAATCGATGTCGCCTGTGGCGATGGCGCTGCGCGGCATCGAGTCGTACTCGGATTCCTCGGGCACCTGCGCGATCGTGATGCCGCCGTGCGCCTTGATCGCACGGATGCCGCGCGTCCCGTCGAAGCCCGTTCCCGACAGGATGACGCCGACGGCGCGATGCTCGTGTGCCCGTGCGAGCGTCTCCAGGAAGACGTCGATCGTCATCGCACCGCCTCGCGGCCGGGCGGCTTGCGTCGGCTCGAGCTTGCCGTCCTCGATCCGAAGTTGCGACTTCGGCGAAATGACGTAGACGTGATCCGGTTCGATCGTCGTCGTTTCGGTGACCGCCCGCACCGGCATCGCCGTCGACGGCTGGAGCAGATCCGTCATCCGCGACGAGTGCTCGGGTGACAGGTGCACGACGACCACGTACGCCATGCCGGCGTCGGGCGGCGCCTTGTCGAAGAATTCGAGAAGCGCCTTGAGGCCGCCGGCGGACGCGCCGATCCCGACGACCATGCAATCCCTTGGGTGCCCGGGCCGGGGAATGGCCGCTTGACTCATGACCGGGGCCCGATGCGGAGACGTCTACGAATGGATCGTGTACGTTGAGGATGCAGGATGTGCACGAAGCGATCTGCGTCGCGTCGTCGTTTCGGTGACCGCCCGCACCGGCGCCGTCCACCGCTGGAGCAGATCCGGCATCCGCGAAGCGTGCTCGGGTGACAGTGGCACGACGAACACGTACGCGACTCCGGCGTCGCGGGGGGGGGGTGTCGAGAATACGAGGAGCGCCTCGAGGCCGCCGGCGGATGCGCCGATTCCGGCGACCATGCAATCGGTTGGCTGCCCGGGCCGGGGAATGGCCGCTTCAATCATGACCGGGGCCCGATGCGGAGATGCCTACGAACGGATCGTGTACATGCGGATGCAGGAAGTGCACGAAGCGATTCTGGGTCGCGTCGTGTTTCCAGTCTACCACCTGCGCCTTATCGTGCGCGGGAATCATCGCGTCGACGACGAAGACATCGTGTTTTCGACAGCGCTCCGTCGCAAAGGCGAAGCGTCCGCCGCCGGCGGTGTTTGTCACGGAGCGACGAAGCGTCAGTCGTCGGCGGCGTTTTCGTCGGCGGCGTTCGTTTCGCGGGGCACGGCGCGGTCGCCGAGCAGTTGCCGGAGTGTGGCCGCATGCGCGGCCGTACCGCTCGCGATGTCGGCGTGATAGGCCGCCAGAGATGCGTTGCCCCGGACGCGGGCGTACGACGCCATTCGCTGCGCGACCCGCTCGCTTTCTTCCAGCCTGCGCAGGGCAGCCCACAGCGCGGCTTCCACCTCGATCGACTGCTCGTCGGCGAGCGTGGCGAGCGAGTACGCGTGGCCCGTGTGACAGCGGAAGCGCGGTCCTCCTTCCTGGATCTCCCAAAGCGCGCCTCCGCACTCCGGACATGTGAGGGGCACCGGCTGCCCCAGCGCATCCAGTTGCGCCATCGACGAATTGTTTTGCTCGATCATCCGTGCCTCCGCTTCGATGGAAACCGGCGCCGGCTCCTTCGCCTTCGCCGGGCTTTCGGCGACCAGCCGAATGAGCGTCGAGGCCAGGTCGCGTGCCGGCACGCAGGCATCGACGTCGACGATGTCCATGGCGCTACGCGGCATCTCGGGATATTCCGCGTCGCTGGGCTCCTGCACGACCGCGGCGCCGCCGCGCCGCTTGATCGCCCACAAGCCGGCCGCGCCGTCGTCCTTCATGCCGGACAGCACGACGCCCGTCACGCGCGGTCCGTACGCCAAGGCGGCGGAGCGGAACAGCACGTCGATCGACGGGCGATGGCGATTCTCGCGCGGGCCATTGACGAGGCGCACCCGGTCGTGATCGAGCAGGAGATGCATGTCGGGAGGGGCGATCATCGCCGTGCCGGGTCGCACCGGCGCGCCCGCGCTCGCGATACCGACCGGCAGCGCGCTCAGCCGATCGAGGATGGCAGGCAGCACCGAGGGCGTTTCCGGTGCGACATGCATTACGACGAAAATCGCCGCGCCGTAATCGGCAGGCAGACCGGCAAAAAGCTCGCGCAGCGGTGCGAGACCACCGGCAGAAGCACCGATCACGGTGATGTCTCGATGCAGCGTGCGGGCGATGGTGCCTCCCGGTCCGGCGGGCCGCGATGGATCGAATCATGGAGGCTCGCGGCCGTTGAGTGAACGACCGCCGCGAGGGCGAATCGTTCGGGCGTCAGCCGTCTGGGATGGGAGGAAAAACGGAAGGACTTCCCCGGACCCCGAGTAGCGGTTTTCCTCCGACCGTGGCGTTACGGGACGATGACGTCGACGGCGTCGGTGATCACGGTGTCGACGCCGAGCGCGCGCAACGCATCGACGCGCGGAAGCTCGTTGACGGTCCATGCAAGTACGCGAAGATTCGCTGCGCGTGCGCGCTGCACCAGGTCGGCATCGAGCAACGTGTGCTTCACGTCGAGCGCAATGCAGTCGATCGCCAGCGCCCGCGACACGGTGCTCGCGTCGAGGCGATCGACCAGGAACGCGCGCGGCGGGTCGGGTACCGCGTCGCGCGCCGCGTCGAGCGCCACGGCCGAGAACGACGACAGAAGCGGCTTGACCGAGGCGGCGGCCCATAACGCCGCGGCATCGAGCGCGATGGCGGCGCCGGTTTCCCGCTCGCGGCCGGGCGTAGGCTTGATCTCGATGTTCACCGCCATCCCGTACGCCACGGAGAAGCGTGCGACCGCGGCGAGTGTCGGCACGCTTTCTCCCGCGTACGCCGGCGAGTGCCAGCCGCCGGCATCGAGTTGCGCGAGTTCGCGCCAGGTGCAGGCATCGGCGCGCCCGTATCCGTTCGTCGTGCGTTCGAGCGTCGCGTCGTGCAGCAGGAACGCGACGCCGTCGGCGGAAAGTTTCACGTCGAACTCGGCCATCCGGTAGCCGTGCGCGTGCCCCACGCGGAGCGCCGCGAGCGTGTTCTCGGGCGCGAGCTTGCCGGCGCCGCGGTGGGCACACAGCGCCGGATAGGGCCAGTCAGGCGCCATCACGCCTCCGACACTCCTCCGACACCGGTCATGCACCCAGGCGTGCGCCGGTCTGCGGATCGAACGCGAACACGCGCGACGGATCGGCGCTCACGCAGAACCGGGAGCCGACCGCGGGCGACGTTCCGTGCGGCACGCGGGCGATGAGCGTCGCATCGCCGTGGCCGATGTGCACGAGCGCATCCGCGCCGAGTTGTTCGACCATTTCCACGGTGCCGCTGATCGCCGCGTCGGTCTCGCCGCAGGGAATGAAATGCTCGGGACGGATGCCGACGGAGATCGGCGCGCCCGAGGGCACGGGCGCGTGGCGGCTACGCACCGTGCCGCCGCGTTCGAGCACGATGCGACCGTCGCCGTCCACCTTGCCGCGCATGAAGTTCATCGAAGGCGATCCGATGAAGCCTGCGACGAACATCGTCTGCGGATTCTCGTAGACCTCCATGGGCGAGCCGATCTGCTCGGCGCGTCCGGCGTTCATCACGATCATCCGCTGCGCGAGCGTCATCGCCTCGACCTGATCGTGGGTGACGTAGAGGCTCGTCGTCTTCAATCGGCGATGCAGCTTCTGGATCTCGAAACGCATCTGCACGCGGAGCTTGGCATCGAGGTTCGACAGCGGCTCGTCGAACAGGAACACCGCCGGCTCGCGCACGATCGCGCGCCCCATCGCGACCCGCTGCCGCTGGCCGCCGGAGAGCTGGCGCGGCGTCCGCTGCAGCAGCGGGCCGAGCTCGAGAATCTCCGCGGCGCGCTTGACGCGTTCCTCGATCTGCGCCTTCGCGAGGCCGCGAATGCGCAACCCGTACGCCATGTTGGCGAACACGCTCATGTGCGGATAGAGCGCGTAGTTCTGGAACACCATCGCGATGTCGCGATCCTTGGGCTCCAGGTTGTTGACGACGCGATCGCCGATCTCGATCTCGCCGCTGGTGATCGCCTCGAGGCCTGCGACCATGCGCAGCAGCGTCGACTTGCCGCACCCGGAGGGCCCGACGATGACGATGAACTCGCCGTCGGCCGCGTGCATGTCGATGCCGTGGATCACCTCGAGGGCGCCGTAGCTCTTGCGGACGTTGCGAAGATCGACCTTGGCCATCTACCGTTTCCCGTGTCTGACACGTGTCTGACACGTGTCAGAGGAGTGTCAGAGGAGTGTCAGAGGAGTGTCAGAGGAGCGGAGTCACTTTTCCGAATCGACGAGCCCCTTGACGAACCACTTCTGCATGGCGAGCACGACGAGCGCCGGCGGCAGGAGCGCGAGCATCGCGGTGGCGAGCACCAGCTGCCATTCGATCAACGTGTCGCCGCCGGCGACCATCCGCTTGATCCCGATCACCACGGTGTACATGTCCTCGCTCGTCGTCACGAGCAGCGGCCAGAGGTACTGGTTCCAGCCGTAGATGAACATGATCACGAAGAGCGCCGCCATGCTGGTGCGCGACAGCGGCACCAGGATGTCGAAGAAGAAGCGCATCGGGCCCGCGCCGTCGATGCGTGCTGCCTCGGCCAATTCGTCGGGCACGGTGAGGAAGAACTGGCGGAAGAGGAACGTCGCCGTCGCCGACGCGATCAGCGGCAGCGTCAGGCCCCAGTAGGTGTTCACCATCCCGAGATCGGCGACCACCTTGTACGTGGGAAAGATGCGCACCTCGACGGGCAGCATCAGCGTCACGAAGATCATCCAGAAGAACGTGTAGCGCAAACGAAAGCGGAAATAGACGATTGCGAAGGCGGACAGAATCGAGATCGCGATCTTCCCGATCGCGATCGCCAGCGCCATGATGAGGCTGTTCACCATCATCTGGCCGACCGGCGCTCCCGAGCCTTTCGTGCTGCCGCTTTTCAGAACCTGCGCATAGTTTTCGACGAGGTGCGTACCCGGGGTCAGCTGCATCGGCACCGTCGTCACCTGATTGAACGACAGCGTCGAGCCGACGAAGCCGACGTAGAGCGGCAGCGCGATGATGACCACCCCGAGGATCAGGAAGAGGTGCGTCAGCAAGGCGCCGAGGGGACGGCGCTCGACCATCAGTCGGCCTCCTTGCACCGTACTGCAGAAACGTGCCTTCCGCGCGCCGGCCTCCCTGACTCGCGCGGCGACGGACCCTTCGGGTCTTCGCTCGGCTTCGCCTCGCGCGCCGCGCTCATCAGTACTGCACCTTCCGCTCGATATAGCGGAACTGGATCACGGTGAGCGCGATGACGATCGCCATCAGGATCACCGATTGCGCCGCCGAGCCGTTGAGATCCAGCGCCTGCACGCCGTCCTGGTACACCTTGAACACGAGGATCGACGTCGCCTGCACCGGTCCTCCGCTCGTCGCGGCGTCGACGATCGCGAACGTGTCGAAGAACGCGTAAACGACGTTGACGACGAGAAGGAAGAACGTCGTCGGCGACAGCAGCGGAAACACGATCGTCCAGAAGCGTCGCCATGGGCCGGCGCCGTCGATCGCCGCGGCCTCGATCAGCGATTTGGGGATCGACTGCATCCCCGCGAGGAAGAACAGGAAGTTGTAGCTGATCTGCTTCCACACCGCGGCGATCACGATCAGCGCCAGCGCCTGCCCGGGGTTGAGCAGATAGTTCCAGTCGTACCCGATGCGGCGCAGCAGGTGCGTGACGATGCCGAGCGTCGGGTTCAGCAGGAACACGAAGAGCACCGCCGCGACGGCGGCGGCGACCGCGTACGGCCAGATCAGCAGCGTCTTGTAGACCTTCGACCCGCGAATGACGCGATCGGCGAGCGCGGCGAGGAAGAGCGCGACCGCGAGCCCGATCACCGTGACGAGCAGCGAGAAGACCGCCGTGACGCGAAACGACGCGAGGTAGTGCGGGTCGTGGAAGAGCGTGACGAAGTTGTCGAACCACACGAACTGCGTCTTCGACGCGAACGCATCCTGGATCAGCAGCGACTGATAGAGCGCCTGCGCCGCGGGCCAGAAGAAGAAGACCAGGGTGATGGCGAGCTGAGGCGCGACGAGCGCGTACGGCAGCCACGGCGAGTCGAAGACGACGCGCTTTTCCATGGCCCGTCTAGACGAAAATCCCGCCGCCGGGATGCGGCGGCGGGATCGTTCGGGACGACAAGCGTCGCGTGATTACTGGTTCGCCTTCGCGAAGCGCTCGAGCTGGTCGTTGCCGCGCTTCACCGCGTCGTCGAGCGCCTGCTTGGCGGTCTTCTGGCCGCTCCATACCGACTCGAGCTCCTCGTCGATGATGTTGCGGATCTGCACGAAGTTACCGAGGCGCAGGCCCTTCGAGTTCGCCGTCGGCGGCTTGTTGGTGAGCTCCTTGATCGCGATGTCGAAGCCCGGGCGCTCGGTATAGAGACCTTTCTGCTTGGCGAGATCGTACGCGGCGAGCGTGATCGGCACGTAACCGGTGTCGGCGTGCCACTTCTCCTGGACTTCGGGCGAGGACAGGTACGTGAAGAACTTCGCGATGCCCTTGTACGTCTTCGGGTCCTTCTGGTTCAGCACCCAGAGCGTCGCGCCGCCGATGATCGTGTTCTGCGGAGCGCCCTTGACGCTCGCGTAGTACGGCAGTTGGGCGACGCGCCAGTTGAACTTCGCGTTGGCCTTGACGTTCGCGTACGAGCCCGACGACGTCGTGATCATCGCGCATTCGCCGCTGGTGAACGCCGCGAGCGGCTCGTCCTTGCGGCCCTTGTACGTAAAGAGACCCTTCTTCACCCAGTCGCCCAGGTTCTTGATGTGCATCGTCTGCACCGGACCGTTGAACTCGAGCTTCGTGCCGAGGCCTCCGAACCCGTTCTGCATCGTCGCGAACGGCACGTTGTGCCACGCGCTGAAGCTCTCGAGCTGCACCCACGACTGCCAGCCGGTGGTGAACGCGCACGGCGCGCCGGACGCCTTCAGCTTTTCCATCGCCGGCAGCATCTCTTCCCACGTCTTCGGCGGCGTGTTCGGGTCGAGCCCCGCCTTCTTGAAGGCGTCGTCGTTGATGTAGAGCACCTGCGTCGAGCTGTTGAACGGCATCGAGATCAGGTGGCCCTGCGTGTCCGCGTAGTACGAGTACACGGCGCCGAGGAAGCCCTTCGGATTGAACGGCTCCTTCTGCTCGGCCATCAGCTGATAGACCGGCTTCACGGCGCC
>DASTGT010000116.1:0-21431 GCA_035718935.1 Casimicrobiaceae bacterium
GTTTGCGCTTCGGCACGATCGCCGGCACGCTTCACGGCGGCGTCCACATGTGGCTGAACGATCTCGGGCTGGGCGCGATCGTGCCCTGGACGATGCGCCATCGGCATGCCGATCACGAGACGTTGCGGCCCGCGTCGGAAATGCCGGCGATCGCCTATCCGAAATACGACGGGACCCTCACGTTCGATCGCATGTCGTCGGTATTCCTGTCGAATACCCACCACGAGGAAGACCAGCCGGTGCACCTGCAATTGCGCGACCCCGCCGTGCCGGTCGACGTGAACCTGCGCATCTACGACGGTCCCGAAGCGCGCTACTGCCCGGCCGGCGTCTACGAGTTCGTCGCCGCGGAAACCGGCGACGGCGCGCGCCGCCTGCAGATCAACGCGCAAAACTGCGTGCACTGCAAGACATGCGACATCAAGGACCCGCGACAGAACATTCACTGGGTTCCGCCGGAAGGCGGCGGTGGCCCGGAATATCGCGGGATGTAACGCCTCTGAACAAAAAAAGCGGCCCGAAGGCCGCTTTGCGAAGGGTTTCGCTTGTGACGGTCAGAGTCGCGGTTCGCCATCGCGATTGACCGTGATCGTCGGTCCCGGCGGCGCCGTCGTCTGCATGTGATGGATGCGGCCGCGGAACTCGTAGGTCACGTCCCAGTAGTCCGGACGATCGTAGTTCGGCACGCTCGCGCAGCGCTGCACGTCGCGGCTGTAGCCGCCATCCCCGTCGCCGACGTTCGCTCCGATCGCCGCGCCGGCCACTGCACCGCCCGCGGTCGCGAGATCCTGCCCGGTCCCGCCGCCGATCTGGTGGCCGAGAATGCCGCCGATCACTGCACCGGCGATCGCACCGGGCACGTTCGCGTTACTGCTGAAGTCCTGTCGCTCGACCCAGCAACGCTGGTCGGGCGGGCCGACCACCGCCCGCACGTCGGTCACGCGCGCCTCGAAGAGGCGCTCGCCCTGCCGCCGATGCCAATCGTAGCCGCCTTGCGCCACGTACGCGCGGTCGCCATCGCCTTGCGCCACGTACGCGCGGTCGCGATCGTATCCACGGTCGTTCGACCCGTACCGATCCCCGACGGGCCGAACGGACGAGATCTTGTTCTCGAGGCCCATCTCACTCAGCGACGGATATTCGCCCGGCCGCAGCACGACGCAGTGCCCGTTGAAGAACGCATCCGAGCAAACCTGCCAGCTTCCCCCATTGACGACCGCCGACGATGCGCGGTCGTTGAAGCCGATACGATCGAAATTGCGGACCTCGCCGTTTGCGGTGAATTGCTGTCCGCGGAAATCATCGCGCGAGTAGAACGTCACCTGCGCAGCGGCGGTCGTCGCGATGGCGAGCCCCGCGACCCCCATGGCTGCTTTCAAAGAAATGCTCATAGACGCTTCCTCCGACCTTTGTTCGGCCAAGTTGCCAGCGTCAAGCTTAGGCGAGCCGCGCATCCGCGGCTGTCGGCGCCGCGTCGGAGGTGTTGTAAGACGGATGCGGAAAGGGTGTGGAAGTTGCTTCAATCGACAACCAGGCGGCACCGCGCACGCCGCTCGAATCCCCGTGCGCATGCCGCACGAGCGCCGTGTCGACGCGATCACTGAACACCCAACGCGTCCAGAGCCGCGGTACCGTTTCGTACCACCGGTCGATGTTCGACACGCCGCCCCCCAGCACGATGACGTCGGGATCGATGACGTTGACGACGTGCGCAAGCGCGCGCGCGAGGCGCTCCTCGTAACGCGCGAGCGCCGCTTCCGCGTGCGCGTCGTACGCGGCGGCGGCGGCCATCGCGGGCACCGAATCGCAATCTCCGCCACCATGCTGGCGATAGTCGCGCAGCAGGCCAGGACCCGACAGGAACGTCTCGATGCAGGCGCTGCGGCCGCAAAAGCACGCATGACCAGGACGCTCGTCGTCGCGCGGCCATGGCAACGGGTTGTGTCCCCATTCGCCCGCGATGCCGTTGTGGCCGCCGAGCACGCGTCCATTTACGACGATGCCGCCGCCCACTCCGGTGCCGAGGATGACGCCGAACACGATGCGCCCACCTTTCGCCGCGCCATCGCTCGCCTCGGACAAGGCGAAGCAGTTCGCATCGTTCGCCATCGCGATCGGGCGCGCGAGCCGCGCTTCGAGGTCGTGCTTGACGGGCATGCCGTTCAGGCACACCGAATTGGAGCCGCGCAACAAGCCGGTGGACGGCGACAGCGAGCCGGGCGTGGCCACCCCGACGCTCGCCTCGCCGCGCGGCACGTTGCACGACGCCTCGGCCTCGCCGACGAGCCGCGTCACGACGTCGAGGATCGCGTCGTAATCGTTGGAAGGCGTGGGCTCGCGTCGCCGCAGCAGTTGACGGCCGTCGGCATCGAGCGCGATCACTTCGGTCTTCGTGCCGCCGAGGTCGATGCCGACGCGAAGTCGCGACGATGTCCGCGTATGATTCACGCCGCCGCCGCGCCTGCGGCTTCGTGCATCGTCCTGCTCACCCTCGCCACTCGCACATGACGTCCGACGAACTCGACGCGCGCGCGCGCTTCGCCGCTGACCTCGCCCGCGAAGCGGGTGCGCTCGCGCTGCGCTATTTCCGTCACGAGCTCGACTATACCGCCGAGTCGAAGGCCAATCCGCAGGACTACGTCAGCATCGCCGATCGTTCCGTCGAGGCGTTGTGCCGCGACCGGCTCGCCATGGCGTTTCCGGGCGACAGTATGTACGGCGAGGAAGGCGGCGGCGCGATCGGCGATCGCACCTGGCTCGTCGATCCGATCGACGGCACGCTCAATTTCGTCCATGGCGTTCGCTACTGGTGCGTCTCCGTCGCGTTCGTCGAGAACGGCGCGCGCCGCATCGCGGCGGTGTACGACGCGCCGAACGACGAGCTGTTCACCGCGGTGGCCGGACAGGGTGCACGGATGAACGAGCGGCCGATCGGCGTTTCGTCGACGGCGTCGCTCGACCGTGCGCTCGTGCTGCACGGCTTCGTGCAGCGACACGACCTCGAGGCGCACCTCCGGCTTCGTCGCGCGCTCCTCGAACGCGGCGCCGAGGTGAAGGATCACGGTGCCGGCGCGCTGATGCTCGCGCACGTCGCCGCCGGCCGCGTCGACGCGTACCTCGAGCCGCACATGCATCCTTGGGACGCGACGGCCGGCTTGCTCCTCGTCGAGGAGGCGGGCGGTCGCGTGTTGCCGTATCCGGGACGAAAAGGCGTGCGCGCAGGCGGCGCGGTGCTCGGCAGCGCACCTCGACTTTTCGATGAGCTCGCCGCGCTCGCGGCGTTCGGGCGCTAGCGTTGTTCGGCGACGTGGCCGCTGTACCAGTATTCCTGCAGCTTCAGCAGATCGCGGTGCACGGCGGGTGGAAAGCCGGCACGACCGCCACGGCGATCGGCGAGCAGCTCCTCGAAGAGGCGGGGCACGCCGAGGTGGTCCTTCCATTGCGCGACGATCAGGTTGACGATGCGCGGATAGAGACTCACGAGCGCGCAGGGTGCGACCTCGGGGGGCAGCGCGTCGAACCACTTCTCGCTTTGCGGGAACAGGTAATCCGCCGGTTTTGCCTTGCGCATGGGCGACCAGTCGACGCTCGCGTCGGGTCGCGGACTTTGCGCCTGCGCGACGGATCGCGGCCGTGCAACCGGCTGCACCACGTCGTTGAGATCGCTCCACCCGCTTCGCCTGCCGTAGATCGACATCACGCCTCCCTGCGCCACGTCGCGCGCCCGCAGCGCGCGTCGCCAAGGATGCCACGGCGGCTACCTTGCGACAAGCGGGCGAGCCCGCCAGACCTCAGGGCGGCGAGCAGAAGACCGTGCCTTCGACGATCCAGCCCTCGCCTCGCATCGCGTCGATCTCGCTGTGGCTCGTCAGGTAGCGATGGTTGGCCTGGCCGCCCTTGCCGTTGTTGTACATCCGGATGACGGGCACGCGATTGGCCGGACAGGCCTGCGTCGCGTCGGGCGCTTCGGCGCGGAAGACGAGGCCTTCGAAGGTCCACAACGGATTCGCCAGCACGTCGGCGCATTCGTTCGGCAGAATCGTGAAGAAATGCGAATTCGGCCCGATGCCGGGCTTGCCGAAGAAGCGGCAGGCGGGCACGCCGACCGGGGCGTCGGGTGTGTAGACCTTGAAGCTGTAGCCGGTGCGGAACCATCCGGGGATCGTCTGCGTGTCGAGCACCGTCACTTCGCGTGCGTCGGCGGTCATGAAATAGTGATCGAGCGCCGGGTTGTAGTACTCGATCGCCAGCGCCTCGAACGGACCGGGCGGGAGCGGCGCATAGCGATCGAGCAGCAGTTGGTCGTCGACGCCTCCGGAGACGCTCGTCATGCGCGCGCTCGTCGCGCGCGCGAACGGATCGTCGACGACATACGACGCGAGGAACACGAGCGACCACGTGAAGATGTCGGGCGCCGCGCGTACGTCGAAGCCGTGCGGAATGCCGCCGAGCAGCACGAACTGCCGAACGCCGGCGAGCTGCGACATGCCGAGCGCCGTCATCACGGCGGGCGCCGTGACGTCGGCGCTGCCGGCGATCGCGAGATACGGCATCGTCATGTCGCGCAAGCCTTCCTGATCGCGCCCGAACGCCGGGAGGATCAGCTGGCCGAAATACGGTACGTACCCGACGGAGGCCTTGACACGCGTGTCGTTCATCACCGTCTTCGACGACAGGCCCGGCGACACGGTGAGACGCGCCCCGCGCATCAGCAGCAGCGACTCGCCGCCGAGGCTCGCGCCGAAGCCGCCGATCGCGTTGGGATCGACGTGCGCGGCGAATCCGGGATTGCGCAGCAAGGCGTCGAGCTCGGCGCGAAGCGCGAACGGCCGCACCGACTGCAGCGCCGTGTAGTTGGAGAAATGCAGCAGCGCATCGACGACGTCGTTCAAGGAGGAGAGGTTGATGCTGCTGATGCGCGCGTCGGCGTGAAATGGTGCGACGACGACGTAGCCGTGGCTCGCGAACAGCCTCAGCGCATCGAGATAGTCGCTCGACAGCGGGCTGCCGCCGAGCCCGTGCGAAAAGACCAGGACGGGGAAGCGCGTCGTCGCATCGGGGAAGATCGGTGCGTCGGCGTCGCGTTGCATGTGCGGCACGCGCTGGCCATTGGGAAGGGGATAGTCGGGCCGGGGGTTCGCAACCGACGTGGGATAGCAGACGATCGCCGCGAAGCGCAGCGTGTCCCCCGCGAACTCACCGAAGAGCTCGCCGTCGCCGGGGAGCGTCACGTCGACGACGAACGCATTCGCCGGATCGACGAGCAGGTTGGTCACGTAGCCGCCGCCCGGGGCACCGCCTTCCCAATAGCTCTCGACGGTCGCGCCGGGCGCGATGCGCGAAAAGTCCTGCTCGACGTTGCTGCATGCGACGGGGAAACCGCCGGGACCGATCGGCGGGACCGCTTGCGAGAGCTGCGCGTACGCATGGCCGGATAGCGCGAACAATAAGGTGAACGCGGCGGCAAGTCGGCGAAGCGCATCCATCATGGACCCCGAGCGAAGGCGTGACTGCAGGCGTAGACGTGATCGTCGCGACAGCGGTTCCGCGAGCGCCGACGAGCGCGTCGTCGCGTCGCACGCGGCTAGAATCATTCGCAGCATCCCATGAAAATCGCAACGTACAACGTGAACGGCGTCAACGGCCGCCTGCCGCGGCTCCTCGAATGGCTGGCGGAGACGCGACCCGACGTCGCGTGCCTGCAGGAGCTCAAGACCGACGACACGAAGTTTCCGGCCCGTGCCCTCTCCGACGCGGGCTACGGCGCGATCTGGCACGGGCAGCGCGCGCATCACGGCGTCGCGATCGTCGCGCGCGGCGCTGCGCCGCGCGAGCTTCGCCGCGGCCTTCCAGGCAACGCCGACGACCGCGAAGCGCGCTATCTGGAAAGCGACGTCGGCGGCCTCGTCGTGGCATCCATCTATCTCCCCAACGGCAACCCCCGCCCCGGGCCGCGCTTCGACTACAAGCTCGCGTGGTTCGACCATCTGGTCGCGCATGCGCGGACGCTGCTCGCGTCGAAGCGCGACATCGTGCTCGCGGGCGACTTCAACGTAGTGCCGACCGACGCCGACATCTACAATCCGATCGCGTGGCGCGAGGACGCCGTGATGCAACCCGAGAGCCGCACCGCGTGGCGTCGCCTGCTCGAGCAAGGATGGATCGACGCGGCGCGTGCGCTCCACCCGAGCGACACGATCTACACGTACTGGGTCAATCGCTTCGCGTTTCGCCGCAACGCCGGGTTCCGGATGGATTTCGTGCTGCTGTCGCCATCGCTACGCCCGCGGCTCGTGGCGAGCGGCGTCGACACGTCGCATCGCGGCCGCGAGCGGCCGAGCGATCATGCCGCGGCGTGGGTCGTGCTGCGCGATATGAAGGGGCGCCCAGGGGTCGAGTCTGATCCTGCTTTTCGGTAAAACCACGCAAGGCACGCGGTCGAATCCCGATTGGGATGTTGCCTTGCCCTCCTTCAAAACTGTTCGGCCGTCAGTGCGAGCGTACTCTGGCTGCCGCCCACGACCGCCTGCGCATAGCCGTCCGCCTGCGGGAGAAGGCTCTCCGCGTAGTAGCGCGCCGTCGCAATCTTGGCGCGCATGAACGTCGGATCGCCCTCTTCTTGCGCGAGCTTGTCGACCGCGACCTTCGCTGCGCGCGCCATCTGCCAGCCGCCGCACACGATGCCCCACAGCTTCAGGTAAGGCACCGACCCGGCGAGTGCCGTGCGCGGATTCTCGGCGTACGTCGCGACGACCCAGTCGATCGCGTTTTCCAGTGCCGCGGCGGCGGCCGCGAGGCGCACGCCGATCGCGTTGAGCCCGGGATCGCCGTGCGACGCGAGGTGCGCCGCGACCTTGTCGATCTGCGCGGCGATGCGATGCGCCGTCGCGCCCGCGTCGCGCACCGTCTTGCGCCCGACCAGGTCGTTCGCCTGAATGCCGGTGGTGCCCTCGTAGATCGTGATGATCCGCGCGTCGCGGTAATACTGCGCAGCGCCGGTTTCCTCGATGAACCCCATGCCGCCGTGCACCTGCACGCCGAGGTACGTCACCTCCTGCGCCGTTTCCGTGCACCAACCCTTCACGATCGGGATCATCAGGTCGACGAACGCCTGGTGCTGCGCGCGTTCGGCCGACTCGCGCGCGTGACGCGCGTTGTCCATCCCCGCCGCGGTCACGTAGCCGAGCGCGCGCATCGCCTCGGTGTACGCGCGCATCGTCATCAGCATGCGGCGGATGTCCGGGTGCTCGATGATCGTCGCACTCTTCGCCGGGCGCTCGATACCGGCCGGGCGCCCCTGGACGCGCTCGCGCGCGTACGCGACGGCGCGCTGGTACGCGCGCTCGGAGAGCCCGACACCTTCCATGCCCACGGAGAAGCGCGCCTGGTTCATCATGATGAACATCGACTCGAGCCCGCGGTTCTCTTCGCCGACGAGGTAACCGATGGCGCCGCCGTGATCGCCGTACACCATCACCGCGGTCGGGCTCGCGTGGATGCCGAGCTTGTGCTCGAGCGACGCGCAATGCACGTCGTTGCGCGCGCCGAGCGAGCCGTCGGGGTTGACCAGGTATTTCGGCACGAGGAAGAGCGAGATGCCCTTCACGCCGTCGGGCGCATCCGGCGTGCGCGCGAGCACGAGATGCACGATGTTGTCGGTGAAGTCGTGCTCGCCGTACGTGATGAAGATCTTCTGCCCGTAGAGCTTGTACGTGCCATCGCCCTGCGGCACGGCGCGCATCTTCACCGCCGCGAGATCGGAGCCTGCCTGCGGCTCGGTGAGGTTCATCGTCCCGGTCCACTTGCCTGCGACCATCGGCGGCAGGAACCGCGCCTTCTGCTCATCGCTGCCGCAAAGCTCGATCGCGTCGATCGCCCCCTGGGTCAGCAACGGACACAGGTCGAACGCCATGTTCGCCGCGTGCCACATCTCCTCGATGGCGGCGGCGACGAGTTGCGGCAGATGCTGGCCGCCATAAGCTTCCGGCTTGTTCACGCCGTTCCAGCCGCCGGCGACGAACTTCTCGTACGCCGCCTTGAAACCCGCGGGCGTCTTGACGCTGCCATCGGCCAGGCGACGCGCGCCCTCGCGATCGCCCGGCACGTTGAGCGGGTCGAGCACGTCGGTCGCGAACCGGCTCGCTTCCTCGAGGATCACCGCCACCGTATCGGGCGTCGCCTCCTCATAGCCGGGCAACGTCGCGACCTGCGCGAGTCCGGCGAGCTCGTTCATCACGAATTGCATGTCGGAGAGCGGCGCGCGATAGGAGCTCATGGCGTTCCGTGGCGATGGCGATCGACGTAGCGTACCGCATCGACGCGTCGCAACGTCGAACGGCCTCGCTGACGAACGGCGGCGTTCGCTACGCCGCCGCGGGCTTGCCGCTCGCGGCTTGCGCGGCACGCGCCTGGAGGATCGCGTCGACGAGACCTGCGACCTCGGGCCGTGGCGCATCGTCGATCAGGCCGGCGACGCCGAGTGATTCGAGATGCTCGAGCAGCGTCGGATTGTTCCGCACTTCCGGTGGAAGCGTAAGCACGATCGCCGGCGGCGGAATCGGAATACGCTCGTGCGCGAGCAGCACGCGATGCATCTGCATCAGCGTGACGCCGTCGCGGATCGGCAGGTCGAGCTCGAGCACGAGCAGGTCGAAGCGCGTGTATTCGAGCCGCGCGAGCGCGGCGTCGCCGTCCGCCGCCTCGACGACGGCGACGTTCGCCGATTCGATCAGCGTGCGCAGCGCGTGCCGCACCTCGGCGCGCTGATGCGCGATCAAAACGCGCCACTGCGGTCCTGACGGAAGCTGGACGACGTTGGAATTCACGATCCGAGCTCCGAAACGGTGGCTGCGACACGACCGCGCGCGAGGCACGTGCGTGGACGTGTGACGGGAAGCCGGACTGCAACGGCGGAAGGGCGACGGCCGGGGCCGGGCGATGCGACGACGTAGCGGCTGCGAGATTATTGTGGAATCGGACCGCGGCGCCAATACCGCGTTCGGATGAGGCAGCGCATTCGACCGGCGCGACGCCGCGCCGCCGTCCTCCTGCCGGCCCGGGTTTCTTCGTGCCGACGACCGACGTTGCTGCTATCGGCCGAGTTCCGCAGTCAGCGCGGGAACGAGCTCGAACAGGTCACCCACGAGGCCGTAGTCGGCGATCTGGAAAATAGGCGCCTCGGGATCCTTGTTGATCGCGACGATCACCTTGCTGTCCTTCATCCCCGCGAGATGCTGGATCGCCCCGGAAATGCCCACGGCGACGTAGAGGTCCGGCGCGACGATCTTGCCCGTCTGGCCCACCTGGTAGTCGTTGGGCACGAACCCGGCGTCGACCGCCGCGCGCGACGCGCCGATCGCCGCGCCGAGCTTGTCGGCGAGCGCCTCGAGCAGCTTGAAGTTCTCGCCGCTCGCCATGCCGCGCCCGCCCGACACCACCACGCGAGCGCTCGCGAGCTCGGGCCGCGCGGTCTTCGTGAGCTCCTGCGAAACGACCTTCGCCGCGCTCACCTCGTCGGCGGGCGCGATGCGCTCGATCCCGGCGCCACCCCCGCTTGCCGGCGCGGCATCGAAGGCCGTGGCGCGCACCGTGACCACCTTGACCGGGTCGGACGAGCGCACCGTCATGAACGCGTTCCCCGCGTAGATCGGCCGTACGAACGTGTCGGGCGCATCGATCGTGGTGATGTCCGAGACCTGCGCAACGTCGAGCCTGGCGGCGATCCTCGGCATGACGTTCTTGCCGAAGCTCGTCGCCGCCGCGACGACGTGGCTGTATCCACGCTGCGCGATCACGCCGAGCGCCGTCGCAGCGACGTTCTCGGCGGTCGGGCGCGCGAACCAGGGCGCCTCCCCGACGAGTACGCGCGCGACGCCTTGCACGGCGGCAAGCGCGTGTTCGAGCGCTTCGGCATCCTGCGCGGTGGCGAGTAGCAGCACGTCGACCGGATCGCCGAGTTGGCGAGCCGCGGTAATCGCGTGCAGCGTGGCGGACTTGAGCGACGCATCGTCGTGCTCGGCAAGCACCAGGACCGGCATACGTGAACCTCGCGAAGTCGAATGATCCGGAAGGAGTCCTTCAGCGGTTCGGAAGGACTTTCGCCTCGTTGCGAAGCTTGGCGACGAGCTCGTGGACGTCGGCGACGCGCCCGCCGCCCTTGCGCCGCGGCGGCTCGGCGACGCGTACGACGGCAAGCCGTGGAGAGACGTCGACGCCGAGCGAGCCCGCGGTGACGCTCTGCATCGGCTTCTTCTTCGCCTTCATGATGTTCGGCAGCGTCGCGTAACGCGGCTCGTTCAGGCGCAAGTCGGTCGTCACCACGGCGGGCAGCGCGATTTCGAGGGTCTCGAGCCCACCGTCGATCTCGCGGGTCACGCGCGCCTTGCCCTCGGCGATCTCGAGCTTCGAGGCGAATGTCGCCTGCGGCCAGTCGAGGAGCGCCGCGAGCATTTGCCCGGTCTGGTTGGCGTCGTCGTCGATCGCCTGCTTGCCCATGATGACGAGCTGCGGCGCCTCCTGCCGCACGAGGGCCGCGAGGAGCTTCGCTACTGCGAGCGGCTGCGGTGCCTCGTCGGTTTCCACCAGCACCGCACGGTCGGCGCCGAGCGCGAGCGCCGAGCGAAGGGTCTCCTGGCTCGCCGCCGCCCCGCACGACACGGCGACGACCTCGGTGGCGACGCCGCGCTCCTTGAGGCGCACCGCCTCCTCGACCGCAATCTCGTCGAAGGGGTTCATCGACATCTTGACGTTCGCGGTTTCGACACCGCTGCCGTCCGCCTTGACGCGGACCTTCACGTTGAAGTCGATCACGCGCTTGACGGGGACGAGGACTTTCATGCCGAGGAGACCTTTCGGAGGTGGGCGCCGGCTGGCCGTTGGCAAGCAGGCGAGTGAAATTGTAATCAACACGCGCCCGGCCGCCTGCTTCTTGCTTGAGCTATCTCAAGCGACGCGTTGGTACTACAATGGCCCGCAACTTGCTTACATCATCCTTCACCCTTTTTCGACGCATTTCATCCGTGGAAGTGCTCGTCCGACTCAGGAACCGGCTGCGCAATCGCGGCGACAGCGAGCACGAGCAGGCGCTGCTGCGTATCGCGATCGTCGGCCTGTTCCTGGCCTACATGACGCTCGTCCACGACACCGGCAGCGTCAATGGTGTCGCGGACGATGCCGTCATCCTGCTGCTGGCGTCGTTCTTCGTCGTCGGTCTCGCCATCTTCGCGGCGATTTGCCTGTGGCCGGCGGCGAACATCCCGCGGCGCCTGATCGGCATGCTGGCCGACAACGGCGGCGCCACCTGGTACATCTGCCTCGCCGGCGAATACGGATTCTCGATGATCGGGGTGTTCCTGTTCGTCGCGTTCGGCAACGGTTTCCGCTACGGGCGTCGGTATCTGTTCGCGAGCCAGGCGCTGAGCGTTGCGGGCTACGGCGCCGTGCTGGTGTTCGTCCCTTACTGGCACGAGCACCGCGCCGCCGGCATCGGCCTGCTGATCGCGCTCGTCGTCCTGCCGCTTTACGTCTCGACGCTGCTCGCGCGCATCCAGGAAGCGCGCGCCAAGGCGGAAGAAGCGAACCTCGCGAAGACGGCGTTCCTCGCGAACATGAGCCACGAGATCCGCACGCCGTTGAACGGCATCGGCGGCGTCGTGGACCTGCTCGGCACGACGCATCTGACGCCGCAGCAGGGCGAACTCGTCCAACTGCTGCGTCACTCGGCGACCGTGCTTCGCTCGCTGGTCGACGACGTCCTCGACATCACGAAGATCGAGGCGGGCCGTGTCACGATCGAAGTCGCCCCGTTCGACCTGCACGCGTGCATCAACGGGCTGATTCAACTGCTGCGCCCGCATGCGCAGGCCAAGGGACTGACGTTGACCGCGGTCGTCGATCCTGCCCTCGAGTATCGCGTCAAGGGCGACTCGCACCACCTGCGCCAGGTGCTGCTCAACCTGCTCGGCAACGCGATCAAGTTCACCGAACGCGGCGAGGTCACGCTCGTCGCCATGCTCGAGCAAGAATCCGACGTCGCCGTGACGGCGCGCTTCGAGGTCCGCGACACCGGGATCGGCATCGCGCCGGAGGCGATCGACGCCATCTTCGAGCGCTTCGTGCAGGCCGATCAGTCGACGACGCGCAAGTACGGCGGGACGGGCCTCGGCACCACGATCGCCAAGCAACTCGTCGAGTTGATGGGCGGCAGCATCGGCGTCGAGAGCGAGCTCGGCAAGGGCAGCACGTTCTGGCTCGAACTGCCGTTGCTGCGCGACGCCGTGTCCGCCGCGAAGACGCCGGCGCAACCGGCGCCCGCGGAGGGTGACGCGCTTTGCCTGGTGATTGCGGCGCCCGGTTACCCGGACGTCGCGCCTGCGCTCCGCTCGATCGGGGAGCGCTTCGACGTCGTTTCGCCGCCCACCGCGATCGGCATGAAGATCGATCAGGTGCGCGAAGCGGGCGCCACGATCCGCGCGGTGGTGGCCTCGTGCCCGATCGACCAGGCGTGCGTCGCGTTCAATGCAACGGTGCAGCGGTCGGGGGACGCGCCGCCGGCGCTGATCTACGTCGGCAACGACATGCTTTCGGTCGTCGATCGGGCACGCATCGGCAGCATCGCCGGCGCGCACGCGCTCGCGGCGCCCAATCCGAAGCTCATCGCGAACGCGATCCACGCCGCGGGTGCCGTCGACGGCGTGCACGATCGCGTCGACCTCGCGCTATTGCTCAAGCGCGAGCGCCCGTCGCTGAAGATCCTCGTCGCCGAGGACAACACGACGAACCAGAAGATCATGCAGCAACTGCTCGAATCCGCGGGACACGTCGTCGTGCTCGCCGGCGACGGCGAGGAGGCCCTCGATCTCTACGAATCCGAAGCGCCCGATGTCGCGATCCTCGATTTCAACATGCCGCAGCGCAGCGGCGTCGAGGTCATTCAGGCGGTGCGCTTGATGGAGACAGGCGGCACGCGGATGCCGACGATCCTTCTTTCCGCATCGGTCACGCCGGAGACGCGCGAACGCGCGAAGGCGGCGGGCGCCGACGAGTTCATCGGCAAGCCGTTCGACGCGGGCCAGCTTCTGCGCGAAATCGACCGCCTCGGCAAGGCGACGCCGGGAGGCAAGTCGAATCGCCGGCGTGGTGCGGTGTCGCCGCCCGTCGAGGAGCGATCAACGTCCTCGCACATGGCTCCCATCGAGCGTGCCGCCGCAGCGAAAGGCAGCGCCGCGGGACCGCTCCTCGACCAGGCGCGCCTCGCGCAACTCGAGGACATCGCACGCGACGCCTCGTTCCTCGCGGAACTGATCGGTGGATTCATGGGCGACGTCGAGATGATCCTGCGGCGAACCGACGAGGCACTCGCGCAAGACAACGTCGCGGCCATTCCCGATCTGATGCATTCGCTCAAAGGCGCCGCGGTCGGCGTCGGCGCCGCGCGACTCGCGACACTCGCCGCCGAGCTCGATCGCTCGGCGCCGAGCGCGTCGCCCACCGAAGTCAAGGCGCGGATGCCGAACGTCAAGGCGTGCTTCGCGGAGACGTCGGCGTATCTCAACGAATACCTGCACGCGCATCACAAGCCGTGATGCGCGTGGTGTGGCGACGCGTCGTTCCGTTGTTAGCGGCTAGCCGTTGACGACCATCGGCTCGCGCGCGAAGAGCTGATCGACGACGTCCTCTTCCTCGCAGCTGTTGGCGAGCTTGTCCTGGGCGCGCACCAGGCGGCCCATCATCCGCAGGTCGCGGTTCTCGAGACGAAGCGCCGCATCGACCCACACGTCGACGATCGCCTTCATTTCCGCGTGATTGACCGGCTGGAATTCGCGCTTGGCAGCGGACATCGCGCGATAGCTGTTGCGTCGCTTCTGCCGCGCCTTGATCAGCGCCTGTGCAGCGGCGAAGCCGTGCCCATCCTCGACGAGTTCGTCGACGACGCCGATGTCGTACATCTGCTTGGCCGAGAAGACCTGACCGCTCATGATGATTTCCTCGGCCTTGCGCATGCCGATGCGGCGCGCGAGCAGCGACAGCGCGCCCATGCCGGGGAACATGTTGAAGAGCACTTCGGGGAACGAGACGCTCGCGCTCTTCTCGGCGAGGATGAACTCGCTCGACAGCGCGCATTCGAAGCCGCCACCGAACGCCTTGCCCTGCAATAGCGTGTACGTCATCACGCCGGCGCCGAATCCGGTGATTCGCCGCAGCATGTTGTTGATGCAGAGATCACCGTAATGCGAGAGCGACTTGCGATCCTTCGCGAGGATCGCCTTGATGAACATCGACAAGTCGCCACCGAGATTGAACACGCCCGGGATGCGACTTCCGAACACGGCGTTCTCGATCTTGCACTCGACGCCCTCGTGACGGAACCATCCGCCATGCTGCTCGACACCGCTTTCGAAACGTTCCACTTCCTCGAGGAATGCGGAGTTGAAGCACGGACGCGGCGCGGGCTTCATCCACCAATACATCGTGCGGGTATCGGCATCGTATTCGACGTCGATCTGCCGCAGTTGCTGTGAATTCGCGAGCGCCGGGAAATCAGCCACCATGTTCATGTGAGACTCCAGTGACAACTGCCGTTGCAGGTTACGTCGAGGAAGGGAACCCTGCCGCGATGCGGCACCCGTGTAATCTACACCAACCCACGCTTGTAGGTGCAAGGCCTACATGGCACACGCGCGCGCGGACGGCGCGCGGTGTTGCAAATCGGCAAAAGCGCTTTTATGACAATGACTTATGCCATTGTCCTAAGTCGTGCCGGACGCGTTATCAGGAGGCGGTTGTGCGGTGCGCTGTAGACGACAGCATGTGCCGTTACAACGTGACCCAGCGACCGCCGACGAGACCCTCGATCGGCCGAAACGCGGCCTTGTACGACATCTTCGGGCTCTCGCGAATCCAGTAGCCGAGATAGAGGTGAGGCAGTCCGAGGGTGCGGCACTGCTCGATCTGCCAGAGGATGCTGAACGTACCGTAGCTCGCTTCCGGGTCGGGCTCGAAGAACGTGTAGACCGACGACAGTCCATCGGCGAGCCGGTCGACGAGGCTTACGACGCGCAGCCGGCCTTCGTCACGGAACTCGTACAGGTCGGTTGCCACGTTGCTATGCAGCAGGAAGTGCTGGTACTGCTCGCGACTGTCCTGGTCCATGCCGCCGCCAGGGTGGCGGGTTCGCTGGTACCGCAGGTACAGCGCGTAATGTACGGGATCGTACGCCAAATCGCGCCTAACAGCCCGTAACTTGCCGTGATCTCGCCATGCGCGACGCTGACTGCGTGTCGGCGCGAACCGGTCGACCGGAACGCGAACGGGGACGCAGGCCCGACAATGGTCGCAATAGGGGCGATAGGTGAACGCGCCGCTGCGCCGAAAGCCGAGTCGCACGAGCTCGCTGTAAACGCGTGCGTCGATCAGATGGCTGGGCGTCGCGACTTGCGAACGGGCGGCGCGCCCGGACAGGTAGCTGCATGGATACGGGGCCGTCGCGTAGAACTGCAGCGTGGCCAGCGGAAGGTCATTGAGCTTGCTCACCTCGCGCAGCTCGCCCGTCGACGGTCGATCTCCGCGCCACCCGGAACACGACGACTCACACCGTCTCCTCGACGCGCCCGGTGGTGAAGGCGCTCGGTGTAGTGCTCGACGTCACCAGATCGGAGAGCAGCCGCACGAATTGGGCACGCGCAATGGGACGGGCCCCGAGTGACGCGAGATGCTCGGTTTCCTGCTGACAATCGATCACCGTCATGTGCTGCTCGCGCAGCAACGCGACGAGCGTCGCCAGGCACACCTTGGACGCGTCGGTCACGCGAGCAAACATCGACTCTCCGAAAAAGACCCTGCCAAGGGCGAGACCGTAAAGCCCGCCCACCAGTTCTTCATCGTGCCACGCCTCGACGCTGTGCGCGTACCCGAGCTCGTGCATGCGAACGTAAGCACGGATCATATCGGCGGTGATCCACGTTCCTTCCTGCCCCTTGCGCGGCGCGCGCGCGCACGCGTCGATCACCGCTGCAAACGCCGTATCGACGCGCACGTCGAACTCGCGGCGCGCGAGGCGTCGGCGAAGCGAGCGCGACGGGCGAAACTCGTCGACGAACAGGACCATCCGCGGATCGGGACTCCACCATAGCGCCGGCTGACCTTCGCTGTACCACGGATAGATACCCCGCCTGTACGCGTCAAGCAAGCGCGCGGTCGACAAATCGCCGCCAGCGGCGAGTAAGCCATTGGGCTCGCGCAACGCCGAGTCCACGGGCGGAAAGCCGTTCTTCGCATCGAGCCAGGGAATGACGAGGCGCACGGGGAGGCGGGCGTCCGTCCGGTACCATCCGGGGACGCCCCGGTAGCTCAGTGGATAGAGCAGCCCCCTCCTAAGGGGCAGGTCGGACGTTCGATTCGTCTCCGGGGCGCCATCGCGATCACGGCGCCCGCCCCGCAAGCCGGGAAGTCGCCCCGCCACCGCGCGCGCGCCGAAGCAACGTGTCGAGACTCCACTCTCCCCCGCCCGCGAATGCCAGGTAGAGAAACAGGAAGCTGTAGAGGGCCGCGAGTTCACCGCGGTTCACGATCGGCCAAAAGCCTCGGGGTGCGTGCGCGAGAAAATACGCGACCGCCATCTGACCGGACAGCACGAACGCGACCGGCCGCGTGAAGAGTCCGAAGAGCAGCAGCGCGCCGCCGACGAGTTCGAGCAGGCCCGCGGCGCCGGTCAGCGAAAGCAACTCGAACGGCGCGCGGCGCGGTAGCGGGAAGCCCAGGATCTTCTGCATGCCGTGCGACATGAAAAGCACCGCGGCCACCATTCGAAGCACGCTCAAGATTCGCGACGACCACATCTTCGACGACCTCCGAAAAACCGACAGCGGGCGCCCCGCGCTCGTGCCGCGTCGTCCGGCGCACCGGACACGACTATAGCCCGCCCCTTCGCCCACCATGCCCGGTACGCATTACGAGATTGCAGCGCACGACGTGCACGCCCATCTGTTCGAGGTTCGCTGCACGGTGCCACGGCCAGCGCCGGACGGGCAACGCTTTCGACTCCCGGCATGGATTCCGGGAAGCTATTTGATCCGGGAATTCGCTCGCCAGTTCAGCGACGTCGGCGCCGAAGCGGGGGGCGTGCCGGTCGCGATCCACAAGGAATCGAAGGACACGTGGCGTGCCGCGCCGACGAGCGCACCGCTCACCGTGATCGCCCGGGTCTACGCATTCGATCTCTCGGTGCGCACGGCGTACCTCGATGCGACCCGCGGCTACTTCAACGGCGCGGCGATGTTCCTCTGCCCCGAAGGTCATGAACGAGCGCCGTGCACGCTCGACGTCGTCGCACCCGCCGGCGATGCTTGCGCGCGCTGGCGCGTCGCGACGACGCTTGCGGCCGAGTCCGTCGATGCACGCGGCTTCGGACGCTACCGCGCGGCGAGCTACGAAGACCTGATCGACCATCCCGTCGAGATCGCCGATTTCGTCGAGGTGACGTTCGCCGCGCGCGGCGTCCCGCATGTGGTCGCGCTGACCGGACGCGTGGACATCGATGGCGATCGACTCGCGCGCGACCTGCAGCGCGTCTGCGAAGCGCACATCGACCTCTTCGGCGGCAGCGCGCCGTTCGAGCGCTACCTTTTCCAGGTGATGGCGGTGGGCGACGGTCACGGCGGCCTCGAGCACCGCGACAGCACGAGCCTCCTCTGCCGACGCGACGAGCTGCCACGACGAGCGCTCGGCGCGCCGAACGACGAGTACGTGAACTTGCTCGGCCTCGCGAGCCACGAATACTTCCACGCGTGGAACGTCAAGCGCATCAAACCGGCCGTGTTCGCGCCGTACGACCTGTCGCGCGAGAACTACACGCGCGACCTGTGGGCCTACGAAGGCGTCACGTCGTACTACGACGACCTGGCGCTCGTGCGTAGCGGCGTCATCGAGCCGGCGCGTTATCTCGAACTCGTCGCGCGCACGATTACTACGGTGCTGCGCATGCCGGGTCGCCGCCGGCAATCGCTCGCCGACGCGAGCTTCGACGCGTGGATCAAGTTCTACCGGCCCGACGAGAATTCGCCGAATGCGACGGTCTCGTATTACACGAAGGGCGCGCTCGTCGCGCTCGCGCTCGACCTCGCGCTACGCATCGGCGGAGAAGCCTCGCTCGACGACGTGATGCGCCGTTTGTGGTCGCGCTACGGCGCGCGCGAGATTGGCGTGCCGGAGGGCGAGATCGAGCGTATCGCGAGCGAGTTCGGCGGCGCCGTGGTGCCCGACATCTTCGCGCGGTGCGTGCACGGCACCGACGATCCTCCGCTCGATCGGCTGCTCGCGGCGTTCGGCGTCGAGTTGCACCTGCGCCCCGCCGCGTCGGGCAACGATCGCGGCGGCAAGCCCGCCTCGGCGCCGCTGCCTTCGGCGGCGATCGACGCGAAGGTCACCGGTGACATGCGTATTCAGCATGCTTATCGCGACGGTGCCGCGGAACGCGCAGGCCTTGCCGCCGACGACGTCCTCGTCGCGTTCGACGGACTGCGCGCGACGCCGGATACGCTGGCCACGCTGCTGCGACGCCCTCCCGACGAGCATGTTCGCGTGCACGCGTTTCGCCGCGACGAGCTCTTCGACGTCGAGCTGACGCTCGCAGTGCCCGCGGCCGACACCTGTTATCTCACGCTCGTTTCCGACCCTCCGCCGCGCGCCGCGATGCTGCGCAATGCGTGGCTCGGCTCGGCGTAAGCGCTTTCTTACGCGAGCAGGCGGCCGCCGGCCATTGTCGGTGCCCGTCTACGGGCTTACGCTCGTCGAGTCGTTGCGACCTCGCACACCTTGCCCGATGCTTCGCACCGCGCATCCTGCTCTGCGCTACGGCGGCATCGCGTTGGCGGTGGCCGCCGTGCTCGCCCTCGCGATCGCGTTCTTCCCGTGGAACGTGCTGCGCGGACCGATCTCCGCGCACTACGGCGATCGTCTGCAGCGCACGGTGAAAATCGACGGCGATCTCGACGTACGGCTCGGGCTGCCGACCAGAATCGTCGTCAACGACGTATCCATCGCCAACGTCGCGTGGTCCGACGTGCACACGATGGCGCACGCGCAAGCGCTCGTCCTCACGTTCTCGCTGCCGTCGCTGTTCCGGCTTTCGCCCGACCGCGTCGACCTCGTCGAGCCGCACGTGATCCTCGAGCGGAACGCGCGCGGCGATGCCAACTGGCATTTCGGAGACGGAGGCGGATCGCATGCCGCGCCCTTGCTCGGCGTCTTGACGGTCGCGCGCGGACAGCTGCGATACCGCGACGCGACGCTGCCGGGCGACGTCACGCTGGCCGTGCAAAGCTCGCCCCCCGACGCGCGCGGCGAATCGAGCTTGCAGTTCACCGGCGACGGCACGTTGCGTGGCGGACCGCTGAAGCTCGCCGGCACTGCGGGCGGCTTCTCGGCGCTACGGCATGCCGACGATCCGTATCCGGTGCGCCTCGACCTCGACAGCGCATCGACCGCGATTCATTTCGACGGCACCGTCGTGCCCGCCGCGCCGCAGGACCTGCAAGGCGCACTGCAAGTGCGCGGCAAGGATTTGTCGAAACTCTATCCGATCGTGCCCTCGCCGCTCCCGTGGACGCCGCCTTACGTGCTCGCCGGCCGCCTGCAGCACGAGAAGGGAGCGTGGCGATTCACGCAGATCGCCGGCACGGTCGGATCGAGCGATCTCACCGGCGACTTCACGGTGAACACGTCCGGGCCGCGCGCTGCGACGCAGGCGAACCTCACCTCGCGCAAGCTCGACTACAAGGACCTGGGGGGGTTCATCGGCTTGCCGCCGGGCGAGCCGGCGAAGCGCGCGAAGACGCCGGAGCAGCGGCGCGAGGCGGCCGCGCGTGCGGCGAGCGATCGCGTGCTTCCCGACAAACGTTTCGACGTCGACAAGCTGCGCGCGCACGACGTCGATCTGCGCTTCGCCGGCAAGAGCGTGCGCTGGGGACGCTTTCCACTCGACGACCTCGCGCTGCACATGACGCTCGCCGACGGCGTCATGCGTTTCGACCCGCTCGATTTCGGCATCGCGGATGGGCGCGTGTCGACCCGGCTCGTCATCGAGCTCGCGAAGTCGCCGCCGCACGCCCGCGCCGATGTCGACGTTCGCCGCATCGAGTTGAAGCGCCTGTTTCCGCAGCTCGCATCGCCGCGCGGCTCCGCGGGCCGCTTCGGTGGACGCGCGCATCTCAGCGCGTCGGGCGACGACGTCGCGCAGCTTTTGGGCTCCCTCGACGGACAGGCCGCACTCGCCATGCGCGGCGGCGAGATGAGCACGCTTTCGCTGCTGCTGACGAACCTCGATCTCGCGCGCGTCACGGCGCTCCTGATGCGCGGCGGCGACGAGAAGGCCGAACTGCATTGCGCGGTGGCCGCGATGCATGCGGAGAACGGCGTGCTCGTCCCCGATCGGCTGGTGATCGACAGTGATGCGGAGCTCATCCATGGCACCGGCAGCATCGACTTCGCGAACGAACGCTACGACGTCCGGCTGAAGGCCGATTCGAAGAAGCCGAGCCTGGTCGCGCTGCGCGGCCCGATTCTCATCGGCGGAACCTTCAAGCAGCCCGTCGTGCGGCCCGAGCTCGGCCAGCCGCTCGCGCGCGTCGGCGCTGCGATCGGGCTCGGCCTGATCGCGCCGCCCCTTGCGCTGTTGCCGCTGATCGACCTCGGCGATGCGCCGGACGCGAATTGCGCCGCGCTGTACCGCGACGCGAAAATCGGTGCGAGCGCGAAGGCGAACAATCCACCGACGCAAAGCGCGAAGGCTGCGCCGACAAAGTCGAACGCGCATGCGAAGTCACGCTCCGACGCCGAACACGTCGCGCGCTCGTCGGGCGACGAGCGCTGAGAAAGCTGAGAAAACGCGTTATGCCTTGCGGCGTTTCGCCGTGCGCTTGGGCTTCGCCGGTGCGTGCGCCGCTTGCAGCGCCTCGAGCGACGTGCGCTGCAGCTCGAGCGTGCGAATGCTCATCTGTGTGACGTTGAGACTCATCGCGAGCCAGCCCTCGACGACGCGCAACTCGCCGATGCGCCGGTCGAGCTCCTTCGGGTCGAGCGCCGCGAACATCGCCGCAGGATTCGGGAACGCGAACATCGCGGCCGGGACGCTCCACTTGGCGCCCGTCTCGGCGGATTTTGGATCCGGCGTGGCTTCGACGGCACCCGCGGCGGAACCCGGCATCGGCATGCCGAACGGGTTCCACATCTTCTGCATGAACGCGAGCGCATCCTCGGCGGTGAAAGGCGGCGTCGATTCCCTGGACGCTTCGTCACTCACGGCAGTCTCCTTCGCGGCTTGACGGGGCCGCACCTCGCGGCGCACGGACAGCGCGTCGACGCGCTGCGCTAATATCGTGCGTCATGGTGCACGACGACGCAATGGTGATCGACGCGCTCGTCAGCGTCGTCGGCGG
>DASTGT010000117.1:0-29802 GCA_035718935.1 Casimicrobiaceae bacterium
CGGCGAGCACGCCACGCGCGTCATCCTGCCGATCACCGACCCGTACGTGGTGCATCACGGTGCGCTCGGCTCATATGCCACCGTGTACGTCGAAGGCCGCGTTCCGGTCGAGGACGTGCGCGCGCGCATCGCGGCGCTCCAGGGCATCGATCTGGTGCTGACGCGGGAGGCGGCGTGCGAGCGCTTCGAATTGCCGGGCGATCGCATCGGCGATCTCGTCGTCGTCTCCGAACGGCTCACCGCGATCGGCAGCCGCGAGCGCGCGCACGATCTGTCGCAGCTCGACGCGCCGTTGCGCTCGCACGGCGGGATCTCCGAGCAGCGCGTGCCGCTGATCGCCAACCGGCCCGCGCCCGACCTGCCCGACCGCCGCTGGCGCAACTTCGACGCCTTCGATCTCGGTCTCAACCATCTCGCATAACCCTTGCATGAGGTCTTTCCCGCAATGCTGACCGCCGCCAAGCCCGTTCCCGCCCCTGACCACGTTTTGCACGAAGCGATGCGCATCGCCGGCGAGCGCGTGCGGAGCGAGCGCACGCTGGAGGTCCGAAACCCATACACCGGCGATCTCGTCGGCACCGTTCCGCGTGCGAGCGTCGACGACATCCGCCGCGCATTTGCCGCTGCCCGGGCGTACAAGCCGACGCTGACGCGCTACGAGCGTTACGAAATCTGCCGCACCGCGGCGGAAATGATCGCGGCGCGCGCGGCGATGCTCTCGGACCTCATCACCGCCGAGTGCGGGATCTGCAAGAAGGATTCGCTCTACGAGGTGGGCCGCGCCCGCGACGTCTTCACGTTCGCAGGAAATGCCGCACTCCAGGACGACGGCCAGGTCTTCTCCTGCGACCTCACGCCGCACGGCAAGTCGCGCAAGGTCTATACGCTGCGAGAGCCGCTGCTCGGCGTGATCTCGGCGATAACCCCCTTCAACCACCCGCTGAACCAGGTCGCGCACAAGGTCGCCCCGTCGATCGCCACCAACAACCGGATGGTGCTGAAGCCGACCGAAAAGACGCCGCTGTCGGCGGTCGCGCTCGCCGACATCCTGTACGAAGCCGGCCTGCCGCCGCCGATGTTCTCGGTGGTCACGGGAGACCCGCGCGAAATCGCCGACGAGATGCTCGTCAACCCCGACATCGACCTCGTGACGTTCACCGGCGGCGTGCCGGTCGGCAAGTACATCGCAGCAAAGGCCGTCTACAAGCGCCAGGTGCTGGAACTGGGAGGGAACGACCCCATCATCGTCATGGACGACGCCGACCTCGACGAGGCCGCGACGCTGGCCGCGACCGGGTCCTACAAGAATTCGGGCCAGCGGTGCACGGCGGTCAAGCGAATGCTCGTGCACGAAGGCGTCGCCGACGCGTTCGTGCAAAAGCTCCTCGAGCGCACGCGCGCCTGGACTTACGGCGATCCGATGGATCCGAAGCTCGACATGGGCACGGTGATCGACGAGGGCGCGGCGAAGAACTTCGAAGCGAAGGTGAACGCGGCCGTCGCGCAGGGGGCAAGGCTGCTCTACGGCAACCGCCGCGAGGGCGCCCTCTATTCGCCGACGGTGCTCGATCGCGTCACGCCCGAGATGGACCTCGTGAAGACCGAGACCTTCGGTCCCGTGTCGCCGGTGATCCGTTTTCGCGACATCGACGACGCGATCCGCATTTCCAATTCGACGGCGTACGGCTTGTCGTCGTCGGTTTGCACGAATCGCCTCGACGCCATTACGCGCTTCGTGCGCGAATTGAACGTCGGCACGGTGAACGTGCGCGAGGTGCCCGGCTACCGGCTCGAGCTGACGCCGTTTGGCGGCATCAAGGATTCGGGGCTGGGGTACAAGGAGGGCGTGCAGGAAGCGATGAAGAGCTTCACGAACGTGAAGACCTATTCGCTGCCTTGGTGAGGATCCCGGGAAGCGAGATCGGGGAACCCAGAATACGAGAGCGTGTGCGTCGAGACAGTGCTCCCCGGTCCCTGACTCCTGAATCGTATCGGTCATGCAAACGTTGTTGAACCTCCTCGCCGGCGTCTCACTGCTCGTCTGGGGCACGCACATCGTGCGCACGGGCATCCTGCGCATGTACGGCGGCAATCTGCGCCGCGTGCTGCGGCGCAGCGTGTCGAAGCGGTTCAGCGCGTTCTTCGCGGGCCTCGGCGTCACCGCGCTCATCCAGAGCAGCACCGCGACGGCGTTGATCGTTGCGGCGTTCGCCGGCCAAGGACTGATCGGCACCGCGCCCGCACTGGCGGTGATGCTGGGCGCCGACGTCGGCACCGCGCTCGTCACGGTGCTGCTGTCGTTCGACCTCTCGTGGCTCGCCCCGCTCCTGATCTTCACCGGTATCGTGTTGTACCTGTCGAGCCAGGCGAGCGCCGGCGGCCGCTTCGGTCGCATCCTGATCGGCCTCGGCCTCATCATGTTCGCGCTGCAGTGGATCTCGGTGGCGGCGCACCCGATCGTGCAGGCGGCGGGCGTCAAGGTCATCTTCGCCTCGCTGACCGGCGACGTGCTGCTCGACATGCTCGTCGCCGCGCTCTTCACCGTCCTTTGCTATTCGAGCCTTGCGGTCGTGCTGCTCGTTGCGACGCTCGCATCGCTGCATGTGATCGCGCTGCCTGTCGCGCTGGGACTCGTGCTCGGCGCAAACCTCGGCAGCGGCATCCTCGGCATGCTGTCGACACTGCGCTCGACGCCTGAAGCGCGCCGCGTCACGCTCGGCAACTTCCTGTTCAAGCTGATCGGCTGCGTGCTCGCCGTCCCGCTGGCGGGCCACCTCGACGAATGGGTCGCCGGCATTGGCCTCGATGCGACGCGCGAAGTCGTGCTGTTCCACCTCGCGTTCAACGTCGTGCTGGCGCTGCTGCTGCTCTTCTGGACCGAGAAGATCGCGAAGATCGCCGAGCAACTGCTGCCTGCGCGGCCGGCATCGGAGGACCCCGCGAAGCCGCGTCACCTGGATCCCTCCGCGCTCGACACGCCCGGCCTCGCGATCGCGTGCGCCGCGCGCGAAGCGATGCGCATCGGCGACGTCATCGAGCACATGCTCGCCGGCATGCTGACCGTGCTGACGACCAACGACCGCACGCTCGCCGAGCGCCTGCGCAACATGGACGACATCGTCGACGAGCTGTACACGGCGGTCAAGCTCTACCTCGCGCAGATTCCGCGCGAGGCGCTCGAGGCGCGCGAGGGCCGGCGCTGGGCCGACATCGTGTCGTTCGCGATCAACATGGAGCAGGTCGGCGACATCATCGAGCGCATCCTCGGCGACCTCGAGGACAAGAAGATCGACAAGGGCCGCAACTTCTCGGAAGCCGGCATGGCGGAGATTTGCGACCTGCACGCGCGGCTGCTCGCGAACTTGCGCCTCGGCCTGTCGGTCTTCCTGAACGGCGATCTCAAGCACGCGCAGGAACTCCTCGCGCAGAAGGTGCTGTTCCGCGACCTCGAGCGTGCCTACGCCAACTCGCACCTCGCGCGGCTCGCGGGCAACAGCGTCGACAGCATCGAGACTTCGTCGCTGCACCTCGACCTCATCTCGGACCTGCGCCGGATCAACTCGCACATCTGCTCGATCGCGTATCCGATTCTCGAGGAAGCGGGCGTGCTCGCGCGCACCCGGCTCAAGACCGACGCGATCGAGCCTGCCGACGAGCGCGCGAAGCCGATCACCGACAGCGCGTCGTGGCAGAAGCGGAAACCGACGACGGCTTGATCGGGGTCGGGTGAGTCCGGCCTCGATCGAGCGATGAACCCGCCGCAGGAGCTCACGCTCGGCATCACCCTCGCCGTCCTCGGCGCGGGTCTGATGCATGCCGTCTGGAACGCGCTCGTCAAGAGCGCCAAGGGCGGCGATCCCATGCTCGACATGGCGGCGGTCGTGGCCGGCTCGTCGGTGTGCGCGCTCGTCGTGCTGCCGTTCGTCGGTCTTCCCGCGGCGGCCTCGTGGAAGTTCATGGTCGCCTCGACCGTCATCCACTTCGGCTACTACGTCACGCTCGCGCAGGCGTACCGCACGGGCGATCTGTCGTTCGCCTATCCTCTGATGCGCGGCAGCGCGCCGCTGATCGTCGCCGTCCTCGGCATCGTCGTGCTGCACGAGGTGCCGAGCGTCCACGCGCTGCTCGGCATCGTGTTGATCTGCGCCGGCATCGTCAGCATCGCGTTCGTGCGCCGCGAACGACATCCGCCCGGCGCTGCGCGTTGGGCGTTCGCCAACGCGGCGATCATCGCCGCGTACACGCTCGTCGACGGCACCGGTGCGCGCGCATCGGGCAGCGCCGCCGCCTACGTGTCGTGGCTGATCTTCATCGAGGGCCTGCCGTTTCTCGCCTGGCTCGGTTGGCGGCGCGGTCCGCCCGCGGTGGCCTACGTCCGCGCGAGCTGGAGACGCGGCCTGCTCGGCGGCGCTTTCAGCCTCGCGGCCTACGGAATCGTGCTCTACGCGATGACGCAAGCGCCGGTCGCCGCCGTCGCGGCGCTGCGCGAAACGTCGGTATTGTTCGCCGCCCTCATCGGCGCGGTGTGGCTGAAGGAAGGCTTCGGCGCGATGCGCTTCGCAGGTGCGGCGAGCGTGGCGGCGGGGATTGCGGCGCTGAAGTTGTAGACGATGCTTCCCAGCCATGCACAGGCGGTCATCGTCGGCGGCGGGATCGCCGGCGCATCGACCGCCTATCACCTGACGAAGCTCGGCATGGCGGACGTCGTGCTGCTCGAACAGGGGCGATTGACGTGCGGGACGACGTGGCACGCGGCGGGGCTGGTCGGGCAGATGCGCGCGACGAGCAATGCGACGCGGATGAGCCGCTACGGGATCGACTTGTATTCGTCGCTCGAGCGGGAGACGGGGCTTGCGACCGGCTGGAAGCAGTGCGGCAGCGTCAACGTCGCGAAGACGATAGCGCGCATGCAGCTCATGCGCCGCCAGATGGCGCGCGCGCAAAGCTTCGGCGTCGAATTCGACTGGCTCACACCGCGGCAGATCGCCGAGCGGGTACCGCTGCTGAGAACCGACGACCTGCAAGGCGGCGTGTGGATTCCCGGAGACGGCAAGGCCAATCCCACGGACCTTACTCAATCGCTCGCGAAGGGCGCGCGCAATCGCGGTGCGCGCATCGTCGAAGGCGTGAAGGTCACCGGCCTGACGACGCGCAACGGTCGCGTGTCGAGCATCGACTGGTCGCGCGGCGACGACCGCGGCCAGATTCACTGCGAGTTCGTCGTCAATTGCGCGGGCCAATGGGCGCGCGAGTTCGGCGCGCTCGCCGGCGTCGGCGTTCCGCTGCAGTCCGCCGAGCACTTCTATCTCGTCACGGAGCCGATTGCCGGCGTGACGCCCGATCTTCCGGTGCTGCGCGACCCCGACGGGTTCATCTACTACAAGGAGGAGGTGGGCGGACTCGTCATGGGCGGGTTCGAGCCGCAGGCGAAGCCGTGGAACGTCGAGCGCATCCCCGAGCGCTTCGAATTCCAGTTGCTGCCGGAGGACTGGGATCACTTCGAGGTGCTGATGCGAAATGCCCTGCATCGCACGCCGTGCCTCGAGACGGCGCCCGTCAGGCTGCTGCTGAACGGGCCCGAGAGCTTCACGCCCGACGGCAATTTCATTCTCGGCGAAGCGCCGGAGCTTCGCGGCTACTTCGTGTGCGCCGGCTTCAACTCGGCCGGCATCGCGAATGCCGGCGGCGCCGGCCGGCTGATCGCCGAATGGATGACCGGAGGCGGCCCGCCGTTCGACGTGTGGGATGTGGACATTCGCCGCTTCGCGCCCTTCCACGTCAATCGGCGGCATCTCGCCGAACGCACGGTGGAAACGCTCGGCCTCCATTACGCGATGCGCTGGCCGCGCGAGGAACTCGCGTCGGTGCGGCCATTGCGGCGCTCGCCACTCTATGACCGGCTGCGCGGCAAGGGCGCGGTGTTCGGCAGCAAGAACGGGTGGGAGCGCGCGAATTACTTTCTACCCCACGACGCCGCAGAACCCGCGCCGACGCTCGACACGCCACTGTGGCTGCCGTGGATGCTCGACGAGCAGCGCGCCTGCCGCGAGAACGTCGTCGTGTTCGATCAGACGTCCTTCTCGAAATTCGTGATGAAAGGACGCGACGCGCTCGCGGTGCTCGAACGCATCTGTGCGAACCGCGTCGACGTGCCTGTCGGCCGCATCGTATACACGGCGCTGCTCAACGAGCGCGGCGGCTTCGAGAGCGACCTGACGATCACGCGCAGCGGCGAGCGCGAGTTCTTGATCCTGACCGGTACCGCGCAGACGACGCGTGACTTCGCATGGATCGAACGGCACATCGAGGACGGCGAGCACGCGTCGCTCGTCGACGTCACGAGCGCGTTCGCCGTCCTCTCGGTCATGGGCCCGCGTGCAGAAGCCCTGCTCGCGAAGCTCTCGCGCGACGATTTCACGAAGGCCGCGATGCCGTTCGGCGCGTCGCGCATCGTCGACGTCGGCTACGCGCGCGTGCGGGCGACGCGCATGAGCTACGTCGGAGGGCCGGGCTACGAGCTTTGCGTGCCTACCGAACAATGCGTGACGCTTTACGACACGCTGATGGAGGAAGGTTCGTCGTTCGGCCTGCGCGACGCGGGCTACTACACCATCGACGCGCTGCGCATCGAGGCGCGCCGGCGCGCATGGGGCGCGGAACTGACACCGGACGACACGCCGCTGGAGGCCGGGCTCGCGTACGCGGTCGCCTTCGACAAGCCTTCGTTCATCGGGCGCGAGGCGCTGCTGCGGCAGCGCGAGCGCGGCGTATCGAAGCGCCTCGTACAGTTCACGCTCGACGATCCCACCGCGTTTGCATGGGGTGGCGAACGCATCGTCATGGACGGGCGCACCGTCGGCGAGATCACGTCCGCGGGCTACAGCCGCGTGCTCGGGCGCATCGTCGCGCTCGGCTACGCGAAGTCGCAGCAACCCGACGCACCACTGTCCGTGGCAGCGCTGCGCAACGCCCGCTTTGCGGTCGACATCGCCGGAACGCTCGCTTGCGTCGCCGCTCAACCTGCGTGACCGTGGCCCGCGTTCGCGCCTGGTGAGTCGAACAAATCGCGCGATCCGTCTGACGTGCGTTGCGGCGTTGCCGTATGCTCCGCGACATGCAAGACGAAAATACCACCGGCATCGAGCTCGCCGCGCTCGCGTCGCATTTGCACGGGCGTCGCGCCGACATCCTGGCCGTGTGGAGCCGCCTCGTGCGGCTCGATCCCAAGATCACGACGTCGCAGACGCTGTCGCGCGTCCAGTTCTACGATCACATCCCCGGAATGCTCGACAGCCTCGAGCGAAGGCTGCGGGCCGCGCGCATCCGCGATGCGCTCCAAGCGCAGCGCGAGGAAGCGAGCGAAGCGGAAGGCCATGGCCTGCAGCGCTGGCAGCAGGGTTACGCCGATCGCGAGGTCATGCACGAATGGGTTGTCTTGAATGCCTGCCTCGCCCACGAACTTCATCGTTTCGCCGAGGCGCGGCCCACGCTGGCGCCAGTGGTCCTGTGCGAGGCCTGGCGACGCGTCTCGGAATTCGCCGTCACCGGCATGACCGAAAGCGTCGCCCAGTACGCTGGGCTGCAACGCACGGAGGCCGCGTCTCGTGTCGCCGCGCTCGAAGCGGCGCTCGCACAGCTCGCGGAACTCGAGCGGCAGCGTGCCGAAGCCTGGCGCGAGGCGACGCACGATTTGCGCGGCAACTTGAGCGTCGTCGAGAACGTTGCCAACGTCATCCGGGCGCAGGGGCCGAGCGAGAAATGGCTGAGCGTCCTTGGACGCCGCGTGAACGCGCTGAACGCGCTGCTGAACGATCTCACGACGCAAGCACGCCTCGACGCCGGCCAGGAAACGCGCGAACTCGCCTCATTCGACGCCGGCGCCGCGTTGGGCGAGCTCTGCACCGCAACCGAGCCGCTGGCCACCGATCGCGGCCTGTTCCTGAGATCACGCGGCCCGGCGAGCCTGCCGGTCGAGGGCGACCGCGTGAAGGTGTGTCGCATCGCGCAGAATCTCCTCCTGAACGCACTCGCCTATACCGCACGCGGAGGCGTCGAAGTATCGTGGGAGGAGGTCGACGGCGGCACGCGGCGCTGGTCGCTGTGCGTGAAGGACACCGGCCCGGGACTCGGCGCCGGCGCGAACGTGGCGCCGCTGTCCGGAGCGCTCGACGTCGCGACGCGCGAAAGCCAGGCGGTCGAGCGCGAAGGCGCGCGGCGTGGCGACCCCAGCGCCAATCCGACGCCGGCCGCGACCCTGCCGTCGCGCTCGTCAACCCCGACGTTCGCGCTCGGCGAAGGCATCGGCCTCTCGATCGTGAAGCGCCTGTGCGAGTTGCTCGACGCGAGCATCGAGCTCGAGACGCACGAGGGTACGGGCACGACATTCAGGATCACCTTCCCCATGTACTATCCGAAGGGCTGAATCGCGGCGCCATCACGAGGCGGTTCACCCTGGTCGCCGCCGAATCGCCACGCGCCGGGTATGATCGGCGCCTTGGATGATGGACGCCCGCGTCGCCATGACCGCTTTGCATCGTCTCCCGCCGCCAGCGCGCAGCACACGCACGCCGTCTCGCCCGGGCAGCGAAACCACGCAGGTGCAAAGCCTGACGCGCGGACTGTCCATTCTCGAATGCCTCGCACGCGCCGAAGGCGGGCTCACGCTGACCGACATCGCGCAGCGCGTGCAGCTGCCCGCCTCCACCACGCACCGCCTGCTCGGGACGCTCGAGAAGATGGGGTACGTGCACCCGATGGGCGACGTGTCGCGCTGGTACGTCGGCCTCACGGCATTCACCGTCGGCTCGAGCTTCCTCGCCAATCGCGACTTCGTCGCGCACAGCCACCCCTACATGCGCAGGCTGATGGAGCAATGCAGCGAGACCGCCAACCTGGCGATCCTTGACGGCACCGAGGCGGTGTTCATCGACCAGGTGCAGTGCCGCGAGACAATGCGCACGATCGTCAAGCTCGGCAGTCGCGTCCCGCTGCACGCGTCCGGCGTCGGCAAGGCGATCTTCGCATCGCTGCCGGACGACCAGATCGACGCGCTCGTCAAGGTGAAGGGGCTGCCCCGCATCACCGAGAACACGATCACGTCGCCGGAAACGATGTGGGCGAGCATCCGCGTGATCCGCCAGCGCGGCTGGTCGTTCGATGACGAGGAGCATCTGCCCGGGACACGCTGCGTCGCCGCACCGATCTACGACGAGCACGCCGACGCGCTTGGCGCGATCTCGCTCGCCGGTCCTTCGTCGCGCCTTCCCGACAGCCGCATCAAGCAACTCGGTCCGCTCGTTGCGAAGATGGCCGAGGAAATCACGCGCCGCGTCGGCGGCCGCTGGCCGCATCCGCATTGAGGCGACGTTGAGCCGGCGGCAACCGGTCGCGAGCGCAATCTCGCCACCGCGCTTGCGCCGCTCATCGCCCTCCTCACCGCCTGGCCGCCTAGCGTGAACTCGTAAACCGGGTGGAGAATCGACCATGAACGAATCTTCGTTGCGCGGCGTGCTGGCACCCGTCGTCACGCCTTTCAAGTCGACGTTCGACGTCGACGCCGAGCGACTCGTCCGGCAGTGCCGGTGGCTCGTCGCGCAGGACGTCGGGCTGGCAGTGTTCGGCACCAACTCGGAAGGGAATTCGCTGTCGGTGCGCGAGAAACGCGAGTCGATCGATGCGCTCGTCGATGCCGGGTTGCCGGCAACGCGCATGATGCCGGGGACCGGCGCCTGCGCGCTTCCCGATACGGTCGAGTTGACGCGGCATGCGGTCGACCGCGGGTGCGCAGGCGTGCTGATGTTGCCGCCGTTCTACTACAAGGGGGTGAGCGACGACGGCCTCTTCGCGAGCTTCGCCGAGGTGATCGAGCGCGTCGGCGACGCGGGTTTGCGCATCTACCTCTATCACATTCCGCAGGTTTCGCAGGTGCCGATCACGCTTCCGCTCATCGACCGCTTGCTTGGCCGCTATCCGGGAACGATCGCCGGCATCAAGGACAGCTCGGGCGATTTCGCGAATACGCAGGCGATGCTCGAGCGCTTCCAGCCGCGCGGATTCGACGTCTACTCGGGCAGCGAGACGTTCCTGCTCGCGACGCTGCGCGGCGGTGGCGCCGGCTGCATCAGCGCCACCGCGAACGTGAATCCCGGCGCGATCGCACGACTGGCGCGCGAATGGCGCTCTCGCGAGGCGCCGGCGCAGCAGGCGGCGCTCGACGCGGTGCGCACCGCCTTCCAGCAGTTTCCGATGATCGCCGCGCTCAAGGAAGCGATCGCTCAATTCGGAGGCGGCGAAACGTGGCGCACGCTCCGTCCGCCGCTCGTGCCGCTCGCCGCAGAGCAACGGTCGGCGCTGCGCGCGCGCCTCGACGCACTCGCGTTCGACATGCCGGGGCTCGCGCAGTAGCATCGCGGCGGAGGCGACGTGGACGAATACGAGATTCGCATCGAGCCTTTTCCGAAGCGACTGCGCGTGAAGTTCAACGGCGCGTGGGTCGCCGACACGACGCGGGCGGTCGTGCTCCACGAGACGCGCCACGAGCCGACGTACTACGTGCCGTGGGACGACATTCGCGCCGAGTTCCTGCGAAAGACCGAGCATCGCACCCACTGTCCGTTCAAGGGCAACGCGAGCTACTGGACGCTGAAGGTCGCCGGTGCGACCGCCGAGAACGCGCTGTGGTCGTACGAGGATCCTTCCGAAGACGGCGCGGCGCTCAAGGGTTTCGCGTCGTTCTACCGCGACCGCGTCGAAGCGCTCTACGAAGGCGACGACGAGCTCGCGTTCACCGAGACCGCGCCCGCGCATGGCAACGCGATGGTCGCGTGGCTTGTTCGCGACGCCTGGAAGGCGAAATCCGCCGACGAGCTCGTCGACATGCTGTGCGACTGCCTGACGCGTAACGGCGTCCCGCTCGCGCGAATGACGGTGATCATTCCGACGCTCCACCCACAGATCTTCGCGAGCGTCTTCGTCTGGCGCGACGACAGGCGCGCGGTGCGGACGATCTACGAGCCGCACGACGTGCTGCGGCAACCCAAGTTCTCGCAGAGCCCGTTCGCGCCGATCATCCGCGGCGCCGGCGGCGTCAGGCGGCGCCTCGAAGGCGAGCGTCCGCTGCTCGACTTCCCGGTCCTGCACGACCTGCACGCCGAGGGCGCCACCGACTACGTCGCGATGCCGTTCCGCTTCGCCGACGGCCAGATCAACGTCGTGTCGATGACGTCGTTCGCGCCGGGCGGCTTCTCGACGGCGCACCTCGGCACGCTCTACGAGTTGCTGCCGATGCTCGCGCGCCTCTTCGAAGTGCACGCGCAGCGCCGCATCTCGGTCAATCTGCTCGAGACATACCTCGGGCCGCGCACCGGCAAGCGCGTGCTCGACGGCGAGATCAAGCCCGGCGACGGCCAGCTGATCCACGCGGTGATCTGGTTCTGCGACCTGCGGGATTCGACGCGGCTCGCCGATACGATGGATCACGCCAGCTACCTGATGAATCTCAACCGGTTCTTCACTGCGATGGCCGGCGCGATCATCGAGCATGGCGGCGAGATCCTGAGCTACATCGGCGACGCGGTACTCGCGATCTTCCCCATTACCGGTGCGCCCGGCGCGAACGCGCCCGCGGCGTGCGCGAACGCCATCGCGGCTGCCCATAGCGCCGGCGAGCGCATCGCGAACGAGAACGCGATTCGCCCGGACCTGCCGCAGCTGCGCCACGGGATCGGCTTGCACGTCGGCGACGTGACGTACGGCAACATCGGCGTTCCGCAGCGCCTGCAATTCACCGTCATCGGCTCGGCCGCGAACGAAGCGTCGCGCATCGAGGGCATGACCAAAGCGCTCGGCGTGCCGGTCGTCGTGTCCTCCTCGTTCGCGTCGCACTTCGGAGGTTCGTTGACGAGCGTCGGTGCTCATGTGCTGAAGGGCGTCGCAGGGATGCACGAGCTCTTCACGCCAGCATGGCCCGGATATTTAACCGGGTAGGCGCTCGCAAGTCGTCTCGCCGAAATTCCACGCCCCGATGAAATATCCGGGCTAGCCGAATCGCGGCGCGAGGCGCCGCCTCCGATCACGCGCGCGCGCGCATCGGCCTCCAGCGCCGCTCGAGCGCCGGTTGCGCCGGAGGCGTCCAGCGCGCGAGCAAATCGTCCATCGCAGCGAATTCGTTGCAGACCAGGACGACGTCGCAACCCGCCGCAAGCGCGGCGTCGGCGCGCGCGACGATGTCGCCGGCGGAATGCGCGCCGACCATCTCGAGGTCGTCCGAGAACACGAGGCCGTCGAAGCCGAGCCGGCCACGCAGCACCTCGCCGATCCATACGGGCGAGAAGCCTGCCGGACGCGGATCGACGGCGGGATACACGACGTGTGCCGGCATGATCGCCGCGAGACCCTGCTGAATCAGCGCGGCGAACGGAATCACGTCGGTGCGCAGAATCTCGTCGAGACCGCGCTCGTCGACAGGCGTGTCGACGTGCGAATCGGCGGCGACGAAGCCGTGCCCGGGGAAATGCTTGCCCACGGCGGCGACGCCTTCGCTCGCGAGCCCGCTCACCAGGGCGCTCGCGAGCGATGCGACGGTGACCGGGTCGGGGTGGAAGGCGCGATCGCCGATGACCGCGCTCGCGCCGTAGTCGAGGTCGAGCACCGGCGTGAAGCTGAAGTCGACGCCGTGTCCGCGAAGCTCGCGCCCGATCGTCGCGCCACACCCGAACGCCGCCTCGTTCGCGGCCGGCGGATCGCTTTCCCAGTGTTCGCCGAACGACCGCATCGCGGGCAGCACGGTAAAGCCATCGCGACGGAACCGCTGCACCCGCCCGCCTTCGTGATCGACGCCGATGACGAGCGCCGTGCGTAGCGCACGAATCTCGCCGGCGAGCCGGCGCAATTGCGCAGACGAGTCGAAATTGCGGGCGAACAAGATCACACCGCCGACGCTCGGGTGCGAGAGGCGCCGCCGATCGGCGTCGGTGAGCGACAGCCCTTCGACCCCGAGCATGACGGGTCCGCACATCGTCGTCGTCGAACTCTCTTGGCGCGATTGCGCGGCGCCGATCACTTCGCAGCCTGCCGCATCAGCGCCTTCATCTCCCGCACCGCCTCGCGCAGACCCACGAAGATCGCACGCGAGACGATCGCGTGACCGATGTGCAGCTCGCGTACGCCGGGAAGCGCGGCGACGGGCTGCACGTTGAAGTAGTTGAGCGCGTGCCCGGCGTTGAAGCGCATGCCGAGATCGCGGATCGCGCGGCCGGCGATCTGGATGCGGTCGAGCTCCGTGACGACGGCGCGGCTTTCGGCGTCGCGGCCCTTCGCGTGAAACGCGTGCGCATAAGGACCGGTGTGCACTTCGCAGACGCGCGCACCAACCCGCGCGGCTGCCTCGACCTGCGCAAGCTCGGCATCGATGAACACCGACGTGACGATGCCCGCGTCGGCAAGCCTCCCGATCACGACCTTGAGCCGATCTTCCTGCCCGGCGACGTCGAGGCCGCCCTCGGTCGTGATTTCCTCGCGCCCCTCCGGCACGAGCATCGCCATCTCCGGCCGGAGCGTGCGCGCGATGTCGACCATTTCGTCGGTTGCCGCCATCTCGAGGTTGAGCTTGATGTGCACGAGATCGCGAAGCCTGCGCACGTCCTCGTCCTGGATGTGGCGTCGATCCTCGCGCAGATGCACGGTGATGCCGTCGGCGCCACCGAGGTGCGCCTCGACCGCCGCCCACACCGGGTCCGGCTCGTACGTGCGCCGCGCCTGGCGCACCGTGGCGACGTGGTCGATGTTCACACCGAGCTCGATCACTTGCGCTCCTTCTCCTTATCCTCCTCTTCCCGCTCGCGGAAAGAGGGCGGGAGGGGGGAAGCACCCTCCTCCTCGAGCGCGGCGAGATCCTGGACGACGCGCCGGCTGAAGATGCGCCTCGACTCGAGGTAGTGGTCGAGAATGCCACGCATCAGCCGCTTCGCTTCCGGTGCGACCTCCGCGTCGTCGAACCGTTCGTCCGCGAGCGCGAGCAGCGTCGCACCGCGCACGACGGGCCACGATGCGTGCGGCTCCTCGACCGCGCGTAGCGGCCCGCGGTCGAATGCGTAATGGTAACGCTGCGACGCGACGATGCGTTCGCCGCTCGCCGCGTCGTGCGTGAGCGGCAGCGCATAACCAAGCTCGGCGAGGAGACGCAGCTCGAAACGGCGCAGCGTCGCCGCCTGCGCGGAAGCCGCCGCGTCGTCGATCAACGCCGTGAGCGCACTTTCGTACGCGCGCCACAAGGCGGGATGCGGATCTTCGCGCGCCAGGAGCTTCAACAGCAATTCATTCAGGTAGAAGCCGCAAAGCAGCGCGCCTCCCCGCGGCAAGGGCATGCCACCGCGCCATTCGGCCTTGACGAGCGTCTTCACGTCGGCGGCGCCGCCCCACGACAGCGCGAGCGGCTGAAACGCCTGCAGCACGCCGCGCATCTCGGAGCGCGGCCGCTTCGCGCCCTTCGCGACCATCGCCACGCGGCCGAAGCGCTCGGTGAACGCCTCGACGATGAGGCTCGTCTCCTTGTACGGATACGTGTGTAGAACGAACGCCGGCTCGTCGTCGCGGCGCTCGCGCAGCTGGGAAGGCATCGCGTCAGTATCCCAGACGCGTCAGCATCGTGTCGCTATCGGCCCAGCCGCGTTTCACGCGCACCCATACGTCGAGGAACACCTTGCCGCCGAAAAGCCGCTCCATGTCGTGGCGCGCCTGGGTGGCAATGGCCTTCATGCGCTCGCCGCCTTCGCCGAGCAGGATCGGACGCTGGCTCGCCTTGTCCACGTAAACCGTTGCGCGAATGCGGCGCAATTCGCCTTCGTGCGTGAAGCTGTCGATCGCGACTGCCGTCCCATACGGGACCTCGTCGCCGAGTTGCCGGAAAATCTTCTCGCGCACGAATTCGGCGGCGAGGAAGCGCTCGTCGCGATCGGTGACATCATCGCCGGGATAGAGCGCCGGACCCACGGGAAGCGCTCCGCGTATCGCATCGAGCAGCGCGGCGAGGTCGGTGCCGCGCTCCGCGGAGATCGGCACGATCGCCACGAAATCGCGCAGCGCGGCGAGTTCCGCGATGCGCGGCAGCAATTGCGCCTTGTCGCGAATCGCGTCCGTCTTGTTGATCGCAGCGATCGTCGGCACGGCGCCCGGCATTAGATCGAGCACCTGTCGGTCCTGCGCGGTCATGCGTGCCCCGTCGACGACGAACACGACGACGTCGACGTCGGCGAGGGCGTCGCGCACCGCGCGATTCAGTCTCTCGTTGAGGCGCGAGCGATGTGTCGTCTGAAAGCCCGGCGTATCGACGAAAATGAATTGGGCGTCCGGTCGCGTGAGGATGCCGACAATGCGGTGCCGCGTCGTCTGCGGCTTCTTCGACGTGATGCTGATGCGCGCGCCGACGAGCGCGTTCAGCAGCGTCGACTTGCCCACCGACGGGCGCCCGGCGATCGCGATGTGTCCGCAGCGGTGAGCGGCGGGCGCCGCACCCGCATCAGCCATGACGCGCCTGCGTGACCGCGGCGAACGCCTTTTGCGCGGCGTCCTGCTCCGCCGAGCGCCGACTGGGCCCGATGCCGGTCGCCACCACGGCAAGCTGGGGGATGCGGCACTCGACTTCGAACTGCTGCGCGTGCGCTTCACCGCGGGTGCCGACGATCGCGTACTCGGGCACGGACACGCGCTTCGCCTGCAGCCATTCCTGCAGCCGCGTTTTCGGATCCTTGCCGAGCGTCGTCGGATCGGCCTCGCGCAGCACGTCGGCGAACACCTCGTCGATCACCGTACGCGCCGCGTCGAAGCCGCCGTCGAGGAAGACCGCGCCGAACACGGCCTCCAGCGCATCGGCGAGGATCGACGCCCGCTCCGCTCCGCCGCTGCGCACTTCGCCCTCGCCGAGGCGCAGCGCCGCGCCGAGGTCGAGGCGCCGCGCGACCTGGGCCAGCGTCTCCTGATTCACGAGATGAGCGCGCGCCCGCGACAGGTCGCCTTCCGGCGTGCCGGGGAAGCGCTCGAAGAGCGCAAGCGCGACGACGCAATCGAGCACCGCATCGCCGACGAACTCGAGCCGCTCGTAATTGGGCGTGCCGTAACTGCGGTGCGTCAATGCCTGCCGTAGAAGGGCAGGTTCGCGGAACGCGTAGCCGAGCGCGAGCGACGGCGTGGCAGCCGGCTCGGTGGCTGGAACGGCTTCGCTAGCCGCGGGACGAGCGCGCTTCGAACTCGAGGAGGATGCTCGCATTGCCGATCATGTGCAGGATCTTCTGCCATGACAGCGTGGCGACGATGGCGTTGCCTTCGCGGCCGACGAGAACCTCCGAGGCGTTCACGGCGTCGACGTAATCGGCGGAAAGCTTGCGGTCCATCGACCGGCGAATCTCGCTGGCCGTTGGCGTCTCGATGTCGCGCATCGTCGCGTCGAGCGCCTTCTGCACGGTGAAGTACTCGACGTACGACGGGCCCACGCGGAAGGCGACCAGCGCGAAGACGACGATCACGATCGTCGTGAACAGGAATCCGATCATGGACAAGCCACGCTCGTTTCGCCCCACGGTACTGCCCTCCCTCATGCGCGCGCCAGCGACCTCGGGCAGTCCCAGGCACCGAGCCCGCTCGCTGCTGGCGCAGCGAGCGCAGCGTGCCTGGGGGAAATCCCTTCGACCCTAGTGGATCGTGGTACCGACGCGCTTGAATGCCAACGACGCGATGTCGTCCCAGTTGAACCAGATGAAGAAGGCCTTGCCTCGCAGGTGGTCGTCCGGGACGAATCCCCAGTACCGGCTGTCGTCGCTGTTGTCCCGGTTGTCGCCCATCATGAAGTACTGGCCGGCCGGGACCCTGCACGTAAAGCCGTGCTCATTGTATTCGCAATTTTCGCGCCCGGGGAACGGCCGGACATTGGCGGGGTACACCGGCTGCGCCTGCGGATTGACCCCGATCGTATGCACGAGGCCGGCCTTCCCGTCGGTCTCCTCGACGAAGCGCTCGAGCGTCTCGAAGCGCAGTCCTTCGAGATAGCTGTACGAGCTATCGGCGCGCTGCGGCCAGGGGGTGCCGTTCACCGTCAACTTCTTGTCCCGGTACTCGACGACGTCGCCGGGGACGCCGATCACGCGCTTGATGAAGTCCTGCGACGGATTGAGCGGATAGCGGAACACCACGACGTCACCGCGCTTCGGGTCGCCGAGCGCGATGATCTTCTGCTCGATGATTGGCAACCGGATGCCGTAGGCGAACTTGTTGACGAGGATGAAGTCGCCGACTTCGAGCGTGGGCCGCATCGACGACGACGGGATCTTGAAGGGCTCGGCCAGGAACGAGCGCAGCACGAACACCACGAGGAGGACCGGGAAGAACGACTTCGAGTACTCGACCCAGACAGGCTCCGGCGCACCGGGCGCACGCTTCTTGGCGAAGAGCAGGCTGTCGACGAGCCACACCACACCGGTGACGGCCGTCAGGACGAACAGGATCAGGGCGAAATTCATCGAAGCGCGGGTTTGTTCTTAGGATGCGCGGCGGCGAACGGCGCGCATTGTCGCACGGGCAAAGGCAGGGTCGGAGCGAAACGTCCGGCGAGGAACTTCGTATTGCCGCCGTGCGCGCGCCACCCGGCGTTGTTGCCCCGACCCCTGGTCACTTCTCGACCTGGAGAATCGCGAGGAACGCCTCCTGCGGGATCTCCACGCTGCCGACCGACTTCATGCGCTTCTTTCCGGCCTTCTGCTTCTCGAGAAGCTTCTTCTTTCGCGTCACGTCACCGCCGTAGCATTTGGCGAGCACGTTCTTGCGCAGCGCCTTGATGCTCTCGCGCGCGATGATCTGGCCGCCGATCGCGGCCTGCACCGCGACGTCGAACATCTGCCGCGGGATCAGCGACCGCATCTTCGCCACGACCTCGCGCCCGCGATATTGCGCGATCGACCGGTGCACCATGACCGACAGCGCGTCGACGCGGTCGCCGTTGATCAGGATGTCGAGCTTGACGACGTCGGCGGCACGGAACGCCTTGAACTCGTAATCGAGCGACGCGTACCCGCGCGAAACGGACTTCAGCTTGTCGAAGAAGTCCATGACCACTTCGGCCATCGGCAATTCGTAAGTCAGCAGCACCTGGCGCCCGACGTACTGCATGTTCTTCTGGATGCCGCGCTTCTCGGTGCAAAGCGTCAAGACGGGACCGACGTAGTCCTGCGGCATGAGGATCGTCGCCGTGATGATCGGCTCGCGAATCTCCTCCACCTTGGATGGATCGGGAAGCTTCGACGGATTCTCGATCTCGACGACCGAGCCGTCGCGCAGCAGCAGCTGGTAGACGACGGTCGGCGCGGTCGTCACGAGTTCCATGCCGTACTCGCGCTCGAGCCGCTCCTGCACGATATCCATGTGCAGAAGCCCCAGGAAGCCGCAGCGGAAGCCGAAGCCGAGCGCCTGCGATACCTCGGGCTCGTAGCGCAGCGACGCGTCGTTCAGCGACAACTTGTCGAGCGCGTCGCGCAGCCCCTCGTAATGGTTCGCCTCCACCGGGTAGAGCCCGGCGAAGACCTGCGGCTTCACCTGCTTGAATCCGGGGAGCGCGGCGGGCGCCGGCCGCGTCGCGCTCGTCACCGTGTCGCCCACCTGCGCGGCTTTGAGCTCCTTGATGCCGGCGATGATGAAGCCGACTTCGCCTGCCGACAGCGCATCGCGCGCGGCCGAGCGCGGCGTGAAGACGCCGACCTGCTCGCAGGTGTACGCCGCACCGGACGCCATCAGCAGGAGCCTCTCCCGCGGCTTCAGCGTCCCCTGCATCACGCGCACGAGCATCACGACGCCGACGTAGTTGTCGAACCAGGCGTCGAACAATAGCGCCTGCAGCGGCGCTGCGGGATCGCCTGCGGGCGGCGGCACGCGCGCAATCACCGCTTCGAGGATGTCGTCGACGCCCTCGCCGGTCTTGGCGCTCGCGCGAATCGCATCGTCGGCCTCGATGCCGATGATGTCCTCGATCTCGTCGATGACGCGTTCGGGCTCCGCCGATGGCAGGTCGATCTTGTTCAGTACCGGCACGACCGCGACCCCTTGCTCGATCGCCGTGTAGCAGTTCGCGACGGTCTGCGCTTCGACGCCCTGCGAGGCGTCGACGACGAGCAGCGCGCCCTCGCACGCCGCCAGCGAGCGCGATACCTCGTACGCGAAGTCGACGTGTCCCGGCGTGTCGATCAGGTTCAGCGCATACGTCTCGCCATTGCGCGCCGTATACGTCAGCGCCGCGGTTTGCGCCTTGATCGTGATGCCGCGCTCGCGCTCGAGGTCCATCGAGTCGAGGACCTGCGCCGCCATCTCGCGGTCGGCGAGCCCGCCGCAGCGCTGGATGAAGCGGTCGGCGAGCGTCGACTTGCCGTGGTCGATGTGCGCGATGATCGAGAAGTTGCGGATGTTCTGCATGCGGAAGCACGAGGGCTCGGGGCGGCGCCCCGAAGCGCGGGCCGGCGAGAGAATGCGCCGGGAGGCGCGGCGGCCGCGCGTGGCGAAACATTGAATTTTAACGGAAACGGGCCAAGCATATCGGGATGGACGCTGCTGTCGCACCGGCACGGCGCTTCGGGCCGTGGCATCCGGGCATCGAATCGACCATCCCGGAGTCGATCCGGTCGCTTTCGACGTTCCTGCGGCCCGAAGCCACGTCGACGTCGCCCGACGCCGCGCGCGAGCTCGCCGACTACACGGGACTCGAGCGCATCGACGTCGTCGCGTTTCGGCCGGAACGCCTCGCCTTGCACGAGCTGCTGATTCGCGTGACCGCCGATCTGTTCGTGCCGGACGGCGAGAAGATCGAGGACCTCGGAATCAACTTCCGCGCGATGACGCGCACGATCCTTCGCCGCTACATCGAGCCGAGGATGGCGGAGGTGCTGGCCACGTACGAAGACGTGCGAGGCCAGGCAGCGGCGCTCGTCGCGGCCGAGATGGCGGCGCTCTTCGAAACCGGTGGCGACGCGCGGCCGCCTGCCTGGTGGCGCACGCTGTTGCGAAGGCAAGCGCGTGTAAATCCAACCACGAACGCACGTGGCGAAGCGTTTGCGAACGACGCGCCGCACCGCGAATTGCAGATCGCCGCCACGTGGGAGGCACGCGCCCGTGACGAAGCGGATTCCCTGCGCGCGGCGACGTATCGATCGCTCGCGCGCGTCCTGTCGGCCGTGCTGGTGCGCTACGGGCGTCTCTGGGGCGGCCGCGAATTGCTCGCGACGCTCGCGGTCGACATCACATGCAACGAATGCGCGAGCGAGGCGATCGGGCGCCTGCTCGAGCCGTGGATCGACGAGGCCGTGCGCGCCGAGCATTACCTCCGCCTCGCAGCGCAGTCGCATCCGGTCGTGATGAACACCAAGGGTGCGTCGGCGTCGGGAAAGAGTACGCTGCGGCCGCTGCAGCGGCATCTCGTCGGCGAGCTCGGCATCGATTGGCGGGGCTTTGCACTGATCAGCCCCGACATCTGGCGCAAGCAGCTCCTCGACTACGGCGGGCTCGGCGAGCACTACAAGTACGCCGGCGCTCTCACCGCCGAGGAACTGCGCGTCGTCGACCAGAAGCTCGATCGGTACATGGCGCGCAAGGCCGCGCGCGGCGAGATGCCGCATCTGCTGATCGATCGCTTCCGCTTCGACAGCTTCGCGCCCGACTCGGAGGAAGCGGGCAGCAACCTGCTGACGCGCTTCGGCGAGATCCTCTACCTGTTCTTCATGATCACGTCGCCCGCGTCGCTCGTCGAGCGTGCCTGGATTCGCGGGCTCGAGGTGGGACGCTACAAGGCGGTCGACGATACGCTCGCGCACGGCGTCGAGGCGTACTCGGGAATGCCGGAGTTCTTCTTCACTTGGATCGGCCGGGACGACAAGCGCGTGCACTTCGAATTCCTGGACAACAGCGTGCGGCTGCCGGCGCGGCCGCGCACCGTCGCATTCGGCTGGAACGACACGATCAACATCCTCGACGTCGGCGGACTGCTCGACGTCGAGCGCTTTCGCCGCGTCGACGTCGACGCGCGCGAGCCGGCCGCGTTGTACGCCGATCGCGCGCTGCTCGCGCCCGAACGCAACACGGCGTTCCTGCGCCAATGCATCGCGCATTTCGCCAACGTCAATTTTGCCGATCAGGCGAGCGGACGGATCTACCTGCGCCTCGTCGATGCCAAGCCGACGTGGATCGATCGCGCGGTGTTCGCGCGCGCCATCGAGGATTCGGATACGCGCGCCGGCATCGCCGATGTCGTGCCGGCGGCGCTCGACCTGCCGTCGTCGACGCCGGCAGAGGAGCTCTACGTGCGCGACATCACCGGCGACGAGCCGATCTGCACGCTCGGCGCCTGGGGCGACGCCGAAAAATAGCGTCCAAAGAGGAAATAGGGTCGGGCTCGATTCCAGGTGCACCTGGAATCGAGCCCGGCGTTATGTTTCGAGGGCCGCGCGCACGCGCGCAACGTCGAGCGCGAAGTGACAAAGCTCGACGCCGTGGTCGACGCTTCCGAGCAGCAGCACGGGCACGAGGTCGCCGAACTTCGCCTCGAGCGCCGGGTCGGCGTCGACATCGAGCTCGGCCACGCGCGCGCCGGCGCGCCTGGCGAGCGGAGCCAGCGCCTCGCGCATGTCGTCACAGAGGTGGCAATAGGCGCGCGACAGCAGCGTCAGCACCGTGCCACCGTCGCCGCCTTCTTTTCGCGCCGCGCTCGTGGCTACTCGCCGTTGCCGGGCTTCAGCGTCGTATAGAACGTCTGCTCGCCGCGGCGCATCTGGAACGTGACCGAGGTGCCCTTGTCGAGCTTCGCGAGGTAATCGTTCACCTGCCCCGCGCTCTTCGCCTCGATCGGTGCACCCTTCTGGACGATCGCGAGGATGATGTCGCCCGGCTGTACGTTGCCGCGCACGACGCCGACGACGTCCTCGACCAGCACGCCGCCGCTCTTCTGGTCGATCTCCTTGCGCTGCTCGTCGGTCAGGTCGGACAGCACGAGCCCGAGCTTGTTGGGCTTCGCCTTCTCCTTCGGCGCGCCGCCGCCCTTGCTGCTGCGCCGCTGCGTCGCATTCGCCTGATCCTCCTTGATCTCGGCGACGACCACCGGGATCTCCTTCGTCGCGCCCTTGCGGAATACCGTCAGCGTGATCTTCGTTCCCGGCCGGATCGCGGTGATGATGCGCGGCAATTCGGTGGACGAGCGCACGTCGCGATTGTCGACCTTCAAGATGATGTCGCCGGTCTCGATGCCCGCCTTCGCGGCGGGACCGTCGCGCTCGACGCCGTTGACGAGCGCGCCGTTCGCCTGCTTGAGCCCGAACGCCTCGGCCGCTTCCTTCGAGAGCTCCTGGATCTGCACGCCGATGCGCCCGCGCGTGACGTGTCCCTTGTCGCGCAGCTGGTTGACGGCGTTCATCGCGACGTCGATCGGCACCGCGAACGCGAGGCCCATGTAGCCGCCGGTACGCGAATAGATCAGCGAATTGATGCCGACCACTTCGCCTTTCATGTTGAAGAGCGGTCCGCCCGAATTGCCGGGATTGATGGCGACGTCCGTCTGGATGAACGGCACGAGGTTCTCCTGCGGCAGATCGCGTCCCTTCGCGCTCACGATCCCGGCGGTCATCGTGTTCTCGAGGCCGAACGGCTTGCCGATTGCGACGACCCACTCACCGACGCGCAGCTTGTCGGGATCGCCGATCGCCACGCGAGGCAAATCCTTCGCGTCGATCTTCAGGAGCGATACGTCGGTGCGTGTATCGCTCCCGATGACCTTCGCGACGAATTCGCGCTTGTCCGAGAGGCGCACGGTGACTTCGCTCGCGTCGTCGACGACGTGCGCGTTGGTCACGATGTAGCCGTCGGGCGAGATGATGAACCCCGAGCCGGTCGACTGCTGCTCGAACTCGCGCCCGCCACCGGGACCGTTGCGCGGAATCTGTCCGAAGCGGCGAAAGAATTCGTAGAACGGATCGTCCTCCGACAGCTCGGGCAGCTTGGGCCGCTTCGCCTTCTGCGTCACGTCGACCGACACGACGGTCGCGCCTTGCCGCTCGTAGAGATCGGTGAAATCGGGCAGCCCCGCGCGACCCTGCGCGAGCGCCGGAATCGGCGCCACGAACGACGCCGACGCGAGCATCACGCTCGCCATCGCGAGCGACTTCAAGGACGAGAACATGGTTTCCTCGTGGAGGGTAACGGTGGGCGGCGCGCGCGTCAGCGATGCACGACCGACGTCGCGATCTGGCGAATCGTGGCCGGCGGCGCTTCGCCCAGGACCGTAATCAGCCGGTCGTCCTGCCGGACGCTGTAAGCGTTGAGGCCGGCCTGCTGCAGTGCGCCGGCGGGCAACGACGAGGCGGTCACGGGTGCGACGAACACGCTGATCGAAACGAGACCGTCGGAAAATACCAGATGCGCGACCGGGCCGGCGCGTCCGCGCAACTTGCGCCAGCCTTCCATGATCTTCGCGAAGCCGGGCGGTACGCGCGAGACGCTCCAGCCGGTGTCCTGCGGCACGACGTCGCCTGTCGGGCTCTCCAGCACCTGCCAGTCGGCCGGCACCGTGGGCCACGTCGGCGCGACCATGGACGGGTCGATCGTCGCGTTGATCGTGAGCTCGCTGAACGAGAACTGCTCGATGGCCTCGCCACGCTCGTTGATCACGCGCGCCTTCAGCAGAAGTCCGGTCTTCGCGTCCGACCAGAACCGGTGCTCGTAGCGATAGTCGTCCTTCGGCTCGAACACGACCGCCTGCACCGGTCGTCCGCCGACGCGATCCTCGCCCATCACCTTGAAGCGGTAGTAGCGCGAAAGCGATTGCTGCTGCTCGGGCAGGATCGACGGGAACACGTTGCGAAACGTCGCCGGCACGACGCGCATCAGCTTTGCGTCGGGATAGTAGGAGCGGAGCTCCGCGCCGTTGCGCACGACCTCGCGCGCCGGTCCGTCGAGGTTGACGAGTTTCGCCTGCTCGCGATGGTCGGCGTAGAGGTGCACGATGTGCGCCGACTTCACCTGCGGCCCCGTCTGGTAGACGATCGTGCCGACGTAGTCGAGCTCTCGGGCGGCCTCGGCCGCCCGCGCGAGCCACGACATCGCGTCGTCGGCGTGCGCATTCGCGGCGACGAACGCAAGTACAAATACGGCCGGGATGACCCGGCCGGAAAGAAAGCGAGAACGGCTTGCCGCGTGCTGCATCGACGATGTTCGACAGGCTTTCAGGTGACGCCGAACGTCATTCTCCGCCGGCGGCGCGCACCGGAGTGCTCGCCGCGACGTCGCGCAGATAGGGCCCCACACCCTGCAACGCATTGGCCGGCGCGTATTCCTGATGTGCGAGCAAATAGTCGGCCGGCAGCGAAGCCGCCGGACGCATGCGCGCGGCGCTGACCGTGCTCGCCTCGCGCATCTTCGCGAAGCCGGCGGGCGTCGCATCGACCATCGAGTACGCGGTCCAGCCGACGACCGTCACCGCGGCGAGCGTCGCGACGGCGGCGAGCGCCCACGACTCCGGTCGCGATACCTTGCGGGGAGGGGCGGCGACGATCGCGGGCTCGCTCGCGAGCCGTTGTCCGACCGGCGCCACGATGCTGCGCGTCGCGGCGGTCTCGCCGCGCAGCGCGTCGCCGATCACGTGATAGCAGTTCCACGTCGCCATTCCGGCGTCGCCCTTCAGCACCTTGAAGACGACGTCCACGTCCGTCGCGTCGATCTCACCATCCATCAGACGCGAAATTTTCTCGTTCATCACCATCTCCGATTCTCATCCGTGCCGAGCAACGGCCGCAGTTCGGCCGCGATCGACTCCCGAGCGCGAAAAATGCGCGATCGTACCGTGCCGATCGGGCAATTCATCACGGTCGCAATCTCCTCGTAACTCAGGCCCTCGATCTCGCGCAGCGTAATCGCCGTGCGCAGGTCGTCGGGCAACTGCTCCATTGCGCGATTGACCGTCGCGGCGATCTGCTTTCCGAGCAGTTCGGCCTCCGGGGTCGCGGAGTCGCGCAATTGTTCCGCATCCTCGAAGCTCTCCGCATCCTCGTGATCGAATCCCGTCGAGGTCGGCGCCCTCCGACCCATGGCGACCAGATAATTCTTGGCCGTGTTGATCGCGATCCGATACAGCCACGTGTAAAACGCGCTATCCCCGCGAAAGCTCGGAAGCGCGCGATAGGCCTTGATGAAGGCTTCCTGCGTCACGTCCTCGACCTCGGCGGGGTCGCGCACCAACCGGGACAGGAGCCGCCCCAGCTTTCGCTGGTATTTGGCGACCAGGAGCTCGAACGCGCGCTTGTCACCTCGTTGCGCGCGCACGACGAGCTCCTGATCGACTTCGCGATCACCCATCCGCGGGCAGTCCCTGATTCGTGTCGTTGTTATGCCCGTCGAACGACGGGCGCCGCGGCCGGTGGGTCGTCAAGGGGCCCCTGGGGAGCGCACCGAGGCGAGCGTGGCGCAAGCTTGCAGCAACAGACCGTTGCCGGCTGGGCAAGTTCAGCGGCTCAACCATGGGGAAGTGCCGAAAGTTGCGGGCGGAATTGATCCAGCTCAACCACCGCGCGGACCTCGCCGGTTTCGAGGCCGCGATAGTTGCGTACGACCGGTCGCTTCCACGGCTCGAGGATCGCTTCGGCCGCGGCGTCGACGAGGCCCAGCTGCTCGAGGACGGCCACGATCGCCGGGTAGAGGCCGCGCTTCTGGCCGTCGGCGACCTTGAGCGCGATACCGATCCCGCGGCTGCGCACGCCGATCGCCTGGACGCCCTCGGCGCCGATCTTGGTCACCCAGTCGCGGCGCCCCGCCTGCGTCAGCGCGAGGTCGCTGCGGTACTCGCCGGAAACCATTCCGGGATGGGCCATCATCGCATCGGCGAGCGCGCGCGGGGCGAGGCCATAGTCGGCGTCGACCTCTGCGCTCGCGAGACGTGCGAAGGCGCGCGCCAGGGACGCGAGCGGGACCGCGTAGTTGGGTGCCGAGCAGCCGTCGATGCCCGCGACGAGCCGATCCTCGGCGACGCTCGTGAAGGTGGACACCGACGTGCGGATTGCGCGCTGCAGCGGATGGTCGTACGCGAGATAGTCGCCCGTGGGCTCGTTGTGGTGCACACAATAGGCGAGCATGGCCGCGTGCTTGCCCGAGCAGTTGTGCTGAAGCGGCGAATAGGGAGGCGGCGGCGGCACCTCTCCGCGTGCATCGTAGAAGCCCGGGGCGTGCGTGCCGCATTGCAGGTCGGCCGCGCTGCAGCCGCAGCGCTCCAGCATGTCGGCGGCCGCTTCGACGTGCCGCGGCTCGCCCGAGTGGCTCGCGCACATCAGCGCGACCTGCGCCTCGCTGAAGCCGAAGTGCTCGACGCCGCCGCCGGCAACGAACGGCAGCGCCTGCAGCGGCTTCAGGGAACTGCGCGTGAACGTCAGCGCGTGGGGATCGCCGGCACGATGGAGCACGTTGCCGTCGCGATCGACGACGGCGACCGCGCCGTAGTGCACGCTCTCGACGGCGCCGCCGCGCACGACTTCGGCAAGCGGAACGTGCGCATCCGCGGCAACGGCGTCGGGCATTCGGGCGGGAAAGGACAAACGAACATTATCGCATTGCCGCGCGCCTGCGCTGCGGCGGCGCCGCGCGACGTGCCGAAGCCGCGCGTGCGCGCGCTGTCAGCGAGGCGACCCCGCTCCTGACGTTCGAGCCGATCGGGCGGCGCTCGATTGCGCGAGAGGCCCCCCACGCCCCCGACGATCCGCTTTACGACGATCGCGCGATGCTGCTCGATGGCGAGCATCGGATCCGGCGCCCCCCGTGCGGACCCGGCAAACGTTGCACACGCGCGACGGCAAGCCAACCCGCCGTCGGCGCCGCCGATGGAACGTGCATCGCTTCCTCCCTGTTCGTGCGTTCGGCGCGACGCCGAACGTGCGAAACGCTACGACGGCACGGAGGAAGCCGTGAATGGCGGTCGATCAGGTTGACGGTGCTGCGGGCGACGCCGCCAACGCCTCGCGAATCTGCGTGAGCGCGTTGGGATCCTCGATCGTGGTCAGATCGCCCGGATCGCGCGATTCGGCGATGGCCTGGATCGAGCGGCGCAGCAGCTTCCCCGAGCGCGTCTTGGGCAATAGCGTGACGAAATGCACTTGCGCGGGACGCGCAATGGCGCCGAGCTCGCGGTCGACCGTCTGCATCACCTCGCGGGACATCGCCGCGCGTCCCGCATCGTCGGCGACACGGCTCGCGTCCTTCGCGACCGCGAACGCGACCGGCACCTGCCCCTTGAGCTCGTCGTGCACGCCGACGACGGCGACTTCCGCGACCCCCGGATGCGCCTGCACCGCTTCTTCGATCTCCCGCGTTCCAATGCGGTGGCCCGCGACGTTGATGACGTCGTCGGTGCGGCCGAGGACGAAGTAATAGCCGTCGGCGTCGCGCGTCGCCCAGTCGAACGTCGAGTAGAGCATGCGTCCGGGGATCGTCTCGAAGTACGTCGACACGAAGCGCGCGTCGTTCCCCCACACCGTGGTCATGCAGCCCGGCGGCAGCGGCGGCTCGATCGCGATGACGCCCTTCTCGTCGACGTCGACGTCCTTGCCGGTCAGCGCGTCGACGAGCTTCACGTCGTACCCGTACACGGGGAACGACGGCGAGCCGAACTTGCGCGGCGTGTCTTCGACGCCGAGCTGCGCAGCGAGGATGGGCCAGCCCGTCTCGGTCTGCCAGTAGTTGTCGACGATCGCGACGCCGAGCGCCTCGTTCGCCCAGCGCGCGGTCGGCTCGTCGAGCGGCTCGCCAGCAAGGAACAGGTAGCGCAGCGACGAGAGGTCGTGCCGCTTCATGTACGAGACGTCCTGCTTCTTCAGCACGCGCGACGCGGTCGGCGAGCTGAACATCGTCTTGACCTTGTGCTCCTCGACGATCTTCCACCAGATGCCAGGATCGGGCTGGATCGGCAGGCCCTCGTACATGATCGTCGGCGAGCCGTTGATGAGCGGCCCGTACACGATGTACGAATGGCCGACGACCCAGCCGATGTCGCTCGTCGTGAACATCGTCTCGCCGGCTTGCAGACAGAAGATGCGGCGCATCGACGACGCGAGCGCCACCGCGTAGCCGCCGGTGTCGCGCTGCACGCCCTTCGGCTGGCCCGTCGTCCCCGAGGTGAACAGGATGTACGACGGCTCGCTCGATTCCAGCCATTCGCAGGGCACGCGCGCACCCGCATGCTGTTTTCGCAGCATCGCCGCGTCGAGGTCGCGGCCTTCGACGCGCTTGAAGGAAACGAGGCCGCGATCGACGAGGATCACCTTCTTCGGCGGATGGCGCGCGATCGACAACGCCTCGTCGACGAGAGGCTTGTACGCAATCACCTTGCCCGCGCGCATGCCGGCGTCGGCGCTGATCAGCACGACCGGCTTCGCGTCGTCGATGCGCGTCGCGAGACTCGCCGACGCGAAGCCGCCGAACACGACCGAGTGGATCGCGCCGATGCGCGCGCACGCCAGCATCGCGAACACCGCCTCGGCGATCATCGGCATGTAGAGCAGCACGCGCTCGCCGCGCCGCACGCCCTGTGCCTCCAGCATCGCGGCCCATGCGTTCACCTCGTCGTGCAGCTCCCGGTACGTATACGACCGCTGTTGCCCGGTCTCCGTCGAGATGTAGATGAGCGCCTGCTGGTCCGCGCGCGCTTCGAGATGCCGATCGACGGCGTTGTGGCAAAGATTCGTGCGGCCGCCGACGAACCACTTCGCAAACGGAGGACGCGAATAATCGAGCACCTGCGAAAACGGCGTCTGCCAGTCGACGAGCTTCGCCTCGTCGCGCCAGAAGGCGTCGCGGTCCTGGACGCTGCGGCGGTGGAAATCCTGGTATGTCTTCATGGATGCGAATCGGCCGCGATGCGAACGACGGTGCGCCCCCGCGCCATGCCTTTGAGATACGCGTCGAAGTTGTGGGGCAACTCGTCGAAGTCGATCGTGCGCACCATGTCGTGCACGCGATCCGGTCGCCAGGCGACCGCCAGCTTGTTCCACAGCGTCTGGCGCAGGTCCATCGGCGTATTCGCGCTGTCCGTGCCGAGCAGCGACACGCCGCGCAGGATGAACGGCGCGACCGTCGTGTTGAGCTTCATGTCGGCAGCAAGCCCGACCGCGGCGACCGTGCCGGCGATCTTCGAGCTTGCGAGAAGCCACGCGAGAATGTCGCCGCCGAGATTGTCGATCGCGCCGGCGAACGTCGCTTTCTCGAGCGGCCGGATGTTCGACAGATCGAGCGACGAGCGCAGCAGCACCTCGTTGGCGCCGATCTCCCGCAGGTAGCCTGCCTCGCGCGCCTTGCCCGTGATCGCGACGACCTGGTAGCCGAGCTTGGAGAGGATCTCGATCGCAACGGAGCCGACGCCGCCCGTCGCGCCCGTCACGGCGACAGGACCCGCGTCGGGCGTCAGGCCGTTATGCAGCATCAGGTGGATCGCGAGCGCCGCCGTGTAGCCGGCGGTGCCGAGCGTCATCGCGTCGAACGCCGTCATGCTCTCGGGCCGGCGCACGACCCAGTCGGCGGGCACGCGCGCGTATTCCGCGTAACCACCGTCGTGCGACACGCCCATGTCGTAGCCGGTGACGATCACCTTGTCGCCCCGCTTGAAGCGCGGATCACCGCTCGACTCGACCGTCCCCGCGAGGTCGATGCCCGCGACCGTCGGAAACTTGCGCATGATCTTGCCGGTACCGTTGTACGAAAGCGCGTCCTTGTAGTTGATGGTGGAGTACTTGACCTTGATCACCACCTCGCCCGCAT
>DASTGT010000118.1:0-7565 GCA_035718935.1 Casimicrobiaceae bacterium
CGGGCTGCGCAAATGCTGTTAGTAGCCGATCACCGCGCTCAGGCCTCCCTGCTTCTGAAACGTTCCTACGTGGAGGAAAAGCTCGGCAAATTTGCGGAAGCGCTGCGGTATGCCGATCAGGCGCGCGATCAGCTGAAGTCCGTGCCGGGGGCCGAATCGGCGCGGCTGCTTGCGGAATTGTCATCATGGTGCGCGCAGCTGTTCCATTACCAGGGACACAACGCCGAAGCGATCGAATGGGCCGAGCGAAGCGTCCGGGAATCAGAAGCCGCGGGCGACAAAAATTGGCTCGGCGAAGCGTATTACGTTATGTCCATGGCGCATGCACAACTCGGCAAAGAGGGTGCCCGCGCACTGATGGAACGTTCGCTCGAGGCGTTCCAGCAGACGGAGAACCTTGCCCGTCAGGCGGGCGTCGTGCTGAATCTAGGCGCCGTGTGTCACTGGGAAGGACAGTGGGACGAAGCGCTTGCTTTTTACGAACGCGGGCGCGAAGCGAACCTCAAAGTCGGTAATCGGGTCGGCGCGGGGATCGCGCGCCTCAATACATCCGAAATTCTGGTCGATCGTGGTGAGTGGAGCGAAGCGGAGACACTTCTACTCGAGACATTGCCTCTTTGGAAAGCGTCGCAATACCGCTATTTCCTGGCGGCGTGCCTTTCGGTTCTCGGTCGCGCTTCGTTGCGACTCGGTCGAAAGGAAGAGGCGCTGGCGAGGCTCGAGGAGGCGAAAGCGAGCTTCCAACATGTCGGTGCCGAAGAGGAAATCCCATCCGTCGACGCCCGCATCGCGGAATGCTGGCTCGAATTGGACCGTCTGGACGACGTGATTGCGCTTACGAGCGCGATGATTGAGCGCGCGAGCGAGTCGCAGGCCACGGCGCGGATGATCCCGCTGGTCCAGCGCTTGCACGCCCACGCGCTACTCAAGCAGGGTGATCTGTGGGGCGCTCGTGACGCGCTAGAGGCGAGTCTCGCCGTTGCACGGGAGAAGCGCAATCTATTCGAGACTTTGCTGACGACGCTTTCGCTGATCCAACTCGACCGACTGGAGGGCATCGAGCCGCCGATCGAAACGCAGGACGAAAGCCGCTTGCTGCTGTCGCAACTCAAAGTGCGCGCGGTGCCCCCGGTTCCAATGCCCGTCGAATAACGTTTCCCGCGGGGATTCAAAAATGTGGCGGCCCGTGGGCCGCCACTTTTATATGTCGCGAGCGTTATCGGCCAAGCGACCAAATGTCGTCGATGTCGATGATGCCGAACGTCGACGTGACTCCCCAAATGGAGTGATCCGGCGTTGTATCGGCGGGGAAATCAATGCAGCCGTGCGCTTGGTCGCCCACTTTGTAACCGGCGATCGTCTGCCGCGGGTTGAACGGCCCCTCCAGCAGCGGGCGCGGGGTGCTCATGACGTAGATAGGAGTAGCGGTCGTCACCGTGTGCGAAACGGCGTTCGTCCCGCCTTGGCCGCGCATCACGGTCCAGTTCCCCGGGCTGATCGCCGTGACCTGCATCCGCTCGCTCTCGACAATGATCGGGAACGGGAGCGAGATCGTGGGGGCCGTCGTCACGTTGACGGAGATCTTGTTCTTGCTCGAATTGACGCTCTGCGCCAGCGTTCCGTACGGCGCCGGCAGGTTATTCGAGAACTGCGTCGCAAGGCACGCCTGTGCGTCGACGAATACTGGGCCCAAACTGTCGGTGCGCCACGCGAACTGCGGCGCACCCGGATTCTGGAACGTTGCGTTGTAGCGGAACGTCGCTCCGATTTCATTCATGTCCCAGGCAAAGTGCAGCGTCTCGTTCGCCGGTATCGTATTGGTGGCGAAGTAAGCGATCGTGGAGCACGTCCCTCCATCCTTGTTGTACTTCCCACGTACCCCAGAAACGTCGGTCGGACTCCCCGAAACCATGAACGAATTCGGTACCGCGAAGGGGGCGTTGCATGCTGCGTCTCCGCAACTGACATGCGTCGAAGGGGTCCCCGGCAATGTCCCATCGGGGACCGGGCCCCCGAACGGATTGCCGTTGAGTTGCGATCCGGACCATACCTGGGCAGTCCAATTCCCATCGCCACAGCTATTCACCATGACGGGTACAGTAAAGGTGCCCTTCGCTTGCACAGGCGGCGAGATGTTGGTAACGGCTACCGTTTGTGTCTGCGAATCGAAGGTGCAGATGCCGCCTTGGCTACTGCAAACGTCCGTGGCATCCACACCGAGGCCGGTGATCGTTACGCCGGACACCGTGAACGAGAATGAACTGATGTTCGAGTTCGCGGTCGACGGCGGGCTCTCGTTTTTGATCGTTACGAACACCGGCGCGGGAACATGAAGTGTTTTCGCTCCGTCCGGACCGTCGTACGTGATTTGAGTTGTATCTACGCTAAGGGCATAAGTCTTCGTGGGTCCGGTCTTCGCCGCCATAGCGGAAAGTGCGAACGCACTGAGAGATATCGATAAGAGCAATGCCACCATCTTCTGCAACGCGTTCATCAAGGTACCTCCGGTTCTAACCGCTGGAGAGGTCGGCGCCGCCTCGTAGCGACGGCCACGCCGGAAAGCGCGCACATTACGCGCGCCGAGCGCGGTGTGCGAGTGAACATTCGGACTATGCCGATCGGCAGATGCGCCGACTTTTTCGTCGACACCGTGCACCGGGGCTTGCAAATGGGTAAGCCAGCCGGGGCGGAATAAATACCACGTTCCGCAAGAAATTGCTCAGACTTGTGTTCAGCTTGTTGTTGACAAACGGGATGCGAGAACAGAGCAACACGAAAACGGCAAGCAATTGCTGGTCCTTGATTGTATGTTCAATGACAAGCTCATGTTTTTGTTAGGGATAATCGGCTCGCCCCGCTAGTCGGATCATCGCTGCCCTCGTCGAGTGTAAGGTTTTCCGACGCTCAGTCGATCGCCCCGATGAAGTCCGCCTTCCCGAGCGGCACGCCGTTGTGGCGCAAGATGTCGTACGCCGTCGAGGCGTGGAAATACATGTTCGGGACGGCGAACTGCAGCAGGTAGTTGGCTCCCGTAAATACATGGGGTTGGCCGCGAACGGGCCGGGTGATCTCGCGGGTCGCGGCGTCGGCGAACGCGTTCACGTCGAGCCCCTTCAGATACTCGATCGTGCGCGCGACGCGCGCGATGAGGTCGTCGAAGCTTTGCTCCTTGTCCTCGTACGACGGCGGCTCTGCGCCGGTTAACCGCGCTGCGCAGCCCCGCGCCATGTCGGTCGCCACCTGCACCTGGCGTGACAACGGGAACATGTCAGGATAGAGACGCGCATTGACGAGCGCGCTCTCCTCGATCTTGTGATCGAGCGCATGCGCCTTCGCCTTTTCCAGGATTGCCTTGAGGTTCGTCAGCGTGCGCACGAAGACCGGCACGGAGATGTCGTAGATCGAGACCGCCATTCGATGCTCCTTCATAAAATTCAACGGAAGATCAGGTAGAGAACGCCACCGAGGATAAGCCACTTCAGCGTGTAGTGCGCAAATTTGCTCTTCTTCTTGATCCACTTGCCGATGCGCCGCACGCGGTAGGCGCCATTGAAGACGTGATTCAGCACGCCGACGCGATCGCCCGGCATGTTCTCCGTCTGGCTCGCGCGGATCAGCGTGCTCTTGACGAAATGATTGACGACGCGCACCACGCGGTTCGACAGCGGCCGCTCGATGTCGCAGAACAGGATGATGCGCGTGACGTCGCTTCTGTTCTCGGCGGTGTGGATGAACGTCTCGTCGAACATCACCGGCTCGCCGTCGCGCCACGCGTATGCTTCGCCGTCGACGACGATGCGGCAGGTGTCCGCATTGGGCGTGACGAGCCCCAGGTGGTAGCGAAGCGAGCCGGCGAACGGATCGCGGTGCGCGCCGAGCTTGCTGCCCGGCGGCAGCAGCGCGAACATCGCGGCGTTGACCGCGGGAATCGACTGCACGAGCGCGACGGTCTTCGGGCACAGCGCCTGCGCCGAGGGGAGCGGCTCGTCGTACCACTTCACGTAGAAGCGCTTCCAACCGGTCTTGAAGAACGAGTTGAAGCCGAGGTCGTTGTACGTGCTCGCCGCACGGATGCGGCCTTCGTCGAAGAGCTGCAGGGCCTCGCCGCGGATCGTTTGCCAGTTCTCGTGCAGCGGCGCGAGCTCGGGAAAACGCGCGACGTCGACGAACGGCCGATTCGGCACCGCCGAAAACACGTACATCAGTGTGTTGTACGGCGCCATCAGCGACGAGTGGTCGGTGAGCTGGCGCAGGAAGCCGTGTCGCACGCGGCCGCGATAGTGCACGTACACCGCCGAGGCGATGAACAGGTACAGGACGATGAACTTGGGCGCGAACAGCGTCGCGAGCATTTCCATCGAAGCGGGCCGAGGTCGTTCCCCGAGCCGTTACTTTAATCGTTCGGCACTGCCGCCGCAGCGCGCGCGGCGATCTTTCGCTTGCGCGGTCGCGCACGGCGCCAGCGCCGGTGCGCCCACCACCATTGCTCGGGATGCCGCACGACGAGTCGTTCCAGCGCGGCGTTGTAGGCGCGCGTCGTGCGCACGATCGCTTCATTCGCGTTCGCGACGTCGACGGGCGGCACCGGCGCTTCGAAGCGGAGCACGTGCCGGCCATTGGTTTCGCGCCAGCACGCCGCGGGCAGCACCGGCGCGCCCGTCGCGAGCGCAATCACCGCGAGGCTCTTGAACGTCCCGACCGCCTCGCCGAAGAACTCGACGTCGATGCCGTCGGCGCCGGCCGCGAACTGATCGAACGGGAAGACGACGATGTCGCCGCGCTCGAGCAGCGAAACGATCCTGTCGAGCGATCCGCGCTTCGCCACGACGCCGAATCCCCACGCATTGAATCGCCGCGTGACGAGCGCGTCGAGCCATCGCGGCTTGATCGGCCGGCGCACGAAGTGGAAGCGGCCGCGCACCTCCGGGTAATGCTGCAGGCCGGCGATCGTTGCGACCTCCCAGTTGCCGAAATGGCCGGTGAGGATCAAGACGCCCTTGCCCCGATGGAACGCGTCGACGAACGTCGCGACGTTGTCGACGCGCACCAGCTTCCGCTTCGCCTCCGTCGACAGCCAGCGAAAGCGCAGGAATTCGCGCCCGAGCTGCCAAAGGTGCGCGTAGTGCGACTGCGCCAGGCGAGCGATTTCGTCCTCGGGGACATTGCGCCCGAAGACGCGACGCAGGTTTTCGACGATCACGCCGCGGCGGATCGGCAGGAGCTTGTACAGCACGCGGCCGGCGAGCGGAATCGGCGTCGTCTGCGCCAGCGCGAGCGTGACCGCCGAGGCGCTGGTGCGATCGTGGCTCAGGGAGACCGCGATGCCGCCGATGCGCGCGCGATCCATGATCGCTCGCGCGTTCGCATTCGCGAAGACCTGCGGCGCGCCGTACGCGTCGCGGGTGATCGAAAAATCGGCCGGCTCGACGCGCCCGGCCGCGAGCTCGCGCGGAAAGAGCTTGACGCACGCTTCCTTGGCCGCGTAGCGGGCGGCGAGGCTCGCGGTGCGGCCTTCGCCTGTGCCGGCGTCGTCGAGTTCGGCGCGCGAAAAGAGCCTGGCGAGATCCTCGGGCGGCGTGGTCGCAAGCAGGCGCTCGATGCGCGCGATGTCGACGGTGTCGATGCCGCAGCGCACCGCGGCGTCGCCGGCGTCGAGCGCAGGCATCGCGGTCACGCCGCGCGAACGATCAGTGCCGCGTCGGTCGCCGCGAAGCCGCGGCAGAGCACGAGCGCGACGTCGCTGCGCGGTGCCTGATCCTTGCGCGACACCGGAATGCGTGCGCACACGTCGTCGGCCGCTTCGAACGTCGCGATGCCGGGCACGCGGCGCGCGCGCAGCGCAGCGAGGGCCAGCGTCGTCTCGATGATGCCGGCGGCGGCGATCAGGTGGCCGATCGCCCACTTGAACGCGGTGACGGGCGGGCACGCGTCGCCGAAGACGCGACGAAGCGCAAGCGCCTCCGACGCATCGGACTGCGTGGTGCCATTGCCGTGCGCGACGATCATCCCGACGTCGGCGGCATCGATGCCCGCATCGGCGAGCGCGGCTTCGATCGCACGCACGACGCCGTCACCATCGTCGCTGATCGAAAGCAATCCACAGGCTTCGCTCACGTAGCCGCCGCCCAGGACTTCACCGATCACCGTGGCATTGCGGGCGTTGGCCGCCAGTTCCGTTTCCAGCGCCAGCGCCGCTGCGCCTTCGCCGAAGACGCTGCCGTTGCGGGTACGGTCGAACGGACGCAGCGTGTCGGGCGACAGCAGTCCGCATCCGTGGTAGTACAGCACGTTCTGCGGCTCGATCGGCGTGTCGTGGCCGATGGCCAGTGCGCGATCGGCCTCGCCATTTCGCAGCGCCTCGGCCGCTTCGATCACCGCGAGCGTCCCGCCGACGCTGTGGTTGGTGATGCACGCATTCGTCCCCTTGAGGCGATTGCGAATGCCGACATGGCAGAGCACGTTGTTCGGCAGCGTGCGCAAGAGCCACATCGGATTGACGGCGTCCGGCAAGTCGCGGCCAAACGCGCGAAGAGCGCCATTCGCATCCGCCATCAGCGGGAAGTAGTCGTACTGGTTCTCGAACGCGCCGCCGCCCGAGCCGACGTAGATGCCCGTTCGATCGGAAAATGTCGCCGCTTCATTCGCGGGCAGCGCATCGCGATACGTCGCGTAACCCGCCGCTTCCGCGGCGCGATCGCCGGCGTAGATGCCGACCATGTCGGTGCGGCGAATCAGTTTGTGCAGCTTGCGGTCGTCGACGAGCGCGCGCGCGTTGAAGTCGCGGATCTCGGCTGCGTGCTTCACCGGCCAGCCCTGCGTGTCCCAGGCTTCGATCGGCCCGATCGCGGAGCGTCCTTCGGCGATCGCCGCGAAGATCGTCTCGGAATCGCGGCCGGCGCCACAGACTGCGCCGGTCCCGGTGATGACGATGCGTGGGTTCATTGCGCTTCGGCGCTTCGCGACGTCATCACGGTATCTCGACGAGTTCCGGATGGCGCAAAGCGATGCAGCTGTTCGAGCCGCCGAAGCCGAACGAATTGGAAAGCGTCATCCGCACGCGCTGGCGGCGTGGCTCGCCGAGCACGAGGTTCAGGTCGCAATCGGGATCGGGCACGCGGTAGTTCGCGTTGACCGGTAGCTCACCGCGGTCGATCGCCAGCGCGCAGATCGCCACCTCGACCGCGCCCGCGGCGGCGATCAGGTGTCCCATCATGCTCTTCGTCGAGCTCACGAAGACGCGCTTCGCGCCGGTGCCGAACACCGCGTGGATCGCCGCGGACTCGCTGCGATCGTTCATGCCCGTCGACGTCCCGTGTGCGTTGATGTAATCGACGTCGTCAGGCGTCGCGCGCGCGTCGGCAAGCGCCGCGCGCATCGACTGGATGGGCCCATCGCCGTCGGGCGGCGAATCGGTGATCCGGTACGATGACAGCGAATTGCCGTCGCCCGCGAGTTCGGCATAGACGCGCGCGCCGCGGCGGCGCGCCGCCTCCCATTCCTCGAGCACGAGAAAGCCGGCGCCCTCGCCGAGCACGAAGCCGTTGCGCGTCGCGTCGAACGGACGG
>DASTGT010000119.1:0-36056 GCA_035718935.1 Casimicrobiaceae bacterium
CGACGTATTCGTGTGCAGTATGAAGTTACCGGCATTGCTCGACGTGTCGAGGACATAGCGCACAAGATCGCCCGGGCAACCGCTCGTTTGCATGTTGAACGAGCCGGCTGTCAGTGCGCCGGGGGGCGCCGTGCTGATGCGGCGAACCACGAGCACGGCCGTATTCGGCTTGTACCCTGCAGCGGCGTTGATGCACGCGAGCTTCCCGGCGTCTAGATTGGCGGCGCTCGCGGCGCCGGCGTAGGCCTGCAACGGCAGGCCTATCGCAGCCTGTACGCCGGCTGTGCTCGTATCGCACGCATCGGGGAGCGCGGTGACCGACGCGCCGAGCGAGGGCGCATTCGCGAGCACACCGTAATAGCCGGCATGGCGAATCTCGTCGGAGAGAATCTGCATCGCGTACCGCCCGCTCTCGACCTGGCGACTGGTGCGATCGATGTCGTTACGCGCATTGCTCATGTTCACGAACATGACCGCGAGCGCACCGAGCAGGATCGACGCGATCGCGAGCGCGACCATCAACTCGACGAGCGAGAACGCGCGTTGCCGTGTACGTGCACGCCGGCCGGATGATCGGGCCTTGACCATTACAGGAGCCTTTGCGGGGGTCATCATGGCGAGGCGAGGTTTCCGATCTGCACGACGGACGTGACCGCCCGGCGTTGCTCCTCGGCGCCGTAACTTCCACTCCCGCAGGCGACGGATGAAGGCGGCTTGTCGGTCGGCGACAAGCCCTGCCACACCACCTGGATCAAATAAATGTCCGTCGCGGGGTTGGTAATGCAACCGCGCGCGGCGATCATCGTGCCCGCGCAGTTTTGCCCGGTCGATACGTTGCACGCGCCGCCGATCGATTCGGATGCGCCGACGAGTGCCGCGCTCCAAGCGCAGAGATCGATGTCGGTTGTGCTGGTGGGACCGGAGCAATCCTTGCCCGTACCCGTACCCATTACGGCAGTGCCACTCGTTCCGGTGATATATGAAGCAGCATTCGCGCGATTCGCGTTCAATCGATCGACCATGTCGCGAAGGATCATGAGCGCCTGCGAACGCTGGTAGGCGTCGTTCTCGGCCTGCTGAGCACGCGCCTGCAGCCCCACGACCCCGAGAAGACCGATAAGCAGAACGAACATGGTGATCAGGACCTCGATCATCAGAAAGCCGCGCTCTGTCTTTGCCGCGAAATGCAGCCTCACTAGCAGCCTCCCATCTTCGAGCTTGGCCGGCCGATGAGATCGACCTGCACGCAGCGGGCGTCGACACCCGCAACGGTCGTCGTCGACTTCACTTCGAGCAACGGCGATGCCGTCGTATGGCCGTCCTTGCCGAACGTGACCTGCGTCAGCGCGTTCTTGTCGACGACGGTAATGTTCGGGGCGATGGTCCAGCTTCTGAGCTTCGTCGTCGAAGCCATCAGGCGCCATCCGGTCGTCCAGGCACCGTCCGTCGACGCACCCGCCTTGAGCGTGACCGTCTCACCAGGTCGCTTGATCGCTTCCGATCGCGCGTATTCGAGTGCCGAAAACAAGTCGAACGCCGCGCTCTTGACGCCTTGATTCAACGTCAGCTGCCGCAGGCCGGGCACCGCGATCGTCAGCAGCACGCCGAGCAATGCGACGGTGACGACGAGCTCGACCAACGTGAATCCGCGAAATCGATGCATCTCGCCTACCATGTACTCGTCACCGTTCCGCTCGAATCACGATAATTGCGCGTACCTGCCTGATCGATGGTGATCTGGGCTGAAGCCGCATCGACCGCCTGCCCGGAGGCCGCCGTTGCCGTGATGAGGAAGGTCGGCGGCGTCGCGGTGTTGTCGGCGGTCACGACGAACGTGTATTTCCCGACGGTCGAATCGGGAGGCGCAATGCCGATGCCCGCGTTCGCGTCGGATGGCTTGTTCCCGAAATAACTCGTGTCCGTCACCGCGACGTAGCGGCGCGAGTCCATGAGGATCTGCTGCTCTTTGGTGGCGACGTCCAGCATGAATTGCTGCGCGGCGGAGCGATTGCCTTTCCGGACCTGGTTCTGATACGCAGGGAGTGCGATCGCCGCCAATATTCCGACGATCGCAACGACGAGCATCACCTCGAGCAACGTAAAACCACGCACTCGTTTCACAGCCGCTTCGCTCCCTCTCCCTTAGGGAAGCGCAGTGTAAGCGGCTGAATTTCTACGAGAAGGGGTGGTCGGATGGACGGGCGGCCACCGGGGATAGGCGTCGGGGCCTGACGTCACATTTTGGAGAAACGACCCACGGATGTGCGTTCGTCGGTCGCCAACGACCGTTGAGGAGTAGGCCGTACTGGATTCGAACCAGTGACCAACGGATTAAAAGTCCGCTGCTCTACCAGGCTGAGCTAACGGCCCGAGGAAGCCGTCGATTATAACGGCCGGGTTGCGGGTGAATTCGGCTGTCGGGCCAGCGAATCTAATGCGTGTCGTTTGTCAGAAACGCCGGCAGCGACGTGAAGTCGATGCCTTCTTCGGTGAGCGCCTTCGCCTCGTCGCGCGAGGCCTGTCCGCGAATCGCGCGCGCGGGCGCTTCCTGATAGTGGATCTTGCGCGCTTCCTCGGGGAAGCGGCGCCCGACGTTTTCGGTGTTGCGCACGATCTCGCGCAACTTCGCGACCACCTCACCCGGCAACCCGGCGCCTGCCGGCGTCGGCTTGTCACGCTCTTCGCTCGGCTCGGCCGGCGGCGCGTTGTCGCGCGCCGCCCCCTTCGATACGCTGACACGCGCGGAAGGCAGGCGCTCGACGTGCGCGTCGTCGCAAATCGGGCAAACGACGAGCGACTGCTCCTGCTGACGCACGAATTCCTCGCCCGAGGCGAACCAGCCCTCGAAACGATGTCCGTGCGCGCACGCGAGCTCGAAAATGATCATGGAAACGACAAGAACGGCTGACCCGGACGTCCGTTGACGCCGCGGTCGTGACCTATGCTACATCACCACCCCGGCGGAATTCCCCGCCGGCCGACGGGAAGCGCGAAGATCCATTCGCTCGATACGCCAGCTCTGATACTTGAGCGCGGAGACGCAGCCGGCCACGATCGCCGCGAGTGCGATGAAGGAGCCGACGGCGAGCGTCGACACGCCACTGATGCCCTGGCCGATCGTGCACCCCAGCGCCGTCACGCCGCCGAAGCCCATGAGCAAGCCGCCGACGACGTGATTCGACATGTCCTCGACGGAGGCGAAGCTTTCCCAGCGGAACGTGCGCGTCGCGATCGCGACCGCGGCGGCGCCGAGCAGCATGCCGAGGACGCCGGCGATGCCGAACGTGACGACCCGCGACCGATCGGTCCACAACAACAGGAGCTCGAGCAGATACGCGGTCGGCGCGACGAAACTGTACGACTCCGGACGCCCGGAGTTCGTCGCGACGAATTTCTCTTCGAGCGTCTGCGGATCTTCGGGCAAATAGCCGAGATGCGCGGTGACGTACCAGCCGCCGACGATCACCGCACCGATGACGAGGCCGCCGAGGACGTACTCGCGCGAGGTGCGGAAGTCGCGGTTGCCGAAGACGAAGACCGCGAGCGCCGCGGCGATGACGAGCGGGAGCCACGCGCGCGCGCTCGTCACGCCGGTCGCGATGGCAAGCGACGGAAGATCCGACGATTTGGCCGCGACGTCGAAGCGGACGACATCCAGGCCAAATGCGCGAAGCGGCGCGAAGACGCCCTTGAGCGTCATGTAGGCGCCGGCTGCGAGAAACACGAGAACGATGAGCGATTTGAGACTGCCCGCCCCGATGCGAAGGAGCGTCTTGCTGCCGCACCCCGACGCGAGCGTCATGCCGAAGCCGAAAAGGAAGCCGCCCACGATGTGCGAAAGCCAAGGCACCTGAGCCGACGTATAGATCGACTTACCGATGTCGATCCAGCCCAGCCATTGCATCAAGCCGGTGCCGGCGACGGCGACCGCGATGGCGAGCAGCCACATGCGCATGCGCCGCCAATCGCCGAAATTCGCGATATCGGCGATCGCGCCCATCGTGCAGAAGCTCACGCGCTGCGCGACTGCCCCGAAGACGAACGCCAGCGCGAAGGCGAGCGCGACGACGAGGGTGGCGAGGTGATCGGGAGCCAACACGTGGTACGGCGTCACGACCGACCGCTCTCGGGCACGCCGATGCCGCTTTTCATCGCGAAATCATAGCGGCAACCCGCATCGGTTCGCTGCCCGCCTCTGCCGCAACACTCCGCGGACCGGCGACGGGAGCGCCCTGTCCATGACGGCATCGAGCGGGATCCATTCGTGCGAATCCATCGCGACATGCGATGGCCGCGTCTTCAGCACGACGCGAACGGGCCGCATCTCAAGCGCGAAGTGCGTGAAGACGTGCGTCAGCGAAGCGAGTGGCTCGCTCGTATACGCCGTTGCGCCGAAGCGCGATTCCATCACCGAGGCAATCTCGACGTCGACGCTCGCTTCGGGAAGACTGAGGAGTCCCGGCCACACGCCGGTCGGCGGCCGGCGTTCGAGCAGGACGCGATCCTCGTGCTCGATCAGAAGCACGACGATTCCGCGCCGAGGCAGAACTTTCTTCGGGCGCGGCGTGGGCAGCCGATTCACCCATCCTTGAACGCGCGCGACGCAATCGTCCGCGACGGGACACGCGGCGCAGAGCGGTTTCGCTCGTGCACATATCGTCGCGCCCAGATCCATCATCCCCTGTGTGTACTCGGCGATGTCGTCGCGCAAGGGCAGCATGTTCTCGGCTTCGCGCCACAGCATCGCCTCGACGCGAGGCGTTCCAGGCCATCCGTCGATGCCACGATGGCGCGCGACCACGCGCTTGACGTTGCCATCGAGGATCGCGCAGCGCTCTTGCGAGGCGAAGGCGGCGATCGCCGCGGCCGTCGAGCGGCCGATGCCCGGCAGCGTGGCAAGCGTCGACGAATCGGTCGGAAAGCGGCCGTCGAATCGCTCGACGACTTCGCGAGCCGCGGCGTGCAAGTGGTGCGCGCGGCGGTAGTAGCCCAGGCCGCTCCATAGCTCGAGGACGCGGCCGACCGGAGCGGCGGCCAGCGCCGCGACATCGGGAAACGCATCGACGAAGCGTTCGTAATACCGCAGGACCGTCGCGACCTGCGTCTGCTGCAGCATGATCTCCGACAGCCAGATGCGATACGCGTCGCGTGTCTGCTGCCATGGGAGATCGCGGCGCCCGTGCGTGCGCTGCCAGCGGACGACGCGTGACGCGAACGAAGCCGTGACGGTGTCTGACACGTGTCAGAGACGTGTCGGAGGAGTGTCAGACACGTGTCGGAGGTGCCGCTATCGCATCCCCAGCCGCTGCTTCGCGCGCGTCGCCGCTTCGCTCTTCGGATACTCGGCGATCAGCCGCTCGAGCGTCCGCCGCGCTGCAGCCGCGTCGCCCATGTCGGTCTGCGCGGACGCGATGTTGAGCATCGCGTCGGGCGCCTTGCTGCTTTCGGGATAGTCCTTCAGCAACTGGCGCTGCGTCGCGATCGAGCCGCGGTAGTCGCGCCTGGCGTATTGCGCGCTGCCGAGCCAGAACTGCGCCGACGACGCGAGCGGGCTTCGCGGATACGTCTTCACGAACGACGAGAACCCGGTGATCGCACCGCCATAATCGCCGCGCTTGAAGAAGTCGAGCGCCGCGTCGTAAGCGCGCTGCTCGGCGACGCCGTCCTGCGAATTGCGCGCGGGCGGCAATGCGGCGACGGGACCGGGAGGCGCAACGGCAGCCGACGGAGGTGCGGGGGCCACGATCTCGCCTCCGCCTGGCGGACCCGCATTCGGGGACGACGGCGCAGCACCGTTTTCTCCGCCGCCCGCATTCGCCGCGCTCGCGGCCGCCGCCCTTTCCGCCGCAGCCGCGGCCGCCGACGATTCGAGCTTGCGCATCCGCGTGTCGAGATCGACGTAGAGATCTCGCTGGCGCTTCTGAGATTGCTCGAGCTCGTAGGTGACCACCTCCACCTGCCCGCGAAGCTTCGCGATCTCGGACTGCAGCACCTGCATCTGATTGGCGAGGTCGGCGATGCCGCCGCTCTTCAGCTGCTGGTCCATCGCCGCCAGCCGATCGTCGATCTGGCGCTGCAGCTGCGAGAGCCGGATGTTCGTGTCCTCGATGCGGCGGCGCGCTTCGTCGTCGGGGAAGATCGCGGCGTTCGCGACGTGCGCGGCGAGGGCAAGGGCGATCGCCGCGAGCGCCGTCCGTAAGGAAAGTGTTTTCGAGACGTTGCGGCTCATGGCCCCTCACCCCAACCCTTCGCCGTCCCAGGCGGAGGGCGTTCGAATCAAGCTACTCGCCGGCGTACAGGATGTCGTCGCGCCGATTCTCCGCCCACGCCGACTCGTCGTGGCCGGGGTTCTTCGGACGCTCCTCGCCGAAGCTTACGGTCTCGATCTGGTTATCGCGCGCGCCGAGCAGCGTCATCATCCGCTTCACGGCGTCGGCGCGCTTCTGGCCGAGCGCGATGTTGTATTCGCGCGAGCCGCGCTCGTCGGTGTTGCCCTGGATCGTCATCCGCGCGTTGTCGTGCGACTGCAGGTAGCGCGCGTGCGCTTCGACGAGCGGCCGGTACTCGTCCTTGACGACGAAGCTGTCGAAGTCGAAATAGATGCTGCGCTTCGACAAAATGCTGTTCGGATTACGCAATTCGTCAGCGCCGACCCCCGCGCCCGATTGCGCACCGGACACGCTGCCGCCCTGCGCGCCACCGGTGACCGCACCACCCGCCCCCGGCGCCGTCGCGCCCGCCGCGCCCTTGTCTTCGATCGGCGCTTCCGTCGTCGGCGTCGTGGAGCAACCGACCAATGCGGCCGCAATGAACGCGACCAGAAGTAAATTGCGCATCACACCTCCTGCAGGAATGTCGGGCGCGTCGCGACCGGCGCGCGTCCGAAGGATCGGAACCTCATGACCGCGGAAACGGTCCCCAAGCCGGCTCGCGCACGTCGGTCGCAGCCGCGACGAGCCGTTGTTTCACACGTCCGTCGATGGAAACCGCGGCGAGAATGCCTTGGCTTCCCTCGCGGCTCGCATAGATGACGAGCTTGCCATTGGGCGCGACGCTCGGGCTTTCGTCGTTCGGGCCCTGCGTCAGCACCTGCACCTGCCGCGTCGCGTAATCGAGCGTCGCCACCTGGAAGCGCCCGCCGTCGCGGCGCACGAACACGATGCCCTTGCCGTCGGGCAACGGCCGCGGCGACACGTTGTACGTGCCCTCGAACGTCAGCCGCTCGACCTGCCCGCCGAGCAGGCTCGCGCGATAGATTTGCGGCGTGCCGCCACGGTCGGAGGTGAACACGAGCGATTGCCCGTCCGGCGTGAACATCGCTTCGGTATCGATCGCCTGCGACGTCAGCACGCGCGTGACGCCGCTGCCGTCGGGATTCATCAGGTAGACCTGCGAGCCGCCGTCCTTGGTCAGCGTCACGGCGAGCTTGCGGCCGTCGGGCGACCAAGCCGGCGATGAGTTGCTGCCGCGGAAGTTGGCGACCGCGTGCCGCTGGCCCGTGTCGAGCGACTGCACGTACACGACCGGCTTGCGGCTTTCGAACGAGACGTAGGCGAGGCGCGAGCCGTCGGGGGACCAGCGCGGCGAGAGCAGCGGCTCGTTCGACGACACGATCGTTTGCGGTCCAAAGCCGTCGGCGTCGGCGACGAGCAGCTGGTAGCGCGGACCCTGCTTGGTGATGTACGCGATGCGCGTCGAGAAGACGCCGCGGTCGCCGGTGAGCTTTTCGTAGATGATGTCGGCGATCTTGTGCGCCGTGATGCGGAACTGCTGCGGCGTCACGGTGTAGTTCATCTGCACGAGCGCCGCCTGCTTCACGACGTCGACGAGCGCGAAGCGGACCTCGGCGCGTCCGTCGGGCAGCGGCAACATCGAGCCGACGACCACCGCGTCGGCGCTGCGTGCGCGCCAGAACGCCGCCTGCACGTCCTGCGCCCGCACCGGTCTCGGCGCGACACCGGCGGTGTCGACGAGACGAAAGAGTCCCGAGCGCGTGAGATCGGCGCCGACGATGCCGGTGATGCTGATCGGCCACGTCCCCTCGGCCTCGAAGGGCACGATCGCGATCGGAATCGTCTGCGCCGCACCGCCGACGATCTCGATCGAAAGTTGCGCGTGGGCGAGCGAAAGCGGGAACAGCGACAGCAGGCAAGCGGCAAGCCAGCGGCAAAGCGAAGGAATCATCGAACGCGGCTTAGCGGGAGGGACGGACGGGATTGCGGAAGCGCAGCGCGCTCGCGCAGGCGAAGCGCGAATGCAAGATCCACGCGACGCGCATTATAACGAGCGGGTCGCCGAAACGGATGACGGGTGGAGCGAACGCCGCGCCGCGAACAGCGCATCCGTCAGTCGCGAAGCGCCAAACGCGCGCCCTCGAGGCGCAGCGAGCCAAGCAAGCGCGAGCAGATGTTCATCCTCAATGCGCAGCGATGGTGGTGGGGAATCCGAACGCACCGGTGATTCGCTCGCCGATGCGTTGCGCTTCGCTGCGCCCGGAGTAGGGTCCGATGTAGACGCGATAGAGGCCACCCGCCTGTCGAATTTTGGCTTCGACCCGGATGTTGGCGAGTTGGTTCTGGACGCGGTCGAGGAACGCCTGCGCGTTCGGATAGCTGGCGAAGGCGCCGAGCTGCACCGAGAAGCCGCCCTGCATCGGGGCGAGCGGTGCCGCGTCGGCGCTCGCTTGCGGCAGCCGGATTTCGCCGGCGGGTGCGAGTGGCGCCGTCACCGCGACCGCTTCGGTCACGGGCTCGAGCGGGGGACGCGCCTGGACGGACTGCGCGAGCGTGTCGGGCAGGATCGCGTCGACCACGACTTCGCCGCTGCCGTTTTGCGCGATGCCGATACGATGCGCCGCGGCGTACGAGAGGTCGATGATCCGCCCGTGCAGGAACGGACCGCGATCGTTGACGCGTACGACCACGCTCCTGCCCGATGCGACGTTCGTCACTCGCGCGTACGAGGGCAACGGTAGCGTCGGATGCGCAGCGGTCAGAGCGTACATGTCGTACGGCTCACCGATCGACGTCTTCTGCCCGTGAAATTTCCGCCCGTACCACGACGCGATGCCGCGCTCGTGATACGGCGTGAGCGAGGTCGCCGGCACGTACTCGCGGCCGAAGACCGCGTAGGGCCGGTTCGCCGCCCGATGCAGCGGCTCGACCTTGGGAATCGGCTCGGCGATGGCGTCGAGGTCGGGCGGCGGCGAGAGGCCGGGACCGTCGTCCAGATAATATTTGCCCGACGACGGCGGCGCGGAGGCGGGTGACGTTGGCGCGCGCGGTGGCGAGACGCTCGCACAGCCTGCGACGAGCAGAACGGCGGCGGCGAGCGTCAACCAACGCGGCATCGAGTCCCTTGCGGAAACGGCGCGCGGACTTTAGCACCGGCGCGCGCGCTCGTGTCGAATTCCGGAGGATCGGCGGTGGCGAGCTACGTCTACGCGTGGAATCCCAGGCTCTGGGACTGGCCGGAACTCCCGCGCGAGCGACGACGCCTCGCCGCACGCGGCCACGTCGACATCGAGTGGGCATGCGGCCGATCGCGCACGATCGAGCCGGGCTCCCGCGCGTTCTTCGTGCGCCTCGGCGTGCCGCCGAAGGGATTGATCGGCTCGGGGTATGCGCTTTGCGAACCGTGGGAGGACGTGCACTGGCTCGACGAGAAGGCGCAGCAGGGCGTACGCACGCACTACCTGAAGCTGCGGCTCGACGCGCTGTTCGACGCGCCGCTCATCACGCTCGACGAATTGAAGAAACCGCCGTTTGGCCGCTTCCGGTGGGCCGTGCGGCAATCGGGAACGCGCTTGCCCTCGGCGATCGCCGATGCGCTCGAGCCCTGGTGGGAGGTGCGTGTCTCCGATGCGCGCACTGCGAGCGCCGCGAGGCGCCGCGCGACGCAAATCGCTGCGTCGTCCCGGGGTACCATTGTTCGTGCGAGTCAATTGGAGGAGGACGAAGAATGAGCGACAAAAAGCAGCATGCGGGCAGTTGCTTCTGCGGCGCCGTGCAATTCACTGCAACCGGCGAGCCGGCCGCGATGGGGTATTGCCACTGCGAGTCGTGCCGGCATTGGTCCGCGGGGCCGGTGAACGCGTTCACGCTGTGGAATCCCGACGACGTGCGCGTGACGAAGGGCAGCGAGCACGTCGGCACGTACGCGAAGTCGCCGCGAAGCGAGCGCAGCTGGTGCGAGAAGTGCGGCGGTCACCTCTTCACGCGGCACCCGTCGTGGAACCTGATCGACGTCTACGCCGCGACGATTCCGTCGCTCGCGTTCAAGCCCGCGCTGCACGTGCACTACCAGGAGCGCGTGCTGCCGATCCGCGACGGCCTGCCGAAGATGCGCGACATCCCGAAGGAGATGGGCGGGTCCGGCGAAACGCTCGCCGAATGAAGGAGCTTCGATGCACTACATGCTGATCTACGAACTCGCGCCCGATTATCTCGAGCGGCGTGGGGCCTTTCGCAACGAGCATCTGAAGCTCGCATGGGACGCGAACGTGGTGCTCGGCGGGGCGCTGGGCGAGCCGGCCGATCGCGCGCTGCTGTTGTTCGAGGGCGATTCGCCGGAAGCGGCGAAGCGCTTCGCGGCGGCGGATCCCTACGTGACGAACGGGCTGGTGACACGCTGGGAAGTGCGGCCGTGGACCACCGTGGTCGGCCCGATGGCCACGAACCCGGTGCGCCCATGAACGCGACCGAGCAGGCCGAGCGCGGCGAAGCGCTTCGCCGATTGCACGCGGGACCCGGCATCTTCGTCATTCCGAACCCGTGGGACGCGGGCTCGGCGAGGATGCTCGCGGACCTCGGCTTCAAGGCACTCGCAACGACGAGCGCCGGCATGGCGTTCTCGCTCGGCAAGCCCGACGCCGAAGGCATCGCGACGCGCGACGAATCGCTCGCGAACGCGCGCGCGATCGTCGAAGCGACGCCGCTGCCGGTGAGCGCGGACCTCGAGAACGGCTTCGGCGACGATCCCGCGACGTGCGCGCAGGCGATTCGCCTCGGTGCGGAGGCGGGTCTCGTCGGCGGTTCGATCGAGGATGCGACGGGCCGCGACGACGCGCCGATTTATCCGCTCGATGTCGCCGTCGAGCGCGTCCGCGCGGCGGTTGCGGCCGCGCGGAGCCTGCCGTTCCCGTTCACGCTCGTCGCGCGCTGCGAGAATTTCCTGCATGGTCGCCCCGATCTGGACGACACGCTGCGCCGTCTCACGGCGTTCTCCCAGGCCGGCGCCGACTGCCTCTTCGCACCGGGACTACGCACGCGGGAGCAGATCCGGGCGGTCGTCGACGCCGTCGCGCCGAAGCCCGTCAACGTCATCATGGGGCTGACCGGCGCACAGTTCTCGCTGCGCCAACTCGAGGATCTCGGCGTGCGGCGGGTGAGCGTCGGCTCGTCGCTCGCGCGCGCGGCCTACGGCGCGTTCCTGCGCGCGGCGAAGGAAATCGCCGAGCACGGCACGTTCACCTACGCAGACGACGCGATCCCGTTCGCGACGATCAACGGGATGTTCAAGCGTTGAGGACGGGGGCCGCGCGGTGAACCCGACGAGCCTCGTGATCGGCATCTTCACCGGCGCAATCGGCGTCGGCTATTTCATCTACGGCAAGCGGCAGGCGAAGTTCGCGCCGCTGCTCGCCGGGATGATGCTTTGCGTCTATCCGTACTTCGTGCAAAGCGTGCTGTGGACGGTGGTCGTCGGCGCGGCGTTGATCGCGGCGCCGTTCCTGATCGACCTCTGACACGTGTCTGACACTCCTCCGACACGTGTCAGAGGTGGGGGTCAGTCGACGGCGAAGCAGTAGAGATACCCGCCGCTGCCGGTCGATGCGAGTCCTTCGACGCTGCAGCCGCGCGACGGGTGCGACGAATTCCACGAGCGGTTTGCGACGGGATCGGGATTGGTGCCCTTGCGATCGAGGTGTCCCAGCATGACGCTGCCGTCGCTGCCGCTCTTCGTGTAGTTGCCGCAGGTGCGATCCTCGGCGCCGGTGAACGCGGTGCCGTCCGGCTTCGAGCCGGTCAGGATGTCGTGCTGGTTCGGCGTGTCGCCGCTGCCTTTCACCACCGTTCCCCTTTCGGTGAGGCCCGTCTGCTTGTCGATGTTGTTCTCGCCGTGCAACTCGGCGACGTCCCTGGCGATCACCACGCCTTTGACGTTGCGCCACGGACCGCGGCCGATGCGATCGCGCGCGTTGACGGAATTCTGCCCCTGCGTGCTGAGGTAGGCGTGCCACGTGTGACCGCCCGCGCCCGCGGCGGTGGCCAATTGCTGGCAATGCCGATCGGCGCCTGCGAGTCCGCCGAAATCGGCGCCCTTGCCCGAGCCCTCGCTCGTCACGAAGAACGTCATGCCGGCGCTGCCGCTCGCGGCCGTCGCGGTCGCGCCGGGCGCTTGCATCATGTCCGCACAGCCGCTCATCGCGAGCGCCATCGCGACCGCCAGACCCATGCTCGATCGTGTCATCGTCTTTCCTCCTCGCGTCGATTCGTCGATTGGTGTTTGCCGCGAACGGAGGTAAACATTGCGCCGCTCGCGGATATTCCTCGCCAATGTGTCGTCCTCGGGCGACAGCAGCGTTTGCGCCGGTGCTACCATGCCCGTGCACCGGGAGACGATGATGACAGAACCGCAAGACCTGAAGGAAGCGCACTTCGAGTTCGCCCTGCGCCGCGACGGTTTCGCGGTCGAGCGCAAGGTATTGCCGCCCGATCGTCGCGTGCCCGAGCACGCGCATCCATTCGACGTGCGCGCGCTGGTACTGAACGGCGCGATCACGCTGACGGTCGAAGGGATCGACTCCACGTACCGCGTGGGCGACATCTTCGTGATGCCTGCGGGACATCGCCACGCGGAAACCGTCGGACCCGAAGGCGTCGTATACGTCGTGGGCCGGCGTGCGGTCGACGCGTCGCACACCGATGCGACAGGCGATGCGACGGCGCGTGCGCCCCTCGAAGCGATCGTCGCGCGCAACGGAGCCGGCATCGAACCAGCGAGGGCATGATGAAGCGCAGCGCGACCGCCATGTGGAACGGCGACCTCAAGTCGGGGAAGGGCACCATCTCGACCGAGAGCGGCGTTCTCTCCAATTCACAGTACTCGTTCGCGACGCGCTTCGAGCAGGGCAGGGGCACCAACCCCGAGGAGTTGATCGCGGCGGCGCACGCCGGTTGCTTCTCGATGGCGTTGTCGCTGCAGCTCGCCGAAGCGGGGCTCGTCGCGCAAAGCATCACGACGAAGGCGACGGTGACGCTCGAGAAGACCGACGCCGGCTTCGCCATCACCCAATCGCACCTCGACTTGACCGCGCGCATCCCGGGCGCGAGCCAGCAGGCGTTCGAGCAGGCGACCGACAACGCCAAGAACGGCTGCCCGGTCTCGAAGCTCCTGAACGCGAAGATCACGCTCGACCGCAAGCTCGAGGCGTAGCGGCAAACGGGCAGGCGCGAGTAGGATACGCATTCGCCGGCGCGCTCCACGGAGGGCGCCCGCGAAGCCGGCGACGCGCGGGAATCCCCGACGCGCAAAGTTGTCATCCGAAAACAGCCCGGCGATCGAATCATGCGGCGCGCTTCGCTCTACAGCACTTCCCTCCGGCCGCGCAATGGGCGGGCGCCCGCTCGCGGGCCATCGTCCTCGTCACCCGTTGCCGCATCGGCGCCCGCAGGCGCGTCGGCGGCCACGCCGGAAACGCCCGCGCTGGTCACGCCGCTCACGCGGCGTGCGCGCGTGCGCCGTTTCCTCGGCCGGCACAACGGCTTCCTGTCGCTCATCCTCGGCGTGCTGATCGCGCTCGGCGTCGTTTACGGTTACGGCCTGCTGCAGCCGCCGCCCGCCGCGCTCACGCAGGAGGACATCGACAAGGCGGTGATGCACACGCTCGAGACGAAGCAGATGCCGTCGGAAGCCGCGCGCGCCTACGACGCGGTCGGTCCTTCGGTCGTGCGCGTGCGCGAATTCGAGCGCGAGCCCGGCAAGGACGACGACTTCGAGGCCGGCGTGGGCACGGGCGTCGTCATCGTCGACAAGGGCATCATTCTCACGAACCTGCACGTCGTCGCCGAGGCGAAGAAGGTCGGCGTCGTGTTCTACGACGGCACCGAATCGGAAGCCACGATCATCGCGACGCAGCCCGAGAACGATCTCGCCGTGCTGCAGGCGAAGACGCTGCCCGACGATTTGCACGCTGCGACGCTGCGCTCGACCAGCGACCTCGCGCTCGGCGACCAGGTGATCGCCGTCGGCTTCCCGTTCGGCATCGGCCCTTCGGTCACGTGGGGCGTGGTGTCCGGACTGAAGCGGGAGTACCGTTCGCCGGAGGGTAAGCGCCTGCTCACCAATCTGATCCAGTTCGATACCGCCGCCAATCCCGGCAACTCCGGCGGCCCGCTCGTGACGATGGACGGGGCCGTCGTCGGCATCGTCACCGGCATCCTCAATCCGAACAATCAACGCGTGTTCATCGGCATCGGCTTCGCCGTGCCGATCGAGAACGCCGCAGCGGCGGCGGGTCTCTCGCCGTTCTGAAGTCTCGAACCCCCGAAGGGAGCTTTATGGAAAACCGCGAAAGCGTCGGCAGCGACGTGGCGTCGCTGATGCAGCGCATTCTCTACGAGGTGAAGAAGGTCGTCGTCGGCCAGGATCACTTCCTCGAGCGCGTGCTGGTGGCGATCCTCGCTCAGGGTCACCTGCTCGTCGAAGGCGTGCCCGGCCTCGCGAAGACGCTCACCGTGAAGACGCTCGCGAAGGTGATCCGCGGATCGTTCCGGCGCATCCAGTTCACGCCCGACCTCGTGCCGGCCGACCTCGTCGGCACGCGCATCTACAACCAGAAGAGCGGCGATTTCACGACGTCGCTCGGCCCGGTGTTCACGAATCTGCTGCTCGCCGACGAAATCAACCGCGCGCCCGCTAAGGTGCAAAGCGCGCTGCTCGAGGTCATGCAGGAATACCAGGTGACGATCGCCGGGGAAACGCACCGCGTGCCGTCGCCGTTCCTCGTGATGGCGACGCAGAACCCGATCGAGACCGAAGGTACCTACCCGCTGCCCGAGGCGCAGGTCGACCGGTTCATGATGAAAGTGCTGGTCGGCTACCCGAGCGAGGAGGAAGAGTTCGTCATCGTCGAGCGCGTGACCGGCCTCGCCGCCGACGTCGCGACCGTCGCGACCACCGACCAGCTCGCGGCGCTGCAGCGCGAGTGCCGCAACGGCTACGTGGATCCTTCGCTCATTCAGTACGCAGTCAAGCTCGCGGCGGCGACGCGCTTTCCCGATCGCTACGGCCTCGCCGATTTCGGCAAGTACGTCACGTTCGGCGCGAGCCCCCGCGCGTCGATCAGCCTGATCGAAGGTTCGCGCGCGCTCGCCTACCTGCGCGGGCGGGATTACGTGCTGCCGGAAGACGTGAGCGACATCGCGCCCGACGTGCTGCGGCATCGCCTGGTGCTCTCGTACGAGGCACTCGCCGACGGCCTCGCCCCCGACGACCTCGTGCATCGGATCATGCAGCGCGTGCAGCCGCCCGAGAAGCCGCTCGAGAAGCACGTGAGCTTCGCGGCGCGGGCGTAATCCGGCGGCGACGATGCGATTCGGCAAGGGCAACGCGGCGAAGCCGCCGAGCCCGACCTCGGCGACGGTCGTTCCGATCGAATCGGCGCGTAACGCCGAAACGGCGCTGCGCCGCCTCGAATGGACGGTGCTGCGCCGGCTCGACGGTCTGCTGCACGGCGACTACCGCACGCTCTTTCGCGGCTTCGGCCTCGACCTCGCGGACCTGCGCGAATACCAGTATCACGACGACGTCCGTCACATCGACTGGAACGTGACCGCGCGCCTCGCCACACCTTACGTGCGCGAGTACAACGAGGATCGCGACGTTACCGCGTGGTTCCTGCTCGACGTCAGTCCGTCGGTCGACTTCGGCTCCGGCGACGTGCGCAAGCGCAGCGTGTCGATCGACTTCGTGACCGTGCTCGCGCGCGTGCTCACGCGCCACGGCAATCGCGTGGGTGCGGCGTTCTACGGCGAGACGATGGACACGGTGATCCCGCCCGGCGCGGGACGGCGGCACGTGCTGCACATCCTGCACCGGCTCTTGCATCGCCCGCCACCGAAGCACGCGACGCCGACCGACCTGCGCGCGTTCCTCCAGGCCGCCTTCCCGGTGATCCCGCGCCGCTCGCTCGTGTTCGTCATCTCCGATTTCATCAGCGCCGCCCCGTGGGGACCTGCGCTCGCGCAGCTCGCCGAGCGGCACGAGGTGATCGCGGTGCGCCTCTACGATCCGCTCGAGCACGAGCTGCCCGACATCGGCCTGCTCACGATGCAGGACGCCGAAACCGGCGAGCAGATCTTCGTCGACACGCACGATCGCGGTTTCCGCCGCCGCTTCATCAAGGCCGCTGAAGAGCGCGAGACGAGAATTCGCGCGGGCTTCCGCGACAGCGGCGTCGACGCGCTGGAACTGTCGACGAACGACGACCTGGCCGACGCGATCATGCGCTTCGCCGACCTGCGCAAGCGCCGCAGCCATCTCGCCGCCGGCGCGGTGATGCCGCGCGCTTTCGGAAACGATGTCGTTCCTCTGGCCTGAATTCCTCTGGCTGGGCGCCTTGCTGCCCGTGCTCGTCGGGCTATACCTGCTCGCGCTTCGCCGCAAGAACAGGCTCGCCCTCCGCTATGCGAGCCTGTCGATGGTGCGCGACGCGATGGGCGCCGGCCAGCGCGTGCGGCGTCACATTCCCCCGATCCTGTTCCTGATCGCGCTCGCGCTGATGATCGTCGCGATGGCGCGGCCGGTCGCGACGGTCACGCTGCCGACGCAGCACGAGTACGTCATTCTCGCGCTCGACGTGTCGGGCAGCATGCGCGCGACCGACGTGAAGCCGACGCGCATCGCCGCAGCGCAGGCGGCCGCGCGCGACTTCATCAACGACCAGCCGAGCAATGTGAAGATCGGCATCGTGTCGTTCGCCGGCACGGCTGCCGTCTTGCAGCCGCCGACCGACAACCGCGAGGACCTGTTCGCCGCGATCGACCGGCTCCAGCTGCAGCGCGCCACCGCGATCGGCAGCGGTTTGCTGATTTCGCTGAAGGCCATCTTTCCCGACGTCGAGTTCGACCTGCGCGCGTCGAATCCGCGCCTCAAGCCCGACAAGAGCGCGGCGCTCGATCCGACGAAGCCGAAGAAGGAGCCGCCGAAGCCGGTGCCCGCGGGCTCGTATCGCTCCGCCGCGATCATCCTGCTGACCGACGGGCAGACGACGACCGGACCGGATCCGGTCGAAGCCGCGAAAATGGTCGCCGAGCGCGGCGTGCCGGTCTACACGATCGGCGTCGGCACCGTCGAAGGCGAAGTGCTCGGCTTCGACGGCTGGTCGATGCGCGTCAAGCTCGACGAGGACTCGCTGAAGAAGATCGCCAACGTGACGCGCGGCGAATACTTCCACGCCGGCACCGAGAAGGACCTGCGGCAGATCTACAAGAGCATGAGCTCGAAGCTCGTGATGCAGAAGCAACAGACCGAGGTGAGCGCGCTTTTCGTCGCTGCCGCGGCGGTGTTCGTGATCGCCGCCGCCGGTCTATCGCTGCTCTGGTTCAATCGACTTCTCTAGACATCGCCAGCGAAGGGAGGCCCGCATGGCCGCCGTGATCGATTCGAACGACGCCTTCACGGCGTTCTGGAACGACGTGCTCGTCGCGAAGTTCGAGCGCTTTCGCAACATCATGCTCGACGGTCTCGCGTATCACAGCGAGGACGCGCTCGCGCGGCTCGCGCTGCCGAAGGGCGCGCGTGCCGTCGACGTCGGGTGCGGCTGGGGCGACACGGCGATCGAGCTCGCGCGGAAAGTCGGTCCGACGGGAAGCGTGCTCGGGCTCGACTGCTGCGACGCGTTTCTCGAGAAGGGTCGCGCCGACGCGAAGGCGGCCGGTCTCGACAACGTCCGCTTCATCGTCGCCGACGTGCAGACGTATCGATTCGCGCGTGAGTTCGATTTCGCGTTCTCACGCTTCGGCATGATGTTCTTCGCGAACCCGGTGGCGGCGATGCGCAACGTGCGACGCGCGCTCGTTCCCGGCGGCCGGTTGATGTTCATCACATGGCGCCCGCTCGCCGACAACCCGTGGTTCTCGGTGCCGAAAGCGGTCGTGCTGCGCTTCCTGCCGCCGCCCGGCGACGACGCGCAAACCTGCGGGCCGGGTCCGTTCTCGATGGCCCATCCCGACGTCGTGCGCGCGCAGCTCGCGGCGGCGGGATTCGTCGACGCCACGTTCGAGCGCGTCGATGGTCCGGTCATGGTCGGGCGCGACGTGGACCAGGCGGTCGAGTTCCAGCTCGCCCTCGGGCCGGCGGGCGAAATCGTGCGCGAGGCGGGCGAGCTGGCGAATGCGCGCCGCGGCGAAATCGTCGACGCGCTGCGCGACGCGCTGTCGCAGCACGTGGCGAGCGACGGCAGCCTGCGCATGCAGTCGAGCTCGTGGACGATCACCGCCCGGAATCCGGACTGACGCGCATGTCGCGCCACACGGCGAGCGTGCGCTGGGCGCGCGGCGGCGCAGCGTTCACCGACCTTCGCTACAGTCGGCGGCACACGTGGCACTTCGACGGCGGCGTCGACGTGCCCGCGTCGTCGTCGCCGCATTCGGTCAAGGTGCCGTACTCGGCGGAGGATGCCGTCGACCCCGAGGAAGCGTTCGTGGCGTCGATCGCGAGCTGCCACATGCTCTGGTTCCTGTCGATCGCGGCCGGGCGCGGCTTCGTCGTCGACCGCTACGTCGATGACGCGGAAGGCTTTCTCGAGCGGGGCGCCGACGGAAAGGTGTGGGTGACGCGCACCATTTTGCGGCCCGCCATTGCCTTCGCCGGTGCGCGCAAGCCGTCACCCCACGAGATCGTCGCGATGCACGACGAAGCCCATCACGCCTGCTACATCGCGAACTCGGTGAAGACCGTCGTCACCTGCGAGCCGGGCGAGCTTCGCGACTGATTGCCTATAATCGTCGCGACGCGTTTCCTGCGGGTGATCGCGAAGTCATGATCGAGGGTTCGGTTCTCGAGCGGGCGCCGGAGATCCGGCGCGAATTCCAGAACGCGCAGCCGTTCCGCCACGTCGCCATCGAGCATTTCCTCGACGAAGACGCGTGCGAGGCCCTGCTGCGCGACTTCCCGGCGTTCGATCCGAAGCGCGCGGTCAACGAGCTCGGGCAAGTCGGCCGCAAGGCCGTCGTCGAGCGCGTGAGCAGCGTCAGCGCGTTCTACCGCCGCTTCTACGAGTACATCAATTCGCCGGCGTTCCTCAAGGCGATGAGCGAGCTGACCGGCATCCCGGACCTCATCGCCGACGACACGCTGTTCGGCGGCGGCACGCACGAGAACATGGCGGGCCAGGGGCTCGACGTGCACGTCGACTTCAACATCGACGAGCGGCGAATGCTGCATCGCCGGGTGAACCTCCTCATCTATCTCAACAAGGAATGGGAGGAGGCGTGGGGCGGCGCGATCGAGCTGCATTCGAATCCGCGCCGGCCCGAGACCGACGAGGTCAAGAGCTTCCTGCCGCTTTTCAATCGCGCGCTGGTGTTCGAGACCAACGAGTACTCGTGGCACGGCTTCCGGCGCATCGTGCTGCCGCCCGACAAGGCGCACCTGTCGCGGAAGTCGTTCTCGATCTACCTGTATACGAAGGATCGCCCGGTCGAGGAAGTCGTCGCGCCGCACACGACGTTCTACGTGCCGCAGCCGCTGCCGGAGCACTTTCGCGCCGGACATAGGCTCGACGAAAGCGACGCCGCCGCGTTGCAGGCGCTGATCGCGAGCCGCGACGGCCTGCTCGAGATGTATCAGCGGCTGCTGATCGAGAAGGAGCAGCGATTCCGCGACCTGCTCGCGCTCGATGCCGGCGACCGCAGCCACTACCACGCCATCGTGTCGTCGCGGTCGTGGAAGCTCGTCATGGCGCTCCACCAGATGCGCTTTCATGCGCGGAGGCTCTTTGCTCGCTAGGTGGCGCGCGCGCGGGTCGGCGGCGGCATCGGCACGCGCCTGTCCGGTGTGCCGGGACGCGCGGCACTTGCGCGCGATGGGCTGCCTCGACACGACCGGCGAGATCGCGTTCGACCGCAAGGCGTACGACCTCGTCGAATGCGAAAGCTGCGAGCTCGTGTACCTGTCGCCGGCGCCCTCGGGCGAGGACCTCGATCGCATCTATCTCGCGTCGTCGCAGTTCACCGACGATCTCTACACCGACCCGCAGCGCGTCGCGGCGATCCTCGAATACATGACGAGCTGCCTCACGCGGATGCTGGCGAGCGCCGGGAAGACGCACGGGTCGCGTATCTCGACGCTCGAGATCGGTGCCGGCCTCGCGTGGATGGCGCGCGCCGCGAAATCGCTGAACCCGTCGAGCGCGACGACCGCGCAGGACATTTCGAGCGAGGCCGCCGACCACTGCCCGTGGGTCGACCGCTACGTTTGCGGCGACCTGGCCGATCCGCGCCTCGACGCGCGCGGCCCCTACGACGTCATCTCGCTCACGCACGTGATCGAGCACCTGCCCGAGCCGATCGGTGCCTTGAAGCGATGCAAGTCGTTGCTCGCGCCCGGCGGCACGATCCTCGTCACGGCGCCGCACCGGCCGCTCGGCTGGCGGCACGGCGTGAGCGACGCGTCGCTGTGGCGCACGTATTCGTACAACCACGTGCCAGCGCACATTCAGTACTTCTCGCGCAAGAGCATGGCGACGTTCGCGCGCAGGATCGGCTGCGAGCTCGCGTTCTTCGACGACCGCAGCGAGGGCGGACAGGCGTTCGAGGCGTGGCTCAGGTGATGACGAGCTTGCGGTGCGCCTGCACGCTCATCAGGATCCCGAGGCCGATGAAGAGCGAGATCAGCGCGGTGCCGCCGTACGACACCAGCGGTAACGGCACGCCGACGACGGGCAGCAGGCCGCTCACCATCGCCATGTTCACGAACGCGTAGGTGAAGAACATCAGCGTGATGGCGCCCGAGAGCAGCCGCGCGAAGAGCGTCGACGCGTTCGCGGTGATCACCATCGCGCGCGTGATGAGCAGCAGGTAGAGGACGAGCAGCACCGCCGCGCCGATCAGCCCGAACTCCTCGCCGAACACGGCGAAGATGAAGTCGGTGTGCCGCTCGGGCAGGAAGTCGAGGTGCGTCTGTGTGCCGTTCAGCCAACCCTTGCCGACGATGCCGCCCGAGCCGAGCGCGATCGACGCCTGCGTCGAGTGGTAGCCGGCGCCGAGCGGGTCGCGCGACGGATCGAGGAACGTGAGGATGCGCTCGCGCTGGTAGTCGTGCAGGTGCGTCCACACCATCGGGCCGACCGCGGCGCCGACGGCGAACAGGCCGACGATGATCTTCCACGACAGGCCGGCGAGGAACAGCACGTAGAAGCCCGATGCCGCGATCAAAAGCGCCGTGCCGAGGTCGGGCTGGCGCTTGATCAGGTAAACCGGCACGACGATCAGGATCGCGGCGAACACGAAGTCGTGGAACCGCACGCGGCCCTCGAACTTCTGGAAGTACCACGCGAGCATGAGCGGCAGCGCGATCTTCATGAGCTCGGACGGCTGGAAGCGCGCAACGCCGAGGTTGAGCCAGCGCCGCGAGCCGTTGACGACGATGCCGAACATCGCCACGCCGACCAGCATCGCGACCGCGACGACGTAGAGCGGCACGGCGACGCGCGCGAGCGTCTGCGGCGCGATGTTCGCGAACGTCCACATCAGCACGATCGCGAACGAAAGGCTCATGAGCTGGCTCGTCTCGCGCGCAATGCTCTGGTCGGCGGCCGAGAACAGCGTGACGAGGCCGACGCCGACGATCGCGATCGCCGCGGCGAAGAGCATCGGATCGATGCGCCGCGCGAGCGCTTCCCAGATCCGACCGAGCAATGCGCCGAGGTTCAACTCAATCGCCCTCGTCGTCGCCGGCACCCGGCATTTCCTTCGCGGCGCCGGGCTCGGCCTCGCCGAGCAGCCAGTAATCGAATACCTTGCGCGCGATCGGCGCGGCCGCCGCTGCCCCGAAGCCGCCGTTCTCGACCAGCACGGCCACCGCGATCTTCGGGTGATCGGCGGGGGCGTACGCCTCGAACCACGCGTGGTCGCGCAGCCGCTCGTCGACCTTGTGCTCGGAATATTTCTCGCCCTTGAGCGAGAAGACCTGCGCGGTGCCCGTCTTGCCGGCGCTCACGTATTTCGCGTCCTTGAACGCCGCGGCGCTCGTGCCCTCCTTGTTGACGCCGACGAGCGCGTGCTTGATGAACGCGAGGTATTCGGGCTTGACCTCGAGGCGCGACGCGGGCTGCGCGGCGATCTCCCGCACCTCGCCCGACTTCACGTTCGTAACCGATTTCACGAGGTGCGGCGTGAAGCCGACGCCGTCGTTCGCGATCATCGCGATCGCGTGCGCGAGCTGCATCGGCGTGAACGCGTTGTAGCCCTGGCCGATGCCCGCCGAGATGGAGTCGCCGAGATACCACTTCCGATGCTCGTCGCGGTAGTTCTTGCCCGCGAAGCGCTGCCGCTTCCACGTACGCGACGGCAGCACGCCGGTGAGCTCGCCCTCGATGTCGATGCCCGTCTTCGCGCCGAACCCCAGCATGCCGAGGAAGCGCGCGTTGTCGTCGATGTCGGAGTCGTTCGCGAGCATGTAGTAATACGTGTCGCACGACTGCACGATCGACTTGTACATATCGACGGTACCGTGGCCACCGGGCTTGTCGTCCCGGAATCGATGCGCCTGTCCGGGGATCTGGAAGAAGCCCGGATCGTAGATCGTCTGGTTCGGCGTCCGCTTGCCATACGACAGCGCGGCGAGCGCGAGGAACGGCTTGATCGTCGAGCCGGGCGGATACGCGCCACGCAGCGGCCGGTTCAAAAGCGGCTTGTCCGGCGATTCGTTGAGCTCCTGCCAGTTCGCCGGATCGATGCCGTCGACGAAGAGGTTCGGGTCGAAGCCCGGCTTCGACACGAAGGCGAGCACGTCGCCCGAGGTCGGGTCGATCGCGACGAGGGCCCCGCGGCGGTCGCCGAACGCACTCTCGGCGACCTGCTGCAGCTTGATGTCCAGCGAAAGCCGCAGGTTGTTGCCCGCGATCGGCGGCGTGCGCTTCAGCGTGCGGACCGCGCGGCCGCCGGAATCGACTTCGACCTCCTCGACGCCCGTCGTGCCGTGCAGGTCGCGCTCGTACGACAGCTCGACGCCGACCTTGCCGATGTAGTCGGAGCCCTTGTAGTTGGCCGTCTCGTCCCACTCGGCGATGCGCTCGTTGTCCTTGTCGTTGATGCGGCCGATGTACCCGACCACGTGCGATGCGATCTCGCCGAACGGGTACTGCCGGAAGAGCCGCGCCTTGATGTCGACGCCCGGGAAGCGGTAGCGATTGACGGCGAAGCGCGCGACCTCCTCGTCGGTCAGCTTGGTGCGGATCGGCAGGCTCTCGAAGTTCTTCGATTCGTCGAGGAGCTTGCGAAACCGCTTGCGGTCGCGCGGCTCGATGTCGACGATCTCGGCGAGCTTGTCGATCGTCTGGTCGAGGCTGCCGACGCGCGACGGCGTGATCTCGAGCGTGTACGCCGAGTAGCTTTGGGCGAGCACGATGCCGTTGCGGTCGGTGATGACGCCGCGGTTCGGCACGATCGGGACGATCGCGATGCGGTTCGTCTCGGCGAGCGTTTCGAAATGCGCGTGCTGGACGACCTGCAGGTAGAAGAAGCGCGCGAAGAGCCCGCAGAACGCGAAGAACACGAGCACGCCGACGAGCGAGAGTCGCCTGCGGAACAGAAACAGGTCGCGCTCGGGGTTGCGCAGTTCGGATTGCGCGTAGCCGTTGTCGAAGCGCGGGTGGCGCGACGCGAAAATGAGGCGACCGGCCATGGCGCTACGCCGGCGGAAGCGACGAAGGGCGCAGCGCGCACATCGCGTGTATCGTCAGAATCCGTCGCGGCGGCGCGAGCGCGACGGTCGCTGCGGCGACTGCAGGAGCACCGAGACGAGCGGCCACAGGCACGCGCCGACGAGCGCCGGCGCGAGGTACGTCCATTTCGGCAGCGTGGCGCCGCCGACGAAGCGCACGACCAGCACGATGAGCGAGCAGAGCGCGAGCAGCAGCGCGACCTGCACCGCCTGCTGCCACAGCGGGAAGCGCAGCACGCGCCGGCGGAAGTATTCGGCGCCGTAGGCGAGCACCGCGTAGGCGAGCGCGTGCTGGCCGAAGACCGTCGCATCGCCGACGTCCATCACGAGCCCCACGAGCCACGCCGTGCCGACGCCGACGAAGCGCGGCTCCTGGATGCACCAGTACAGCAGCACGAGCGCGAGGAAGTCGGGACGGTACGTCATGAGCTCGCGCGGCAGCGGCACGAGATTGAGCGCGAGCCCCGCGGCGATCGACAGCAATACGAACCAGAACTTCGCCGGGCGCAGGATCTCCTGCGGCGAGGCCGGGACGAACGTGCCCATGTGGGGCAGCACGCGCATGCTACGGAGCCCGGCGCAGTTTGGCGCGCCCGGGCTTCTTCGCCGCGTCCGGCTCGGCAGGCTCCTCGGGGCGCGCCGGCAATTGCGCCGACGGCTCGAGCACGAGGAGGAAGCGGCTGTGATCGATGCCGGCGAGTGGCTTGCAGACGATGCGCGCGAACATCTGCCCGGTATCGCGCACGACGTCGATGATCTCGGCGACGGCGAGGCCCGGCGGATACGTGCCGTCGAGGCCGGAGGTGAGCAGCCGATCGCCGACGCGGAGGTCGGCGGTGGGCGAGGTGAAGCGCAATTCGGGCGAACGTCCGGTGCCGTTTCCGAACAGCACGCTGCGCGCGCCGTTGCGTTCGACCTGCACGGGCACCGCCTGGTCGCGGTCGGTGATCAGCGTCACCTCCGACATGTACGGGTAGACGCGCGTCACCTGCCCGACGACACCGCTCTCGTCGATCACCCCCGCCCCCGCGCGCACGCCCGCGCTCGTCCCCTTGTCGATGAAGACCTTCTGCGCGAACGGATCGCGGCCGGCGTAGAGGACCTGCACGGCGATCGCCGTCGCGGCATCGCGCGTGCGCACGTCGAGGAGCGCGCGCAATCGCGCGTTCTCCTCCTCGACCCGCGCGTAACCCATCGTGGCGGGCGCGCGCGCGACGAGTTCCTGGCGCAGCGCTGCATTCTCGTCCGCGAGGTGTCGCTTCGAACCGAAGTAATCCGCCACCCATGCAAAAGCCAAGCCGGGCATCTCGAGCGCGCGTGCGGCAGGATAGAGCGCGATCGCGACCGCCTGGCGGACGTTCTCCAGGTAACGATAGCGCGTGTCGGCGAAGAGCAGCGCGAGCGAGAGCAGGCCGAAGATCGCAAGCCGCGTGAGGGGGGTCGGGCCGCGGTGGAAGAAGTCGGCTGGCATCGACTTCGCTAGATGGACGCTCCGCGCCGCGGTACGGCGACGCGGCGCGTCGTCAGTCGGGCAGCGAGAGAAGCGGGCGTTGAGGAACGTCCATCGAGCGGCTAGTCCGTCGTGAAGATGGTCGCGAGCTTTTCCATGTTCTCGAGCGCCTTGCCGCAGCCGCGTACGACACAGGTCAGCGGATCCTCGGCCACCACCACGGGCAACCCCGTCTCCTCCATCAGCAGCCGGTCGATATCGCGCAGGAGCGCACCGCCGCCGGTCAGCACCATGCCGCGCTCGGCGATATCGGCGCCGAGCTCGGGCGGCGTGCGCTCGAGGGCGCTCTTCACCGACGACACGATGCTGTTCAGCGGATCGGTCAGCGCCTCGAGAATCTCGTTGGAGGAGATCGTGAAGCTGCGCGGAATGCCCTCCGCGAGATTACGCCCCTTCACTTCCATTTCCTTGACCTCGGATCCCGGAAACGCGGATCCGATCGTCTTCTTGATGATTTCCGCCGTCGTCTCGCCGATCAGCATGCCGTAATTGCGGCGAATGTAATTGACGACCGCTTCGTCGAACTTGTCCCCGCCCACGCGCACCGACCCCGCATAGACCATGCCGCCGAGCGAGATCACGCCGACTTCGGTCGTGCCGCCGCCGATGTCGACGACCATCGAGCCGGTCGCGTCGCCGACGGGAAGATCGGCGCCGATCGCCGCTGCCATCGGCTCCTCGATCAGGAACACCTTCGAGGCGCCGGCGCCGAGCGCCGATTCGCGGATGGCGCGGCGCTCCACCTGGGTGGACCCGCACGGCACGCAGATGATGATGCGCGGGGAAGGCGAGAAGAGTCGCGAATCGAGCACCTTCTTGATGAACTGCTTCAGCATCTGCTCCGTCACGGTGAAGTCGGCGATGACGCCGTCCTTCATCGGACGAATCGCGGTAATGTTGCCGGGCGTGCGGCCGAGCATCTGCTTCGCTGCGAGGCCCACTTCCTGGATCACCTTCTTGCCGTTCGGGCCGCCCTCCTGCCGGATCGCGACGACCGAAGGCTCGTCGAGGACGATGCCCTTGCCGCGAACGTAGATCAGCGTGTTCGCGGTGCCGAGATCGATGGCGAGGTCGCTGGAAAAGTAGCCTTTGAAGGACTCGAACATGAAGGGGAGGTGGGGAAGGCGCTCGCGCTAAACGCGCGGTAAGGCGGAGGGGCCGGAAGGCGGCTCAAAAATGGGCGATATGATAACCTAACCTTCTGTCGTCTCCGCACTGATTCGCCGCGGTTTTTCGCGCGCGAACCCTCGCGCCGCGTCCGCCCGCTGGCCGCGCCCCCACGATCATGAACTTTTCGTCCGACGACATCGCGCGCCTCGCGCGCCTCGCCCGCATCCATCTCGATCCGGCGGACACGGCCGACGTGCGCCAAAAGCTCGACGCGATCTTCGGGTTGATCGACACGCTGCAGGCGATCGACACCACCGGCGTCGTGCCGATGGCGCACGCGCAGGACGTGTCGCTGCCGTTTCGCGACGACGTCGTCACGGCCCAGGATTGCCGCGCGCGGTTCCAGGCGCAGGCGCCCGAAGTGGCCGATGGCCTGTACATCGTGCCGCGCGTCGTCGAATAGATGGCACTGCTCGCCGCCTCGGCGGGAGGAGGGCTTTCGATCACGCGCGTCGCGAAAGCGTTGCGCGCGCGCGAATTCTCCTGCGTCGAGCTCGTCACCGATACGCTTTCGCGGATCGCCGCGTCGCAGCCGACGATCAACGCGTTCATCAGCGTCGATGACGAGGGTGCGCTCGCGCAGGCGCGCGCGGCCGATGCGCGCCTCGCGCGTGGCGATGCGCCGCTTCTGACCGGCATACCGATCGCGCACAAGGACGTCCTGATGACCGCGGGACTGCGCACGACCTGTGCGTCGCGCATGCTCGCGCAGTTCGTTTCGCCGTACGACGCGCACGTCGTCTCGCGCCTGCGCGCCTCGGGCACCGTGCTCGTCGGCAAGACGAACATGGACGAGTTCGCGATGGGCTCCTCGAGCGAAACTTCGCATTTCGGACCGGTGCGCAATCCGTGGCGCGCGGAATGCGTGCCCGGTGGCAGTTCGGGCGGCTCGGCGGCCGCGGTGGCGGCCCGACTTCTGCCGGCGACGACCGGCACCGACACCGGCGGCTCGATCCGCCAGCCGGCGGCGTTGACCGGCGTGTGCGGACTCAAGCCGACGTATGGCGTGTGCTCGCGCTACGGCCTCGTCGCGTTCGCGTCGAGCCTCGATACGCCCGGACCCTTTGCGCACACCGCGGAGGATTGCGCTCATCTGCTCACCGCGATGGCGGGCCACGACGAGCGCGACTCGACGTCGGTCGCGCGGCCATTCGAGGATTACGCGCGGCTGCTTGCGCGCAACGCGGACGGTCTGCCACTCGCGGGTGTGCGCATCGGCGTCCCGCGCCAGTTCGTCGACGACGCGCTCGAGAACGACGTGGTGCGCGCGGTCGACGAAGCGATCGGTGCGCTGCGCGCGCTCGGCGCGACGACGGTCGATATCGACCTGCCGCGCCTGTCGTATTGCGTGCCGGTCTACTACGTCATCGCACCTGCGGAAGCGTCGTCGAACCTGTCGCGCTTCGACGGCGTGCGTTACGGCCATCGCGCGGCCGACTACAGCGACCTCGTCGACATGTATTGCCGCACGCGCGCCGAAGGCTTCGGCGCCGAGGTGAAGCGACGCATCCTCGTCGGGACGTACGTGCTGTCGCACGGCTACTACGACGCGTATTACCTGAAGGCGCAGCAAGTGCGGCGGCTGATCGCCGACGATTTCGCCCGCGCGTTCACGCAGTGCGACGTGATCGCGGGACCGACGGCGCCCACCTGCGCGTTCACGATCGGCGCGAAGGCCGACGATCCCGTGCAGATGTACCTGAACGACATCTTCACGATCGCGGCGAACCTCACCGGCATGCCGGCGATGTCGATCCCGTGCGGCCTTTCGCGCCAGGGACTTCCGATCGGACTGCAGCTGCAGGCGAACTACTTCGACGAGGCGCGCATGCTGAACGTCGCGCACCGGTTCCAGCAGGCGACCGATTGGCATCTGCGCCGCCCGTCGACGTCATGAACTTCGAGATCGTCATCGGCCTCGAGACGCACACGCAGCTGTCGACGGCGTCGAAGATCTTTTCGGGCGCGTCGACCGCGTTCGGCGCGGCTCCGAACACGCAGGCGTCCGCGGTCGACATCGCGCTGCCCGGCGTGCTGCCGGTGCTGAACCGTGGTGCCGTCGAGCGCGCGATTCGCTTCGGTCTCGCCGTCGGCGCCACGATCAACCGGCAAAGCGTCTTCGCGCGCAAGAACTATTTCTATCCCGACCTTCCGAAGGGTTATCAGATCTCGCAGTTCGAGATTCCCGTCGTGCAGGGCGGCAGCGTCGCGATCACGACCGAAGACGGCGTGAAGCACGTGCGGCTCGTGCGCGCGCACCTCGAGGAAGACGCGGGCAAGTCGCTGCACGAAGGGCTGCCCCCCGAACTCGGCGACGTGTCGGGCATCGACCTCAACCGCGCCGGCACGCCGCTGCTCGAGATCGTCTCCGAGCCCGACATGCGCAGCGCCGCCGACGCGGTCGCTTACGCGAAGGCGCTGCACACGCTCGTCACGTGGATCGGCATCTGCGACGGCAACATGCAGGAGGGCAACTTCCGCTGCGACGCGAACGTCTCCGTGCGAAGGCCCGGCGAGCCGCTCGGCACGCGGTGCGAAATCAAGAACCTGAACAGCTTTCGCTTTCTCGCACAGGCGATCGAGTACGAGGCGCGGCGACAGATCGAATTGATCGAGGACGGCGGCCGCGTCGAGCAGGAGACGCGGCTCTACGATGCCGAGCGCAACGAGACGCGATCGATGCGCAGCAAGGAGGACGCGCAGGATTATCGCTACTTCCCCGATCCGGACCTCCCGCCGCTTGCGATCGACGACGCGTGGATCGAGCGCGTGCGCGAGGGAATGCCCGAATTGCCCGACGCAACGCGCAAGCGGCTCGTGGCCGAACACGGCATCACCGCGTACGACGCCGAGCAGCTGACGGCGTCGCGCGACCTCGTCGACTACTACGAAGCGGTCGCGCGCGCGCTCGACGCGCGCGACGCTACGGCATTCAAGCTCGCGGCGAATTGGGTGCTCGGCGAATTCAGTGCGGCGCGCAATCGTGACGAAGTGTCGGTCGCGCTCGCGCCGGTCCAAGCGCGCGCGCTCGCCGGATTGCTGCGCCGAATCGCCGATGCGACGATTTCCGGCAAGCTCGCCAAGGAAGTGTTCGACGCGATGTGGCGAGGCGCGGCGACCGGCGACGACGCGGCCGACGCGATCATCGCCGGCCGTGGCCTTCGGCAGATCTCGGATGCGTCGCAGATCGAGGCGCTCGTGCGCGACGTGCTCGCGAAGCAGCCGGCCATGGTCGACGAGTTTCGCGCGGGAAAGGAGAAAGCGTTCAACGCGCTCGTCGGGCAGGTGATGAAGGCGTCCAAGGGCAAGGCGAACCCGACGCAGGTCAACGAGATCCTGCGCCGTCTTCTGGCGCGCTGACGCGCGCATCTGCGTGTGGCCCAGACGTCGCAATTCCCCGACGTCGGACGAAAAGCCACCTCATCTCGCGCAATCGTCCGGCACGAACCGCCGACGTGCGCGAGGAACCTCGAGAGGCGTCGCGGTTTCCATTGAGGATCGGTCACTCGTCCTGCAGGGAATGCGCCGCAAGCTCGCCGTCCTCATCGCATCCACGCTTCTCGCGCTCGGCGCGTGCACCTACGCGCAGGCGCTCGAACCGTTTTCACCCGCGACGCCGCGCGCCAAGACGCATGGCGCGGTGAAGCGCGTCCAGCACGGCAAGATCTCGTGGTACGGCCGCGATTTCGCTGGGCGCAGGACCGCGAGCGGCGAGCGCTTCGACCCGCACGCCATGACGATGGCGCACCGCTCGCTGCCACTCGGCACGATCGTCCTCGTGGTCAACGACGACAATGGTCGCAGCGTCGCGCTGCGCGTCAACGATCGCGGTCCCTTCCACGCCGATCGCGTTGCCGACGTGTCCCGCGCCGCGTCGCGCGAGCTCGGCTTTCAGCAAAGCGGCATCACCGAAGCGACGATCAGGGTGCTTTGGACGCCGCCCGCCCAAGCCGGCGCGACGAGCGCGATGTGACGCGTCCTGCGGCCGGGTCGCGGCCGCAGGTGACGTGTCTTGCCTGGTAACCGCCTAGAAAACGAGCGTACCGAGCATCACGCCGAAGATCAGCACGATCAGGAAGATGATCAGCGCGATGAAGAACAGGACCTTGGCGATGGTCCTGGTGCCCGACGCCACCCCCGTGAAGCCGAAGAAGCCGGCAATGAGGGAAATCACGAAGAAGATGATGGCCCACTTGATCATTGCCGACCTCCTTGATGTTGTTGTCCGCTCGGGCAGAGACTGCCGGACGCGGCATCGGTTCCGTCCGGGCGCTTCCTGATCTCCGGATCCCGACCCGGGATCCGTTGCGTCAATGCATCAACGGCTTGTACCGCGGCCGGTGCGGCTTCGCCCCTTCCTCGCCGAGGCGCTTCCTCTTGTCGGCCTCGTACTCCTGGTAATTGCCCTCCAGGAACACCCACTTGGAGTCGTCCTCGGCGGCGAGGATGTGCGTCGCGATCCGGTCGAGGAACCAGCGATCGTGCGAGATCACGAGCGCGCTGCCGGCGAACTCGGAGAGCGCTTCCTCGAGGGCGCGCAGCGTTTCGACGTCGAGGTCGTTCGACGGCTCGTCGAGCAACAGCACGTTGCCGCCCTTGAGGAGCGTCGCGGCAAGATGCAGCCGGCCGCGCTCGCCGCCGGAGAGCTGCCCGACGTTCTTCTGCTGGTCGCTCCCCTTGAAGTTGAACCGCCCGAGGTAGGCGCGCGACGGCATCTCGAACTTGCCGACGGTGAGGATGTCCTGGCCGCCCGAGATCGCCTCCCATGCGGTCTTGTCGTTGGGCAACGCCTCGCGCGTCTGGTCGACGACGGCGAGCTGGACGGTATGGCCGACGATCACTTCGCCGGCATCGGGCTTCTCGCGACCGGTGATCAGCCGGAACAGCGTCGTCTTGCCCGCGCCGTTCGGCCCGATGACGCCGACGATCGCACCGGGCGGCACCTTGAACGAGAGATCGTCGATCAGCAGCCGATCGCCAAAGCCCTTGCTGACGTTGCGAAACTCGATCACTTCGTTGCCGAGGCGCTCGGCCACAGGAATGAAGATCTCCTGCGTCTCGTTGCGCTTCTGGTATTCGTACGACGAGAGCTCCTCGAAGCGCGTGATGCGCGCCTTCGCCTTGGCGCGCCGGCCCTTCGGATTGGCCCGCACCCATTCGAGCTCGCGCTGCACCGCCTTCAGTCGCGCCGCCTCCTGCTTCGCCTCGCGGGTGAGACGTTCCTCCTTTTGCGCGAGCCACGACGTGTAATTGCCCTTCCACGGGATGCCGTAGCCGCGGTCGAGCTCGAGGATCCATTCGGCGGCGTTGTCGAGGAAGTAGCGGTCGTGCGTCACGGCGATGACCGTCCCGGGGAACTTGGCGAGGAATTGCTCGAGCCACTCGACGCTCTCCGCGTCGAGATGATTGGTCGGCTCGTCGAGCAGCAGCATGTCGGGTTTCGACAGCAAGAGCCGACATAACGCCACGCGGCGTTTCTCGCCGCCCGACAGTTGGCCGATCTTCGCGTCCCACGGCGGCAGCCGCAGCGCGTCGGCGGCGAACTCCATCTGCACGCCGGCGTCGGCCCCGGCGCTCGCGATGATCGCCTCGAGCCGCGCCTGCTCGGCGGCCAGCGCGTCGAAATCGGCGTCGGGCTCGGCGTACGCCGCGTAGACCTCGTCGAGGCGCGCCTTCGCGCCGAGCACCTCGCCCATCCCCTCCTCGACGATGCTGCGCACCGTCGCATCGGGGTCGAGCCGCGGCTCCTGCGGCAGAAAGCCGATTCGCAGATCGGGCATCGGCGTCGCCTCGCCCTCGTACTCCTTGTCCTCGCCCGCCATGATGCGCAGCAGGCTCGATTTGCCGGCGCCGTTGAGGCCGAGCACGCCGATCTTGGCGCCGGGGAAAAACGAGAGCGAGATGTCCTTCAGGATGACGCGCTTGGGCGCAACGACTTTGCCCACGCGATTCATCGTGTAAACGTACTGAGCCATGGGAATGCGACCGCGAAAGGTTCGAAGGCAAACCCGCGATTATCGCATCCGAACCGAACCCGGCTTCCGCGACGGGGTGAACCGACGCCGCGCGTCGCCGTGATTCGCGCACGCCGGTGCCCGAATCACTCCATCGACGACAGCGGTCAGCGCGTGCTGGTGAGCTTCAGCGCGGGACGCTGGCCGCCGGCGACGCGCGGCTCGTCGCTGGTGACGACAGCCCCGCTCGGCGACGGCGCGATCAGCTCGCGAAAGCGCAGCTTGTCGGCGTCGTAACGCGCGGCGATCGACGTCGATTCCTTCTTCTTCGCCTCGATGTATTCCTTCTGGCGCCCGAGCTCCACGTCGAGCGTCTCGATCTCGCGCTTGATGCCGCCCGGCACCGGACGCGGCGCGTACGTCGCCTCCTGATTCACGAGCTCCGCACGGCGTTTCGTCATCTGCGCGACCAGACCTTCGGCCGACGCCAGCTGGCCGTCGATCGTCGCGATCGCGCGCGACTTGGCGAGGTCGATCTCGCCTTCGTTCGCATAAGATTCGATCAGCGCCTTGTCGCGCCGCAACGCGAGCATCCGCTCGCGCTGCGCTTCGCGAAGCTTCTGCTCCTCGTTGTCGTTTTTCGGCAGTTGCTGCACGACAGCTCGCGCCGGCTCGGTCTTCTTCACCGTCTGGCCCTGCCCGTTCAGTTGGTAGTTCGCGCGATTGACGGCGTCAGGCGGCAGTTGATCGCTGTAGTGCACGATGCCACGCTCGTCGGTCCATTTGTAGAGCGCCGCGTGCGCGTGCCGTGCGGCGAACACGAGGAGCGCGCAACCGACCGCGGCGGCGAGTCTGCGCCGCGAAAGGCCGAAGGGAATCGAATGCGCTTGCTCGGTCATGGCGTGTTCGTGGTTTAGGGAGATGAGCCGTACTGTTCGCGGTAGGCGGCGACGCGTGGCGCGAGCGCCGCGAGGTCGCTGCGGGTTCCGATGAACGTCATCAGGTCGTCGAGCGTGGCGATCGCCACCACCGGTATGCCGAAAGACTCTCGCACCTCCTGCACCGCGGATTTCTCGCCCTGTCCACGCTCCATCCGATCGAGCGCGATCAGCACGCCGGCTGGTACAGCGCCGTTGGCGCGGATCGTCGCGACGGATTCGCGCACCGAGGTTCCCGCGGTGATGACGTCGTCGACGATCATCACGCGATTCGCAAGCGGCGCTCCGATGATGTTTCCGCCTTCTCCGTGATCCTTCGCTTCCTTTCGATTGAAACTGAACGGCAAATTGTGACCGCTCGCGGCAAGGGCGATGGCCGTCGCCGCGGCAAGGACGATGCCCTTGTAGGCGGGACCATAGAGCTGGTCGCAAGCGACGTGCGATGCGAGCAGCGCTTGCGCGTAGAACTCGCCCAACCGGCGAATGCTTGCGCCATCGCAGAAAAGCCCGGCGTTGAAAAAGTAAGGTGTCTTGCGTCCTGCCTTCGTCACGAAATCACCAAACCGAAGCACGTCATGTGCCAAGGCGAATTCGAGGAACTGTCGACGGAAATCGGTCATTTTGTGTTCCACATGGCGAGGGCGCGGCGAGTATAGCCGCGTCGGTTACACTCGCCCGCTTTCCGATGCGCATCATCACGCTGAACGTCAACGGCCTGCGCGCGGCGGAGCGCAAGGGCTTTGCGCGGTGGCTCGCGCGCGTCGAGCCGTGGGACGTCGTGTGCCTGCAGGAGATCAAGTGCGACGTCGCCGACGTGCCGCGCGCGCTGACGTCGCCGCGCAAGTCGCACGCAACGTTCCATCCCGCGACGAAGAAGGGCTACAGCGGCGTGGCGCTCTACGCCAAGCATCCGCCGCGCGTCGGCACCGGCTTCGGACACGCCGAGTTCGACGCCGAGGGGCGCTACCTGCAAGCCGATTTCGGCGACGTATCGGTGGTGAGCCTCTATCTGCCGTCGGGGTCGAGCGGGCCGCACCGGCAGGCATCGAAGTTCCGTTTCCTGGACGCGTTCCTCCCGCATCTCGACAAGCTCGTGAAAGGCGGCCGCGAGGTGGTGCTGTGCGGCGACTTCAACATCGCCCACCAGCCGATCGATTTGCGCAATTGGCGCAGCAACCAGAAGAACTCGGGATTCCTGCCCGAGGAGCGCGCGTGGTTCACGCGCGTGCTCGACATGGGCTTCGTCGACGTGTTTCGCCGAATCGATCCGCGGCCCGAGCAGTACACGTGGTGGTCGAACCGCGGGCAGGCGTGGAGGAAGAACGTCGGATGGCGCATCGACTACCAGATCGCGACGCCGGGGATCGCGGCCACCGCGAAACGCGCGTCCATTTACAGGAATCGCCGCTTCTCCGACCACGCGCCGCTCATCGTCGACTACGAGTACGTTCTGCGATGATGCTGCTCGCCGAACGCGGTCACGCGCCGCTTCGCGGGTGATCGATGCTGCGCATCCGCGACCTCACGCTCGCGCGCGGTGCGCGCAAGCTCCTCGAAGGCGCCGAGCTTTCGGTCCATTACGGGCACAAGGTGGGACTCGTCGGTGCGAACGGCACGGGCAAGTCGAGTCTCTTCGCGGCGATCCTCGGCGAACTCCTGCCTGACGCAGGCTCGATCGAGATCCCGCAGTCGTGGGTGGTGGCGCACGTCGCCCAGGAAACGCCGAACGCCGAGGTCGCCGCGATCGAATACGTCCAGGACGGCGACCGCGAATTCCGCGCGCTCGAGCGCGAGCTGGCGCTACCCGCAATCCACGACGGCGAAGCGCTCGGCGAGCTCCATCACCGGTTCGAAATGATCGGAGGCTACGGCGCGCGAGCGCGCGCCGCCGCGCTTCTCGCCGGACTTGGCGTCGACGAGGACGCGCAGGCGCGACCCGTGGCGGCGTTCTCCGGCGGCTGGCGCATGCGCATCCACCTTGCGCAGGCGCTGATGTGCCGCTCCGATCTGCTTTTGCTCGACGAGCCGACCAACCACCTCGACCTCGACGCCGTGCTGTGGCTCGAGGACTGGCTGCGTCGCTACGAGGGCACGCTGCTCCTCGTCACGCACGATCGCGATTTCCTCGACGCAATCGCCGACACGATCGTCCATATCGACGCAGCGAAGCTCGTGAGCTACCGGGGCGACTATTCGGCGTTCGAGCGCGAGCGTGCCGCACGCCTTGCGCTGTCGCAAGCGAGCTACGCGAAGCAGCAGCGGCAGATCGCGCACCTGCGGTCGTACATCGACCGTTTCCGCGCAAAGGCGACGAAGGCACGGCAGGCGCAAAGCCGCATCAAGGCGCTGGAGCGAATGGAGACGATCGCACCGGCGCACGTCGAAAGTCCGTTTCACTTCGAGTTCCCGCGCGTGGAAGCGCGCGGGCGGCAGCTCGTGCATCTCGAGCAGGTCACGCTCGGTTACGACCGCGAACCGGTGCTGCGCCATGTCGACTGTAGCATCGCGGCCGATGCGCGCATCGGTTTGCTCGGC
>DASTGT010000120.1:0-8577 GCA_035718935.1 Casimicrobiaceae bacterium
GCGTTCGTCGACGTGCTCCGTCGACGTCGCGTCCAGACAGGGCCCGCCGTCAATGCAAGGGGGCGGACACGATACCTTCGGCCCGCCCGGATCACGGCATACGACTTCTGCAATGGCCGCTATCGAGTGGAAATCGGGCTCGTCGCACTAGCCGCCACCAACTCAAGGAGCCAGCACAGCAACGCCGCCGCGACCTGATCGCGCACATCCTCATCGCTTTGACCGCTGCGCCTCGGAACGCGGAACGAGTGGTCTGCTTTAGGGATAATGACGAGACGTGCGTGTGCGCCAAGCTCCTCCACGACCTGACGCAGCAACGCGAGGTCGGCGAGTGTGTCACGTTCCCCTTGCAGAAACAGCATCGGTACCTTCACGCTCGTAAGGTGCTGGGCGCGCGCGACGCCCGGCTTACCGGCCAGGTGCAACGGAAATCCGAGGAAGGCCACGCCTCGCACATCCGGTAACGGGGCATCGGCCTGCGCGCGCGACGTCATCCGGCCGCCGAAAGACTTACCGCCGGCGAACAGCACCAAATCGGGTGCGAGTCTCGCAGCCGCGGCAACAGCCGCGCGCACCGTCGCCTGAGCAATGGCCGCGGAATCAGGTCGCTTGGATCCGCGCTCCATGAACGGGAATTGGTAGCGCAGGGACGCGACACTGCCTGCCGCCAGGCGCGCCGCGAACCCGGCCATGAAGGGATGCGTCATTCCCGCGCCTGCACCGTGCGCAAAGACAAAGCACGCGCGCGCCGCGCGTGGCCGCGTGAACAGACCCGACACGGCCGTAGCATCGTCGACCGGTATCGATATCGGCGTCGCGTCCATAAGCCACTGTACTCGAATGGCAGGCAGCAAACGGTGGGGCATGCGCGAGCGTTTGCGAGCGCAGGAAACTGCAGCCCTGCACCGACGCGGCATGCCATGATATGAATTCCGGGCGCAGCGCGCACAGATCGGCGTTGGAACGACGGCGCGCTCAACGATGAAAATCGCAACCTTCAACATCAACAGCATCCGCAACCGCCTGCCGCAATTGCTGGCGTGGCTTGCGATCGCAACGCCGGATGTGGTCTGCCTCCAGGAGCTCCGCATCCACCACGAAGAGTTCCCCGAGGATGCGCTGCGCGGTGCGGGATACGGAGCGATTTGGGAAGGGCAAAACCCTCGCTACAACGGAGTTGCGATTCTCGCGCGCGGGACGAAACCAACCGAAGTCAGGCGCGCGTTGCCCGGCGATCCAGCCGACATGCACGCGCGATACCTCGAAGGCATGATCGATGGGTTGCTAATCGGCTGCCTGTACGCACCGAACGGCAATCCGCAGCCTGGTCCCAAGTTCGACTACAAGCTTGCCTGGCTTGCCCGTCTCGAGCATCACGCCAAAGCGTTGTTCGCATCGGGTGCGCCCGTCGTGCTGGCAGGCGACTTCAACGTCGTGCCTACGGACGCCGACATCTACTCCTTGCGATCGTACGCCGACGACGCGCTGGTTCAACCCGCTAGCCGCGACGCCTTCCGGCGCCTGCTCGCGCAAGGCTGGACGGACGCCCTGCGGACACTCCACCCCAACGCCGCGATCTACACGTTCTGGGACTACATGCGAAAGCGATGGGAGCGCAACGCCGGGTTGCGTATCGACCATCTCCTGCTCAGCGGCGAAGTGGCGCCTTTGCTCGTTGCCGCCGAGGTCGACAAAGTGGTGCGCGGCGAGCCGGGCGCGAGCGATCATGCCCCGGTGTGGATCGAGATCCGCGAGGCTGCCACGAAACGCCGCGCTGCGTGGAAGCGCGCACGCTGATGACAGGCAAAGCGTCCTCACGGCTCACCGGACTTTGACTGCTGCGCACCGCAAGCGCAATGGGAACCAAGACGCAACTTGAGGTGCTCCTGCGGTCCGGCCTGCCTCGAGCTCATCCAATTCGCGCGAGTCGCGCGAATTCGACAAGAAGGAGTGATGCGCATGCTTACGGAGTCCGCGAAGCGACACCTGGACGAAATGGGATATCTCGTGCTGCCCGGCTTCGTTCCGCCCCCCATGTTGACCGAGCTGCGCGAGCGCGTGGAAACGCTGTGGGCGCAGGAGGGCGTCGATGCCGGATCCGAGTTCCGGCAGGAACCCGGGGCTCGACGCCTCGCCAACCTGGTCGACAAGGGTGCGATTTTCGCGGAGCTCGTAGCGATGCCGAAAATTCTCGAGTGCATCGAGCGCGTCATCGGGCCGCAGTACAAGCTCAGCAGCGTCAATGCGCGCTCGACCAATCCTCACAACGGCGAATCGCAACCGTGGCATGCCGATAGCGGCGCGATCGCCGACGAGCGCGGCTACTGGGTCTGCAATTCGCTGTGGATGCTCGACGACTTCACGATGGAGAACGGCGCGACGCGCATGCTTCCGCGCTCGCATACCTGGCGGCGCCTCCCCGAACCCGGCAACACAAACGCGCTCCCGGGCGAGGAGCTCGTCACGGGCGAGGCCGGGACCGTGATCATCATGAACGCGCACATGTGGCACGGAGGAACGGCCAATCGCACCGATCGTTGCCGTCGCGCGCTGCACGCGTTCTACACGAGGAGCGACAAACCGCAGCAGCAGTATCAGAAGGCGTTGCTGCGACCTGAAACGATCGCCGCGTTGACGCCGCTGCAACGCCGTGTGCTTGCGATCGACGACGCGGAAAACGACCGGATCAGCTCGACGACGACGCGCATGAGCGGATTTCTGAAATAGCCGTTGCCGCGAAAGAGCGTGCCGCCTTCGCGCGCCGACTCAGCCCGCGGAATCCCAATGATGGGCGTCGCTTTCATGACCCAGCGCGCCGACGCCTGCACCGGCGATGCCGATTCCCGCCGCACCCCCCGTTCCACCGCCACCCCCTGCGCCGCGGCCCCGGCCTCGCGCCTCCTCGCGACCGCCGGGACGTCCCTCCCGGCTGCCGGCACCGGTCGCGGGACGAAGCGGACCCTGCCTCGGAATGACCAGCTCCCGCGGGACCGGCTCGAGATCGAGCGCTTCGCGGATGAATGCGCGCAACGACACGACGAGATCGGCGGTTTCGACCGGATGGCCCGCCACCATGTCGTTGGCCGCCTGCACGGCGAGGCGCACCTGCTCCTCGGTGCCGAGCAGAATGATGTCGGAGAGCGCCGCTTCCACCGCATCGCGAATGCGTCGGCGTCGCTCCGCTCCTGTCGTCGCGTGATCGGACATGGCCTGCGTGTCGGTGCCGATCGCGCGATCGGTGCTCGCGTCGCACGTCACCGCACCCGCGCGCAGGTCGCGCAAATGCGCCGGATGTACGACCAGATTGCCGGTGAACGAGCCGCCGAGCGTCTTGTAGGCGGCGATCAGCGTCTTCAATCGCTCGTTGATCTGGCGGTTCTCGCGCTCGCGCCGTTTCTGCACGATCTGCATGACGACGAGCCGGATGCCGACCACGACGAGCGAGAACACCGCGAGCCCGAGCAGCGTCGAAAGCAAGGCCTGCCAGGAACTGAAGTCGAGGCCGCTACGCATCGAGTATCGTCGACCGGGAGAGTCGCGGCATGGAGGCGTTCCCGATCATAACCGCGTTCGCCTTGCGCCTATCGCCATGCAAACGAAACTTTCGATCGCGACGAACGGCCCCGGACTCTACGAGTTCACGCGCGATGTTCGGGCATTCGTCGCGTCTTCCGCGGTCGAGCAGGGCCTCCTCACCCTGTTCGTGCAGCACACGTCGTGCTCGCTGCTGATCCAGGAGAACGCCGATCCCGACGTGCGCCGGGATCTCGTCGAATTCTTTCGCCGCCTCGTGCCGCCTTCGAACGCGCCTTCGATGCAATGGGTGTCGCACACGACCGAGGGCGAAGACGACATGCCGGCCCATATCAAGAGCGCACTCACGGCCGTTTCGCTCTCGATTCCCGTCATGGATGGCTGCCCTGTCCTCGGACAGTGGCAAGGCATTTATCTGTTCGAGCACCGCGACGGCGCGCACCATCGCCACGTCGTCGCCGACCTGCGCGGGTGACGCGCCGGAACGACGTCAGTACCTGGGCCGCGGCGCCGGCGCCGCGGGGCGCGACTCGATCTGCCGGAACGTGATGCGACCTTTCGTGAGGTCGTAGGGGGAGATTTCGAGCGACACCTTGTCGCCGGCGATGATCCGAATCCGGTGCTTGCGCATCTTGCCGGCGCTGTACGCCACGAGGCTGTGGCCATTGTCGAGGGTCACGCGATAGCGGGAATCGGGCAGCACTTCGGCCACCACGCCTTGCATTTGTAAAACTTCTTCCTTGGCCAATGGGATCCTTCCAAGAGGTTGAAACGCGAAAGCCCGGCGGTGCCGGGCTTCCAGGAGGGGACGCGACGCGCGCAGAAAAAGCGCCCGATTGCGAAGCGCCGATACCACTATTGGGGCGACCTGCGGCGCTTGCAAGGCCGAATGATCTTACCGCTTCGATCCGCCGCCCCCGCGATTTCAAGCACAATCGCGCATTGACCCACTCCTCGAAGCGCCCGAGATCCATGCAGTCCACCCTATGAACCACGAAAAACTCGACGCGCTGCGCCGCAAATACGCAGAAGCAAGGGGCGGCGATATTTTCGACACCGACTTCGCGGCGGTCGCGGCGCAGGTGTTCAGCAGTCCCGACCGGCGCAAGTGGCCGTTCGCCGATCCCGCCACGCTGCTCGGCGCGCCGTTTCGCGGCGACGCGCCCTCGCTTCCCGACTTCGGCGGCCTGGACGTGGCGCTCGTCGGCGTACCGATGGATCTCGGCGTCACCAATCGCGCGGGCGCACGCCTGGGGCCGCGTGCGGTGCGCGCGGTGGAGCGCATCGGTCCGTACGATCACGTCCTGCGCATCGCCCCGTCGGTTCATCTCGCCGTCGCGGACGTGGGTGACGTGCCGATGCAGAGCCGATTCAGCCTCGAGCAGTGCCATGCCGATATCGAAGCGTTCTTCACCGGCGTGTGCAAGGCGAACGTCATTCCGCTCGCCGTCGGCGGCGATCATTCGATCACGCATTCGATCCTGAAAGCGGTGGGCCGCGACCGGCCGGTCGGCATGGTGCACATCGACGCACACTGCGACACGGCGGGTGAGTACGAAGGCGCGAAGTTCCATCACGGCGGTCCGTTCCGGCATGCGGTTCTCGCGGGCGTGCTCGATCCCGAGCGTTCGATCCAGATCGGTATCCGCGGCGGCGCGGAGTACTTGTGGGAGTTCTCGTACGACAGCGGCATGGCGGTGCTGCACGTCGAGGAAGTCATGACGATGGGCATTCCCGCCGTCGTCGCGCGGGCGCGTGAGGTCGTCGGCGACGGACCGGTCTACGTCACCTTCGACGTCGACGCGATCGATCCGGGATTCGCGCCCGGCACCGGGACGCCGGAAGTCGGCGGACTCACGCCACGAGAGGCGCTCGGGATCCTGCGTGGTCTCGCCGGCTTGCACGTGGTAGGTGGCGACGTCGTCGAAGTCGCCCCGCAGTACGATGCGACGACGAACACCGCGCAGGTCGCCGCACAGTGTCTGTTCGAATTGCTGTGCCTCGTCGCGATCGATCGCCGCGCGCGGCGCGAAGCGGCGAGCGACCCGGCCGGGCGATGACTGTCGAGTTCGTCAAGCCACGCACGTGGCTCGGCGCGGCTTCGGGGCTGCCGGCGGACGGATGCGTGGCAGCCGTGCTCGGGATACCCTTCGATTGCGGCACGCATCCGGATCGCATCGGCGCGCGCCTTGGTCCGGCAGCGATTCGCGAGCAGTCGACGAACCTGCGACGCTACGATCCGCGTACGAACATCGAGGTCGTCGAACGTCTCGGCCTCGTCGATTGCGGGGACGTCCCCGTCACGCCGAGCCTGATCGAAACGTCGTTTGCGGCGATCGAGGCCGGGCTCGACGTCGTGCTCGCACACGATGTCGTGGCGGTCACGATGGGGGGCGACGGCGCCGTCACGCTGCCGCAAGTGCGCGCCCTTGCCCGCCGTGCGCCGGGGCTCTGTGTCGTGCACATCGACGCGCATACCGACGCTTACCCGATCGAGGGCTACAACACGGCCACGAGTTTCCGGCACATGGTGCAGGAAGGCCTGGTCGACGCGGCGCGCTCGTTCCAGATCGGCATGCGCGGTCCGACGATGGTGCCGCGCGTCTACGAGTTCTGCCGCGACCTCGGATACACCATGATCACGATGCGGGAACTACGCGAGACGGGCTTCGCCGCAGTCGCCGCGCGCGTCATCGAAACGATCGGCGATCGTCCGGTCTACCTCTGCTTCGACATGGACTTTTTCGATCCCTCGGCGGCGCCCGGTGTGTGTACGCCGACGTGGGGCGGCGCGGCCGCGCACGAAGGCCTCGACTTTCTCGAACGCCTGGCGGCGCTTGACACCCGCGTCGTCGACGTGAACACCGTCAGTCCGCCGCACGACACTGCCGGCATGACCGCTTTCCTCGCCGCGACGGTGATGTGGACGTTCCTGGCGGGTCTTGCCGACCGGATCTAAGGCTTCTTCACGTCGAAACGCACGACCGACGCGATCCACTCCGCGATCAGCGCATAGCTCTTCTCGCCCGTCTCCGCGGTCGCGAGTTGCGGATCGCCGGTGATCCCATCGACGAAGCCTTCGAATTCGGTACCGTCGAATCGGTAGCGACCGATGGCTCCGCCGAGGTACGGCAGCGCGTCGCCGTGCACGGCGGGCGGGTTTGCGAGGTTCGGATGGTACGGACGCGCCTCGGCCATGCGCACGAGGTGCGGCGCGGTCGCGAGCAGCCGTGCCGTTTCGCCCTCGCCGCCGTGGCCCTGCGGGCGATCCGACTTGAGGATGCCCTCGTACCCGGGACGCGCGCCGATCAGCCAGTTGAGCGTCACGATGTTCGCCGGCGTTGCTTCGGTCAGCTCCTTCGCGACGATGTGCATCGCGTACTCGCTCTCGACGTTCGCCAGCAGCAGGTAGATACGGCGAAAGCCGTGCGCGATCAGCGACGTGCAGACGTCGTGCGTGAGCGCACGCAGCGTGTCGTTCGACACCTCGATCGTGCCGGCGAACGACTTCGGCGATTCGCTCAGGAAAGGTCGCGGTCCGAACGGAATCGCCGGCCCCACAAGCAAGGGCACGCCGTCACGCGCGAGCACCGCGGCCGCGCGGCGGCACATGTCGATTCCCTGCATCGTGTCGGCGCCGAGCGGCAAGTGCGGTCCGTGTTGTTCCGTTGCGCCGAGCGGCACGATGACCGCCGCATCCGACGCAACCGCCGCGACGATGTCGGGCGACGTCCGCTCCTCGAACAGCGGCACGCGCCGATAGTCGGTCTCGAGGTCGAATGCCATGATCGCGCTAGCTGGCGACGCGCGCGTGGCGCGCATTTTCCTGCTCCGCGAATGCGTGCGCGATCTCGCGGCCCGTCGCGTACCAAACGTCGTCGAACTGCCGTGTAAAGGCGATGAACTTGCGCAGGATCGCGATGCGCATCGGCCGTCCGGTCACCTGCGGATGCATTACCAGCACGAACAGGCCGCCCCATTCGCGGATCATCGTGAACTCGTCCTGCCAGATGCCGAGCACGTGATCGGTGCCGAAGATCGGCCGCGGGAACCGCAGGTGGCTCGTGCCGTAGCTCCAGTCGTCGAGCGACGGATGCTCGGGCAACTCGATCGGTCCGGGCGACCCGTCGTGCAGCGTGTGCCGGTACGGATGGACGTCGTCCTTGAAGCAGCTGTCGTAGAGAAACCCGCGCTTGGTCAGCAGCTCGAGCAGGAAGCGGCACGATTCGCTGCCGGGCGGCCGATAACCGATTGGCTTGACGCCGAAGTGCCGCTGCATCGCGTCAAGCCCGCGATCGAGCTCCTCGACGATCTGCCCGGTATTTTCGGGATCCGGCCAATGATGCGCGTACCCATGGTGCGCGAGCTCGTGCCCGTCGCGCAGGATGCGCTCGACCTTCTCCGGATGATGATCGATCGTCCAGCCGGGCGTGAAGAACGTCGCCTTGAGTCCCTCCTGCCGCAACAGCTCGAGGATTTTCGGCACGCCGACCTTCGCGCCGTACCGGCCCTGGCTCAGCGTGACGAGACGCGCCTCGTTGCCGGCGTCCTTCGCGATCCACAGCGACTCGGCATCGAAATCGAACGTGAGACAGACCGCGCAGCGCTTGCCGCGCGGCCACGTCATCGCAATGCTATCGGAGCCGCTCGTTGCACCCGGCATGCGCGTTCAGGAAATCACTTCCAGGTACTGGTTCAGCACGGTCGCGCTGTTCTTCGCGTACCACTCCGAATCCGCCGGGATCTGCAGCTTGTAGTTCTCCGGGCTGCCCGGATCGAGCGCCTTCAGGTTCGCCGGCACCATCGATGCGGCGGCCGGATTCACGGGACCGTTGCCGAGCGCTTCGAACAGCACGACCTGGCCCGCGGGATCCTGCGTCGACGCCATGAACTTGAACGCCTCCTTGCCGGCCGGATTGCCCTTCGGCACCAGCCACGCGCCGACCCACGCGCTTCCTTCGTTGAACGTGAAGTCGATCTTCCCCTCGGATTCGCGCTTCGACACCATCGCGCGCGTATTCCAGACGCTGCCCATCGTCACTT